>NZ_CP068439.1:1968750-2625000 GCF_016757735.1 Aequorivita iocasae
TTTTTCAAAGGGTTCAATGGGCATCCAATAGCTTCCGTTTTTAAAATCCATTACGCGACCTTGCATATTGAGCGCCCGAAAGGGAATGACTCCAAAAGGAGCTTGTTTGTCTGTGGCGTCCAGTAAATAGATTTTATTTTGAATTGTAAGTACAGCTACAGTGTAATTGAATTTGGTGAGGACTGGGTAAAGCTCTGTGGGCAGTCCATTTTGTCTTGTTGAAAGTAACATCAATTTTGCATCAAGGCCTGCAGCTTCCAAAGCATTAATAAGTGAAAGATTAATTTCTGGAACACTTCCTTTTCTTTCATCAAAAGCATCTTTTACCTCTGTTTCTGAACTATAATAGCTGCCATCCCAAGTATAATGGTCTTTAATGAAACTGTAAATTGCTTTTGCCTTATCAGGCATATCGGTTTTTGAAAGAATTGAATCTGGTAGACGTTTTTTAAAATAACTTGTTTTATTTAGCTGATCTCCAATATCTCCTTTTTTTAGAAGCTTATCGACATCTTTCCATTCCGTTGAAAATTTTTTCGTTTTACTCCAACCAGAAGCAGTATGAATTTCTTTAGGTTCAAATTCTACCCGAGCAATATAATTTTTTGGTGAAAGCATATAATCTTCCATTTTAAAAGCGGGAACGTCCTTCATAGCATATAAGGTCATCGGACATCTAATAATTTCAGTATTGTAAGTTGTTTGTAAACAATCACCGACAACCTCGGATTTGTTTAAGTAAAGTTTTTGATTGCCATAAAGTACATTGTTAAATTGAAAAGCTATAGGTATTTTAAATAAAAATTCACTGTAAATTTTTGGAAGTTCTCCTTGAAATTCCCATCCGTAAAAATTAAAAAGAAATGGAGATTCAATTTTATAAACATATTCAATGATGCTACCATCCTTCACATTTGGAAAAACCATCCTAAAAACTTTGCCAATTTCAGGATCGGAAGTTATAAACACAGCATCAGCATCAACTTTTGATTTAGCTTTTCCATTATGGGTCCATCCGCTATATCCAGCTAATTTTTCACTTGTTTCATCTGAGAAAAACAATGGAATATCAACAGTGCCTCCCTCAAATTTTTTTGAATCAAAAACTTTTATTTTTCTGTGTACTTCTTTTATTAATTTAATATAGTCACCAACGGTATTATAGTAATAATAACCTTGTTCATACAAAACAACGGCTGCGGCTGTTGAGTCTTTTTCGTAAACAGTTAGTGCAAAATCACTTTCTGAAGGTTCGCGAAATTCAGCTATTTCTCGTTCTTGGGAATAGAGAAAATTAATTGAAAGAAGAATTAGAAAAAAGCAGAGGGGACGAATTAACATAAATAGCACTATTAATTATTTCGCAAAATAAACTAAATATTATAATTACAAAATGCTTAATCTTCCATAAAATCAAAAAGATATTTCTCGAAAACCCAATAAACTAATTTTAAAAATAGACCAAAAAGTATTGTAAATGCCCAAGCTTCCAAATTGTCAATTGGGACTGTGATTATTTCGAAAACATCTGTAAAAAGGATAAAGGGATTGTGAAGAACATCCCAGGAATTCCACCGTAATACGCGCCCGAGATACATTCCAAAACTTACCGCAAAAGGAAGGATAATCAGGGATTTTAAAATCAGTTTTTGGTTGAAATGCTTAAAGCACAATTGTTTCATTTCCTTAACGGAAACTACATAAAAAGCGAGTCCCGTAACTGCAAAAACCGCAATCATCAAACTGTCAAAACCAAGCCATTCCATTGGGCTTAAGCGCAGGTGGATAAAATCCGTCAATAAATACGGCGCATTGGGGAGAAACAACAACCAAACTATTAATAAAAAGGACAGTTTCAGCTTTTTGATCTGTTTTTGGCTTTTCATATAAGTGGAAATGAAAAATGGGATCATAGCCAAGAATAGGTTCCATACCAAAAAAAGATAGAAAAAGGAATGGGTTATTTTTAAACGAACAGAAAGCAGAAAAATGCTAAAAACCGTCAGTAAAAAAAGAGGAAACCAAATGTTGAAACGATCAAAGAGAAATGTTTTTAGGGTCTTCATTTTTGATATATATATTTTCGATTAATAAAATAAGTAAAAAGCCCAGTGTATAGACAATCAAGTCCCGCCAATCAAACACGGAGCCAATAATGGTCATTAGTATTTCTGAATGGATATTCAGTTTTTCAGCAAACTTGAATAATTGGAGCATTTCCACGAAATAGGCAAAAGCCAATACGGAAACGGCAGTTTGGAGAACATGATTTTTTATAAAGATTTTTATAAAGCAATAGATTAGGAGTATAACAAGCACATCGCCCAAAAAACCTCTGATAAAGTGATTGAAATGGAAATAGGCAATGGCAATCTCTGCTGCAAAAAGAATGCTTGTTGCCAAAATATGTCTTGTCGAAATATAAAACTTCATTGTATTGCTATTTTTTCCCCCAAGTATTTTGGTCGCGAATCAAAAACAATGTCGAGACAGGCTTTTATTCGCGCCAAGTATTCCCGAAGTTCTGTTTTTGCGGAATATTTCCCCGCGACCGTTTCGGCGTTAAAACCTATTGCTGCAATGCCTTTTTGTTTTGCCAGGAAAATTGCACGTTCGTTATGGAAACTTTGTGAAATTACCGTAAACCTATTCAATCCAAATATCTTTTGGGCTCTTAAAACAGAATCCAAAGTGCTGAATCCGGCATAATCCAAGACTATTTTTTCTTCGGGTATTCCTAATTGAATTAGGTCTTTTTTAAAAAGCAAAGGTTCGTTGTAACCTATTCTGCCATTGTCGCCGCTCACTAAAATAAAATCAATCTTTCCAGCTTTAAAAAGTTCCACGGCCGCTCTTATTCTGAATAGACAATACAGGTTTATATCGCCATTGGCTATAAATTTTGAAGTGCCCAAAAGCAAGCCTACCCTATTATGCGGAATTTCTTCGGTACTTTGAAAGGTTTGGTTTTCCGTTTCCAAAAGCACGTAAGTGTCCAAACAAATAATGGCAAACAATACAAATGGGCTTAGCAATAAAGCCCATTTATAAAGTTTTGCAATTTTATTGAAAAGTGTCTTCATCTTTTTCAATCGTTATTCCAATCAATTCGCCGTGAGGTAAACATTATGATTGCTAGGATTAAGAATAGACCAATACTGCCTACCAAAAGTGCATAGTTTTCCAATTGGATTATCACATAAATAAAACCATATAGCGAAACCAACGAGCCGCAGATGAGCAACGGAAATTTAAATCCTTTTAAAATGGCGCGCGAATAGATCGTTATCAATACAATTACTGAAAATGCGGCAACGGCATACGCTTTAAAGAAATTACTATGCTCTGAAATGGAGATGAGCAGCGTATAGAACATTACCAAAGCCAAACCGATCATCATATATTGAAAGGGGTGGATGTAAATTCTGCTAACCAATTGTATCAGTAAAAAAACCAACAATGTTAAGCCGATAACCAAAATGCCGTATTTGGCAGTGCGTTCGCTCTTTTGGTATTCGTCCACGGGAATGATAAGTTTGGTGCCGAAAGCGAAAGCTGAAAGATCTGGCAGATGCCCAAAAAAAGATTGCTCAAACTGTCTGTTTATTTGCAGGATGCGCCAAGTAGCCGTAAATCCCTCTTGGCTTATTTCCTTATTGGTGTCTTCGGGCAGAAAGTTACCGTCAAAACTGGGGGAGTGCCAGTTCGATTTCATGGTGGCATCGGTTTCTTTTCCTATTGGTAAAAACTTCAAACTTTCGCTGCCGTTTATTTTTAAGTCGAATGAAAAGGGAAGTGGTGCAGCGAATATTTCCTTCGCGTTTGCAATGTATTTGCTTTGGATGGTGTTCAAATATTCCGTGGAATATTGGGGCGTCATTGAAAGTGCTTCCGAAGCTAAGTTTACAACCGGAGTGGTTTTTATTCCCTTTAAGTTTGTGGTTTTTAGAAGAACGGTCGCCTTTTCCCAAAGAATGTTTTCTTCTGGAATATCAGTATCCGAAAAATCAATTGTGGGGAAATTTCCCTTTACGCCAATGGCCGCGGAATAGACCACCGATTCATAAATACTTCGGTTCAGCGGTTTCGTATTAACATTTGATGTAATGTTCAATTCATCGGGAAAGAAGTAAGCGTTTTCTATTGTTTCCTTCGTTTTCGTATAATAGGCGTTACTTTTTTCGTTGAAAATCTTTTCCTCTGAAATCATTTTATAAGGAATTTTCACGATGGGGCCGGAGAGCAAGACCTCATTTCCCCATTTTTGATTTATCTCGCGCACAACTTCTTCCTGCCTATACGCCCGTTCGTTAATTAATGATTTTACGAATTCCAAAGGAATCAATAAAACCAATAATAAAAATCCTACTACGAGCATGCGCGCGGTGATGGAGTTGCGCATCCAATTGCTGAATCTACTTTTTTTCTGTTCCATAATTTTTGTGTTAAAGGTTAAATGCCATTAGTTTATTGTTTGTGGACTGTATTGAAATTCATTGTATTGATATTGAAGTTTCTGAAGTTTCAATAATTGTGTTTCGGAAAAGATTACTTTTCTAAACCCTTCAAAATCTGTGTGTAATAATTTTTGGAAATCAAAGTGGTGGAAGGTGTTGATCTGTTTACCAATTAAGTAGGAGTTGTAATAATAGGAAGCATATTTTGGGAGAAGGGTGGTTCCCAATAAAAGTACGCCCGTTAAATAAGGCGTTCGTTTGCCGTTGCCGTAGCATAAGTATTGAAGCGCAATTTCGTTTTCCACATTGGTGCCGAAACCGGATAATACGTGGTAGGCATCGTGGCGTTCCACTTTTCCAATAAGTTCGAAACCATTTTTATTGAGAAATGCGCCTAAATTTTTTCCAAAGCTGTTATTTGGATATTCAAGTAATTCAGCTGTGCTGATTCCCCAGGGTTCTTTCTTTTTGAATTTCAAATAAATTTTTTGGGACCATTCAAAGAGTTTCTCTATAAGTTTTTTCCGTAGCTTCATATATTTAAAGTACTTTGTATTTCAAAGTGAAATGATAAAAAAATATAATTGTTATGTTTTCGGTTTTTGAATCAATTTCTCAAGAGCATCAATATGCTTTTTAAATTCCGCCTTTCCCAGCTTTGTGGCTATGTAATTTGTATTTGGCTTTCTTCCCACAAAACTTTTTTCCACCAAAATATATTCTGCCTGCTCCAGTGCTTTTATGTGGCTGGCCAGATTGCCATCGGTAACATCAAGCAATTCCTTAAGCCTATTGAAATCTGCATCCTCGTTCACTACAAGTATGCTCATGATTCCCAAGCGGATGCGATGGTCAAAAAGTTTGTTTATGTTGTCTATGATGCCCACTTTTAGCTTTTTCTTTCTTTAATATACATTATACTTCCATAAATAATATGGAAAAGCCCGAAGCCCAAGAGCCAAAACCATAGGCCATAACCGGGAAGAGCCGCACAAAGTAAGCCGATGATAATTTCTGCATAGCCCAAATATTTTACGTTGCCGATGGTGTATTTTGAGGCATTTACAAGCGCCAGTCCATAAAATATAAGCATTAACGAAGCACTTAAACCATAATGCTGACTATTCAATTTGATGATGATGTAAATTCCACCCGTTACAAGTGGGATTAGAAAATTTATGAGTAAACGACGGGTGGTGGCATCCCAAATTTTCTCATTGTTTTTTTTTGCTTTTTGGGTCGTCAACAGATAAGCTGTGACTACGCTGAGAATTGCCACGGAAGCCAGGAGCGCGAGCAAGAGTTTAAAATTCCAACTGTGGAGGGTAAGAAATTCCCCCGGTTTTGGGAAAAGATATATGTATGCTATTGCCGCTCCAAGAATAGCATAGACTCCAGCAAAGATACCGGAGAGCCCGCTCAGCGATATAAAACGGGAAGAGCGGTTCATTAAGTTTTTAATCTCGCTTATGTCTTTTAGATAATCCTGATCACTCATAATAAAGTACTTTGAAAAACAAAGTAAATATAAAAATGTTTGTTAGCCAAATAAAATTCTGAAATATATAGAGCAGTTTTATGGTAATTAAATTAAGTAGGAGAAACCTTACGTTAAAAAAGGGGGAAATCCCCCTACAAATTCAGGGTTTTTCCTCTTGACTGGTATTGTTCTTCTTCGCATCTTTACACTATCAAATTAATTGGGGAGTTAATTTTAGATATGAGGGCAGAAGCTGTTTCTTTTCAGAAGCAGCTTTTCTTTTTTTAATCTGGACTTAATGATAAAAACAGGAAAAATCCTGTGTAAAAAGGGGGAAATCCCTGTTGATTGTTAGCAGATTTAGTGCGATATTTGAATACTTATTTAATTGGGGAGTTTTATAAGTAATGAGGTTAAGGACTGTGCCCCAATTGGGTACAGTCCTTTTTTAAAAAGTAACGATGCTTATTTTATAGAGTTTTGTTATTAGCCAAAGCGCCCTGCCATTTTGTGATGGCAGGGCGCTTTAATTATATAAATTTTTATAGAGCTATAATTGATTGATGGTTTTTCTTATAGCTACAAGATCCGTTAATAACTTCTCAAGTAGGTTTAAATTTAGCATATTGGCACCATCGCTTTTTGCGTTTGTTGGGTCAAAGTGGGTTTCAATAAAAATTCCATCGGCGCCGGTAGCTATTCCCGCTCTCGCAATTGTTGAAATCATTTCGGGCCTACCACCTGTAACGCCAGCACTTTGGTTGGGCTGTTGCAAACTGTGGGTAACGTCCAAAACAACGGGGGCGTATTGTTTCATTGTGGGAATACCCCGAAAATCTACAATCATATCCTGATAGCCGAACATGGTTCCGCGATCTGTAATCAGTACTTGTTCGTTATTGCAATCTGTAACCTTGGTTACGGCATGCTTCATGCTTTCCGGGCTCATGAATTGTCCTTTTTTCAAATTCACTACTTTTCCAGTTTCGGCGGCAGCAACCACCAAATCTGTTTGGCGTACCAAAAAAGCCGGTATCTGTAAAACATCCACGTATTCCGCAGCCATTGTTGCATCACTCACTTCGTGAATATCGGTAACGGTGGGAAGGTCAAAAGTTTCAGAAACTTTGCGGAGGATTTTCAAAGCTTTTTCATCGCCAATTCCCGTGAAACTATCGATTCTGCTTCGGTTTGCTTTTTTAAAACTTCCTTTAAAGATGTATGGAATTTCGAGGGCATCTGTAATTTTTACAATCTTTTCGGCAATCTGCATTGCCATTTCTTCGCCTTCAATGGCGCAGGGACCGGCGAGGAGAAAGAAATTGTTGGAAGTTGTGTGTTTTATTTTTGGGATTAAATTAAGTTTCATACTATAATTTTAGTAGTGTAAAGATAGGTATTTTACTATTCTGATATGTCGTCAAGCTAACACTGCTTTGTTTCATTTATTCCAACCTACTATTTCAACTAAAATAAACACCCAACTTTTATTTCTAATCCACTTAGAAACACTACTTTTGCACCCTCTTAAAAAAAGGAGCATTGCTATGAAAATTAAAAACATCGCCATTATTGCACACGTTGACCACGGTAAAACCACCTTGGTTGATAAAATTATGCACCACTGTAGCCTTTTTCGTGAAAACGAAAACACTGGCGAACTTATCTTGGATAATAACGATTTGGAACGCGAACGCGGAATTACCATTACTTCAAAAAACGTTTCCGTTGTTTATAAAGACACTAAAATAAACATTATCGATACCCCTGGTCACGCCGATTTTGGTGGCGAAGTGGAGCGTGTATTGAACATGGCAGATGGTGTTCTTCTTTTAGTTGATGCTTTTGAGGGCCCGATGCCGCAAACACGTTTCGTGCTTCAAAAGGCGATTTCGCTTGGGTTGAAGCCTTGCGTGGTTGTAAATAAAGTGGATAAGGAAAACTGTACGCCAGATGAAGTACACGAAGCGGTATTTGATTTAATGTTTGAATTGGGCGCAGAAGAGTGGCAACTAGATTTCCCAACCGTTTATGGTTCTGCAAAGCACAACTGGATGAGCGAAGACTGGAAAAACCAAACCGAAACTATTGAGCCGTTGCTTGATATGGTATTGGAACACATTCCATCACCAAAAGTGGAGGAAGGTACCGTGCAGATGTTGATTACCTCCTTGGACTTTTCGTCTTTTACAGGGCGTATCGCAATCGGTCGTTTGCAGAGAGGCGTTTTAAAGGAAGGAATGCAGATAGCCTTGGTGAAACGAGATGGTAGTAAAGTAAAATCAAAAATAAAGGAACTTCATACTTTTGAAGGTTTGGGCCGTAAAAAAGTTGCTGAAGTACAAGCGGGCGATATTTGTGCGTTGGTAGGCTTGGAAGGTTTTGAAATTGGCGATACCGTTGCCGATGCCGAAAACCCCGAAGCACTTAAAACCATTGCCATTGACGAGCCTACAATGAGTATGCTTTTCACAATTAACGATTCTCCTTTCTTTGGAAAGGATGGAAAGTTTGTTACTTCGCGCCACATTAAGGAGCGCCTTGAAAAGGAATTGGAAAAAAACCTTGCCTTGCGCATGCAACCAACGGACAGTGCTGATAAATTTATGGTTTTTGGCCGTGGGGTTTTGCACCTTTCGGTTTTGATTGAAACAATGCGCCGTGAAGGATACGAACTTCAAATCGGGCAGCCTCAAGTAATCATTAAAGAAATTGACGGCGTAAAATGTGAGCCGGTTGAGGAAATGACCATCGATTTGCCCGAAACAGTAAGTGGAACTGCCATTAATATGGTAACCATCCGTAAAGGGGAAATGTTGAGCATGGAAGGAAAAGGGGAGCGAATGATCTGTAAATTCATCATACCATCCCGTGGAATTATCGGTCTTAGAAACCAGTTACTTACTGCAACTGCGGGTGAGGCTATTATGACACACCGTTTTCTTGAATACCAACCTTTGAAAGGAGGGATTCCTGAAAGACAGAACGGAAGTTTGGTTTCTATGGAAACGGGGCAAGCCATACCGTACTCAATTGATAAATTACAGGATCGTGGACGTTTCTTCGTAAATCCTAACGAGGATATTTACGAAGGGCAGGTTATTGGTGAAAACACTCGCCAAGACGATATGTCGGTAAACATTACCAAAACCAAAAAGCTATCAAACGTACGTTCTTCGGGAGCTGACGATAAGGCACGAATTATTCCCGCTATTAAATTTTCTTTGGAAGAAGCGTTGGAATACATACAAAAAGACGAATACGTCGAGGTAACGCCAAACCATTTAAGACTTCGAAAAATATATTTGAAGGAAGTGGACCGCAAGCGTAATAAATTGTAGAAAAAAGAAAATCGCCAAGCAACTCAATAAACTTGGCGATTTTTAGTTAATTTGTTGTCGCCGAAAGGCAAACACAGAAAAATAATAGGTATGAATTTTCTTTATTTCGATCCAGGGCTGGGAGCCATGATAGTACAGGCGGTAGTGGCAGCAGCAGCTGGCATTTTGCTTTTTTCAAAAAATGTTATGTATAAGGTGAAATCTTTTTTCGGATTGGTAAAAGAGGAAAAGGATACTTACGATTCAATTGACGTTGAAGAGCAAGACACCGATACACATGACAAAAAAAACTGACGCACACCAAGCTTCATTTCGCGATCCTTCGGGGTATATTTTTTACGAAGGAAAAACCCTGCGAAGGGCTATCAAACCTATATATTTTCCGCAATACAACAAACTGAAAGAAAGCGGTTTTTTTAAAAATCTTATTTCAAAAGGCTTGCTCATTCACCATGAGGAAACTGCTGTTTCTTCTGACGAAATAATTATTACCCCGGAAGAAATTCCATTTATTACAAATCCGTACGAATGGAGTTTTGAGCAATACAAGCACGCCGCGCTCCACACCTTAAAAATTCAGAAATACGCACTTTCAAAAGGATTTATTTTGAAGGATGCCTCTGCTTATAACGTAACATTTCACAAAGGAAAACCTATTTTTATCGATACGCTTTCCTTCGATTTTTATGAGGAAGGCACTCCTTGGCGCGCTTATAAACAATTCATCACCCACTTTTTTGGACCTTTGGTTTTGGCAAAATATCACGGCACCGAAATCTTTAAAATGATGCAAACGCACATTGACGGTATTCCGGTAAAATTGATTTCGTCTTTATTGCCCACGCGTACCAAACTTAGTTCGGTAGTATATCCAAATATTCACTTGCTCGCCAAAATGGAAAGCAAGCACAGTGAAGACTACAAAGCTGAAACCAAGATAGCGACTCTTTCCAAAAAGGCCCAGGAAAATATTTTGGAAAGCCTTTATGATTACATAAAAGGCTTAACGTTAAAAGAAGCCAGTGAATGGGGCAATTATTACGATAAAACCAATTATGACGAAACTGCGTTTGAAGCAAAAAAAACGCTCATAAAAGAATGGATAAAACCATTGGCACCGCAAAAACTGATTGACGTGGGCGGAAATGACGGAACCTTTGGACGCACTGTTATTGACAGTGTACCACATATAATTGTGACTGATATTGACAGCAATGCGGTAGATTATAACTACAAACAGCTTCAGCAAAACAAGGAAACCAATATGTTGCCCTTTGTATGCGATGTGCTACAGCCCGCACCGGGCATCGGTTTCAACAATACGGAGCGCAGTTCGTTAATGCAGCGTTTGGCAGATTATGCGCCCGATGTTACCATGGCTTTGGCTTTGATACATCACATTACGCTTTCCGGAAACGTTCCTTTTGAAAAATCGGCTGAATTTTTTGCTTCATTTTCTAAAAACCTGATCATTGAGTTTCCAACCCGGGAAGATTCCTGGGCGCAATCGCTATTGGTACGCAAGCGTGAATTTATTAACCATTTTGATTTTTACAATGAAATGGAATTTGAAAAGGGATATTTAAAATACTTCACCCTTGAAAAAAAGGAGACTGTAAAAGGCACCAAGCGTTTGCTGTATCTTTTGAAAAACAAAAATCATGCAGGCTAAAAAAAAACAGGGTCTTTTCTCGGGTTTTTTGAACAACGGGAATGCCTATCCTGTACTTACGGCCGTGGCGGCGGGTCTTTACCCATTATTGTTTTATTACACAAACAATTATAAAATGATCAATTCCTGGGGACACCTAGGGTATTTTGTCTCTGTATTTTTATTGTTTCCCATTGCTGTATTTTTTTTGGCACATAAAATTTCTGGGGTAAACTTGTTCAAGAAATTTCAGCCGTTTGTTTTACCTTTTTTAAACTTTTTCTTCTTTTTTTCTTATTTGAATATAGCACTGTATGCTGGCTTTAATTGGTTGCGAACCCTTATCATATTTGGAGTCGCTGTTTTGCTTGCCTTTTTGCTTCGAAAATTTTTCAAGAAAATCATTGGCTTTCAACTCATACTTGCCGTCATTGGTATTTTCACATTAGCGCCCGTGGTTATTAAGCAGCTTAATTATTCCAAGGAATGGATGGCGCAGCCCGATGCAATCGAGGAAGCTGTATTTAAGAAAAAACCTAATATTTATTTTATTCAGCCTGATGGGTACGCAAATTTTTCGGAGCTTAAAAAGGGTTTTTACAATATTCCGAATAGCGAATTTGAATATTATTTGAAGGAAAACAATTTTAAAAACTATCCCGGTTTCCGAAGTAATTATGCCGCCACACTGCCCACTAACAGTGCGGTGTTTATGATGAAGCATCATTATTATAACAACGGCTCCGATTTTACCGAAACCATTGACGCCCGCAATGTAATTGTATCAGATAATAGTGTGCTTCGCATATTGAAGAACAACGGTTATCGCACATTTTTTCTTACCGAGCAGCCCTATTTTTTGACCAACAAGCCAAAGCTTGGTTATGATTTCTGTAATTTTTCAACGGAAGAAATTGATTTTGTCACTACCGGCATTGGAGAGCCAAAAGATGTAATAAAACCTTTCGATAACTATTTGGAAACTTATGCTGATGGCCCTAATTTCTTTTTTATTGAAATTTTCAACCCCGGGCATATTACAAATACTATAGAAGATTCCAAAGGGGTGGAGGGAGAGCGCCAACATTATATGGAAAGTTTGGCGGAAGCAAATAAAAAACTGACCCAACTTACAAAGTCTATTCTGGAAAAAGATCCGAAAGCATTGATTGTAATTATGGCCGATCATGGCGGATTTGTGGGGATGACAAACACGGGCGAATCCTACACTAAGAATACGAACCCTGATTTTGTGAACTCCATATTCAGCACCATACTTTCCATTCATTGGCCCAATGGGGAAGCGCCGGAATTTGATAAGGAATTAAAAACCTCGGTTAATCTTTTTAGAATTTTGACCGCATATTTAAGCGAGGAAAACTCATATCTTGAAAATTTACAGGAAAACGGGAGTTACATAATAATCAACTCTGGCGCACCCCAAGGCGTTTATGAATATTTGGACGATGCGGGAAGTGTAATTTTCAAGAAACTTTCATAAGATAAAGAAACAAAGCAAAGTGTTAAAAAACTTTCTCAATAATAACAAGGAGTATCCGGTTTTGGCAGGTATTTCGGCTGGTCTTTACCCTGTGCTGTTTTACTATTCCAGAAATTTTGATATGTCAAAATCATGGGAACACCTTTTATATTTCACAGGTGTTTTTATACTGTTGCCCGCTCTGGCCTTTTTGATATTCCACAGACTTTCAAAGTTGGTCATTTTTAAACCCTATCAAAAATACGTATTACCCTTTTTAAATCTCTTCACGTTTTTATTCATTCTGAAAACTTTTGTTTTTGTACCTATTGAACGTAAAATAATAGTTGGGATTTTTATTGTTTCGCTATTGTTCGCAATATTTCTTTATCGACATTTAAAGAAGTTAATTGTGATCGAATTGCTTTTGGCCTTGATAGGTATTTTTTCAGTTTCACAGATAATATTCCAAAAATTAACTTATTCTGACACGTGGAAGCAACAGCCGGACGATATTGAAAATGTGGTTTTTAAAAAGAAACCCAACGTATACTTTATTCAACCCGATGGTTACGTGAGTTTTTCTACCTTGAATGATGATTTTTACAATGTCGGAAACAATGCATTTGAAACCTTTTTAGAAACTACCAATTTTAAAACCTATCCAGATTTTCACACCAATTATAAATCGACTTTGGCTTCAAACAGTAGTGCTTTTATGATGAAGCACCACTACTACGATTTTAATTTGGATAAACAAGAAGTAGAGAATGCCAGAGAAATTATTATTTCTGAAAATCCCGTTCTCAACGCTTTCAAAAGCAATGGATATGAAACCTATTTTCTGTCGGAAACTTATTATTTTTTGAATAACAGGCCAAAAATGGGGTATGACCATAGCAGTATTCCATATGGTAAGGTTCCGTTCCTTAATAAAGGTTTGGGGGAAGTGCAGCCCGTTTTGGAACCGTTGAAACGGTATCTTTCCGATTCTATCCAAACTCCCAAATTCTTTTTTATACAAATACTCAAACCTGCCCATATAAATACTACGGCCGGTAGCTCGCAAGGTGCGGCCGTGGAGCGTGAAAAATGGATTGAAAGATTAAAAGAGTCCAACGAATTGATGAAAAATCTTATCATTGAAATATTGGATAAGGATCCACAGGCGCTTATAATATTAATGGCGGACCACGGTGGGTTTGTAGGCCTAAATTATACTGGGGAAGGCGATACAAAAACCGAAAATATAGCCATAAAAAAATCTATTTTTAGTACGAACCTTACAATTCATTGGCCAAAAAACGAAGTGCCAGAATACGATTCCAAATTAAAAACGCCGGTGAATGTTTTTAGAATTCTTTTTACCTATTTATCCGGAAACGAAAAATATCTTCAAAATTTGCAGGCAGATGAAAGCTACATCTGCTTAACCGGTGGTACCGAACCTGGCGTTTATAAATATGTAGATGGTTCCGGAAATTATGTCTTTGAAAAAATAGAGCCCGAAAAAGGCAAATAATGTTTTAGAGATTTAGCGGGAAAATACATTGTATTTAAAAATGCACCAAAGTGCCCAAAGTCCGTCTTTCCAGTTTATTTTTTTCCCTTCTTCGTAAGTTCGACCGTAGTATGAAATGCCTACCTCATAGATACGTATTTTTTTTACGCGTGAAATTTTCGCCGTTACTTCAGGTTCAAAACCAAACCTTTTTTCCTTTAAATCCAACCCTTTTAGAATATCTGCCCTAAACAGTTTATAACAGGTTTCCATATCGGTTAGGTTCAGATTGGTAAACATATTACTTAAAAATGTGAGAAACTTATTTCCGATAGTATGCCAAAAAAACAAAATTCTATGCGGATTCCCGCCCATAAATCGGGAGCCATAAACCACATCGGCCTTATTTTCCAAAATTGGTTTCAACAAAAGGGAATACTCATTCGGGTCATATTCCAGATCGGCATCCTGAATAATTATAAAATCACCTGTTGCCATTTGAATGCCTTTATTTAACGCTGCGCCCTTTCCTTGGTTTTTTTCAAAGGAAAAAAACTGAACGTTACAATCAAGATGATTTTGAATAAATTTCTTGATGATATTTAAGGTGTTGTCCTTAGAACAATCGTCAACAATTACAATTTCTTTTTGCAGGTTGTTGGGCAGTTCTAATTTATAGAGTATTTCCAAAATTTCAAGAATGGTATGTTCTTCGTTATAAGCCGGAACAATTATAGAAAGCGCTTTTTGCATGAAATAGATTTGATAGCAAATATATGCATCTATTTTTTTAAAATTTCAATAATTGTCTTCCATTCATAAAGAGGTACTGAAAGCATTAAATTACTTATTTTTGATTTCAAATTTTTGATGAAAGCGAAAACTATAGGTTATCTGTTTACCCTTTTGGGCTTTGTTCCAATGGCCATATGGTGCTTTCATTATATAGATTACGATCTTTGGTACGATGAGGTATATTCGCTTGAAGAATTTGCCTTGAGGGACTTTTCTACCACGCTGTTTTATTATCCAGCACCCAACAACCATATTTTTTACAATTTCACCACACAACTTATTTCAAGGGCATTTGGATATCGGGATATTTTTTCCGCAGAGGCACATACCTATATTTTTCGCGGATTTCAATTGATTATTTCACTGTTATCCGCTTTTTTATCGGTTCGAATTCTAAAGCGTTTTTTTGGCTATAAAAGCAGTTTTCTTTTGTATGGCATTCTTTTTACCACCATTCCGTATATGAATTTTTCACTGCAGCTTAGAGGTTATAATATGAGTGCGCTTTTTTTGGTGATGCTGGTCTATTTTTCGTGGACTTATATTTCGGATAAAAAAAACCTTTCACTTTTTATTGTGTTAATCTGCAGTTTGTTGCTTTTGTATACAATACCTTCAAATCTATACGTACTTGTGGCTTTTGGGTCTCTACTTTTCTGTAGTTGGTTGTATTATTACCGTAAAAGGGAAAATATTTCACGGCTATATTTTAATGTGATGATTTCAGTAATCGGTGGGGCTGTTTTAGCATTTTTCCTGTATTTGCCAATATTGGAAGATGTAATGTTTAACAAATACTCCAATAGAGGTCCCTTTGGGTTGCTTTATTCATTTCACGTCTTAAGAATTGCGGTTGTCGATTTTTTCTCAAATAGATATTTTTTATTGCTGTTGTTGCTACCGGGATTATTTATTTTTTATAAAAAGAGCTCAATAAAGGAACGCTACTATTTTTTGTTTTTGGCATCTCTTTTTGTTGTGCCATTTGTGCTTTCCTTTTTACATCAAAAAGCTCCATTTCCCAGAGTTTTTGTTCCGTTGGCTCCTATATTCTGTATCATTTTGACGATACTGATCGTGAAATTTATTGATACTTTAAAGGTATATCAAACACGCATTTTACAAGTAGTTGTTTCGGTTTACTGTATTATTGTTTTTCTGAAAGAAATGGATAGAAACAATGTCATTATTTCAAAAAATATGGTTGAGAATAATATGGAAACCCAGGATTTATACAGAAATTTTTACTTGGGAAATTTTTACAAGCAAGACAGCACGATGAACTATTTGAGCAAAATCCATAATAATTATCCGGTGGTCAAATACGATCAAAGAGACCAACCTTCCACTGATTTTTATTTAAGAAAATACAATATCACCTTTTGTGAAGTTGATACTATAACAGCTATTTCTAACCAATTAAAAGAAAGGGGAAAAGTGTATGTTTTAACTTCATTTAAGAATAGAACAGTAGATGCGCTTAATAAAATAGGCAGTATTGAAATAGAGGTTTTAAGCCCCGAGTATGCTTTTACAAATATTATTAGCGTACAAAAAAAATAAAGAGTAAAATTTATTTTTTCAATCCAAGAATACTGAAAAACAAACTGAAAAGTATAATCTGAACGCCCAATAGCATTAGCGTAATTGCAGGAATAACTCTTCTTAAAATTGCCGTGCTTTCAATATTTCCATAACCGGTGGCCTGCCAATCTGAATATGCCAAAAAGCTTAGAACTATTCCCACAATAACCAAAACAAAACCGGTTATCAAGCCTTTTTCCAAATTAATAAATTTGAAAAGCCGGTCATATTTTTTTGACTTCGGAAGAAGTTCGTTTTCTACCGTGAAAACTTTTGTTAGGCCGTAAAAAAGGATAAACTGGAAACCAATAAGTATAAAGCCGGAAGTGAAAAGAAGGGTGTGCACATCAAAATTTACATTTCCAACGGAAACGGGACCCATAATTAAAAACGCCGAAGTAATCAGCCCAAAAAGCATTAACAACAAACCGGGAACCATAAATAACCAATTGGGGCTGTAGAGCACCAAAAACCGTAAATGCCTCCAACCGTCACGCCATGTATTCAAATGTGGTGGTCGGGAGCGCCCATCAGGTGAAAGGATGGTCGGTACTTCAGCAATTTTAAGATTTTTAAGACTTGCCTTTACAATCATTTCGCTGGCAAATTCCATGCCTGTGGTTTTGAGCTCCATTTTGTAAAAAGCTTCCTTGCTGAACCCACGCAAACCGCAGTGAAAATCACCAATTTTACTTTTAAAGAATAATCTTCCAATAAAGGAAAGTACCGGGTTTCCCAGATATTTGTGTAGAAAGGGCATGGCACCTTTTTTAATTCCGCCCTTAAAACGATTGCCCATTACCAAATCATAACCTTCCCGAAGTTTCATGATATAGGGCATCAAATTTTCAAAATCATAACTATCATCGGCATCGCCCATAATAATATACTTTCCGTTTGCTGCTTCTATGCCGCCCCGCAGTGCACTGCCGTAACCTTTTTGTGGAACGTTTATAACAGTAGCGTTTAAATCTTTTGCAATTTGTTGTGAGCCGTCCGTGCTGCCGTTGTCAGCAATAATAACTTCACCCACTATGTTTTTTCGTTCAAAAAAACCTTGTGCTTTTTTTATGCAAATGGCAAGGGTTTCGGCTTCATTTAGGCACGGCATTACAACAGATAGCTCTACGTTCATATTTTTGAAGTTATTTTTCGGAATAAAATAATTCCGATTAAAATGGCAAAAAAGTAATTGTAAAATAAATAGCGCATAATGGAATGCGAAGCAAATGCCACGATCATTGCATTTGAAACTATAAGTGTGGAACCAAATAGCAGCAATCCATTATTGACAGACCATTTTCTAAAAGTAATTATTGTGCTATAAAGAAAAAGAAGCAATGTGAGCACTGCCGGCAGGATTCCCTTAAAACCGTGAAAAATACCTTCAAAATAAATAGATATGTATTTTTCGAAATTATCTTTCACCAAAACGGGAAGCATATTTTTTGCGGCCTTTTCGGCCAAAATTACATTTTCACTCAATTTATTGGTTTTGCTCTCAAAATAGTTCATCGTGGGAACGTGAAAAGATCTATTGCAGATCCACGGAAAATTGTTGTGAAAAAGCATGTATTTTTCAGTGGCGTCGCCTTCTACCTTTGAACTCAAAAGACCTAAGCTGTCAATTTTTTGATAGGTTCTTGAAAAAACTATTTTTTCATTCTCAGTTTTCATCAAAGAAGCATCTTCTTCATCTGAAACATAAAGTGGCAAAGTGAGTGCATTTACATAGCTGAAGGGCGTGGTAACAAAGAAACCGTGAACGGCTTTATGATATGTCTTGTCTAAGGTTTGAGTGATAATTGGCAAAATAAAAAGAAGTATCCCAAAAAATAGATTGGGTCTGTTAAGAATATTTTTTCGCTCTTTTAAAATGTACAAAACCCCTAGAATGGGGGCAACAATTATAAACTGACCGCGCGTAAGGCACAATAATATAAATGCAATAGAAAGGTGAACTAATTTATTGGGCTGGTTGTTAAATAAAAAATCTAAGCTATAAGCTATCAAAAACAGGTAAAAAGGATAGGAGAGTCCTTCCGAAGTCAGATTGTTTCCCACCAAAAGTGGCGGAAAATATGGGAAAATAAGCAGTATGAACAACACAAAATACTCCCAGTTTTTAAGTTTCAGAAGTTGTTTGCATGTTTTTTGAAGCTTGGCAATTGCCAAAAAACCTAGCAACAGCTGAAAAGCAACCACAGCGGTTTCAAAAAAGCTGCCGAAAAAAAGATCAAAACTCCTCAAAAAAAGTCCGTAGCCTGGAAACCTGTAAAAATGTACTCTAAAATAGGTGTTGGTATCGGGAGAATAGATGGCCGGTTGAAGAACAAAATAAATAAAGACCGCTAAATAGATTAACAGCAATAACCCATCAAACGCAGAAAATTTTAATCCTCTTGTAGAATATTTAAACAATTTGATGGTTTTAATTAATTATTTGTGGGACTGTAAAACTAAAAATAAATTTTAGCTTTACATTCTTATACCGAAACCCTTTTTAAAAAAAGAAATCACTTGGAAAGCAATACATTTTCAGTAAAAAAATATACTGCGGAAGATAAACTTTTGTGGCAGAAATTTCTGGAGAATTCCAAAAATGCAACTTTTCTGTTTCAAAGGGATTTTATGGAATATCATGCCGACAGATTTACGGATTATTCCCTTCTGGTATTTAAAAAAGGAAAAGTTGTTGCGGCCCTGCCAGCAAATATTTCTGAAAATACCGCGTATTCCCATCAAGGATTGACCTACGGAGGTTTGCTGCTTCAGAAAAAAACAAAGTTGAAGGAAGTTGTTTTGATTTTTAGCAGTGTGCTTCAATTTCTGAATGAAGCGGGAATTGAACATCTTCATTTAAAAATGTTGCCGAAAATATATAATTTATTGCCTTCTGATGAAATGGATTATCTGCTTTTTATTACAGAAGCGGAAAAGGTGCGTACCGATGTTTTAAGCGTAATTGATAACCAAAATCCGTTAAAGATTGCTGCGAACCGAATGGAAGGAGTGAAAAAAGCAAATAAAAGCGAGCTTCGGATTGAGGAAGAAAATGATTTTGAACCGTTTTGGGAAAAAATATTGATTCCCAACTTAGCTCTTCGCCATCAAGCGCTGCCTGTACATTCATTTGGTGAAATAACCGAACTGGCAAACAATTTTCCGAAGAACATCATCCAGTTTAATGTTTATAAAGCAGATGAAATTGTAGGCGGCGCAACTATTTTTGAAACCGAAACCGTAGCGCACGTGCAGTATATTTCTGCAAATGAGGACAAGCAGCAATTGGGGACGTTGGATTTTTTATTTGAGTATTTAATAACCGAGCGTTTCAGAAATAAAAGATATTTCGATTTTGGGACTTCCAACGAGAACCATGGGAAAAACATAAATGAAGGCCTGCTTTATTGGAAGGAATGTTTTGGGGGCCGCTGCATTGTACAATCATTTTATGAAGTGAAAACCGCAAATTATAAAAAATTAGCAACCGTTTTTTTATGATTCCATTTTTAGACCTACACGCCATAAATAAACGTTTTGAAAAGCAATTTCAAGACGGCTTCAAGCAATTTCTGGATTCGGGATATTATGTTTTGGGAAGTCAAGTAAAATTGTTTGAAGCAAATTTTGCGCGCTATTGCGGCACGAGTCACTGCATAGGTGTTGGCAATGGTTTGGACGCTTTGCGGTTGATTTTGGAAGGATATAAAATTCTTGGAAAATTAAAAGACAATGATGAAGTTTTGGTTGCATCAAATACCTACATCGCTACAATTTTGGCAATAAAACAAGCCGGCTTAAAACCTGTTTTGGTGGAGGCAGATTTTAATGCGTATAATTTCGATATCAATTCACTTAAAAGTGCTATTTCAGAAAAAACGAAGGCGATAATGCCCGTTCATCTCTACGGACAGCTTTCGCCAATGGAAGAAATTTTAAAGATTTCAAAAGAAAATAATTTGCTCGTTATTGAGGATGCCGCACAGGCCCACGGAGCTAAAAATAGTGATGGAAAACTGGCGGGAAATATTGGCGATGCGGCTGGCTTCAGTTTTTATCCAACAAAAAATTTGGGTGCGCTGGGAGATGGGGGAGCGGTAACTACCAATGATGACGAATTGGCGTCTGTTATTGCAAAACTTCGAAATTATGGAGCTTCCACAAAATACGTAAATGAGTTTGTGGGCTTAAATTCAAGACTTGATGAAATACAGGCTTCCTTTTTAAATATAAAGTTGCCTACACTGGATTCTGATAATGAAAGCCGTAGGACAATCGCGAAAAAGTATATTTCAGAAATAAAAAATGATAAAATAATTCTTCCGCATTACGATGGAAGTGAAAACCACATCTTTCATCTTTTTGTGGTTCGCGTTGAAAATAGAAATGAATTTATAGATTACTTGGACCGCAATGGAATTGGCCATTTAATCCATTACCCCATTCCGCCACACAGACAAGAGGCGCTTTCTGAATTTAAAAATTTAAACTTTCCCGTTACCGTAAAAATCCATGAGCAAGTAGTGAGCATTCCCATAAGCCCAATACTTTCTAACGCTGAAGTTGAGACTATAATATCAGTTTTAAATAAATATTAGGTGAAAATACCATCCTTTATACGCGGTAATTTGCTTTTGAAGATGACATCGCTCAATGCTGTGGTGGTAAGTATCAGGCTCTTGATTTCTGCCGTTGTGCAACGTCTTCTCTATGATTATGTAGGTGCTGTAGGACTTTACAAAATTGGTCAGCTTAGAAGTTTGTCGCAGTTATTGATGTCAATCTCTTCGCTCGGTACTTTCAGCGGCCTGGTAAAATATGTTGCAGAATACAGGTCAGACAAGGCCCAGCTTCAAAAGCTATTTAGCACTACGTTTGTTTTTACCATATTTGGTGTTTTAGGTAGCTGTATCACGCTGCTTGTGTTTTCAGACCTCATCAGCGATTATCTTTTTGCCTCAAATGAATTTTCATATATAATTAAATTAACTGCTGTTATTATTCCCTTCATCGCGGTGCAACGCGTTTTTAATGGAGTTATAAACGGACTGTCCGAATACAAAAAGTTTGCAAAAATCGATTTGGTCAGTTACCTGCTTACGGTGTCATTAACTCTGTTGTTTCTTTTCCAGTACAATTTGGACGGGGTGCTGATAGCTATTAGTATTACGCCGATAATTCAGGTATTGGTCCTGCTTTTCTTTTTTTTCAGAGTACTGCGTGGCTACATAAGTTTCAAGGATATAAAATTGAAATCCCCTATGGCAAAAAGCCTTTTTGCGTTTACGGTTATGTCCTTTGTGAGTTCCATTTTACTACCTCTTGTGGAAATAGATATAAGAAGCATGCTGGAAGAACGAATGTCAGGACGGGACGCCGGGGTATGGACCAATATGACTTTTATTTCGAAAAATTATATGGTTTTTTCAGGTTCCCTTTTTACATTATATGTGCTTCCCAAATTTGCGGGAATCTATTCCGCAAATAATTTTAAGAAAGAAGTTTTCAATATTTATAAAACCATTTTGCCGCTATTTGCCGCAGGTATGATTCTGGTTTATCTTTTTAGACACCTTATAATTGAATTGTTATATCCAGGATTGACCGAAATGGCGCCACTCTTTAAATGGCAGCTGATAGGAGATTTTATTAGGCTCGCGTCTTTGGTGCTTCTAAACCAGTTTTTGGCAAAAAAATTAGTGCGAAGTTTTATATTTTCGGAGCTTTTTTCATTGGCGCTTTTTTATGTGCTGGCCCAATTGCTTGTTGCTCCGTATGGAGTTGAGGGAATTGTAATCGCACATTTTATCAGGTATGTGCTTTATTTTTTTGTTGTTTCATTTTTAGTGTTCAGATATTTTAAAAAACAAAGAAAGTAAATTTTAAAGGAAAAAATCAGGTAAAGTTTAGATAGCTTTGAAACCAATTTTGTTGCATGCTTGATTCTAAAAACTCTTACAGACAGGTAATTAAGGCCACTTCGCTTTTTGGGGGGGTTCAGGTATTCAATATTTTGATTTCCATAGTTCGCTCAAAATTTATCGCCTTGTGGATAGGCCCTGCGGGTTTTGGCATCGCCACGCTTTTGAACACGACCATAGGCCTCATCAACGGAATGACCAATTTGGGATTGGACAGAAGTGCCGTAAAGGATATTTCCTTCAGTCATGCCAACGCACAACCTGAAGGTACCGCACGCACCATCCAAATTGTGAAGAGATTAGTGTGGTTTACCGCTATTTTGGGCAGTGTAATTATGCTTGCGGGCGCTCCGTGGTGGAGTGAGATTGCCTTTGACTCAAAGGAATATACCCTATCCTTTGTCTGGATTTCTTTGGCACTGTTTTTTAAACAGCTTTCCAATGGTCAGTTGGCAATACTGCAAGGCCTTCGAAAATTAAAAAAACTTGCAAAGGCGAATCTGTATGGAAATCTTTTGGCACTGCTCATTACGCTTCCCCTGTATTATTTTTACCGAATTGACGCCATTGTACCTGCAATAATAATTTCTTCTTTTATCGTTTTTATTTTTACCTATTATTTCGCCCATAGTGAAAAGGTTGCTACCATTAAACTTACCAACAGGGAAGCTTTTGTTGAAGGAAAAACAATGGTGCAATTGGGGCTTACGCTGAGCATTAGCAGTATGATCGGTCTTTTGGTAGCGTATATTATTCAAATCTTTATTAGCCAAACTGGGGGGCTGTCGGAAGTGGGTCTATACAACGCCGGGTTTGTTATTCTGAATGCATATGTGGGGCTGGTCTTTACGGCTATGGAAACGGATTATTTTCCGAGATTATCTGCAATTTCCGATAGGATTGAAGCCATACGCCAAACCGTTCTTGAACAAGCTTTTATCGCTATTCTTCTCATTCTGCCAATTATAGTAATTTTTTTGGCGGCCGCGCCATTCATTATTGTGCTTTTATATTCCAATGAATTTGTACCGATAATAGATATGGTTCGTTGGGGTATTTTGGGAATGGTATTCAAAGCCGTTTCCTTTTCCATGGGATACATCTTAATAGCGAAAGGTGACTCAAGACTTTTTATGAAAACGGCAATCGGGTTTAATGCTTTACTCTTAATAATGAATCTTTCCGGCTATTATTTTGGCGGTTTGGAAGGCTTGGGGATTAGTTTTTTATTATATTATATCATTCATTTCATAGGCTTGCGGATGATTACAAAAACACGATATGATTTCTATTTTAATAAAAGCTTTTACGGCATCTTCGGCATTTGTGTTTTAATATGTGGAATTTCATTTTTGTTGACCTATATAGAATATTCCTATCTTAAATATGGTTTGTTAATAGTTATGGCTGGTTTTTCTTTTGTATTTTCATACATCCAATTGGATAGAAAAATGGACATAAAGGAATTATTCCGAAAGATTTTTAGAAGAAAATAATGGTCGGCTCGTTAAAAAGAACATATCGAAATACCCGCGAGAGTTTTAGGTTTTACCTCTCGGTGAATTGGATAAAAACCATTTATTTCAATTTCAGGATGTTTCCCGTAAAAACGGCCCGGAAGCTGCCTGTTTTTTTCTATGGACCAGTAAAACTCTGCGCAATACGTGGTAAGATTATAATTAAAGCTCCTATTAAACGGGCGATGATCGGATTTGGACAGCCATATGAAATGAATACAAAATTTCAAGGCATTTCCGAACTTTTCTTAAATGGAACATTTGTAATTAAAGGACATATTCAATTTGGTAAAGATTATTTTATATACATATCAGATAATGCATACTGTGAATTTGGACATATGGCATCCCTAGCTTCTAGAGGTAAGTTAATTTGTAAAAATAAAATTGTATTCGGCGATTATGCTCGAATTGGATCAGAATCGCAGGTAATAGATACCAATTTTCATCAAATGATTAACACTCAAACGAACGAAAAATATCCGATGGATGGCACCATTAAATTAGGAAACTACAATTTTATTGGCAATAGAGTTTCAATAATGCAGAAAACTATAACGCCCAATTACTGTACTATAGCCTCAAATACATTGTGTAATAAGGACTATTCAAAGCTCGGGGAGAATATCTTAATAGGAGGGATACCGGCAAAATTATTAAAGGAAAATATATCGCGAGATTGGCTTGGTGAACAGGATATTTTAGAGAAATATTTGATAATAAAATAATTTAGAAAAGACGTAATCGGGGCTATATAATTATCTTTGCAAAAATAAATCTTCAGCCTTCCATTTTTTACTCCTATGCCACTTTCCCTATACAATCCCTTTGACGATTTAATTTTTGACGAACATTTCTGCTTTCTTTCGGGAGCGCTCACTACCGAAAAAATGCCAGTGTTTCCACAATGGTTGATGGACAAATTTAAGTTTGGCGATGAGCGCATCGAAATGATGGACAAGCAGAAAACCTACGTATATGCCGATTTGGAATTGCCCTGCTCCCCAGAGGTAAAAAATGCCTTTGACGCACTGGATGAAAAAATTCAGGCCGCCTACAAAAAAGACTACGAGGGAATGGCCGCGCTGGACGAACTGCTCATCTTTCAATGGACGGGCAGAATGTTGTACGGCCTACTTTATTATGAAATGCGGTACGAACGCGACCGATTGCTGCGGCAAGGGGAGGAGTTTGCCCTTTCCACGCAGTTGAAACAGCGGTTCGGGAATTTCCATTTGATGCTCCAATCCATTGTTGAGTCGGTTTCTTTCGTTGGAAGAAAGCCGTGGAGCATAGTGGTGTTTCCACTGAAATATTCGGCCGATATTTTCAGCTATCGCGATGATGCCATCAATCTGCTGTTTTCATTTGGGGTAAACGGTTTTGGCTTTGTTGCGTGCTTACAGGACAATGGTATAATTGCCGAAAAGCAAAAAGAGTTACTCGAAAAAATGAAAGGCCAGGTTTTGCACCCTATCCAGTTTGAGGAATTGTACGCCCGGTTCCATTACTCCGATTATATCTTACAGTATAACCCGGAATACAAAATTGAAAGGAAGGATAATGCAATTACTATAGAAGCGATTCCTATTGAAAAAAAGGGAAGCAAGCCTATTTTCGGGTTTTGGGACGAGGATATTTTTGCCCAGTTGCTCGCCAACTATTGGAGCGTTTACGGCATTGAGCGGGAGGATATCCTACAATTTCAAAAGCCGCCGCTCAGCTTTTTGGAAAACCCGTATTCCAAGGATTTTATAAAGCCGGAAGCAATCGATTTGCCTTTTTAATTAGAATTCCAAACTTTCAAATATTTCTTGGCCATTGAAATATAATGGTGTTCCCGTTCAATAAACGCCCGTGCATTTTTTGAAATAGTTTGTAATTTTTCGGGATTCAAAATTAGGTCTTCCATTTTTTGGAATAAATAATCCACATCGGGAAGGGCGTTGATGCACACTTCATCTTCCTTTAGATTATAATGCTCCAAAAACTCCGCTTCGGCACCGGTAAAAACTACCTTTCCCTTTGCCATGGCTTCCAAAGCGTTATAACCTTGGTCATACGCAAACACTTGGTCCAAAATTATATGCGCTGAATTGTATTTTTCGATGTATTCGGAATAGGGAACATTTTCAACGGTTATCACTTCAATATTATTGGAAAATTTATGCTGGATTTTTTTCAGTGCAGCTTCAAAATAATCATTTCCTTTTTTAAAATAATTTGCCCGATTAATGCCGTGGAAAATGATAATTTTTTCAGAAACGGGAAGGGGTAGATAGTTTAACTTTTCAGTATTTACGGGGTTTGGTATAAGTCCTAAGTATTTTGAATGTTGTTGCAACGGAATGTCATAATCTAAATCGGAAGCAATAATTCCATCTACTTTTTCAAAAACAAAATTGTGTAATTCTTTGTAGTCGGCTTTTAAATATTTCAAAGCAGGAAAAAATTCTTTTTCAGATATTTTCCCTTCAAAATAGGGACTGAAAATTGAATACCGAAACTTTTTTTCAAAAGCATATTTCACGCTCATGTAATCTGTGCCACAGGAAAGTAGAAATAGCTTTGTATTGTTTTTTTTTAAAAAAGAAATAACTTCTTTTTCATATTTCGGCTGCAAGCCAAACGGGCTTTCATTTATAAGTTGCACAAAGTAAAAACCGGAGAAAACTTCCTTTTCCCGAAAAAATTGATTTTTAAGTGAAATGGAAGTAATATCCAAACCCATGATTTTAAAGAGCAGGACCTTAATCTTTTTTGAAAATCCGGAATCGTATTTCCGTTTTAAAAGTATGTCTGAAGGGAATTTTTTAAAATCATCGCCCGTCGAAACCAACGTTACCTGGTGGCCCAATTGCTGCAACCCTTCTTTTAAGGAGTTATGCAACCTGCTGTATTCGCCCACCAAAAGTATTTTCATAAAAGCTATATTTGCGTTGTGCAATCAAAAATACACAATAATTGACGATGCCCACCCAAAAGAAATTTAAAGTGTGTCTTGTTTCCATTTCACTTGCAAAAGGAGGGTTGGAGCGGTCTTGCGCCATGCTTTCACAAATGCTGGAATCTTACGGTCACGAAGTGCATTTGGTTATTTTGAACGATGAAATTGATTATCCATACAGCGGAAAATTGCTGAATTTGGGAAAGCTGAAAACCGAAAAGGATTCGATGGTGAAGCGTTTGCTGCGTTTCCGAAAATTTCGAAATTATTTAAAAAAGGAAAATTTTGATGTAGTTATCGACCACCGACCCAAAAATAATTTTGACCGCGAGAAATTTTATTCTCAATTTATTTATCGTGAATTGAATAAAATATATGTGGTACACAGTTCAAAAAAGACTGAATATCTCACTGAAAATTTATCGGCTTTTTCAAAAATCTATAATAAGAATATATTGAACGTTGCGGTTTCTGAATATATTGAAAACGAAATTCTTAAAAAAGAAGGAATCACAAATTCCGTTACCATCCACAATGCTTTCAATCCTACCTGGGCGGAAGAAGCTGGAAATTTCCCTGAAATCCTTCAAAACAAAAAATACATACTTTCTTATGGCAGAATGGACGATTCCATAAAGGATTTTTCATTTTTGATTAAAGCTTTTTCGCAATCAAAGGTTTGGGAAAAGGATTATAAATTGGTCATTTTGGGCGATGGGAAAGACAAACAGATGCTCCAAGGTTTAGCGGCTTCACAACTTGGTGCGCAGCATATTTTGTTTTTGCCATTTACAAAAAACCCTTTTGAGATTATCAAAAAATCGCATTGTGTAACCCTTACCAGCAAATACGAAGGATTTCCGATGGTGCTTGTGGAATCACTTTCTTTGGGAACGCCCGTGGTTTCATTGGACGTAGTTTCGGGGCCTTCGGAAATCGTGCAGCATAAAAAAAACGGATTGCTGATTGCCGAAAGAAACTTATCTTTATTTGCGGAAGCGTTGCAAACAATTTGCTTTGATGAAGGAATGTATAAAACTATGAAAAACAACGCCCGACCATCCGTTGAAAAATTTTCAATGCAGACCATTTCTGAAAAATGGAACCAAACTTTACAGCATGCCCTACACTAAAATAGAAAATATCGATTTAATTGAAATTCCCAAAATAACCGATCCGCGTGGCAATTTGTCGGTAGTGGAAGAAGGTTTTTTGCCTTACGCCGTAAAACGCGTTTATTATTTGTACGATGTGCCCAGCGGTGCCTATCGCGGCGGTCACGCCCACAAGGAGCAACAGGAATTTTTGATACCCCTTAGTGGTAGTTTTGAAGTTATTTTGGATGATGGGGAAAACAAAAAATCCGTTACTCTCAATAAACCAAATAAGGGATTATTGATACCTACGGGAATATGGCGGGAACTTGAAAATTTCTCCTCAGGCGCAGTGTGTTTAGTGCTCTCATCCGGCAGATTTTTGGAAAGCGATTACATTCGGGAATATGACGAATTTAAGCTATTTAAAAGTACCTAAACGCAGGCCTAACTTTTCCAGATTATCTTTCGTTTTTGAAAGATATTTCAAAATTGTTTTATTCTGCCGAAGTAGAAACTGCTGTTTTTTACTAAGGTTTTCCAGATTTATTTTCTGAAAATTTTTCTGAAAAGCATCTTTATTACCTTCTATTTTTGCCAAAATACAAAGGGAATATCTGTTTAAATCCAGAAATTTTTTAAGCGCGGGATTGTTTTTTTCGTAATTTTCATAGGCCTCAAAATTGGCTTTTTCTTCCAGATTTTTTACACTTTGGAACAAGCTATTTTTTCGAACTACGTAAGTGGCACAAACTTTTGGACTAAAAACAATTGTGTATTTTAACCCAATACGCACGTAAAGATCAGTATCTTCGCCACTTTTTATTTTGGGGTCATACCAACCTGCCACTTCAAATACGTTCTTGTTAAGTACAGTGGAAATACTCAACAATACCGAATCCAATTGGCTGGCTTCAAAATAGTCTACTACCACAGCATCCGTTCCAATGGTCTTAATGGAATAACTATTTTTAAAAGTTTTTCCGTTGCGCTTTATTTCGGTAGCGGTGGCAAAAACGGATTCATTGGGAAATTGGTTTATCAATCTATTTTGCTCTTCCAAATAGAATGGATACCAATAATCATCGGCATCCATTAATGCTATATATTTTGAATTTGCCTGTTGTATCGTAAAATTTCGTGCGGCAGATGCCCCGCTGTTTTCCTTTGAAAAATACCGAATACGCGGATCGTTGAATTTTAAAATTTCAGCTTCACTTTTGTCGGTTGAACCATCATTCAAAATCACTACTTCAAAATCTGTAAAAGTCTGGGCCAAGACACTTTTCAAAGTATCGGCAATGTACTTTTCTTTATTAAAGACCGATATGACTACTGAAAATCTAGGCATCATTTGGTTTTATGGAACTAAGATACCCCAAGCGGTACAAATCAAAAAGGAAAAGTGAAGGTTTTGGTGAATACAGATTTTTGAGCATGGGTTTTCTGAAAACACTGAAAAACCCTCTTACCGAAAACAATAAGTTGCGATTCTTTAATTTTAAATACGTTTTTAAGATTTTCACCGTATCTGCTTCTATTGCTCCCCTTTTATAAAAATTCAACAAATTTTGAAGTGCCAACTCAGATTTTTTTATAAAATCCTCGTTGCTTTCCAAATTCAAGTGAATCACCGGATTGTCTATATGTAAAATGGAAATACTATTCTTTTGAAGCTGATTCGCAAATACGGAATCCTCGTAACCATATCCCGCAAGTTTTTCGTTGAATTGTATAATTTTGAAAATTTCCTTTTTTATGGCAAACCCCATGGTTATAAAACTTAGGCAGGGATTTTTTACACGTTCCGCAAGTGGAAGACTTTCCCGATCGGTCCCGTATTTGTGCCTCAAACTGAAATTTTCCGAAACATTTTCCGGATACTTTATTCCGCCGAAAATAACCGAACTTCCTTTTGAAAAGGCCGATAGATAGTTCATGATAAATTCTGAAGAAGAAGGAAAAGTATCTGCATCCAAAAATAACAGCCAATTGTGTTTGGCCTTTTCGGCCAAAAGATTCCTGATTTTGCTTCGGCCAATATTTTCACCCAAAACCTGAAAACTACAGTTTTCTATGGAATTTATTTTTTTATTTTCTTCTAAGAAATTTTTATTGGTGGAAGCATCGTCCAGTACGATTATTTCATAAGCTACAGTTGCAATTTCACACTGTTTCTGCAGATTTTCCACCAGCGAAAGCACATTGTAATTATAGGTTGGAATTAATACGGAAATCATTTTCTGCAGATTAAAACGGTTTCTTCCATAAAGCCGTAACGTTCATTTCCCGGAAAAGTTTTGATTTCAATAGTTTGAAAACCGCTATCCTTTAAACGTTGCCGCAATCCTTCAACAGAATAAATGCGCACGTGGTCTTCCTGCCCAAAGGCTGCCAATCTTTCTGACGCCGTTTTTTTTGAGAAATCCTCATAAATTTCCCCTTCCTTAAATGGTGTTTGGATAATACATGTTCCCTTTGGTTTTAAAACACGGAAAAGCTCCTCCATCGCCTTTAAATCATTTTCAATATGCTCCAAAATATGATAACAGATTATGAGATCAAAAAAATTATTCTCCAAAGGAATTTTAGTAATGTCGTACTGATAATCTGCCAAAAATTCATCTTCAAAATCGGTGCTGAAATATTCAATATTCGGGTTTTTCTTTAAATTTCTATAAACACTTCGCGAAGGTGAAAAATGGAGTACTTTTCCATTCAGTAAACTATTTTCGGTTAGGTAAGAATAAAGTCTGCGAGTTCGTGAACGGCTGCCGCAGAATGGACAGAGCTTATCTCCGTCCGGAATGGCGATAAAATTTCTTAAACCTCGCCCACAGACAGTACATTCATATTTTTTTCCGTGGAGGTGAAATGCAAATAACGACCTGAAAAACACCTCATTTTGAAAAAGGAATTTTTTTGGTAACACGGAAAGTGCTATCTTTTTTAGGGTTTGGTACATGCCGCTAAAATACAGCAAACTTTTTTAGGGTGAAAGCAAATCCAACATCCTACTAAAGACTCCTTTTTTAAATTAGCCTATACTTTAGAAAAAAAGTATCTTTAAAAAAAAGTTCGTGCGCAATCTGTTGCTTTTCTTTATTCTCATTGCATCAATTTTTTCTGTAAATGCACAGGAAGAAGCTTGGTTTTATCTGCGGGCACGCGATACTTCCTTTTCACCTTCATTTGAAAAAAAGGGTGATTATTTAATATATACCGGGCAAGATCCCAAACTGAGTGCTGGACTTCAAAATTACACTATAAAAGCATTCAAGAAGACTCAGAAAAATGCCATAAGGGAAAACTTAAACAAAACTTTTTTTGTGATAGCAGACAAAAAAAGTCTGTTGCACGATTTGCTGATAAACATGGCCGATATTTTTGAATCTGGTGAAATAATTTCAAAGGAGGACAGGAAAATATTTGAGCCCAATGACTACGGGCTTACTAGTACCATTGGAGATAGCAAGGGTTTTAAAGTAAGCTTGGATTATCTGGATTTTCTAGAATTGCCCAAAGCTTGGTATTATACCACTGGAGATAGAAATACTTTTGTTGGAATATCTGATGGCATTATTGATACAACAAATGCGGAATTTAAAGGGAAGATTACCGTATTAAAAAAATCGTATGATGTTAAGGGGCACGGTAGCAGCGTGGCTTCAATAGCCGTTGGTCAGGGCGATAACAGCTATGGTGTGCCTGGCGTTTGTTATGATTGTAGTATTTACGCAACCACGTATGGGAGCTCAAAGGCGTTGAGCATTTTTACAGAGTTGGCAGATGCTGGTGCCAAGGTTATAAATTGTAGCTGGCTTAGTAGCTTTTCAAGTCCAAAAATACAGGAAGGGATCAACGAGTTGCTCAAACAGGGTACTGTGATTGTAGCTTCCGCCGGGAATAAGCCATGGAGTGTCACTTTTGGTCAAAAGTCTTATTACCCCGCCTCATATGATCATGTAATTTCAGTTTCTTCAGGAATGTTCAAATACGATAGTATAGAGGACAACATTATACAGTTAGATTCTGGTGAGTATTATGCAGAAAATATTAGAGGTCATGTGGGGAGAACAGTAGGTTTTGAAGGTAATGATCTGAAAGGTAAAGCCAAAATATGGCCTATTTCCATAACAACGCTAAATAAGGATGTGGATCTATTGGCCCCATCGGTAGGTATTGTACAATTGGCCAAAACATTAAGGACAAACAAAATTTCCAATATACCTTTTGAGGCTACCTCGCCTTCCGCCCCTTTGGTTTCCGGAACAATCGGCTTAATGTTTTCTCTCTACCCTTGTCTGCCGGCAGATGAGGTGGAGAGTATTTTAAAAATGACGGCTATGAATATTGACGACATTGAGGTTAACAAACCCTACGCAGGAATGTATGGTGCTGGAATTTTAAATTCTGGTCGGGCCGTGGAAATGGTTTTTGATATGTTTGCCCAAAAAGGCAGCGTAAAAATTGAAAACCAGCGTTTCAGTCGGTGGGATTTTAAACTCACCTCTATTTCTGAAGTTGTGATGCGAAATCAAAAATTCACGGAAGATTCTTCCTTGAAATTAACATCCAAAAAAAGAATTGTAATTTCTGAAAACACAATTTTAAAACCGAATTCCAATGGGAAAATTCATCTCAAAATTGACCCTTCGCTCAAAAAAGAATGTGAACTTCAGCTTCGCGATCCAAATATTCTAAATGATTAAACCGTTTTCTGAACTACTTCAAAAATCTGGTTTTCGTCACATTTCAAGGTTTTGGAAGGATATTTCAGCAGCAATGCATAATCGTGCGTTGCCATTAAAATAGTGTTGCCATTTTTATTTATTTCGCGCAAAACTTCCATTACTTCCACACTAGTTTGTGGGTCTAGGTTTCCCGTGGGCTCATCTGCCAAGATAAGTTCGGGATCATTTAAAAGAGCACGCGCAATGGCAACGCGCTGCTGCTCCCCGCCCGAAAGTTGGTAAGGGTATTTAAAGGCTTTGGTTTTCATATCCACCTTATCCAACACCTCGTTAATTTTGCTTTCCATGGCGGCTTTGTCTTTCCAGCCCGTTGCTGTCAAAACAAAGTTGAGGTTATCGCGCACCGTGCGATCATTCAAAAGTTTAAAATCCTGAAAAACCACGCCCAATTTTCTTCGTAAAAAAGGAATGTCTTTTTCTTTCAAAGTTGCCAAATCATATCCTACAATATTGCCTTCCCCTTCCTGAAGCGGAAGATCACCGTAAAGCGTTTTCATAAAACTACTTTTTCCGGTTCCGGTTTTCCCGATTAGGTACACAAATTCCCCTTTTTCCACTGAAACGGAGACATCAGAAAGAACTAAATTGTCACCTTGATAGATGGAAGCATCTTTTAAAAATAATACGGTATCGGCCATTGGGATTATAGATTTACGATTTCGATTTCAAAAGTAATTTGAATTACTTCAAACTGCAACTGATTACTGCCAACATATTTATTTTTCTGAAGTTTTTTCTTTCAAAGCATCTATTTCTTTTTGCTGTTGAAGCGTATAAAGTGTCAATTCTTCAATTTTTTGTAGCAAAAGAAGGTTCATTTCTTTCAATGAAATTCCTTCGGTTTCCATCGTTTCCGCAGAAGGTACATTTGGCAGATGGTTGTTTTCTTTTAAGAATGCTTCCAGGTCTTCCAAGGAAATCAAACTGTAATTTGGCATCATTTCGGAAAAACCATTATAATAGGTCTCAAAAACATAATCCGGAGCAACGGCGCCGTCCAGATCCACCAAAACTTCCTGTGTGTGGATTTTTCCTTTTACGGTCAAAAGCTCATCGGGAATAGTTGTGCCAATGCCTATTTTTCCATCCTTTTCAGAAAGATTTTTAAAAGGATTGCGCTGTGCTGTGGCGGAAAAACAAAACAGCAGAACAATGGTAATTACGATTTTAGGTAACAATTTTTTCATGACAAATAATTTTTATAAAAATAGGGGTTATTTTTTGAATCAAACGTTTTTGATTTTTACCATCGCAAGCGTAAACAATAGCAATAGGCAGAGACAAGGCATGCCTTGTCTCTATGAATCAATCAATCAATCAACCCATACGTCTGGCATTAATTATTGAATTTATCATCATTCCAATTTTGTGGGTTTTTGATAATATAATTTTCAATTCGGTTATATTCCGCGTGGTTGCGAATAATATGGTCGTGAAACCCCGCCTGCCAACCATTTTCTATTTCCAATCGGTTGGCGTGGCGCGTTACCGCCGATTTATACGAACCTACGATGGACGAAATGGTGTTTTTTCCGATATTTTGGAATAGGGTTTTCCCCGGTATATACAGGGCATGCCCTGTATATACAACACCGGGGGCATGCCCTGTATCTACACCGGGGGCATGCCCTTTATCCGTCGGGTTATCCGGTTTATCAATCAATAAAATTCCGTGAATATGGTTGGGCATAACCACGAATTCGCCCAACGAAACGAATTTTGAATGATTTGGAATTTCGTGCCACAAAATATCCGCAATAATCCCCAAGGATGAAAAAACCATTTTCCTATTCGTTATTTCCCCAAAATAATGATTCCTGTTTTTGGTGTAAATGGTTATAAAATAGGTGCCGTTCCAGCCGTAATTCCACCATTGGGCGCGGATGGATTCAATTCTATATTTTCCCCTAAATTTCGCCACCTTTCAATTGACATTCAAATCTTTGAAATGAAATTCTAATTCTTAAAAATAAGGAATATTTGCATAAAAATCTGAAATGTAATTTATTGCCATTTATAGCGTTATATTCCTATGAAAATTCTTCAAAAAAACATTCGTTAATTAAACCTTAAAAAATTACAGTATCGCCAAAAGCTACATTTAAAGTTAAATATCTTTACGCCACAAAAACTGTAAATAATGATAAAGAATTTTCTTGTTTTTTCACTTTTCCTATTCCTTTCATTTTCATCCTTTTCGCAGCAAACAGCGGTCTTTACAAATGACCTCGCCGATTTCAACCAAGCGCTGGAACTCTACAATAACGGGCAATATTTGGCTGCGCAAATTCTTTTCGACAAAATAAAAAACAGCAGCGATGATGAAACCGTGCAAAGCGATTGTGCCTATTATATTGCGAATGCGGCGGTGAGGCTCAACCAGCAAAATGCCGACCAGTTGATGGAGGAATTTGTGGAGAAATATCCCACAAGCTTAAAGCGAAATTCAGCGTATATAGATGTAGCAAACTATTATTTTGAAAACGGAAAATATGCCTACGCCCAAAAATGGTACGAAAAAGTTGATACGGGAAATTTGAGTCGAAGCGAGCAGGAACGTTTCAATTTCAATAACGGGTACGTCTATTTTAAGGCGAATCGATATGACGAGGCGAAAAGTTATTTCAACAAAGTTTCAACTTCACAGAAATATGGCTCGCAGGCGAAGTATTATCTAGGTTTTATCGCTTACGAAGGCGATGATTATGAAGAAGCCAATAAAAATTTTGAAGAGGTAAAAGGAGAGGAGCGCTATTCCGAAGATCTTAGTTATTACCAAGCCGATATGAATTTCAAGCTCGGAAATTTTGAAAAGGCTATCGAAATGGGGAAGGAGCAGTTTGATAAATCCAGCCCGCAGGAGAAAAGTCAGCTTTCCAAAATTATTGGGGAAAGTTATTTCAATCTTGAAAAATATGCCGAAGCCATTCCATTTTTAAAGGAATACAAAGGACTGCGCGGCAAATGGAACAACACCGATTACTACCAGTTGGGCTATGCCTATTACAAACAGGGCGATTACGAAAGCGCCATTGGCGAGTTCAACAAAATTGTTGACGGAAAGAACGCCGTTGCCCAAAACGCCTATTACCATTTGGCTGAGAGTTATCTAAAACTCGACAAAAAACAGGAGGCATTGAATGCTTTTAAAAATGCTTCGGAAATGGATTTTAGTGCCGAAATTCAAGAAGATGCTTATCTCAATTATGCAAAATTGAGTTACGAGATTGGTAATAGTTACAAAAGCACGCCCCAAGTTTTGCTTTCGTTTATTGAAAAATATCCGAACAACTCCAATAATGACGAACTGAAACGATTGTTGATCGACAGTTACATCACTTCAAAAAATTACAAAGAGGCGTTAGATTTGCTCGAAAATAACAAAAATTTTGCGGATGAAGACGCCTATCAAAAAGTTGCTTTTTACCGTGGAATTGAATTGTATAATGAAGCTGATTACAACGAAGCGATGTCGTTTTTTGACAAAAGCCTGAAATATCCCAAAAACCGGGATTTCACAGCGCGCGCAACCTATTGGAAGGCCGAAAGCGATTACCAACTCTCAAATTTTGAAAAATCGTTGGCTGGCTATAAAAAGTTTGCACAAATGCCGGGCGCGCAGAATACTTCAGAATATAAAAACTTGAAATACAATTTAGCCTACAACCATTTCAAACTTAAAAATTATACTGAAGCTATTTCAAATTTCAAAAGTTACGTAGGTTCTTCTTCCGCTGAAACAACCCGAAAAAAGGACGCATACCTGCGATTGGGCGACAGCTATTTCGTGACCAGCCAATATTGGCCGGCAATGGAAAACTACAACGCCGCAATCGATTTGGGCGGCGATAATGATTATGCACAGTTTCAAAAAGCCATTAGTTATGGTTTTGTGGATCGCAGCGAGAAAAAAGTCGAAGAGCTTATCACATTCATAAAAAAGTATAATAAATCCGTTTATCGCGATGATGCCTTATATGAATTGGGAAATACCTACGTGGCGCAAAACAAAACCAGCGAAGCTATTTCGGCTTACGATCAATTGGTTCGCGATATTCCAAATAGCAGTTTTGTTTCAAAAGCATTGTTGAAAAAAGCCTTGATTTATGACAATACCGGAAAGAGCAACGATGCGTTGGCAATTTTCAAAAGAGTGGCGAAGGACTTTCCTTCAACGCCCGAAGCATTGCAGGCTGTTTCTTCCGCAAAAATAATTTACATAGACCAAGGAAATGTTGACGAATACGCCCGTTGGGTAAAAACCTTGGATTATGTGCAAATGGGCGACACTGAACTTGACGATGCTACGTACTTGGCGGCGGAACAACCGTATTTGGAGAATAACCAGAGTCAAGCCAAAGGTAGATTTGAGGATTATTTAAAACAATTCCCGAATGGGCAGCACGCTTTAAACGCACATTTTTATTTGGGTCAGATTTATTTCGCTGACGGAAAAAACGATCAAGCCATTCCGCATTTTGAATATGTGGTGAACCGCGAGCGAAGTGAATTTACAGAACAAGCCTTGGCGCGTGTTTCGGAATTGTATTTGGGTAAAATGGATTACCAAAATGCCTTAAAATATTTGAAGCGTTTGGAAGCCGAAGCCGATTTTCCGCAGAATATCATCTTTGCGCAGACCAACAGTATGAAGGCTTCGTATGAATTGAAGCAATATGCCGAAGCTGTAAATTATGCCGAAAAAGTGCTTCAAAATTCAAAGATTGACAATTCAATTAAAAGTGATGCACAGGTAATCATCGCCCGTTCGGCGATGAAGACCAATAACGAGGCAAAAGCCAAAACCGCTTACGACGAAGTTCAGAAAATTGCAACCGGTGCCCTTGCTGCCGAAGCGCTTTATTACGATGCCTATTTCAAAAATAAAGAAGGAAATTTTGAAGGCTCAAATGCTTCCGTGCAGAAATTGGCGAAGGATTATTCAGGCTACAAACTCTACGGCGCCAAAGGTTTGGTGCTGATGGCGAAGAATTTTTACGCTTTGAAGGATGCATACCAAGCGACCTATATTTTGGAAAGCGTTACCAAAAACTTTACCGATTTCCCAGAAGTAGTTGAAGAAGCAAAAGCCGAGCTTGCAGTAATCAAAAACGCAGAGGCAAAAACCAATTCTTCCGTTGAAACCGGCGGAAACTAAGCAATTATTTTAAAACGATATTACTATAAATATGTCAAAGAAACGCATAGTATTATTTTCAATCGCAACAATATTATTGTTCAATCTTTCGATGTTTTCGCAGGAAAAAGAACTCGATCCGGAGGTTGTAAATATCGTAAAACCATATACCCCTACAATTTCGGATGCCTTTAAAGTGAAGGAAACTCCTGAATTGAACGATTCCATTTCAACCACAAAAAAGGAGGTGAAGTACAGCATTTTCTCGGTTCCTGTGGCTTCTACTTTTACACCTGCGAAAGGCAAGGCTACTACAGTTGAAAAGGCAAAACCCATTAAATTATACGATAATTACGCAACGCTGGGCTTCGGGAATTACACTTCCATTTTGGGCGAATTTTACAGCAATTTTGAAATCAGCCGTACCGATAACGCCGGGTTTTTCTTTCGTCATAATTCCTCACAAGGAGATATTAAAGATGTGAAATTGGACAATAAATATTACGATACCAGTCTGGATGCCAATTACACAAGCAGACAAAAAGATGCAACCTATAGGCTTGATGCGGGCGTGGAACATCAAATATACAACTGGTACGGTTTGCCCGAGGATTACGTGACATATCTTGACAACGTAATTACTGATATCAATCCGTTGCAAATGTATTTTAGCGGTTACGCGGGCGGAAGTATTGCGTTGGACGATTCGTTTTTTGAAAAGGCGGCTTTGAACATTCGCTATTTGGGTGATGCGTTTTCCTCTTCGGAATTCAATGCTACTTTGAAGCCTGAGTTTTCTTTTCCGTTGGAAAATTTGACTTTTAATATTGATGGAGATATTGATTATTTAAGTGGAAGTTTCGACAGAAATTACACAAACACTTCAGACATTAAATACAGTTATTTAAATGCAGGCTTGGCACCGTCCATCACTTTTGTAAATGATGGTCTTTCTGTTTCATTGGGCGTTGCGGGGTATGTGAGTTTGGATTCTGAAAACAGTGACACGGAATTTTCGTTATACCCAAAATTGAATGCCTCGTACCGTTTATTGGACGAAACCGTGATTGTTTACGGAGGGGCAGAAGGCGGGCTTCAGCAAAATACTTATTATAATTTTAAGGAGGAAAACCCATTTGTTTCGCCTACTTTAAATATTGCGCCTACCAAAAAACTCTACGAAGGTTTCGGTGGAATTAAAGGGAAAATCTCTAATTCCGTTGCCTACAATGTTCGAGCTTCTTACGGAAAAGATGAAAACCGGGCGCTTTTTCAAATGAATCCTTTAAAGATTTACAACGCAAATTTTGAAGGATACGAATATGGAAATTCTTTCAATGTAGTTTATGATGATGTAAATACACTTGCCTTTTTCGCAGAATTGAAAGTGGAGGTTTCAAATACATTTTCATTGGGAATAAACGGAACCTATAATAGTTACAGCACAGATTTACAAAGTGAAGCGTGGAACTTACCGGATTTAAAGGCTTCGGTGTTTTCAGATTTCAACATAACCGAAAAATTATACGTTGGCGCTTCCTTGTTTTATGTTGGCGAACGAAAGGATTTGGTTTATAATAATGATCCTTTCGGGAATTCCATAAATCAAGAGGTAACTTTGAATGGCTACGTTGATGCCAATCTTCACTTTGGTTATAGGTTCACGGATAGACTTTCAGCGTTTGTAAAGGGAAATAACCTTTTTGGTGATAATTACGAAAAGTGGCTTAATTACCCTGTTCAAGGAATTCAGGGATTGGCAGGAGTAACCTATAAGTTTGATTGGTAACCATTAAAAAATTATAATTTCTGAAAACATCCGTCTTTGGCGGATGTTTTCTATTTTTACACCCTAAGAGAACCAATTATGCAAAAACTACTATTTCTATTATTGGCAATAGCCATTGCTTCGTGCGCTCCCGAAAAAATTCCCGCAGATTTATTGATTAAAAATGCAACCATTTATACGGTTGATAAGGATTTTAGCACGGCGAATGCACTTGTGGTAAAAGATGGAAAAATTCTTGAAATAGGCTTAAAACCTGAACTTGAACTGAAATATAAAATAAAGGAAACCTACGATGCAAAAGGCAATACAGTTGTTCCGGGTTTGATTGATGCACACGCGCATTTGTACGGCCTCGGTATGAGTTTACAACAAGTAGATTTAGTAGGAACTACAAGTTTTGAAGAGATTTTGGGCCGTGTGGTGGCCTTTCAGGAAGAAAAGAATATGCCTTACATCATTGGTCGCGGTTGGGACCAAAACGATTGGGATGATAAAAGTTTCCCCACTAAAAAAGAATTGGATTCCTTATTTCCAAATACACCTGTTTCTTTACGCAGAATTGACGGCCACGCTATGTTGGTTAATTCAAAGGCTTTGGAATTGGCCGGAATTACTTCAAAAACTAAAGTTGCCGGAGGCGAAATAGTTTTGGAAAACGGCGAACCAACAGGTATAATTGTTGATGCGCCAATGCGATTAATAGGAAAAACCTTCCCGGAAATTACAGCTGAAGTTTCCACCGAAGCACTTTTGGAAGCTGAAAAATTATGCCTGCAATACGGATTGACAACTGTTGACGATGCAGGTTTGGATAGAAATATCATTGAGCTGATTGATGCACTTCAAAAAGAAGGAAAATTTAAGCTCAGAATGTACGCGATGGTCAGCAACAGTCCCCAAAATCGTGATTATTATTTAAGCAACGGAATTTATAAAACCGAAAGATTAAACGTGCGTTCTTTTAAAGTATATGCAGATGGCGCTTTGGGATCCCGTGGTGCCGCAATGCGTGAGCCATATAGCGATATGCCTCATCATTTTGGAGCAATGATTACAACTGCCGACAGCTTGGATTATTTAGCCCAAAAAATTGCTGCTTCAGAATTTCAAATGAATACGCACGCCATTGGCGATTCAGCGAATATAGCAGTTTTGAGAGCTTACAAAAAAGCATTGGAAGGTAAAACCGATAGACGTTGGAGAGTGGAACATGCGCAGATCATTTCAGCTGGGGATTTCAATTATTTTGATGATAACAACAATATTCTTCCTTCGGTACAACCAACGCACGCCACCAGTGATATGTATTGGGCCGAGGATAGAGTGGGAGCAGAACGTATAAAGGGCGCTTATGCTTATAAGGAATTATTGGACAAAGCAGGAAGCATTGCTTTGGGAACCGATTTCCCTGTAGAACAAGTAAACCCGATGTACACTTTTTACGCAGCCGTTGCCCGAAAGGATTTAAAAAACTATCCTGAAAACGGATTCCAAATGAAGGATGCTTTAACACGCGAAGAAGCTTTGAAAGGAATGACAATTTGGGCAGCTTTTGCAAACTTTGAAGAAAACGAAAAGGGAAGTATTGAAGTAGGAAAGTTCGCGGATTTCACGGTTCTTGATAAAGATATTATGAACGTTGATGATAAGGAACTTCCAAATACAAAAGTTTTGGCAACGTTCATCAATGGCGAAATGGTTTACCAAGCCAAATAATTAAACTAGGCGTCCTCTGCGCCTTTGCGGTGTAAATTTTACCGCAGAGGCGCAAAGAGCGCAGAGAAAATTGAAATGGAAAATATCCTAAAACAACTTCCACAAAAAGCAAAAGAAGCAGAGGCGGAAAACAAAAAGTTTTTCGCGAAGCTGAAAAAGAAACCGCCCAAACATCTCGATAGCTTGATGCAAGAATTGCATGAGGAAGAATTCAAAAGGACAGATTGTTTGACTTGCGCCAATTGCTGCAAAACCACAGGCCCGCTTTTCACCGACAAAGACATCGAGCGGATTTCAAAACATTTTCGAATGAAACCGCAGCAATTCATCGAAACCTATTTGCGGATTGACGAAGACAAAGATTATGTATTGCAAAGCGTTCCCTGCACTTTTTTGGGAGCCGATAATTACTGTAGTATTTACGACGTGCGCCCAAAAGCCTGTCGCGAATTTCCACATACGGATAGAAAGAAATTTCAGCAGATTTCAAATCTTACAATAAAAAACGTAGCCATTTGTCCGGCGGCTTTTAATATTGTGGAGGAGATGAAACGAAGGGTAAATTCCAAATAACAAAAACCAAATTCCAAAATAAATCAATTAGTTACTTTGGAATTTGAGATTGGGTGCTTTATGGATATAACAAATACTTCTCCCGAATCTTCTGAAAATTAGCAAGCCCATCTTTCCAAGAATCCCGAATTTCTTCCGCAGATAAACCTTGTTCAATTTGTTTTTGCAATTTTTCCGTTCCGGCAAGTTTCACAAAAAATGAATTAAAGAAATCTTTCTTTTTCCCATTGGCGTTGTAGGCTTCAATCAACCATTCCAATTTGATTTTGCTCAAACGCGGTTCTTTCCGTAGATCTTTTCCGTGGCAAAGTTCCCCTTTGAATTTTGGGTCTTTTGCACCTTCGTTGGCTTGGGGCGTATATTTAAAAGTATATTTTGAAGTGGGCAAACTAGGCGCTCCAAAAACCTGAAATTGCATATCCGTGCCGCGACCAGCGTTTATAAATGTGCCTTCAAAAAAACAAAGGCTTGGGTAGAGGTTTATGGCTTGATCGTTCGGAAGGTTGGGGGATGGTTTTATGGGAAGTGCATAAGGTGTTTCGTGTGTGTAGTTTTGCATTTCCACCACAGTTAATTTGCATTTTATTTTATCTTTTAACCAGCCTTCGCCATTTATCATCTGTGCATATTCGCCAATAGTCATCCCGTGAACCACGGGAATAGGGTGCATCCCCACGAAACTTTGATGTTCGGTTTCCAAAATTGGGCCGTCAATATAATGTCCGTTGGGGTTTGGACGGTCCAAAACAATAACCGGAATTCCAGCTTCCGCGCAGGCTTCCATCACGTAATGAAGCGTGGAAATATAGGTGTAAAACCGCGCGCCCACATCTTGAATATCGAATACAATTACATCAATTCCCTTCAATTGCTCTTGCGAAGGTTTTTTATTGCTTCCGTAAAGTGAAATCAACGGAACGCCTGTTTTTGAATCAACACCATCTTTCACATGTTCGCCGGCATCTGCGGTTCCGCGAAAACCGTGTTCTGGGGCAAAAACTTTTTTTATTGAAACTTTTTTCGAAATCAAAAAATCAACCAAATGCTGGTTTTCTTTTTCCAAAAAAGAGGTCTGATTTGCAACCACACCCACATTTTTACCTTTCAAAATTTCAGAATAAATCTGAAACTGCTCCGCACCAACGATGATTTGTTCGTCTTGATTCTTGGTTCTTGCTTCTTGATTCTCTTTTATATCTTCTCTTTCTCCTTTCTTCTCAACCGAACTTCCGCAGGAAATAATAGTCAAAACAACCAATAAAACTGTATTTTTGAAAAAAGTTAAGCCCATAAAATCGTAGTGAATTTCGAATTTTTCATCGCTCGGCGCATCATTGCTTCCAAGGACTATAAAAGTAGTATTTCGGCACCGATAATAAAAATTGCAATTACCGCAATTGCGCTCGGCATTATTATGATGCTAATTTCCATTGCCACAGGCGTTGGACTTCAAAAAAAGATACGCGAAAAGGTTTCGGCTTTTAATGGCGACATCATTATTACGAATTTCGACACCAACTTTTCCAACGATTCGCAAAACCCGATTTCAAAAAAACAGGACTTTTATCCAACCTTTAAAAATATTGAAGGAATAAAACACGTGCAAATCACTGCTTCAAAAGGCGGCGTAATCCGCACCGAAACAGATTTTGAAGGCGTGGTTGTAAAAGGCGTTGGTGAAGATTATGATTGGGAATATTTCAAGGATTATTTGGTTGAAGGCAAACTACCGGATTTTAAAGGTGTTTTAAATGAAGATATTCTTATTTCAGAGTATTTGGCGAATCGGCTACATCTAAAATTAGGCGATAAAGTGACCACTTTCTTCCTGAACGATGAAGTCTCAAAAACGCCACGCAGCCGCGGTTTTGATATCGTGGGAATTTACAATAGTGGCTTTCAGCAGTTTGACGAACAGTTTATAATTACAGACATTCGCCACATTCAAAGATTGAATAAATGGGAAGACGACCAAATTGGCGCGTTCGAGGTTTTTGTGAACGATTTTGATGAAATTATCCCTATTGGGCAAGAAGTTTATAACGAAACGGCAAGCACTTTGGACACGCAGACCATCCGCCAGAAATATGCCTCCATTTTTGAATGGCTCGATCTTTTCGATTTCAATATTATAATGATTATTGGAATTATGATTTTAGTGGCGGGCATCAATATGATTACGGCGCTTTTGGTTTTGATTTTAGAAAGAACCCAAATGATAGGGATTTTGAAAGCCTTGGGCAGCAGCGATTGGAGCGTGCGGAAAGTGTTTTTGTATAACGCAATGTATTTGATTGGCGTCGGTCTTTTTTGGGGAAATGTTATTGGAATCGGGCTGCTTTTGGTTCAGAAATACGGAAAAGTTTTTAAACTTAATCCAGATACTTATTACGTTAACGAAGCGCCTGTTTATTTGAGTTGGGATTATATTTTAATTTTGAACGCAGGTACTTTTCTACTTTGTCTTTTAATGCTTTTGATACCTTCTTTTATCATTTCAAAAATTTCTCCTGTGAAGGCGATTCGGTTTGAGTAATAAAATCAATTGGCACTCAATCACTTTTAAAATTCCTAATTCTATTCTAACTTTAAATAAGCAACTAACCTATGGAAGAATCCATAGGTGGAATAGCTTTTTAATAGTATTGCTTAAACATATAAGAGAGTTATCTTTAATTCTTATATAGTATATTTATAGTATGTATATAGTATGTATATAGTATATATATAGTATGTTTATAGCGTATTTAAAGTATATATTCTTTAACTTTTACTTATACTTATTTGTCAATCTTCTAATTCTCTATTTTTTGGCAAAAATCATTAAGCATTTCGATATTAATAGGTATTGGGTAAGTAATGCATTTTGTTTTCATCTATTAATTGTACCTTTGACGCCTCAAAAAATATTATGGAATACGCAGAAAATATATTGGGAACCATCGGCAATACGCCTATGGTAAAAATCAACAAAATAGTTGGGGATATTCCCGCTTTGGTGCTCGCCAAATACGAAACTTTCAATCCTGGAAATTCTGTAAAAGATAGAATGGCAGTGAAGATGATTGAAGACGCCGAAGCCGATGGCAGATTAAAACCCGGCGGTACCATCATCGAGGGAACTTCCGGAAATACGGGAATGGGCCTCGCGCTTGCCGCAATCGTAAAAGGCTACAAAATGGTCTGTGTAATCAGCGATAAGCAAAGCAAGGAAAAGATTGATATTTTAAAGGCTGTGGGAAGCAAAGTGATTGTTTGCCCAACAAACGTTTCTCCCGAAGATCCGCGCAGTTATTATTCTACTTCAAAACGGTTGGCAGAGGAAACTCCCAACAGTTGGTACGTAAATCAATACGATAATTTAAGCAATACAAAAGCACATTACGAAAGTACTGGTCCCGAAATTTGGAAACAGACCGATGGAAAAGTAACACATTTTGTGGTTGGCGTTGGAACTGGCGGGACGATAAGTGGCGTTGGAAAATATTTAAAGGAAAAAAATCCAAACGTGAAAATTTGGGGCGTTGATACCTACGGAAGTGTTTTCAAAAAATACCACGAAACGGGTGTTTTTGACGAAAACGAAATCTATCCATATATCACCGAAGGGATTGGCGAAGATATTCTTCCAAAGAATGTGGATTTTAGCGTGATTGACGGTTTTGTGAAAGTGACCGATAAAGATGCGGCAATCTATACCCAAAAGCTTGCCAAAATGGAAGGTTTTTTCTTGGGGAATTCTGCTGGTGCAGCAATTAAAGGCTTGCTTCAACTGAAGGATAAATTTACGAAAGATGACGTAGTGGTAGTTCTATTCCACGACCACGGTAGCCGCTACGTTGGTAAAATGTACAATGACGAATGGATGCGCGAGCGCGGTTTTGTGGAAGATGAAGTGAAAAATGCTTCCGATTTAATTCAAGAGCACGCTGATAAACCGTTGATTACTGTAAAAACTGAAGAATTGGTAGGGCATGCAATAGAAAGAATGAAAAAATACCACATCAGCCAAATTCCAGTGGAAGATACTTCAGGTTTTGTGGGCGCTTTGGACGAAACCGATTTACTCCGTAAATTTTTGGAAAACAAAAATGTGGCCGACCTTCCCATAAAAGAAGTAATGCACAAACCTTTTCCAATCGTAAAAAAGAGCACGCCCATTGAAGAAGTCTCAAAATTGATCCATAAAGAAAACAATGCCGTTTTGGTAGATTTGGGTGATGGAAACTATAATATTATTACTAAGCACGACATTATTCGCGCCTTGTAGTTTTATTCATATTCAAAATAATATCCCGCTTCACTATAAATGGAGCGGGATTTTTGTTATTTTTAGGCTACTATGAAAAACGAGGCTAAAAAATTATTTCGCTTTCTGCGCACCAAGCCAGTTCCAGCAAATACCAATGAAATATTGGCGTTGGAACGTACCAAATTGGCCAATGAGCGCACGCTGCTTTCCTATATTCGTTCCTCCCTTTATCTTTTGCTCGGCGGAATTGGAATTCTGCAATTAAAGGATTTTGAAAGTATAAAATGGCTTGGCTACGTGGCGCTCGCAGTATGTGTAATTTTTTTGGCAGTCGGCATTTTTAGGTATGTATTATTATCGCGACGGCTATACAAATGGAACCGTATTCTATATGTAGATACTGTTTCTGAAAAAGTTCAAAAACAGGTAGATACGCAGGATAAAATGCAAAACGAAAAAGTAGAAGCATAATATTTTTTACTATATTTACCTCTCAATTTTAAGACTCCCCTTAAAAGTTATTAGCAATGAAAGAGGATTTTCTGCACTATGTGTGGAAATTTCAGAAGTTTGATGTGGGCAGTCTTTACACTTCGAATGGTGAAATTTTGCACATAAAGAATCAAGGGAGCCATAACCTTAATTCAGGACCGGATTTTTTTAACGCACAAATAGAGTTGGGCGGTCAGCTTTGGGCCGGCAATATTGAAATCCATATTAAATCCTCAGATTGGTACGCCCATGGCCATGAAACCGATTCAGCTTATGATAACGTTATACTCCATGTTGTTTGGGAGCACGATGCCGAAATTTATAGAAACGATGGCTCTGTGGTTCCAACGTTTATTATAAAGGAACACGTCCCAAAAACTACGCTAGGGCAATATAAACAACTTTTTTCCAAAGAAAACAAATGGATAAATTGTGAGAATGATTTTAAGGAAACCGATGATTTCATCATTGAAAACTGGCTAGAAAGACTTTATCTGGAAAGGCTACAGAAAAAGGAAGAAATACTTTTAAAAGAACTGAAAGCTACCCAAAACCATTGGGAAAGTCTGCTTTTCAGAATGCTTTGCAAAAACTTCGGGTTGAAAGTGAATGGCGATTCCTTTTTCAGTATCGCAAAATCAATTGATTTTTCCGTTGTGAAGAAATGTAGTCATGAACGGCAAGATTTGGAAGCATTATTAATAGGTCAGGCAGGATTGCTAGAAGGTGAAGCGGAAGACTGGTACTTTAAAACGTTGAAATCTCGCTATGAATATTTAAAGTATAAGTTTCAATTGAATAATGAAAATGTAGTCGTTCCGAAGTTTTTCAGGCTTCGCCCGCCAAACTTTCCCACGGTTCGTTTGGCGCAGTTTGCCATGCTTTATTTTGGGCAGCCCAAATTATTTTCAAAAGTAATTGCGGCAAGGCATGTACATGAATTTTATGAATTATTTAATGTAACCAGCAGTGAGTATTGGGATACGCATTACAATTTTGGGATAGGATCGTTACAGCGCAAAAAGCGCGTTTCAAAGAGCTTAATGGATCTTTTGATAATCAATACAGTAATTCCATTGAAGTTTTGTTATGGAATGCAAAACGGCAAGGATGTTTCTGAGGAAATACTGAGGCTTGCATTTTCTATTTCTTCTGAAGATAACACTATTGTGAAAAAATTCAATTCCCTTAAAAACATTTCAACAAACGCTGGCCAAAGCCAAGCCCTATTGCAATTAAAGAGTGAATACTGCGAGAAAAATAAATGCTTGCACTGCGCCATTGGTAATGCTATTATTGGCTCGCAAGCAAAATCAAGAGGAAGTAGATTGGTTTAAAACTGACTTTTTTCTTTTCTTCTATATTAAAAATTTTGAGGGAAAAAGTGTAATTTGCAGCTATGTTACAAGCCGTTTATTCCTTACGTCATTACCTTGAAAAGAGAGGCTTTTATGTTTCCTCCCGTTTTGCGGATAGATTAGGCATGCGCGCCAAAAGTGTCCGCCTTTTTTTTATTTATGTTTCCTTTGCCACTCTGGGTGCGGGTTTTGCCATTTATCTTACAATGGCATTTTTACTGCGTTTGAAAGACTTAGTGAATACGAAACGAACCTCCGTCTTTGATCTATGAGGCAAATGTTTAATTCTAAAATAGCAGTTGCTCTTTTTTTGCTCTTGGTAGTATTTATGACAGGAGTTATTGGGTTTCGTTTTTTTTCAGACTATAGTTGGATAGATGCTTTCTACATGACGGTCATCACTATAACAACCGTTGGCTATGGAGAGGTAATGCCCTTAAGTCCGGGTGAAAAAGTTTTTGTTTCGCTTCTCATCATTTCCAGTATCTTTATCGTAGGGTATGCCATTTCGGTAATCACTGAATATATTTTAAGTAAGAACATAGGTATTTTAAGACAGAAAAAAGTGCAAAAAAAATTGGAATCCATGCATGGCCACATAATTGTATGCGGTTATGGCAGAAACGGAAAACAAGCGGTCCAAAAGCTTTTGGCCTATAAGCGTCCCTTTGTTATTATTGAAAAAGACGAAGAAGTTATAGATCGCTTTTCCGATGAAAAAAATCTATTTATTCTCGGTAATGCCATAGAGGACGATGTGTTGCTAAAAGCTGGAATAAAAAAAGCTTCAACCCTTATTTGCGCCACGCCAAATGATGCAGATAATTTATTTATAGTCCTTTCAGCGAGGCAGATGAATAAGAATCTTAAAATAATAAGCCGCGCCAGCGAAGAAACCAGTTATAAAAAACTGAAACTTGGCGGGGCAGACAATGTAATTATGCCCGATAAAATAGGTGGAGACCATATGGCATCGTTGGTGGTAGTGCCAGATCTTGTTGAATTTTTGGATAATCTTACTGTTTCAGGGCAACATGACAGTATTAATGTGGAACAAATACCATTTGAGAATATGTGTCCCGATGGCAAGGAGCAGGCTATTAAGGAATTGGATGTTCGCAAAAAAACAGGTTGCTCCATCATCGGTTACCGCTCGCCAACTGGAGAATACATTGTAAACCCAGAGCCTTCACTCGTGTTACAAAAAAGCTCAAAGTTGATACTAATTGGGCGACCTGAGCAAATAGAAAACTTAAAAAGGGAATACGGCGTTTAAGAAAGCGTTAACAAATTTCCTTTTAATTTTTTGAAATTGTAGTTTTTTTTAAGCATCTTGCTCTGTTTTATTTCAAAAAACGTTTCATCTTAAAAATCCACTATGAAGAAATATCTTCTTTCGCTAATTACTTTTTTAATTCCAATTATCACTTTTGCGCAGGATACCACTGCTTCTGAGAAAGTTGATGAAATTTTCCAAAAATACACGGGTTGGTTTGTTGAATTAATATTTTACGAAATACCATTTTCTGAGTCTTTTCAAATACCCTGGGTGTTAATAGTGTTAATTGGTGGCGCATTTTATTTTACCATCTATTTCAAATTAATAAATTTTACGGGTTTCGGTACCGCTATTCGAGTAGTTCGCGGAAAATATGAAGACATAGAGAAGCACGGAGCTGATACACTCTACGGAGATGTTACGCCAAACGAACAGGAAAATTTAATAGAAACCATTCGCGATGACAGTGCAGATGGAGAGGTTTCACACTTTCAGGCATTAACTGCAGCACTTTCTGCTACCGTAGGCTTAGGAAATATTGCCGGAGTGGCGGTAGCGCTATCCATCGGTGGGCCGGGAGCGACTTTCTGGATGATTGTTGCAGGTTTACTGGGAATGGCATCAAAATTCGCTGAATGTACACTGGGTGTAAAATTTCGGGATGTGGGACCTGACGGGACCGTTTACGGAGGGCCAATGTACTACCTTAAAAAAGGACTTGGCCAGAAAGGAATGGGCGGACTCGGTAAAGTGCTCGCCATACTTTTCGCAATATTTGTAATTGGTGGTTCCTTTGGGGGCGGAAATATGTTCCAGGCAAACCAAGCAGCGGCACAATTTGTTCAACTTTTTGAATTGCAGGGAACCAATGCAGCAATATGGTTTGGGATTGCAATGGCAATTATAGTTGCCGTAGTAATTATTGGCGGTATCAAACGGATTGCAAAAGTTACCGAAAAGATAGTGCCGTTTATGGCGGGAATTTATGTTTTGGGAGCCCTCATTATTTTAGCTGCAAATTATCACCACATAGGCGATGCCTTTGCTTTGATTTTTGAAGGCGCTTTCAGCGGACTTGGAATTGCCGGTGGTTTGGTGGGTGTAATGATTCAGGGAATTCGCCGGGGCGCATTTTCAAACGAAGCTGGGGTTGGTTCCGCAGCTATTGCACACTCCGCAGTACGCACTAAATATCCTGCTTCCGAAGGGATTGTAGCGCTTTTGGAGCCTTTTATTGATACTGTTGTTATCTGTACTATGACGGCTTTAGTAATTGTAATCACTAATTTCGACAATAATATTATTCAATACGGTGTAGAAGTTAAGGAAGGTGTTGAGCTTACCGCAACGGCTTTTGACAGTGTAATTCCACACTTTTCGGTAGTATTAACCGTGGCCGTTATTCTATTCGCTTTTTCTACCATGATTTCATGGTCTTACTACGGAATGCAGGGCTGGGTTTATCTATTCGGAAGAGGTAAAGTTACCGAGCTTATTTATAAATTGTTATTTTGTATCTTTATATGGGTAGGATCGGTTATCAGCCTTGGGTCTGTTATCAACTTCTCAGACGCAATGATATTTGCAATGGTAGTTCCGAACATTATAGGGGTTATTCTGTTAACGCCTGTTGTTAGAAAAGAACTCAAGCGCTATATGACCGCCATCCGTACCAAACACGAGGCCATTGATGATGGACTTGAAGATATGTCAAAGCATTTGTAAACAAACATTTTTATATGGAGTTAAAATCCCACTTTACGTTCAGCAAACAGCAACGGAGTGGGATTTTGCTTTTGTTGCTGGTTATTGTTTCGCTATTATGTATTTATTGGTTCGTGGATTTTTCAGAAGAAGATACATTTGATATTTCTTCTGCTGAAATTGTTTCCGCTCAAAAGCAAATGGATTCCCTTCGGCTTGTTGAAATTGAAAACAGAAAACCTAAAAAATATCCCTTCAACCCAAATTTCATAACAGATTATAAAGGTTATGTTTTAGGAATGTCCAATGAGGAAATTGACCGGTTGCTTCAGTATAGAAAAGAAGGAAAGTGGATTAATTCGGCAACAGATTTTAAGAAGGTTACCGGTGTTTCAGATTCTTTGTTGAATGAATTGAGCCCTTATTTCAAATTTCCCGATTGGGTGACCAATCCAAAACCAAAAAACAATTTCAAAAATTATAAAAGCGAAAAAGGTTTTGCTGAAAAGCCCTACGAGCAAAAAATTGACTTAAATAAAGCTACAGAAGAACAGTTGCAGCAAGTAAGCGGCATAGGCGAAGCACTCAGCAAGCGGATAATTTCGTATCGTGAAAAATTGGGTGGATTTTCAAATGATATTCAGTTATACAATGTTTTCGGACTGGAACCTTCCGTGGTACAGCGCACACTCAATCTATTTACGGTAAAAACCCCTAAGGCTATTTCAAAGATTAATGTGAATACTGCTTCTGCTTCCGATATCTCGACCATTCCCGGCATCTCTTTCGAGATGGCTAAAAAAATCTGGGAATTTAGGCGGCTTCGCGAAAAACTAACCAGCATACAGGAACTGGACAAAATTGAGGGAATGACGGAAAGAAAGTTACAGCTAATTCATTTATATTTGTCCGTTGAGTAAATTTTCTAAATCGCCGAAAGGCTTACAAATATTAGTTTTAAGACCGCATGGATAAAATGTATTTTACAGAGGAACACGATTTTTTCAGAAAGAGTTTTCAGGATTTCCTTCAAAAGGAAGTAGTGCCACACATTGAAAAATGGGAAAAAACTGGGCATATTGAGCGCTTCATCTGGGAAAAATTTGGTGAGATGGGCTACTTTGGTATTTATCAGCCTGAAGAATATGGAGGTCTTGATTTAGACCTTTTTTATACCGTAATTTTTTTAGAAGAACTTCAAAAAATTAATAGTGGCGGTTTTGCGGCCGCGATGTGGGCGCATGCATATCTTGCCATGACACATTTAAAAGTGGAAGGCAATCATGAGCAAAAGGAAAAATATCTAGCCCCCAGCATCACTGGTGAAAAAATAGGCTGTCTTTGTATCACAGAACCTTTTGGTGGTAGCGATGTTTCTGGAATGCGGAGTACCGCTGAAAAAAAAGGGGACAGCTATATTTTAAATGGTTCAAAGACTTTTATCACTAACGGTGTTTACAGCGATTATTTGATAGTAGCGGCCAAAACAGCCCCCGAACTAGGCAATAAAGGCATCAGTATTTTTGTAGTTGATCGTGATGCAAAAGGGATTTCTGCAACAAAGCTTGACAAATTAGGCTGGCGAGCCAGCGATACCGGCGAAATAGCTTTTGACAATGTTGAAATTCCCGCTAAAAATTTAATGGGCGAGGAGAATAAAGGATTTCCGTACATAATGCAGCACTTCGCATTGGAACGTTTGATTATGGGCATCAATGCGCACGCACGAAGTGAGTTTGCTTTGGAATATACCATTCAATATATGAAAGATCGTTTTGCCTTTGGGAAAAGCATTTCGAAATTTCAAGCCTTGCGTCACCGCGTTGCCGAGATTGCTAGTGAAATTGAGGTTAGCAAGACCTTTAACTATGTTACCGCAAAACGTTTGAACGATGGTGAATATGTAGTAAAGGAAGCCACGATGAGTAAACTTATTTCCACCAAAGTTGCCGATGAGGTGATGACCGAATGCCTTCAGTTTTTGGGTGGTTACGGATATATGGAAGATTATCCTTTGGCGCGTTTGTTGCGTGATAGCAGACTAGGGCCCATTGGTGGCGGAACTTCAGAGATTCTTCGGGAAATAATTGCTAAAATGATTATTGAAGGGAAGGAATATAAGCCGGCGAAGTAAAATTATTTATTTTAAAAAATCAATTTGGAAATGAAGCATTTCACTTTAAAGCATTTTTCTTTATTATTTGTTTTTTTTATCGGGACCACCACCTTCGCACAAACAGAGCTAAAGGGAAAAGTGGCCGATTTCTTAACATTTCAGCCCATTGAAAGCGCCAGTGTTTATATAGAGAATACCACTATCGGTTCCATTACCAATGCCGATGGTAATTTCGTTTTAAAAGTACCACACCAACATTTGCAGGACACGCTTGTTATTTCTTCCATTGGGTATAAAAGTTTTAAGATTGTCATTAGTGAATTTGAAAACGGTTCCGATATTTTCTTGGAAGAAGACGTTGCATCCCTCGATGAAGTCGTGATCGTCGCAGATCCGCGCCCCACAACTGGAAATGGTATTGTTGAGAAAGCCATTGAAAAACTCCCGAAAAACCTTCCCGAGAAAGCCTACCTTCAAAAGGGATTTCTTCGCCACAAAGAGCGCAATAAAAAGGAGTACAAATGGCTTATTGAAAGCGCCATTACAATCTACGACTCCAGCTATGCTGCCGGAGCTAAAGACAATCTAAAAATAAACGTAGACGAAACCCGCAAAAGCTATGATTTAAGGGATATTGACAGTCTTTTTACATATTCAGCCTATCTTAAAAGTATGAATTCAAAAAGTGGAAATCTAAATTCGGTGAAAACTTCATCATTGGTTGAGGCCATAAAATGGAACGACAGCCGCGTAAATGGTTTGGAGAATCTTTTTAAAGGAAAGCTCAATTTGGTCCGAAATTCAAATGTTACGGGTGCTTTGTTAGGAAAAAATATGTTGGAAAAGCATCAGTTTGCACTCGATACTATTCTTGTGGATAATGGAAGAAAACTCTATAAGATAAAAATTGAAAAAGGGGCGGATTTTGTGGGTCTCAACACACCTAATATTTATAACGAAGGCTTTGAGCCAAAAGGGTGGATTTATATTTATTATGATAATTACGCCATAAAAAAAGTGGAATATGAATTGGTCGCTGCGTCCGACGTTCAGAAAAAGCGAAGCAAGAGCCTTTTTGATACACAGACCATCCATAAACTAGTAATAACCTATAAAGATTACGACGGAAAGATGTATCCGAACTACATTTATTACGAAACGCCAAAACTTGTAAACACAGGCGACCGCTCTTCAGATAGAATAAAGACGGAGGCTGAGCCCGGTTTTGACAAAGACGAACAATATTACTATACCATTCAGGAAATTTTGTTTAGCGACATTATTCAAGATTCAGAATTAATAAATCAGGAATTACAACAAAATAATTGGTCTGCAGATATTTTCTCAAGCAAACCCTATAACGAATCGTTTTGGAAGAATTACAACGTTTTATTGGAAAGCAAAGAAGAGGAGAAGCTAATCCAGGATTTAAGCAAGCGCGCCTCTTTATATAAAGAGTAATTTTTTCAAAAAAACTGAAAACTGAATACTAATTACTGAAAAGTTTTTTCTACTTTTGCAGTCCTAAAGAAAGGAGGTGATGACACTATGTTAATTATACCAGTTAAAGACGGAGAAAATATCGACAGAGCGCTGAAGCGTTTCAAGCGTAAATTTGATCGTACCGGAACTATGCGTCAGCTACGTGCAAGACAACAGTTTACGAAGCCTTCTGTTAAGAAAAGAGCACAGATTCAAAAAGCACAATACATTCAAAACCTAAGAGATCAGGAAGAGATTTAGTGTTTCTATTTTGAAAATTGAAGATATATATCCGCTGGAATTTTTTCCAGCGGATTTTTTTGTGAGTATATCTGCCAATAAAAATTTCACTATTTTTAACTCACAATTCACAACTTACAAATGCCCTTACAAGCCTTCAGTGATTATCTCCAACTCGAAAAAAAATATTCGCGACATACGTTGACTGCATATTTAAAGGATTTAGAAGATTTTCAAACTTTTGCCTCGCAAGAGTATCAATATGATGAAATAGCAAGCGTGAATTACGCAATTATAAGGAGCTGGGTTGTTGCGCTTGTAGATTCAGGCATCTCTAACCGGACTGTAAACCGAAAGATTTCCTCATTAAAAACCTACTATAAATTTCTACTGAAAACCGGCCAGATAGAAGTTAATCCATTGGCCAAGCACAAAGCGTTGAAGACTTCAAAAAAAGTACAAGTTCCTTTTTCCGAAAGTGAAATTGAAAGCGTAATGAAACTCCTTGGTTCTGAAAATAGCTTTGAGGGAATGCGCGACCGTTTAATAATAGAGCTTTTTTATGCTACGGGCATACGCAGGGCAGAATTGATCCGCATAAAACTGAGCGATATTTCTTTTGCGCAAAAAACCCTAAAGGTTTTAGGCAAAAGAAATAAGGAGCGCATAATTCCGCTCTTGCCTGCAGTGTTAAAAACTATTGAAGAATATTTGCCGTTTCGGCAGGAGCTTGAAAATGTAAAGGACGATCACTTATTGTTTCTTACCCCAAAAGGGGTTAAAATTTATGAAACTCTTGTCTATCGGATTATAAATTCTTACTTTAGTAAAGCTTCCGAAAAAGTAAAGAAAAGTCCGCATATTTTGAGGCATTCTTTTGCAACACATCTTTTGAACGAAGGCGCTGACATTAATGCGGTAAAAGAATTGCTGGGCCACTCCAGCCTTGCTTCAACCCAGGTTTATACACAAAACAGTATAGCGAAACTGAAGGAGGTCTATAAAAACTCCCACCCGCGTAATTAAAAAACCAAATAGGCTTATGGCATAAAAATACATAGTATATTAACTTTTAAAATAATATAATATGAGAGTGAACGTGCAAACACCCAACTTTGCTGCCAAAGATGAATTATTGGTATTTGTTGAAAAGAAACTGAACAAGCTGGAGCATTTTTATGATAAAATTGTTTTTGCAGATGTGTTTTTGAAAGTGCAGAAAACAAGTGAGAAAGAAAATAAAATTGTGGAAGTGCTATTAAGTATTCCTGGAGATGATGTAATGGTTAAAAAAGAAGCAAAAAGCTTTGAAGAGGCTACAGATGAAGTTGTAAAGACTTTGGAGCGGCAGCTTAAAAAAAGAAAACAAAAACAAAAAGCATATTTGTAATATAATTTTTTAGAAAAAGTTTTGTAGAAAAAATAATTTCTCTACATTTGCAGTCCGTTAGAAATAGCGGACTTTTTTATGGCTAAAAAATAGTCTTAAAAAGAGGTCAAAAAGCCGATGTAGCTCAGCTGGCTAGAGCAGCTGATTTGTAATCAGCAGGTCGTGGGTTCGAGTCCCTCTATCGGCTCTTTAAGAAGGAAACGTTCCTATAATTATTTAACGTATCGGGGAGATACTCAAGCGGCCAACGAGGACAGACTGTAAATCTGTTGGTTTTCACCTTCGCAGGTTCGAATCCTGCTCTCCCCACACTTTTAGCGGAAGCGTGAATTGAAATATTGAAAACCAAGATTCTGAAATGTAGGATCAAAAAAATGCGGGAGTAGCTCAGTTGGTAGAGCGTCAGCCTTCCAAGCTGAATGTCGCCGGTTCGAACCCGGTCTCCCGCTCAATATGAGTTACAAGTTGTAAAGTTGCAAGTTACAGGTTGGAGTAACCTGAAACTCGAAACCGGAAACCTGAAACCAAAACGCCGGTGTAGCTCAGGGGTAGAGCGTTTCCTTGGTAAGGAAGAGGTCATGGGTTCAATTCCCATCATTGGCTCAGATTTAGAATACAATAGATCACTAATATATAACTAAGATTAAAATTAATACAAAATGGCAAAAGAAACATTCGATCGGTCAAAACCACACTTAAATGTTGGTACAATTGGACACGTAGATCACGGTAAAACAACGTTAACCGCAGCTATTACCAAAGTGATGGCTGATGCTGGTTTTTCGGAAGCCAGATCATTCGACCAAATTGATAACGCTCCAGAGGAAAAAGAAAGAGGTATAACAATCAACTCTTCACACGTAGAGTACCAAACAGCAAACCGCCACTATGCGCACGTTGACTGTCCTGGTCACGCGGATTACGTTAAGAACATGGTAACTGGTGCTGCTCAAATGGACGGTGCTATATTAGTTGTAGCTGCTACAGACGGACCAATGCCGCAGACTCGTGAGCACATCCTTCTTGGTCGCCAGGTAGGTATCCCACGTATCGTTGTATTCATGAACAAAGTGGATATGGTTGATGATGAAGAATTACTTGAGCTAGTTGAAATGGAAATCCGTGACCTTCTTAACTTTTACGAGTATGATGGAGATAACGGACCTGTAATTGCTGGTTCTGCACTTGGCGCACTTAATGGTGAGCAAAAGTGGGTTGATACAGTAATGCAGTTGATGGAAGCAGTTGACAATTGGATTGAACTTCCAACTCGTGATGTTGATAAGCCTTTCCTAATGCCTATTGAAGATGTATTCTCTATTACTGGTCGTGGTACCGTTGCAACAGGACGTATTGAAACTGGTGTAGCTAACACAGGTGATGTTGTTGACATTATCGGTATGGGTGCTGAAAAATTGACTTCTACAATTACTGGGGTTGAAATGTTCCGTAAAATTCTTGATAGAGGTGAAGCTGGTGATAACGTAGGTATCCTTTTAAGAGGTATTGAAAAGAACGACATCCGTCGTGGTATGGTTATCTGTAAAAAAGGATCTGTAACGCCACACGCTAAATTCAAAGCTGAGGTTTATATCCTTAAGAAAGAAGAAGGTGGACGTCACACTCCATTCCACAACAACTACCGTCCACAGTTCTACGTTCGTACAACTGACGTAACTGGAACAATCATGCTTCCTGACGGTGTTGAAATGGTTATGCCTGGTGATAACTTAACTATCCATGTTGAGTTACTTCAGCCTATCGCAATGAACGTTGGTCTTCGTTTCGCTATCCGTGAAGGTGGACGTACCGTTGGTGCAGGTCAGGTAACTGAAATTTTAGACTAATTTCTATATAATTAAAAGCGCTGGGTGTCCCGAATTAACGTCGGGATACCTTGGCTTTTATAGCGGGTTTAGCAGAATGCCAATAAAATGGAAGCTAATCCTTAGAAACGGGTTTAGCTCAGTTGGTAGAGCACTGGTCTCCAAAACCAGGTGTCGGGAGTTCGAGCCTCTCAACCCGTGCTAAAGATGATAAATAGTTAAACATCTTGAAAAATTTTAAACTGCGACAAAATGGTAAACTATATTACAGAATCGTATAAAGAACTTAAAAACCACGTTACCTGGCCTACCTGGGCTGAAGCACAAAAACTAACTGTTATTGTGGCAGTGTTTTCTGTTTTGTTAGCCTTGGCAGTTTGGGGAGTAGATACCGTTTTCAGCAAGGTCGTGGGTTTATATTTTGATTGGATCAAGTCCTAAGCAATGACCGAAACAACAAGTACAAAAAAGTGGTATGTAGTCCGTTCAGTTAGTGGACAGGAAAACAAGATCAAATCGTATATCGAAACGGAGATAAAACGATTGGAGCTTGAGGATTATATTGATCAGGTGCTCGTGCCCACTGAAAAAGTAATACAGATTCGTAACGGAAAAAAAGTAAACAAAGAACGTGTTTACTTTCCCGGGTATATAATGATACAAGCAAACCTGGGTGGAGAAATTCCGCACATTATAAAATCAATAAACGGAGTAATAGGTTTTTTGGGCGAAACCAAAGGTGGTGATCCCGTGCCGCTTAGACAGTCTGAGGTAAACAGAATGCTTGGAAAGGTTGATGAGCTTTCTGTGAAAGACGACAGTGTGAACATCCCTTACACAATAGGCGAAACTGTAAAAGTAATAGACGGGCCGTTCAACGGATTTAACGGAACCGTAGAAAAGATAAATGAAGAAAAACGCAAGCTTGAAGTAATGGTGAAAATTTTCGGAAGAAAAACACCTTTGGAATTGAGCTATATGCAAGTTGAAAAAGTTTAATTGTTACGCTTAATAGGTTTTTTCAGAGGCTTCCACTTTTGAAGGACCACATTTAAAAATTAGAAATGGCAAAAGAAGTTAGTAAAGTAGTTAAGTTGCAAGTTCGTGGAGGTGCTGCTAACCCATCACCACCAGTTGGACCTGCCCTTGGTGCTGCCGGTGTTAACATCATGGAATTCTGCAAGCAGTTTAATGCTAGAACCCAGGATAAGCAAGGAAAAGTATTGCCAGTAGCGATCACGGTTTACAAAGACAAATCATTTGATTTTGTTATTAAAACCCCACCCGCTGCCGTACAAATACTTGAAGCTGCTAAGGCAAAAAAGGGCTCCGGTGAACCACACGCAAAAAAAGTAGCCACAATCTCTTGGGACCAAATCAAAACGATCGCGGAAGACAAAATGCCCGATCTTAATGCATTTACCGTTGAGTCTGCCATGAAAATGGTAGCTGGTACTGCACGTTCCATGGGAATTAAAGTAAAAGGTGACGCACCTTTTTAATCTGAAAAAAGAATCTATAAAATGGCACGATTAACTAAAAAGCAAAAGGAAGCCGCTTCAAAAATAGAGCCTAACAAGGCCTATTCAGTAGCTGAAGCTTCTGCTTTAATAAAAGAAATCACCAGCGTAAAGTTTGATGCTTCCGTTGACCTTGCGGTACGTCTTAACGTGGATCCACGTAAAGCGAACCAAATGGTTAGAGGCGTTGTTACCCTTCCACACGGAACAGGTAAAGACGTTAAAGTGTTGGCATTGGTAACTCCAGATAAGGAGGCCGAGGCTAAAGAAGCAGGAGCAGACTACGTAGGTCTAGATGAGTACCTCGACAAAATTAAAGGAGGATGGACAGATGTTGACGTTATAGTAACTATGCCAAGTGTAATGGGTAAATTAGGTCCTTTAGGACGCGTATTAGGTCCTCGTGGCCTTATGCCAAACCCAAAAACAGGTACAGTGACAATGGACGTTGCTAAAGCAGTTTCTGATGTAAAAGCTGGTAAGATCGATTTTAAGGTTGACAAAACCGGTATTGTACACGCAGCAATCGGAAAAGCATCTTTTGATGCCGAAAAAATTGCAGGAAATGCAAGAGAATTATTAACAACCCTCGTTAAGCTAAAGCCTCAAGCGGCAAAAGGTGTTTACATAAAGAGTATCTATATGTCTAGCACAATGAGCCCAGGTGTTGAAATCGACACTAAAAGGTTTACTGAGCAGTAAAAACTGGAAATTATGACAAGAGAAGAAAAATCACAAGTAATTGAAACGTTGACTGCGCAGTTGTCTGATAATGCCAATATCTATTTGGCAGATATTTCAGGACTAGACGCAGGGAATACTTCCAACCTTCGTAGGGCTTGCTTCAAAGCAGGTGTTCAGTTGGCAGTTGTTAAGAACACATTGCTTAAAAAAGCAATGGAAAGTTCCGATAAAGATTTTGGTGAGCTTACAAATATCCTGAAAGGAAACACATCTTTGATGATTTCTGAAACAGGAAATGCTCCAGCTAAAGTAATTAAGGAATTCAGAAAAAAATCTGATAAGCCTCTTTTAAAGGGAGCCTACATCCAAGAGTCAATTTACGTTGGCGATAACCAATTGGATAGTCTGGTTGAGCTTAAATCTAAAGACGAGCTTATTGGAGAAATTATCGGGTTGCTACAATCCCCTGCCAAAAACGTTATCTCTGCTCTTAAGAGTGGTGGTAGCACAATTGCAGGACTTGTTAAAACCTTATCCGAGAGAGAAGGATAAAATTTCATTAAGCACTAATTAATTTATATAAACACAATTTTTTTAAAAACGATAGAAATGGCAGATTTGAAAGATTTCGCAGAACAATTGGTTAACCTAACAGTAAAAGAAGTTAATGAGTTAGCTACAATATTAAAAGATGAGTATGGCATCGAGCCTGCTGCTGCAGCTGTTGCTGTTGCTGCTGGTGGTGCTGCTGCTGGTGGAGAAGCCGCTGAAGAGCAATCAGAATTCACAGTAATGTTGAAGGCTGCTGGCGCATCTAAACTGGCAGTTGTAAAACTAGTTAAGGAATTAACTGGCGCTGGTCTTAAAGAAGCAAAAGAATTAGTTGATAATGCTCCATCTCCTATTAAAGAAGGTGTAGCTAAAGATGAAGCTGAAGCTTTAAAAGCTCAATTAGAAGAAGCTGGAGCAGAGGTTGAGCTTAAGTAAGCTCCCTACGTTCCAAACCTTAAGGTTTAGGTCTTCCCGATAGTTCGGGAAAGACCTAAACCATTTTGCGTATATAATGGTGAATGCCTTTTTATACGATTATTTCATTTTTATTTTAATTAAAATTCCGTCCATAGATGTCAGCAACGCAAACTGAAAGATTGAATTTTTCCTCTGTAAAAAATAAGCCGGAATATCCCGACTTTTTGGACATTCAGATTAAATCCTTTCAGGATTTTTTCCAGTTGGAAACCAAATCAGAAGAAAGAGGCCAAGAAGGATTGTACAAAACCTTTTTGGAAAATTTCCCGATTACCGATACCCGAAACCAATTCGTTTTAGAGTTTTTGGACTATTTCGTAGATCCGCCAAGATATTCCATACAGGAGTGTATTGAACGTGGTCTTACCTATAGCGTGCCTTTAAAAGCACGTTTAAAACTGTACTGTACGGACGCCGAGCACGAAGATTTTGAAACCATCGTGCAAGATGTTTACTTAGGTACAATCCCGTACATGACCCCTAGCGGAACTTTCTGCATCAACGGGGCCGAGCGTGTAGTTGTTTCGCAACTTCACCGTTCGCCAGGGGTGTTCTTTGGCCAGTCGTTCCACGCTAATGGAACCAAACTTTACTCTGCCCGTGTAATCCCTTTTAAAGGTTCGTGGATTGAGTTTGCCACAGATATCAACAGTGTAATGTACGCGTACATTGACCGTAAGAAAAAGTTACCTGTAACTACACTTTTCCGTGCCATTGGTTTTGAAAGGGATAAGGATATTCTTGAAATTTTTGATCTTGCGGAAGAAGTAAAAGCTTCAAAAACAGGACTTAAAAAATATATTGGTCGTAAGCTAGCCGCCCGTGTGCTAAAAACTTGGCATGAGGATTTCGTAGATGAAGATACTGGCGAGGTTGTTTCCATAGAACGTAACGAGATTATTTTAGACCGTGATACTGTTCTTGAAAAAGAACATATTGACGAAGTAATTGATTCTGGTTCTAAGACTATATTATTACATAAAGAGGATAATCTTCAGGCAGATTACGCAATTATCCATAACACTTTGCAAAAGGATCCTACCAACTCAGAAAAAGAAGCGGTAGAACATATTTATAGACAGCTTCGTAACGCTGAACCGCCCGATGAGGAAACAGCTCGTGGCATCATCCACAAACTTTTCTTCAGCGACCAGAGATATAATCTTGGTGAAGTAGGTCGTTACAGAATGAACAAAAAACTTGGTCTTGATATCGCAATGGATAAGCAAGTGCTTACCAAAGAAGATATCATTACCATTGTTAAATACTTGATCGAGCTTATCAACTCCAAAGCTGAGATTGATGATATTGACCACCTTAGTAATCGTCGTGTACGTACTGTAGGGGAGCAATTATCACAACAGTTTGGTGTTGGTCTTGCCCGTATGGCGCGTACCATACGTGAGCGCATGAACGTTCGTGACAACGAGGTGTTTACACCTATTGATTTGATTAATGCGAAAACACTTTCGTCAGTAATCAATTCATTCTTTGGTACCAACCAGCTTTCTCAGTTTATGGACCAGACCAACCCTCTGGCAGAGATTACGCACAAGCGTCGTCTTTCAGCACTTGGGCCAGGTGGTCTATCCCGTGAAAGGGCAGGTTTCGAGGTTCGTGACGTTCATTATACACACTACGGAAGGCTGTGCCCGATTGAAACCCCGGAAGGACCAAACATTGGTCTTATTTCTTCACTTGCGGTTTATGCCAAAGTGAACAACCTTGGTTTCATAGAAACTCCATATCGTAAAGTAACGGATGGAAAAATTGACTTGAAGCACGAACCCGTTTATCTTTCTGCTGAAGAAGAGGAAGAAAAACATATTGCACAAGCCAATATACCATTAACAGATAAGGGTGAAATTGATACAGATAAGGTAATTGCACGTATGGAAGGTGACTTCCCACTTGTGGAACCAACAGTAGTAAATTACGCCGATGTTGCACCAAACCAGATTGCATCTATTTCTGCATCGTTGATTCCTTTCTTGGAACACGATGATGCTAACCGTGCATTGATGGGGTCAAACATGATGCGCCAGGCGGTACCTTTGTTGATTGCAGATTCACCAATCGTTGGAACAGGTCTTGAAAGACAAGTTGCCTCCGATAGCCGTGTATTGATAAATGCTGAAGGAGATGGTGTGGTTGAATACGTTGATGCAAATGAAATTACCATTAAATACGACCGTACCGAGGAAGAGCGTATGGTAAGTTTTGATAGCGATTCAAAAACATATCAATTAATTAAATTTAGAAAAACAAACCAAAGTACTTCCATTAACTTGAAGCCTATTGTTCGCAAAGGCGATAGAGTTAAAAAAGGACAGGTACTTTGCCAAGGTTATGCTACCGAAAAAGGAGAACTTGCACTGGGACGAAACATGAAAGTCGCTTTCATGCCTTGGAAAGGTTACAATTTTGAGGATGCAATCGTTATTTCTGAAAAAGTGGTTCGTGAAGATATTTTCACTTCTATCCATATAGATGAATATTCTTTGGAAGTTCGTGATACCAAACTTGGTAACGAGGAATTGACAAATGATATTCCCAATGTATCGGAAGAAGCCACAAAAGATTTGGATGAATTCGGTATGATCCGAATTGGAGCCGAGGTAAAACCTGGTGATATCCTTATCGGAAAAATTACTCCTAAAGGAGAAAGCGATCCAACTCCAGAAGAAAAACTGCTTCGTGCCATTTTTGGTGATAAAGCAGGTGATGTTAAGGATGCTTCTCTTAAAGCTTCACCGTCTTTGAATGGCGTGGTAATAGACAAGAAATTGTTTGCCCGTGCTGTAAAAGATAAACGTAAGCGAGCGAAAGACAAAGAAGATATCGCTGAACTTGAGGCAAAATACGAAGCAAAATTTGTTGCGCTTCAAGATGTATTGGTTGAAAAACTTTTCGCCATTGTAGGTGGAAAAACTGCCCAAGGTGTAAACAATGACCTTGGCGAAGTAGTATTCCCAAAAGGTAAAAAGTTCACATTAAAAATGCTCCATGCCGTTGACGATTACACCCACTTAACTGGTGGTACTTGGACGACCGATGATGAAACCAACGTGTTGGTGGCAGATTTGATGCACAACTATAAAATTAAAGAAAACGACCTTCAAGGTAACTTGCGTCGTGAGAAGTTTACAATCTCTGTGGGAGATGAGCTTCCTTCCGGAATTTTGAAACTTGCAAAAGTTTACATCGCTAAAAAGCGTAAACTGAAAGTAGGGGACAAGATGGCGGGACGTCACGGAAACAAAGGTATTGTTGCACGTATTGTACGTGAAGAAGATATGCCTTTCCTTGAAGACGGAACTCCTGTTGATATCGTGTTGAACCCACTTGGGGTACCATCGCGTATGAACATTGGGCAAATTTATGAAACGGTTCTTGGATGGGCTGGACAAAAATTAGGTCGCAAATATGCAACCCCGATTTTTGATGGTGCAACCATTGATCAAATCAATGAATTGACCGATGAAGCTGGAATCCCAAGATTTGGACACACCTATCTATTTGACGGTGGAACCGGTAAGCGTTTTGATCAACCTGCAACCGTAGGTATAATCTATATGCTGAAACTGGGCCACATGGTAGATGATAAGATGCACGCGCGTTCAATCGGTCCCTACTCACTTATTACGCAACAGCCGCTTGGTGGTAAAGCACAATTTGGTGGTCAGCGTTTTGGGGAGATGGAAGTTTGGGCACTCGAAGCATATGGTGCATCCAGCACACTTAGGGAAATATTGACTGTTAAATCTGATGATGTTATTGGAAGGGCGAAAACCTACGAGGCAATCGTAAAGGGTGAAACCATGCCAGAACCAGGATTACCGGAATCTTTCAACGTACTTATGCACGAATTGAAAGGATTGGGTCTTGACATTAGATTAGAAGAATAAATTGAAACCCCTGCTAATGCAGGGGTCTCAAAAATTCTTACCGAAACCATTTAAATGGTTTCAAAAACAACAACAAAGTTTATTTAAATCATGATGAACAGAAATAAAGAAAACACAGTACAGAAATTCGACAAGATTTCTATTGGTTTGGCTTCTCCTGAATCCATTTTGGCGGAATCACGCGGCGAAGTTCTAAAACCCGAAACAATCAACTACCGTACGCACAAGCCAGAGCGTGACGGTCTTTTCTGTGAGCGCATTTTCGGTCCGGTAAAGGATTACGAATGTGCCTGTGGTAAATATAAAAGAATACGCTACAAAGGTATTGTTTGCGACCGTTGTGGTGTGGAAGTAACGGAGAAGAAAGTACGTCGTGACCGTGTGGGGCATATCAATTTGGTGGTTCCCGTGGCGCACATTTGGTACTTCCGAAGCCTTCCGAACAAAATTGGTTACCTTCTTGGGTTGCCTTCCAAGAAATTGGATATGATCATTTACTACGAGCGTTATGTAGTAATTCAGCCAGGTATTGCAAAATACGAAGGTGGTGAAGCCGTTAAGAAAATGGATTTCCTTACTGAAGAGGAATACATTGCAATCCTTGACACACTTCCGCAGGAGAACCAATATTTGGAAGAAAGCGATCCAAACAAATTTATCGCGAAAATGGGAGCGGAGTGCTTGATCGATCTTTTACAAAGAATCGATTTGAACACACTTTCGTACAACCTTCGCCATAAAGCAAACAACGAAACTTCAAAACAACGTAAAACCGAAGCGCTGAAACGTCTTCAAGTTGTGGAAGCACTTCGTGATGCAAACAAAAACCGCGAGAACAAGGCCGAATGGATGATTATGAAAGTAATCCCGGTAATTCCGCCAGAATTACGTCCATTGGTGCCACTTGATGGTGGTCGTTTCGCAACATCAGATTTGAACGATCTTTACCGAAGAGTAATCATTCGTAACAACCGTTTGAAGCGATTGATGGAGATTAAAGCTCCAGAAGTTATTCTTCGTAACGAAAAACGTATGCTTCAAGAATCGGTAGATTCATTGTTTGACAATACACGTAAATCTTCCGCGGTAAAAACTGACAGCAACCGTCCGTTGAAATCCCTTTCAGATTCATTGAAAGGAAAACAAGGTCGTTTCCGTCAAAACTTGCTTGGTAAGCGTGTGGATTATTCGGCACGTTCGGTAATCGTCGTTGGACCAGAATTGAAATTGTTCGAGTGCGGTCTTCCAAAAGATATGGCTGCCGAGCTTTACAAACCTTTCGTAATCCGTAAATTGATTGAGCGAGGGATTGTAAAAACAGTAAAATCTGCAAAGAAAATTATAGATAAAAAAGAGCCGGTAGTTTGGGATATTCTTGAAAATGTTTTGAAAGGACACCCAGTATTGCTAAACCGTGCTCCAACGCTTCACCGTTTGGGAATCCAAGCGTTCCAGCCTAAATTGATTGAAGGCAAGGCAATCCAGCTGCACCCATTGGTATGTACCGCATTCAACGCGGATTTCGATGGTGACCAGATGGCGGTACACCTTCCACTTGGGCCAGAGGCTATTTTGGAAGCCCAGTTGTTGATGCTCGCTTCGCATAACATTTTGAACCCTGCGAACGGATCTCCGGTTGCGGTTCCTTCACAGGATATGGTTTTGGGTCTTTATTATATGACCAAACTGAAAAAGACCATGGGCGATGTGGTGGTTAAAGGAGAAGGACTTACTTTTTATTCTGCCGAAGAAGCTATTATTGCCTACAACGAAGGGCAAGTAGATTTGAATGCCGAAATAAAAATACGTACCAAGGATTTCAACGAAAATGGTGAATTGGTAAAACAAATCATCACCACAACTTTGGGAAGAGTAATCTTCAACGAGCAAGTTCCCGAAGAAGCTGGTTTCATTAATGAGGTATTGACGAAAAAATCACTTCGTGATATTATCGGAAGGATTTTGAAAGTAACTTCAGTTCCCGTTACTTCAGCTTTCCTTGATGAAATTAAAACCCTTGGCTATAAATTCGCCTTTGAGGGTGGATTGTCTTTCAGCCTGGGTGATATTATCATTCCTGCCGAAAAACAAAGTATGATTGATAGTGCCAACGAACAAGTAGATGGCATTATCAACAGCTACAACATGGGTCTAATTACCAACAACGAACGTTACAACCAGGTAATTGATATTTGGACCGCAACCAACGCTGAACTTACCGAGCTTTCTATGAAGCGTATTCGTGAAGATCAGCAAGGTTTCAACTCTGTGTATATGATGCTTGACTCTGGTGCGAGGGGTTCCAAGGAACAAATTCGCCAGCTTACAGGTATGCGTGGATTGATGGCGAAACCAAAAAAATCAAACTCCGGTGGAGGCGAGATTATTGAGAACCCGATTCTTTCCAACTTTAAGGAAGGTCTATCAATTCTTGAGTACTTTATCTCTACCCACGGTGCGCGTAAAGGTCTTGCGGATACCGCTCTTAAAACAGCGGATGCAGGTTACCTAACCCGTCGTTTGGTGGATGTTTCACAAGATGTTATCATCAATATTGAAGATTGTGGCACCCTTCGTGGAATCGAGGTTTCACCATTGAAAAAGAACGAAGAAGTTGTAGAAACTTTGGGAGATAGAATTGTTGGGCGTACCGCGCTTAATGATATCGTAAACCCATTGACCAAGGAATTATTGGTTGCCTCCGGCGATCACATTTCTGAGGAAATAGCAGAAGCCATTGAAAAATCGCCCTTGGAAAGTGTGGAAGTTCGTTCCGCCCTAACTTGTGAGGCAAAACAAGGAATCTGTTCACAGTGTTACGGTCGTAACCTTGCAACCAATAAAATGGTTCAGCGTGGTGAAGCAGTAGGTGTTGTGGCCGCACAATCCATCGGGGAGCCCGGTACACAGCTTACGCTACGTACCTTCCACGTGGGTGGTATCGCGGGTAACATTTCCGAAGAAAATAAATTGGTCGTTAGATTTGACGGAAAAGCTGAGATCGAAGATCTTAAAACCGTTAAAGGTGAAGACAACCAAGGAAAAACGGTAGATATCGTTATTTCCCGTACTTCTGAAATTAAACTTGTTGACAAGAAAACAGGAATTACACTCAGCACCAACAACATTCCTTACGGTTCCACACTGTATGTGAAAGATGGCGATAGCCTAAATGCCGGTGATGTTGTGTGTTCTTGGGATCCATATAACGGGGTAATTATTTCTGAATTTGCTGGAAAGATCAAATACGAAAACATTGTTCAAGGTTTGACCTATCAGGTTGAAATCGATGAACAAACCGGTTTCCAAGAAAAGGTAATTACAGAATCTAGAGATAAAAAACGTATCCCGACCCTGCAGATTTTAGGGAAGAAAGACGAAATTATCCGAAGCTATAACCTGCCGGTTGGTGCCCACTTGATGGTGGACGATGGCGACAAGATCAAGATTGGTAAAGTACTGGTGAAAATTCCACGTAAGTCTGCGAAAGCGGGTGATATTACTGGAGGTCTTCCACGTGTTACCGAACTTTTTGAAGCGCGTAATCCTTCCAACCCAGCGGTTGTTAGCGAGATTGACGGGGTAGTTTCCTTCGGAAAAATTAAGCGTGGTAACCGCGAGATTATCGTCGAGTCCAAATTGGGCGAACTGAAAAAGTATTTGGTAAAACTATCAAACCAAATTCTTGTTCAGGAAAACGATTACGTTCGTGCAGGTATGCCACTTTCCGATGGTTCCATTACGCCAGAGGATATCCTTCGCATTAAAGGCCCTTCAGCAGTACAACAATATCTTGTGAACGAAGTTCAGGAGGTTTACCGTCTGCAAGGGGTGAAAATTAACGACAAGCACTTCGAGGTGGTTGTTCGCCAAATGATGCGCAAGGTACAGATCCAGGATCCGGGAGATACAACTTTCCTTGAAGATCAATTGGCTCATAAAGATGATTTCATTGAAGAAAACGATAAGATTTTTGGAATGAAGGTGGTAACAAACGCCGGTGATTCCGAAAACTTGAAGGAAGGACAAATCCTTACTTCACGTGAACTTCGCGATGAAAACTCTTTATTGAGAAGAAATGACAAAGTGCTTGCAGAAGCGCGCGATGCGGTTCCTGCAACGGCAACTCCGGTACTTCAAGGTATCACCAGAGCGTCGTTACAGACCAAGTCATTCATCTCTGCAGCTTCATTCCAGGAAACCACCAAAGTACTTAACGAAGCGGCTGTTGCCGGTAAAGTAGATACTTTGGAAGGCTTGAAAGAGAACGTAATTGTAGGACATAAAATACCAGCCGGAACCGGTATGCGTAGATATGATACTATAATTGTAGGCTCTAAACAAGAGCTTGAGGAAATGAACCGCGTAAAGCAAGAAGTAAATTATAATTAATACTGAAAAAGGTGCGTTTTGAGAAACGCACCTTTTCTTTTTATAAAAAACACATGGCAGATCAAAAGAAAGAACAGCCCAAGCAAGGGCAGATAAATATAGAATTGGATGAAAGTGTTGCGCAGGGAATTTATAGTAACCTGGCAATTATCAATCATTCCGTTTCTGAATTTGTGGTTGATTTTGTTACCATAATGCCAGGAATCCCAAAAAGTAAAGTGAAGTCGAGAATTATCTTGACGCCACAGCACGCAAAAAGATTCCTAAAGGCATTGAACGACAATGTAAAAAGATTTGAGAACGCCCACGGCGAAATAAAGGATTACGAGCAACCGCCCATTCCTTTAAACTTCGGCCCGACCGGCGAAGCATAATAAAAAATCCAGCTTTTTGAGCTGGATTTTTTTTATTTAGTTATAAGTTATGGGTTTTTTGCCTAAAGCCTTTTTATTTTGTCTTTTCAAATTCACTCACAAAATGCAATTTCACATTCGGATATTTTGATTGCGTCATCTGCAGCGTAAATGCTGAATCTGCGAAAAACACCAATTGGCCGCGCTTGTCCTTCGCCAAAAACTTCGCTTTAACCCTTTTAAAATCTGCAAATTCCTCGCTTTTTGGATCTTTTGCTTCTACCCAACAGGCTTTGTGCACGTTTAGATTTTCATAGCTGCATTTTGCGCCATATTCGTGTTCCAAACGATATTGAATTACTTCAAACTGAAGTGCGCCCACGGTTCCTATTACTTTCCTGCCATTCAATTCCAAAGTGAAAAGTTGCGCCACACCTTCATCCATCAATTGGTCAATGCCTTTTTCAAGCTGTTTGCTCTTCATTGGGTCTGCGTTGTTGATGTATTTAAAGTGTTCCGGTGAAAAGCTGGGGATGCCTTTATATCGCATTTCCTCGCCTTCAGTCAACGTATCGCCAATCTTAAAATTTCCTGTGTCGTGAAGCCCGACAATATCGCCGGGATAGGAAATATCAACAATTTGTTTTTTTTCAGCAAAAAATGCATTTGGGCTACTGAACTTTAATTTTTTGCCATTTCGAACGTGCAAATACGGTGAATTTCTTTCAAAAGTACCCGAAACAATTTTCACGAAAGCCAAACGGTCGCGGTGCTTCGGGTCCATATTTGCGTGAATTTTAAATACGAAGCCCGAAAATTCCTTTTCGTCCGGTTTCACCAAACGCGTGTCGCTTTCTTTTGGGCGCGGGGTAGGGGCAATCTCTACGAAACAATCCAACAATTCACGCACGCCAAAATTATTCAAAGCCGAACCAAAAAAAACGGGTTGAAGTTTCCCTTCCAAATATTCCTCACGGTCAAAATCTGGATAGACCTCATAAACCAATTCCAGTTCATCGCGAAGGGTTTTTGCTGGTTTTTCGCCAATAAGCTTTTCAAGTTGTGGGCTTTGAACATCTTCAATTTCAATGGTTTCCTCAATATTTTTTCTGCTATCGCCACTAAAAAGATTTATATTCTTTTCCCAAATATTATAAATTCCTTTAAAGTCATATCCCATTCCGATGGGGAAGCTTAGAGGTGTTACGCGTAGGTTCAGTTTTTGTTCAATCTCGTCGAGCAATTCAAAAGCATCCTTTCCTTCGCGGTCCATTTTATTGATGAAAACAATCATCGGGATATTGCGCATTCGGCATACTTCAACAAGTTTCTCGGTTTGTTCCTCAACTCCTTTTGCCACGTCAATTACCACAATTACGCTATCAACGGCAGTCAATGTTCTAAAAGTATCCTCGGCAAAATCCTTGTGGCCGGGCGTATCAAGAATGTTGATTTTTATGCCTTCGTATTCAAAAGCCAACACGGATGTTGCCACGGATATTCCACGCTGGCGCTCTATTTCCATAAAATCGCTGGTAGCGCCTTTTTTTATTTTGTTGCTTTTTACCGCGCCCGCTTCCTGGATGGCTCCACCAAAAAGAAGTAGTTTCTCCGTTAAAGTAGTTTTTCCCGCATCGGGGTGGCTAATGATACCGAAAGTTCTTCGGCGTTTTATTTCTTTTTGTAGGGACATTTTTTTAATCTAAATTGGTTGCAAAGATAAAATTTGTAAGTATAGAATTGGCCTCTTGACTAATATAATTAATCAATCTTTATATCTGTTTTTGCGATAAATCTATAATTTTTCCTACGGTTTTTTTCTTGTTAGTTTTTGTTTTATGTACAGTCAATATTCTAAATATCGGGGTCGCTTTTTATGATAAATAAAGAAACAAAAGGTTAGAACGCTGTTTTTTTCCTACCTATAGATATCTCAAAAGCCTTATATTCAGCATATATACGTACTAACACGTATGTCTTTTTCCTACAAAATTCCTTTCATTTTTTATCAATTTAGGTCGTTTGCCGACTATTTTTTACATTTTAGCTAATACTTGTTTGTCAGTAATTTTTAACAGTTTTTACACTGTATATTTGACCATTAATTGAGGTGAAATGTTCAATTATTGCATTATCAAAAGATATCGGTATAAATAAAATTCTAACTTATGTTTAAAATAATTACTAAATTATTTGCTTCTGATAAGAGGTTCTTAATAGGTCTCATTTTAATAGTTTGCTTGAGTAGCCAAGGTTATTCTCAGGTAAAAGAATCTAGCGATGGAGAACAGGTAATATTGCCATATTCCCAAGAATATTTGGATCAATATAACGCTAATTTAGATAAAAAAGCGGCGGAATATAATTCAACTTTCCGTTCAAGGTCTAAAGCTGAAGCTTTCAATAACGCCCAAAGAGGAGGAACGGTTGGGGCTTGTAATTTAATTACTTGCGGTTCCTTTGAAAAAACGGATGTTAACGGGGGAACTTTCCGCACCGCTGTAGGGGGAACAAATGGACAATACCAAGCCGATGCCAGATATACTTGCTGGAACGATGATGGGACGGTTGATTGGTCAGAGGGACAGTATATTTCTTACTCAACTACGAACTCAAACGTTTTATATCCCGCTATTATAGAACCTTCCACATTTGATGGAGGTGGTTTTGCTATTTTTTCTTATCAAAATGAAGCAATTCGTCAAACTTTAAATGTTGTTCCAAATACAATTTATACCGTGTGTTTTGAAATAGCAGTAATACCTCGATATAATACGGTAAACAGTAACAATCAAGGAGGTGGAGTAATTGAATATGCGCCCAATTTGCAATTTGGAGTAAGAAATGGGGCTGTTCAAATTTCTGATCCATTAACTTACACCCACAACGATTTAGTACAGCATCCATTGAGTGATTTCCCAACGAGATTATCATTTGCCACAAATGGTAATAACGGAAATCAGAACCCTGGAGGCTGGACCGAGATAAACCCTTATTGGGAAAATAGATGTATTACTTTTAGATCTGGCAATAGTGCTACATCGGTTGAAGTTTTTTACAAAACTGGAAACCCTGGAAGATCAGTTGTTTTAGTTGATGGTTTAAGATTATCGGTTGAGGGTTATGCAAATGCCCCTACGCTTTCTCTAACTGAAAAGACCTATTGTGTGCCTACACAAGTACAACTAGATAGCTTTGTTACTTCTACAACTCCACCAGGAGCACAATTAAGATGGTCTGCTAACTCAGATTTAAGTAATCCCCTGGCTGTTAATCCAACTGTTACGACTCCAGGTATTTGGTATGCATTTTATTTTAACCCCACTTTAGGTTGTACTTCACCATCCCGAAAGCTTACATTAACAAATACAGATTTAAATTCAAGCTACACAAAAGTAAATGTAACTTGTTTTGGTGGAAATAATGGTTCTATTGATTTATCTGTTACCGGTGGATCAGGGACATACACTTATGCCTGGACCGCCAGTAACGGTGGAAGTGGTTTAAATCCCACAGCTCAAGATCAATCTGGTCTAACTGCTGGTACTTACAATGTAACTGTTAATGACGGTACTTGTACTACTTTAGAAACTATTGTAATTAATCAACCTAATCAAATAAATGTCGATGCGGGCAATTACGGTCCACTTTGTGACCGAATAAATCCCATAACTCTAACGGGTACTCCTACGGATTCCAATGGAACTTGGACTGGAATAGGTGTTACAAATAATGGCAATGGTACGGCAAGCTTCAACCCAACGGGTCTTAGTGGCACGATAACTGTTACCTATAGTTATACAAATGGTAGTGGCTGCTCCAACAGCGATACTGCTGATATAGTAATTAACACCACACCTTTAGTAGACGATCCGTCGGATGTTACTGCCTGCGACAGCTACACGCTTCCTGCCTTGACGCACGGAAACTACTTCACCGGCAGCGAGGGGACAGGTACTGCATTGAGCGCTGGTTACATAGTTGAGACTACCCAGACAATTTACGTGTACGCAGAGACTGGCACTACGCCCAACTGTACCGCTGAGAACAGCTTCTTGGTAACGATCAACGACACCCCTTTGGTGGACGATCCGTCGGATGTTACCGCCTGCGACAGCTACACGCTTCCTGCCTTGACGCACGGAAACTACTTCACCGGCAGCGGTGGTACAGGTACTGCATTGAGCGCTGGTTACATAGTTGAGACTACCCAGACAATTTACGTATACGCAGAGACTGGCACTACGCCCAACTGTACCGCTGAGAACAGCTTCTTGGTAACGATCAACGACACCCCTTTGGTGGACGATCCGTCGGATGTTACCGCCTGCGACAGCTACACGCTTCCTGCCTTGACGCACGGAAACTACTTCACCGGCAGCGGGGGGACAGGTACTGCATTGAGCGCTGGTTACATAGTTGAGACTACCCAGACAATTTACGTATACGCAGAGACTGGCACTACGCCCAACTGTACCGCTGAGAACAGCTTCTTGGTAACGATCAACGACACCCCTTTGGTGGACGATCCGTCGGATGTTACCGCCTGCGACAGCTACACGCTTCCTGCCTTGACGCACGGAAACTACTTCACCGGCAGCGGGGGGACAGGTACTGCATTGAGCGCTGGTTACATAGTTGAGACTACCCAGACAATTTACGTATACGCAGAGACTGGCACTACGCCCAACTGTACCGCTGAGAACAGCTTCTTGGTAACGATAAATAATTGTGGAATTCAACTTGAAAAAATTGCTAGTCCAAATAACTCTCAGGGTTGTACCCCTATAGCTCCAGGAGAATCGATTACATATACATTTAATGTTTCAAATCCAGTAGGGAACGCTCCTATAAATAATGTTGAATTAAGAGATCCATTAATTGACCCAACAAACAATCCCCTTCCTGGCCCTGTTAGTGGAGATACATCAAATCCAGGAGTTTTAGACGCAGGTGAAACTTGGGTTTATACTGCTTCCTTCATAATAACTCAACAAGATATTATAAATGGACAAGTTCAGAATACTGCTACAGTAAATGGACTGGTTCAAACCACAGGCAATCCTTATCCAGTTTCAACTTCTGACTCGGTTACAGTAAATCTTTGCCAAAATGCTGAAATTTCCATTGTGAAATCTAGCGTGAGCGCAACTGGAGATTGTATTAATTTTGAAGTTGATGATACAATTGACTACAAATTCGTAGTAACAAATGAGGGTGATGTTGATATCACGGATGTTATTGTAAACGATACTAAGCTTGGTGGTGTAATTGCTGGGCCTGCAATGGGAGACGTTAATCTTGACGGAATATTAAATGTAGGTGAAGTTTGGACATATAATGCATCATATACGATTACACAGTTCGATATAGATTTTGGTTCAGTAGTGAATATTGCAACCGTAGAAGGTGATACAGCTTTGGGGCATAGAGACGCTACCAGTAATACAGTTACAGTTTTAATCTGCCAGAGCGCGGACATCGCGATCGTAAAATCGAGCGATCAAGTACCGGGCAACAACGGATGCGTTGACCTAGCGGAAGGCGATGTTATCACCTATACCTTTACAGTGACCAACGAGGGCAATGTTTCCATAGACAATGTAGTTGTGGCCGATCCATTGGTAGGCCTTTCTGCAATCACTGGCCCAACGGGCGACACCGGTTCAGACGGTATCCTTGGACTTGATGAGATTTGGGAATACACGGCGACCTATACCGTAACGCAGTCAGATGTTGACGCTGGCCAGGTAACTAACCAAGCAGCAGTCAACGGCCTTGCAATGAACCCATCAAATACTCCGGTATCCGATGACTCACACCCAACCTCTACCACAGCGGATGGCGATACAGTTGTGGTTATCTGCCAGAGCGCGGACATCGCGATCGTAAAATCGAGCGATCAAGTACCGGGCAACAACGGATGCGTTGACCTAGCGGAAGGCGATGTTATCACCTATACCTTTACAGTGACCAACGAGGGCAATGTTTCCATAGACAATGTAGTTGTGGCCGATCCATTGGTAGGCCTTTCTGCAATCACTGGCCCAACGGGCGACACCGGTTCAGACGGTATCCTTGGACTTGATGAGATTTGGGAATACACGGCGACCTATACCGTAACGCAGTCAGATGTTGACGCTGGCCAGGTAACTAACCAAGCAGCAGTCAACGGCCTTGCAAGGAACCCATCAAATACTCCGGTATCCGATGACTCACACCCAACCTCTACCACAGCGGATGGCGATACAGTTGTGGTTATCTGCCAGAGCGCGGACATCGCGATCGTAAAATCGAGCGATCAAGTACCGGGCAACAACGGATGCGTTGACCTAGCGGAAGGCGATGTTATCACCTATACCTTTACAGTGACCAACGAGGGCAATGTTTCCATAGACAATGTAGTTGTGGCCGATCCATTGGTAGGCCTTTCTGCAATCACTGGCCCAACGGGCGACACCGGTTCAGACGGTATCCTTGGACTTGATGAGATTTGGGAATACACGGCGACCTATACCGTAACGCAGTCAGATGTTGACGCTGGCCAGGTAACTAACCAAGCAGCAGTCAACGGCCTTGCAAGGAACCCATCAAATACTCCGGTATCCGATGACTCACACCCAACCTCTACCACAGCGGATGGCGATACAGTTGTGGTTATCTGCCAGAGCGCGGACATCGCGATCGTAAAATCGAGCGATCAAGTACCGGGCAACAACGGATGCGTTGACCTAGCGGAAGGCGATGTTATCACCTATACCTTTACAGTGACCAACGAGGGCAATGTTTCCATAGACAATGTAGTTGTGGCCGATCCATTGGTAGGCCTTTCTGCAATCACTGGCCCAACGGGCGACACCGGTTCAGACGGTATCCTTGGACTTGATGAGATTTGGGAATACACGGCGACCTATACCGTAACGCAGTCAGATGTTGACGCTGGCCAGGTAACTAACCAAGCAGCAGTCAACGGCCTTGCAATGAACCCATCAAATACTCCGGTATCCGATGACTCACACCCAACCTCTACCACAGCGGATGGCGATACAGTTGTGGTTATCTGCCAGAGCGCGGACATCGCGATCGTAAAATCGAGCGATCAAGTACCGGGCAACAACGGATGCGTTGACCTAGCGGAAGGCGATGTTATCACCTATACCTTTACAGTGACCAACGAGGGCAATGTTTCCATAGACAATGTAGTTGTGGCCGATCCATTGGTAGGCCTTTCTGCAATCACTGGCCCAACGGGCGACACCGGTTCAGACGGTATCCTTGGACTTGATGAGATTTGGGAATACACGGCGACCTATACCGTAACGCAGTCAGATGTTGACGCTGGCCAGGTAACTAACCAAGCAGCAGTCAACGGCCTTGCAATGAACCCATCAAATACTCCGGTATCCGATGACTCACACCCAACCTCTACCACAGCGGATGGCGATACAGTTGTGGTTATCTGCCAGAGCGCGGACATCGCGATCGTAAAATCGAGCGATCAAGTACCGGGCAACAACGGATGCGTTGACCTAGCGGAAGGCGATGTTATCACCTATACCTTTACAGTGACCAACGAGGGCAATGTTTCCATAGACAATGTAGTTGTGGCCGATCCATTGGTAGGCCTTTCTGCAATCACTGGCCCAACGGGCGACACCGGTTCAGACGGTATCCTTGGACTTGATGAGATTTGGGAATACACGGCGACCTATACCGTAACGCAGTCAGATGTTGACGCTGGCCAGGTAACTAACCAAGCAGCAGTCAACGGCCTTGCAAGGAACCCATCAAATACTCCGGTATCCGATGACTCACACCCAACCTCTACCACAGCGGATGGCGATACAGTTGTGGTTATCTGCCAGAGCGCGGACATCGCGATCGTAAAATCGAGCGATCAAGTACCGGGCAACAACGGATGCGTTGACCTAGCGGAAGGCGATGTTATCACCTATACCTTTACAGTGACCAACGAGGGCAATGTTTCCATAGACAATGTAGTTGTGGCCGATCCATTGGTAGGCCTTTCTGCAATCACTGGCCCAACGGGCGACACCGGTTCAGACGGTATCCTTGGACTTGATGAGATTTGGGAATACACGGCGACCTATACCGTAACGCAGTCAGATGTTGACGCTGGCCAGGTAACTAACCAAGCAGCAGTCAACGGCCTTGCAAGGAACCCATCAAATACTCCGGTATCCGATGACTCACACCCAACCTCTACCACAGCGGATGGCGATACAGTTGTGGTTATCTGCCAGAGCGCGGACATCGCGATCGTAAAATCGAGCGATCAAGTACCGGGCAACAACGGATGCGTTGACCTAGCGGAAGGCGATGTTATCACCTATACCTTTACAGTGACCAACGAGGGCAATGTTTCCATAGACAATGTAGTTGTGGCCGATCCATTGGTAGGCCTTTCTGCAATCACTGGCCCAACGGGCGACACCGGTTCAGACGGTATCCTTGGACTTGATGAGATTTGGGAATACACGGCGACCTATACCGTAACGCAGTCAGATGTTGACGCTGGCCAGGTAACTAACCAAGCAGCAGTCAACGGCCTTGCAATGAACCCATCAAATACTCCGGTATCCGATGACTCACACCCAACCTCTACCACAGCGGATGGCGATACAGTTGTGGTTATCTGCCAGAGCGCGGACATCGCGATCGTAAAATCGAGCGATCAAGTACCGGGCAACAACGGATGCGTTGACCTAGCGGAAGGCGATGTTATCACCTATACCTTTACAGTGACCAACGAGGGCAATGTTTCCATAGACAATGTAGTTGTGGCCGATCCATTGGTAGGCCTTTCTGCAATCACTGGCCCAACGGGCGACACCGGTTCAGACGGTATCCTTGGACTTGATGAGATTTGGGAATACACGGCGACCTATACCGTAACGCAGTCAGATGTTGACGCTGGCCAGGTAACTAACCAAGCAGCAGTCAACGGCCTTGCAATGAACCCATCAAATACTCCGGTATCCGATGACTCACACCCAACCTCTACCACAGCGGATGGCGATACAGTTGTGGTTATCTGCCAGAACCCAGTTATCGCGATCGTTAAGACGGGTGTGTTCAATGACGTTGACGGCAACCAGTGCGCCGATGCGGGCATCGATACTATAACCTATACGTTCACGGTTACCAATGAAGGAAACGTGAGCCTATCGGGCATAACAGTGACCGACCCATTGCTGCAGGCGCCGAACCCAATAGTGGACATCGTGTTCCAGGGTGGCGATACCGATGGCGACAATGAGCTTGACGTGACCGAGACCTGGACCTACACGGCCACCTCGTATACCATCACACAGGATGATATCGATACGGGCAGCGTGACCAACCAGGCAACCGTGACGGGCACTGCACCAGACCAGACCACGGTAGAGGATCTATCGGGAACAGATGTGACCAACGATAACGAGACCGTTATCGAGCTGTGCCAGAACCCAGTTATCGCAATCGTGAAAACTGGAATCTTCAATGATGAGAACCAAAATGATTGTGCAGATGTGGATGAGACTATCAGCTACACTTTCACAGTAACAAATGAAGGGAATGTGAGCTTGAGTAATGTAACCGTAACCGATCCATTGATTGCTACAATCACTGGCCCCACAGGTGACACTGATAGTGATGGCGAGCTTGACGTTACTGAAACTTGGGTATTTACTGGAACTTATGTAATAACACAAGACGATATTGATCTTGGATTAGTGAAAAACCAAGCTACAGCTGAGGGTACAGCACCTGATGCTACAGTGGTGAGCGACTTATCGGACGAGAGTAGTGTTCTTGAAGATGATCCAACAATTGTTGAACTGTGTCAAGATCCTGCTATTGCAATCGTGAAAACTGGAATCTTCAATGATGAGAACCAAAATGATTGTGCAGATGTGGATGAGACTATCAGCTACACTTTCACTGTTACCAATGAAGGAAACGTGAGTCTAAGTTCTGTTGAAGTGACTGATCCATTATTAGGAGGACCAATTGCAGGACCAGATAGTGGCGACACTGATGGTGATGGAGAGCTTGATGTTACTGAAACTTGGATTTACACAGGTAATTATTCAATAACGCAAGATGATATAGATGCGGGTCAGGTAGTTAACCAAGCTACAGCAAAAGGTAATGATCCAATGGGCAATCCTGTTTCTGATCTTTCAGATGAAAGTAGTGTTCTTGAAGATGATCCAACAATTGTTGAACTGTGTCAAAATCCTGCCATTGCAATAGTTAAAACTGGAATCTTCAATGATGAGAACCAGAATAACTGTGCAGATGTGGATGAAACTATTAGCTATACATTTACTGTTACCAATGAAGGTAATGTGAACCTAAGTAATGTAACTTTAACGGATCCATTGATTGCTACAATCACTGGTCCAACAGGAGACACTGACGGAGACGGAGAACTTGATGTTACTGAAACTTGGGTATATACAGGAAATTATGCAATCACACAGGTTGATATAGACGCTGGCGAAGTAATTAACCAAGCTACAGCGGAAGGTACTGCTACTGATGCTACTGTTGTAACGGACCTTTCTGATGAAAGTAGTGTGCTTGAGGACGATCCTACTATAATTGAACTATGCCAAAACCCAGTAATAGCTCTTATTAAAACTGGAGTTGTTGATGATACAAATGGAAATGGTTGTGCAGATGTAGGTGAGACTATTGAATATAGCTTCACAGTATTCAACCTTGGTAACGTTACATTATCAAATATAACCGTAACAGACCCATTGGTGAGTGTAATAGGAGGACCAATAACATTGGCCCCAGGTATTACTGACGGAACATCTTTTACAGCTTCTTATACAATTACACAAGCTGACATAGATGCTGGATTTGTTGAAAACCAAGCTACAGCAACAGGTACTGATCCTTCTGGAAATTCCGTAAGTGATCTATCTGATGATAATAGTGAGGTTGAAAATGATCCAACTATTACTGAACTTTGCCAGAACCCTGCAATAGCATTGATAAAAGTGGGAGTTCCAAATGATGAAAATGGTGATGGCTGCGCAGATCTTGGTGAAACTATTCTCTACACCTTCAGTGTTAAGAATACAGGAAATGTTGCATTGACCAACATAATAATAACAGATCCATTAGTGACTGTTGTTGGTGGACCGATTGATTTGATCGCAGGAGAAGAGGATACAACAACCTTTACCGCTGTATATACAATCACTCAAGCTGATGTTGATGCAGGCCTTGTGGAAAACCAAGCTACTGCAGAAGGTATTGCTCCTAACGGGGATGTGGTAACAGATCTGTCTGACAATAATAGTTATACAGAAGATGACCCAACCATAGTAGATGTTTGTAACGTAGTTTCAAACCCTTCGATTTCACTTGAAAAAACAGGTGTGTTCAACGATGAGGATGGAAATGGTTCGGCAAATGTTGGAGAAACAATATCATATACATTTACCGTAACCAATACTGGAGATGTGACTTTGTACAATATTGTTATTACGGATCCATTACCCGGTATTGAAATCTTCGGAGGACCAATTGCAGAATTGGAGCCAGGTGAGGTAGACAGTACTACATTTACAGCAACCTATACTATCAACGATCAAGATATAGGAAATGGTGAAGTAGTGAACCAAGCTACCGTAACTGGAGAAGATAGTGAAGGAACTATCGTTGAAGATGAGTCTGATGATCCAACAGATTTAACCAATACCGATAATAACGGTGATGGTGAACCTGATGATCCAACAGTTGTAACACTTCCTTTCGTATTGGATACAACCTTTGAAATATTCAACGGTATTACACCGAACGGAGATGGACTTAACGATTATTTCCAAATAGTTGGAATTGAGAACTGGCCAAATAATAACGTGAAGATATTCAACCGATGGGGCGTACTCGTCTTTGAAACTAACGGTTACGGCGGCTCAGATGGTAAACAGAATGTTTTCAGGGGTATTTCTGAAGGACGTGTAACTGTTCAACAGAACGAAGAACTGCCAACAGGAACATACTTCTATATTCTTACCTTCCCGGCAGATAATCCAGGCAAGGCAGATTATACAGGTTACTTATATATTAACAGATAGAAAATCAAAAAAATTCCTGGGAGGAAATTCCCTCCCAGGATTAAAATACATAACTATGAAACACAGTTATCTAACGCTACTAATTTTGATTTTACTTGGCACGTTTTCAAGTAAAGCGCAGCAGGATCCACAGTACACGCAATATATGTACAATACGCAGGTGGTAAACCCTGCATATGCCGGAAATCGTGAAGCCTTAAGTATTGGTCTGCTATACCGAACCCAATGGGTAAATTTTGGTGATGGAGCCCCTAATACGGGTACCTTCACAGTAAATTCACCAATTGCAAGCAATATGGGGCTAGGCCTATCTATAGTAAATGATAGAATTGGACCGGCAGTCGAAACAAACTTTAATATAGACTATTCTTATAGCATTAATACTTCAGAAACGGGCAAAGTTTCATTCGGTCTTAAAGCAGGACTCGATATCTTGGATGTAGATTTTAATAAATTGAACATCTTGGATGATAACGACCCCTATTTTGAAGAAAATAATGTAGACAATAAACTGCAACCGCAAATAGGTGCAGGTATTTATTATAATACCGAAAAGTTTTATGCAGGTCTTTCTGTTCCAAACTTTTTAACCACCAAACATTTTGACACGGGCAGTATAGAAAATACGCAAATTGAAACAACCGCTGCAGAACGTATGCACTATTTCCTTATTGCGGGTTATGTGTTTGACCTTAGCGATAATCTAAAGTTTAAGCCCGCAACCCTTTTTAAAATGGTAAGTGGTTCTCCTTTACAGGCAGATGTGTCGGCAAACTTTTTATTATATGACAAAGTTACCCTCGGAGCAGCATACAGATGGAGTGCTGCAATGAGCGGACTAGTTGGCTTTCAAGCTACAGACAATATTTTCATAGGCTTTGCTTATGATTACCAAACAACAGATATTGAAGCTTACAGCGATGGTTCTTATGAAGTTATGCTTCGCTTTGAATTGTTTAACAGACCAGAACGAGTGCTAACACCAAGATTCTTCTAAAAAATAAAGACTATGAATACAATAGTACGTAACATATTTATAATCGCAATGGTGGTCTTTACCACCAGTAATGCCTTTTCACAAAAAAAGGATATTAAAAAAGCAAACAAAGAGTTTGATAAGTTTGCCTACATAGATGCCCGCGAAATATATTTAAAGGTAGTTGAAGACGGATATGAATCTGCTGAAATATTTAAGAACCTGGGTGACACATATTATTTTAACAGTGATTACACAAATGCTGCAAAGTGGTATGATAAACTTGTAAACCAATTTCCAGATCAAACCGAAGCAGAGTATTATTACCGGGCGGCACAATCTTTAAAAAGCTTAGGAAAATATGCTGAATCTGATGCACTTTTAAAAGATTACATTGCCAAAGGAGGCAGTGGACTAGTAATAAAAACCTATGAGGACGATCCTAATTATTTGAAAAGCACTGTTTTTAAAGAAAGGGATTTTGTTATTGATAAAGTTTCAGTCAATTCATCAAATTCAGATTTTGGCGCAACGTTTTACGGAAAGGATAAAATAGTATTTACTTCAGCAGGAAACTCAACCGGTGCCAAAATAAATGAATGGAACCAAGAACCATATTTAGATCTTTTTATAGCTGATAGAGCACCTAAAGGTGAATTGAGCAATCCTATGAAGTTAGGAGGTGATATAAATACCGCCTACAATGAATCTACAGCTACTTTCTCTAAAGATGGAAAAACCATTTATTTCACCAGAAATACTTATTTGGAAGGAAAAAAGGGTCTTGATAAATCTAATAAGAAGTTTAAGACCTTGAGATTGTCGCTTTATAAAGCCACAAAAACCGGAGATCATAATTGGACAAATATTGTTGAGCTTCCTTTTAACAGTAAAGAATATTCTGTGGCACACCCCGCATTAAGCCCAGATGGAAAAAAATTGTATTTTTCTTCCGATATGCCAGGTACATCTGGTATGTCTGACCTTTGGTATGTTGATATCTTGGGCAACGATAAGTACGGACCCCCCGTAAACTTAGGACCTGAAATAAATACAGAAGCTAGAGAGTCTTTTCCTTTTATAAGTGATGCTAATAATCTTTACTTTTCCAGCGATGGTCGCTCAGGCCTTGGAGGTTATGATATATTTGTAACTCCACTTGATAATGAAGGAAAACCTGGAAAAATAACAAATTTAGGTGCTCCCACAAATAGTGCCCAAGATGATTTCGGCTTTATCATTAACGAAGACGATCGCATAGGTTACGTAGCCTCAAATAGAGGGGGAGATAGGGGTAGTATTGATGACGATATTTATTTGGTAAAAGAAATTTGTTCAATTACCATACAAGGTAAAGTTTTTGACAAAGAAACGAAAGACCCGTTGCCTGGAACACAAGTGAGCTTACTTGATGAAAACAATCAATTGGTAAGTCAAACCACAGCTAAAAATGACGGAACCTATAGTTTTGTTGGTGATTGTGGAACACAGTATACAGTAAGGGGAGTAAAAGAAGGATACAACCCTTATGAAAAAATGATTGAAACTCCAATGCTCTCCGGTACTGTGGATGTACTCCTTCCACTGGAAAGAATTGGCCCATGCCCTCCCAATGATTTAGGCTGTAAATTGAACTTACAACCAATCTATTTCGATTTTGATAAATCAAACATCCGTCGCGATGCTGAAATAGAACTGGCTAAAATTCTAGCGGCCATGAGAGAATACCCAGAGTTAATTATTCATATTGAATCGCACACAGATTCACGTGGTAATGACAGTTACAATATGGCTCTTTCAGAGCGTCGCGCACAATCTACACTTAAGTGGTTAGTAGGTAAAGGCATTGACGCCAGTAGACTTACTGCCAAAGGATATGGAGAATCACAACTAGTTAACAATTGTACAAATGGAGTGCCCTGTACTGCCGAAGAACATCAGCTTAATAGACGCTCCATGTTCATAATAAAGAATTAGATTAACCAAATTAAATAATAAGAAGCGTTCAATACTTGCTATTGGGCGCTTTTTGCTTTTAAAACGTTTTCCCTTTTCGTACTTTTGAACCCAAAGGGCTATTAATGGAAGAAGAAAAGGTAATCCTCGTTAATGAAAAGGATGAGAAAATTGGGTTAATGCTCAAACAGGAAGCCCATGCAAAAGGGGTTCTACACCGGGCATTTTCAGTTTTTATTTTTAATTCAAAAAAGGAACTGATGTTACAACAACGTGCCGTTCATAAATATCATTCTCCAGGGCTTTGGACCAACACTTGCTGCAGCCATCAGCGAGATGGCGAATCTTCGCTGGATGCTGGAAAAAGAAGACTTTATGAAGAAATGGGTTTTGTCACAGGTTTAAAAGAAACAACTTCCTTCATTTATAAAGCACCTTTTGACAATGGTCTCACAGAGCACGAACTGGACCATATTCTTGTGGGAAGCTTTGATGGAACTCCCGATATCAATCCAGACGAAGTAGCAGCGTGGAAATGGATTGGCTTGGAAGAAGTAAAAAAAGATATTCAAGTCAACCCAGAAATTTATACTGCATGGTTTAAAATTATTTTTGATAAATTTTACCAACACTTACTTATATGAGCCTTACCGTCTATAGAAAAGCACATTTTAACGCCGCCCACAGACTTTTCAGAAAAGAATGGGACGATGCTAAAAACCTTGAAGTGTTTGGGAAATGTAGTAATCCCCATTATCACGGTCATAATTATGAGTTGGAAGTTGGAATTTCTGGGGAAATTGACCCAAAGACAGGCTTTTTGATTGATCTTAAAATTTTAAGTAATATTATTAAAGAAGAAGTTGAAGATTCCTTTGATCACAAAAATTTAAACATAGAAGTCCCCGAATTTAAAGATCTTAATCCCACCGTAGAAAATATAGCTGTTGTGATCTGGAACAAAATCAGGATGCGAATTGATTCAAAATATGGTATTTCAGTGAAACTCTATGAAACGCCACGTAACTTTGTTTTCTATAACGGTAATCAATGATTACATTACCTCCATTATATCCTTTAAAATTCTCCCCTATACTGAAAGAAAAAGTGTGGGGAGGAAATAAATTACAAAAGCTATTCCACAAAACTGCCAAAGGATATGTGGGAGAAAGTTGGGAGATTTCAGGGGTGGAAGATAGTATTTCTGAAATTGCAAATGGCCCCTTAAAAGGACATACGCTCAATTGGATATTGAAAAATTATAAAGAAAAACTGGTTGGAGAAAAAGTCTATCAAGAATTTGGGAATCAATTTCCATTACTATTCAAGTTTATTGATGCTCGTGAAGATCTTTCCGTTCAAGTTCATCCTGACGATTTTTTAGCTAAAGAAAGGCATAATTCCTTCGGAAAAACTGAAATGTGGTATATCTTGAATGTGGAAAACGACAGCAAGCTTATAGTGGGATTCAATAAAGAGATTAACCAAAAGCAGTATGTTCATTATCTCTCTGAAGGCAAAATTACCGAAATCTTGAATACCATACCAATAAATAAAGATGACGCTTTTGTTTTAAAGCCTGGAACCGTTCATGCCATAGGAGCAGGAGTGCTTTTGGCTGAAATTCAACAAACTTCAGATATCACCTATCGTATTTATGATTGGGATAGGCCCGATACTAATGGCCAAATGCGTGCATTGCATACTGATTTAGCTTTAGGGGCAATTAAGTTTAACCAATCAAACTCCAAAATTGCTTATTCCCCAGTAAAAAATTTACCCAGTCTTATCAGTACAACAGATTTTTTTACCGTAAACAAACTCGTGCTTTCTAAAAATTACATCCGAAACCTAAAAGATATCCCTTCTTTTACCGTATATATGTGCATAGAAGGAAACGCAGTACTGAAATCTGACGATTTTTTAGAAGAAATTAAAATGGGAGAAACTATCCTGATTCCTGCACAATTGCCAGAGCTCAAATTCAGTACCAATTCAGCATCATTTTTAGAAGTGTACATTCCTTAATTGTTCGTACCTTTGCCGAAATTATAAAAATTCACAATTAATTAAAAAATACCGCCTTAGCGGGAAAATTATGGCAAACGTAAGAGATTTAAAAAAAGACATTAACTATGTCTTGGGTGATATTATTGAAGCAGTTTACATTTGGGAGCTAACCAATCCAGATAAAGACAACAAAAAGGCTGAAGCAATTATTGATGAAGCAATTGTAACTTTTGATGAGCTAATTACAAAAGTAAACCAAAAGGATGTGGAAGATAAAAAGAAACATTTTAAAGCAGTAAATACTGAACTTGAGGAACGTGGCAGAAAGCTTATAGATAAGATAAACGCATTATAGTATAGTATCTTCCTTTTTACGCTTTACAATAAAAGACTCCAATTCCTTACCGTATTTGGAGTCTTTTATTTTTGGCGCCAATGAATTATAGACAGTATCCAAGTATTTGATATTTGAATTATAGGCCTCGCTCAAAATCAAGTAGGGCGCTACTTCATAATCTTTATTGTTTAGCGCAAAATTGATTGTAGTTAAATATTTACTCGATATAAGCGCTTGTTGTTTTCTGTTTAAATCTATTTCTGATGAATCGTTATTTTTCTTTCCTTTTTTGAAACGTTGTTCAATATATTCAAGATTTTTTGCCACGTAACGTTGCTTCAGTTTGTCATATTCCTTTAAAATACTATCGTTTGCGGAGCCTTTTACTGTTGCGGCACTGCCAAAATTTTCCAATTTCGTTTCGATATTCAATTCTCCATTTTCAGCAAAAAATGTAATTCGGTCGTCCCGAAGACTACCATCTTTAAGCCTTACATATAAATAATAAATTTCAGGACTTTCCACTTTTTCAGAAAAGGAAAAACTTGAATTTCCGTCAACGATTACAGAATCTACGGTAACCAATACCGTGTCTTCAAATTTCTGTAGTAGTAACGTGCCCTTTTTAAGTCCTTTCACTGTTCCGGTAAGATTCATCGTTTCCGTATCTGTGGAACAACTTAGCAACGTAAGGAAGATTATGGTAAGGGAAAGAATATAGCGCATCTTATATTTTTTTAAAGGACAAACCTAAGCCAATAGCAATTGAGATTTTTTAAGGTGCAAAGATGATATTTTTTTTAGAATTTTTATGCGCCTGAAGCCAATTGCATCAAAACCGTACATAAAATCGCAGCTACTGTACCAATGGCATAGCCAAACACAGCCAAAAGAACCCCAACCGTTGCCAGTGAAGGGTGAAAAGCAGAAGCAACTATAGGTGCCGAAGCCGCTCCACCAACGTTTGCTTGGCTTCCCACGGCCAAAAAGAAATAGGGTGCGCGAATCATCTTTGCTACCAAAATCATAATACCTGCGTGTACGGCCATCCAAACCAGACCTATAACAATAAGCCACATATTGTCGAAAATAAGCGTCAAGTCCATTTTCATTCCTATACTCGCTACCAAAATGTATATAAATACACTTCCAAACTTGCTAGCGCCCGCACCTTCATAAGCTCTTAGTTTTGTAAAAGAAAGTAGCACTCCAATAATTGTGGTTATGGTTATCATCCAAAAGAAACTGGAATCCAAAAAAGTAAATATATTTCGCGTTATTCCTTTTGGAATACTATCTACTACCGATGTAAAATAGGCACTTAACCAATCGCCTCCGAAATGTGCAAAACTTACCGTTCCGAAAGCAATGGCTGCCAAAATCATCAAATCGGTCAAAGTGGGGTTTCTATCTACGCTTTTGGCATAATCTGAAACTTTGTCCTTCAAACTTTCTATTGCTGAAGTATCTGCTTTCAACCATCTATCAATTCTTGCAGATTTCCCAATTCCGAAGAGAATGATGGCCATCCAAATGTTTGCTACTACAATATCCACAAATACCATCCCGCCATACAATTTTTGGTTGTAACCGTAAATTTCAAGCATTGCCGTTTGGTTGGCACCTCCGCCAATCCAGCTTCCTGCAAGTGTAGAGAGTCCCCGCCATACGGCATCGGCACCTTCACCGCCCACAGCCTCGGGATGGATACTTCCAACTATCAAAACTGCCAACGGTCCCCCAAGTACAATCCCTATCGTTCCTGCAAAAAACATTATCAAGGCTTTAGGCCCTAAGTTGAGAACGCCTTTTAAATCGATGCTCAGCGTCATTAGCACCAGCGCGGCGGGTAATAAATAACGGCTGGACATATAGTATAGACTAGTACTTCCTTTAGAAGCTTCGCCAGTTTCAGAAACGGAAGTCCAATCTGGCGAAATAATTCCTGCTGTAGTCAGCAAAGCAGGAAGAAAATAAGCCATAAAAAGTGCAGGGACGACTCCATAGAATTTTTTCCAAAATCCTTCTTCGCGGGAAGAGGTGTAAAAAATGAAGCCCAGGGCTATCATCAATATTCCAAAAACAATAGTATCGTTGGTAAAAAGGGGAGTGGTGTCCCTTATTATTTCAGTAGTTGTATCCTGCATTTTGATGGTTTTGACGCAAAATACAATTATTTTTTAATTTGTATTATTTTTTGATAAAATCACTAATAACTGAAATTAATTTAGGAGCTACGGGCAGATTATAAATATTGTAAGACTTGCTATTCTCCAGATCATTCCCTTCAATTTCTTTTAAAACATGATTCATTTTTTCAATGATTGCATATGTTGCATCAGGTTTTGCGTTTTTTAATAATTCTGCTTCAGAAACCTGTACTTGAATATCCTTATCACCATTAACGATTAAGACTGGAATGTTGAGTTTTGTAATTTCAACCTTGGGATCATACTGCATCCAAGTGAATATGAAAGGCTGAATTTCTTTCCTAAAAATTGAAGCTAAGCCAGGACTGTAATTAAGGGCAACCCCATTTGCTCTTAAATCGTCAAAAGATGTGCGGGCATTATCTACTAGCCCTGGGGCTTGGTTGGCAAGTTGGTCTATAATTACATCATCAATTTCCTGTCCGGCACCCGCAATGGAAATAAACCCATCTGCGGCTTGCTGAGCAGCCACCATCCCCACAAGTGAGCCTTGACTGTGGCCGATGATGTAGACTTTTGAAAAGCGTTCATCTTTCTTAAAATAGTTGAGTACGGCCGTAGCATCTTCAATAAAGTCATCAAAACGAATGTTTTTTTCATTCAAAGCACGCATTTTCATTTGCTTTACAATTCTTTTGTCATATCTGAATGATGCAATATTGTTATCATATAAACCTTCGGCTAAAAATTTTATGGAATTGTTTACCACCATTTGCTGATTGCCATTCCTGTCAGTCGGACCGCTACCGCCTATTATTATTGCAAGAGGTGGTTTTTCGGTTTTTTCCGGAACCATTAAGGTACCATCAATTAGGGGAGTGATGCTTAAATCTTCAGAATTATATTTTTTGTTTTGGGCCGTTGCTATTATTCCGAAGAAGAAAAAAAAGATTACAAGCGTATTTTTCATGTATTGTGTATTTTACTTGACAATTCAGTAGTTATGTTTTAACAGTCAAATCTGGTTTATATTGCTTTTATGTCTAATATGAATATTTCAAGCTTATATAAATGAAATTATTTATAATGAGTTGTTTTTTTTAGTATTTGAAAAGTTTTAAATCAGTTTTGAAATTAGGGATGTTATCTTTGCCGAAATTGACGACTTATCTCAATGTTAAAACTATCAATAATGAAAAAAATAATGATTGTGCTTTTTACCTGTTTACTTTCCAACGGTATTATTGCTGCAGAAGACTGGGGAAAAACCGGACATAGGGTTGTAGGTGAAATAGCCGAAAAATATTTAAACAAAAAAACAGAAAAGGAAATTTCAAAATTGCTGAACGGTCATTCCCTCGCATTTGTAGCGAATTATGCTGATGATATTAAAAGTGACCGGCAATATGATGGGTACAAACCGTGGCACTATGTAAATTTCCCTTTCGGCGAAAAGTATGAAGGCCATCACCGTAATGAAAATGGTGATATTATTCAGGGAATTGAAAAATGCATTTCTGTTTTAAAAAACAATAATTCCCCAACGGAAGAAAAGATTTTTTATCTAAAAATGTTAGTCCATTTTATGGGCGATCTGCACCAACCCTTGCACATTGGTTTGGAAGATGATAAAGGTGGTAATGATTTTCAGGTACGCTGGTTTAGCGATGGTACCAATCTCCATACGGTTTGGGATTCCAAAATGTTAGATTTTTACGATATGTCCTATACCGAACTTGCTGTAAATACTGATGTGCTCACTAAACCACAAGTTGAAGCTATAAAAAAAGGTTCTGTTTTGGATTGGATGTATGAAAGTCGTGCGCTTTGCGAAAACATTTATGGAAATACCGAAATTGGCGAAAAACTAGGTTACGGGTATATGTATGAATATATGGATGTTTTGCGATTTCAACTTCAAAAGGGTGGAATACGTTTGGCCGAAGTTTTAAATAATGTTTTTAGTTAATCACAGCCTCTTCCATTAGGTGTATATATATGCCCAATACATTAGCCCAAATTGCAATGGAAGCCTCAAAATGAGCAGCCATTTAGGTAAATTCATTGCTACTTTTTCATTTTGGAGCATATAGATGTGTACCGGTATAAAAGCGAAAAGCATTGCAATAATTCCCCAGGCAGCTTCTTCCTGTGTATTTTTATTCAATATCATAAAGCCCAAAACCATTTCTGCGACACCGCTTAACATAACCGCCGTAGTATGTGCAGGAATATATGGAGGCATAATACGTTCATATAATTTTGGTTTTCTAAAGTGATTCATTCCTGCGAGTATATAAAGCACTCCCATTAAATATTGATGCCACGGTAACATAAAGTTAATTTTTTTAGATTTTAAAAGTACTCTTTTTTTGACTATTCCATGGCGCCAGAATATTTCAAAATAGAAAAGCCTCCTTATGTTTCCATAAGAAGGCCTTCAAGTTTAAATTATTTATGAAGAAAATTATTCTTTAATCAAGCGCTTCACAGTGCTTGCGTTGTCACCAATAATCTGTACCATGTAAACTCCAGAAGCAAGTGATGAAACATCTACTGCTCTTTCACCTTGCATAGTGCGAAGGTCTGTTTGGTTTACTAGTTTTCCGTTTATGTCATAGATCATCATCTTCTCTAGGGAGATGTTGGTCTTGTTGACAAGGTTCACAACGCTGCTCGCTGGATTTGGATATAGTGCCAGTCCGGCATCCAGTGAGTTGGTATCCACGCCAAGAACAGTTTCCACGATAAGCTCAAAGTCACAGGTAGCTGTGTTTCCGTACTCATCGGTGGCGGTCATCGTAATGGTATAAGTTCCATCAGGAAGTGCTGTTCCAGGAGCAGGGTCTTGGGTTGTGATAGTCACAGGGTCTGTACAGTTGTCATCAGCTGTTGCCTCGCCAGTGGCGAAATAATCAGGCAAGATGTAGAACAGGTTGCCTGCTCCCGGATCAACGGTTTGATCGGCTGGGCAGGTAAGTTCTGGTGCCAAAAGATCAACTACGGTTATCACTGCAGTACAGGCTGCAATATTACCACTAGCATCACTGGCAAATACCGTGACGGTTATAGGCGTTCCTATATCAGCACAACTAACTGTTGGCACATCTACCGCAAGTACAGTAATACCACAAGCATCATATGAGAGGGGGCCTCCGGGTATTTCAACGAAAAAGGCATCACCATCAGAGTTAGTAAGTGTAAGGTTCCAGTTCGCTGGATCAAATTGACCTTCAAAGCCTGGCATAAAATTACTTATCACTGTTTCATTATTTCCAAGAAGATTATCATCGGTTTGCGAACGGAATCCGAAAACATCGCCTGGTGCAACAGCTACAGAGGCACTACCAGATTGGTTACCCTGTGCTGGATTAGTCAATTGAGTATAGGTGCCATTCAAAAGGTAGCCGAAACTATCAAAACCTGGATCATCATTTGAAGTATAATCCCAATCAAAAGATACGGTCGCTGCTTCTGTTACACTTACGGTAAAATCTGTAAAACCTTCACCTATTGAACCATTATCACTACCAATAACCATTACCTCATAGGTGGTTGGTAATGTAGCCAATAACGCCATGGGGTCAACAGTTGCAGTGCCATCGGGGCCAAGCTCGATAGTGGCGTCCTGGCATACAAGTACGGGTGCGGTATTGTCAATAACGTTAACGGTTGCAATACAGGTGGATGCGTTTCCACTGTCATCGGTAACAGTAACCTCAATCTGGTTTTCCCCAAGATCGGCACAGGTAAAGTCAAGTCCAGAGCCTCCCCCTACGGTATAGTTAATGGTTCCATTCCAAACACGCGGAGAAAAAACCGATCCGCTAAACGCGCCGCTTACTGCCGCACCCAGGGTTAGAGAAAGGTCTGCATTTGAGTATGCTTCATTGGTACCATCTCCATTAGTATAGCGTGGTACTGCATCCATGATAATTGCAATGCCATATGTAGTATTAGCATTTAAAGTTACAGGTGAAGCTAAGGTTACGCTGCTTGGTACATCTGTACCTGCACCCGTTCCAGTTCCTGTAGTTACAGGAGATCCCCAGGCTCCGGGATTAAGTTCATTTCCAACATAGCTACCGACCAAGGTATAAAAATCAAGGTTGATTGCAGAGGTGCTAGAAGTATTAACCTCAAGGTCTGTAATTTCAATATCATTTGGGCCTACGGTAAGATCATACATAACTGTCCATCCGGCTGCTCCTCCGTTGTTAGAGGTAAATAATGTTGATAATGAACCCATGCCTCCACCACCGGTTCCTCCTACTGTAATAGTATATCCACAAGCCTCATCTATGTTTATCAATAAGTCCATAGGATCAATGCTTGCCATTCCATTTGCATCAAGTATTACATCAAGTGGTGTTGCAGATACATCATAGGAATATTCAATGCCCCAAGCATTAAGGGTTCCTGTATCTCCACCGGCGTTATCTGATACAGTTAGCGTCCAGTCTCCCAACGTGCTCTCTCCGTCAAATGCTGACAATGGATTGTTAGGAGTAAATGAACCTGAAGCGGCAGGAGGACCAGGCTGGCATTCGTCTTCAATCGGACTTGCTGCTTCATCGTCAAGCGTGATCAAAAGGTTGTTGCTGCTACAACCAAACCCTGTTCCGGTATATCCCATTCTGTCTACAATCACTGCAGTTGTCCCTGCAGGAGACTGTAGTGTAACAATTAAGTCACCTACCCAAGTATGGGTGATGTCTAAGTTTACATTAAGATCGGTAATTTCAAAATCGTCCGCCACGGTTATTGTGGTCGATACTCCCGCTGGGTTATTGTCGGTAATTGGCAGTGCTGGGCTATCAGAAACTGTATCGGTTACTGTAGCGGGCTCACCAATACAAGTGATAGCTGGTGCGGTATTATCTTCAACTGTAACTGTAGCTGCACACGTAGAGGAATTTCCACTTGCATCGGTAACCATTAAGTAAATCGTGTTTGCACCAACCATTGAACAGTCGAAAGTTCCACCAAAAGCATCGGGAATAATATCATAGGTCAATCCTCCATTAAATACACGTGGACTAAAAGCGGTTCCGCTAAACGGAATATTACTTGCAGCCCCCAACGACATAGAAACATCGGCATTTGAAAAATTTTGATTTGCTCCGTTACCATTTGTGTATCGATGCGCATGAGTTGCGTCCATCACAATTGCCATAGCATATGTTGTTCCAGATTGCAAAGTAATTGAAGAGCTTAAAGTTGCCGTAGAAGGAACATCGGTTCCTGCTGTAACTCCAGATCCTGATGCAACTGGAGATCCCCATGGGGCGGGATTACCGGTATTGCCAACATAAGTTCCTTCAAACGCATAGACATTTATAGTAAAAGGATCGCCGGCGGCAGTAGTAGTATTTACGTCAATTGCAGTAAGAGCAATATCACTTGGCCCGACTGTTACATCAAAATAGACAGCACCGCCTGGGTTACCTCCGTTTGTGCCCACAAAAATAGTCTGAAGATTTCCAGAACCGGCAGGTCCCGAAGTGCCAAACTCATACGTTACAATACTACAATTGTCTAAAGAACCATTATCTATTTCAAGTGGATCTAGCTCGTATAACCCATCTTCATCCAATTCAACTGTAATATTTTGGCAAATTACATTAGGGGCTTCGTTATCTACAACGGTTACCATAAATTGACAGGTTGAAGTATTGCCATCGCTGTCAGTTACCGAAAGTGTAACGGTAGTGTCTCCCACAGCAAATAAACTTCCACTAGCCGGGGTGGCAATTATATCTCCAGATATGTTGCCGTCTTCAGTATCAAAAGCTACTCCCGCAAAGTTTACAGCAGCTCCACAAACACCGGAATCGTTATTTACGACAATATTAGCCGGACATGCTATAATTGGTGGGTCGCCTATAACCACTGCAGGAAATCCAGAAATATTCAGATCAAAAGGACCTGTGGCTCCTCCAAAACTATGAACTAATATATAATATGTTGAAGAACCATCAGTATTAAACGATACTTGACTTTGAAGACCACAGAAATCATCGTTTCCTGCTACACAAGTAAAAGCTCCACAAGAACCATTGTAAACGCTAATTTTAGTATCAAAGGCAGCTCCTCCACATAAACTCAAGGTAACTGCAGAGCCGGTAATTGAATTATCAGTGAATTTATACCAAACTCCTGGGGAGGTGATACTAGTGCCACAAAATGGATTTCCAGAATCAGTACTTGCAAAAACGGTTGTGCCACTTATTGTTCCATCGCCAGTAATAGTAATAGCATTAGCGCATAAATCGTTTGGCGGAGCAGCTTCTGCCTCCAACTTCATTGAAAAATTATTTATCAAGCCAAAGTTTCTAGTGCAGCCATTGTTAGCCACTATACTTCCGCACCTTTGAACTACGCTCAGGGGTGGTTCTCCAGCTGGTTGTGATCCAATTACAGGATTTTCGTTCAATATCCAAAAAACATCATTTCTACTTGCCTTGAGGGCAACTGAAATGGTATTGTCTATTTCAGAATAGAGGTTAACATTGGGGAGTGTAAAAACAACGGAATAGATAAAGCCCAAAGGGCCTGGCGTTACCGTTTGTGTAACTGTTGATGCTGCTACTAAAGTGCCGGGTCCACTACCACAAGCACCTGTTGCACCATTAGTGGTACAGTCTGTATATATGCTTAGTGTTAAATCATATGGAGCGGCAGAAGCTAAATTAAAAACATTTACCGTTACCTTTTGTAGTATTCTGTTGCTGCCTGCCATAACAATAGCATCTGCCATTGAAGTACTAGGGCCATTTGCGGTTGCGGTTATTTCAGCACCATTGGCTCCTAAATTGTCAGTTTCATAAATTGTGGTCAAAGCACGCGACTGCATGTTTTGCGTTGCGGACACTCGTGCATTACCAAGCGCCGTTGCTACTCTTTCTTCCTGAGCATTTGCAACAAATAGTGTGCAAAGCCCAAAAATTAAGAACATTGTAATTTTTTTCATAATCGGAATGATTTTATAGTTAGACCATTAAAAGTATGTTAAAATTCCGAAATAAACCATATTATGTTTAAGTTTTTATGTTAAATATTGTGTATATAAAAATCTATTTAAGATTATTCTGAAATATCAATAAAAAAGGCCACTGCAGTATATTTTGCAATGGCCTTTTATATTTTTTATTTGATTAATTTTATTTAATCATCTCATAACTGCGCTTTATGAACGCCGTAAGTTCTTCTCCTTTGAGTAAATTTTTGCTCAACCTTGCCAAATCGAGAGCTTGGTTTACCAATCTTTCTTTCTTCTTTTCGGTTTTTGTATTCAGGATTTCACTAACCAATTCATGGTTGGTATTTACTATCAAATTGTACATTTCCGGGAAGCCTCCCATCCCAAACATACCGCCACCACCGGTTTTCTGCATATCTTTCATTCTACGCATAAATTCGGGCTCGGTAATTATGAACGGGTTTGCATTGCTGTCCAATGCTTCAAGTTGTACGCTGAATTTTTCTTTCGGTATAACGCCTTCCAAAAAGGTTTTCAGCGTTTCCTTTTCTTCGTCGGAAAGTTTTGAAATCTGTGCATCGTCCTTTTTGATGAGGTTTTCCACGTGATCGCTATCCACGCGTACAAAGGAAATTTTCTCTTCCTTGCTTTCCACTTTTTGAAGCAAATGTGCAACTATTGGCGAATCCAAAAGCAATACTTCATATCCTTTCTCTTTGGCGGCTTCTATGTAGCTGTGCTGTTCTTCTTTGTTGGAAGCATAAAGAAGTACTAGATTGTCGTCCTTATCGGTCTGCACGTCTTTTATTTTTTCCTTGAATTCTGAAAAGGTGAAATATTTGTCGTCAACCGTTGGATACAGGGCAAAATCCTGTGCTTTTTCAAAGAATTTATCTTCAGTCAACATTCCGTATTCAATAACGATTTTAATGTCGTTCCATTTCTTTTCAAAGCCATCGCGGTCATTGTTGAAAAGACTTTTCAACTTATCTGCGACTTTTCGGGTTATGTAGCTCGAAATCTTTTTCACAGCGCCATCGGCCTGCAAATAGCTACGCGATACGTTCAGCGGAATGTCCGGACTGTCAATAACCCCACGGAGCATCGTCAAGAATTCGGGCACGATTCCTTCCACGTTATCGGTTACGAAAACCTGGTTTTGATAGAGCTGGATTTTATCCTTTTGAATGCTCATATCGTTCGTCATCTTCGGAAAATAAAGAATTCCGGTAAGATTGAACGGATAGTCAACGTTCAGGTGAATGTGGAAAAGCGGCTCCTCGAACTGCATTGGGTACAATTCGCGATAAAATGAATTATAATCTTTATCTTCCAATTCAGTGGGCTGCTTAGTCCACGCCGGGTTTGGATTGTTGATAATATTGTCAACTTCCTTCGTTGGCGCTTTGTCGTCTTCTTTTGCGCCTTCAGGTTTTGGAAGGGTTTCGGTGCGCGTTCCGAATTTAATCGGAATTGGCATAAACTTGTTATATTTCACCAGTAACTCACGGATGCGGCTTTCTTCCAAAAATTCGGTAGAATCGTCGGCTATGTGAAGGATAATCTCAGTCCCTCTTTCCTTTTTATCGGCTTTTTCAATGGTAAATTCTGGCGAACCGTCGCAGCTCCAGTGTACCGCTGGCTCATCTTTGTAGCTTTTGGTGATGATTTCCACCTTTTTGGCAACCATAAAAGCGGAATAAAACCCAAGTCCAAAATGCCCAATAATCCCGGCATCCTTTCCGTTTTTATCTTTGTATTTTTCGATGAATTCCTCTGCGCCGGAAAAGGCGATTTCGTTGATGTATTTTTCAACTTCATCTTTGGTCATCCCAATTCCTTGGTCAATAATGCGAAGTTCCTTTTTCTTTTTATCGAGCTTCACTTCAATCATTGGGTTGCCGTATTCCACGCCTTCAGCTTCGCCGATGTTAGCCAAATGTTTCATTTTTAAGGTAGCATCCGTCGCGTTCGAAATCAATTCACGAAGAAAAATTTCGTGATCACTGTATAAAAACTTTTTGATCAGCGGGAAGATATTGTCCACCGATACATTAATAGTTCCTTTGCTCATATTTCTTATGTTTTATTTAATAATGCTATTAATTCATTTTTACTTAGTCAAATAAAATACCAAGCCTTAAAATTCTGCCACGTTGTCACTTCAAATAACTATAAGTTTTCGGTTAAACTTTAACAGAATATTTTGTTTAACTAAACGATAAAAACATTGAACAAGAGTTATCTTTGTATTTAAGTAACGACCTCCACTATCAGTAATATAAATTAAGAATATACCATGGCAACTGGAACAGAAAAATCAGCTAAAACAAACAAAGCAACTTCAAAGAAAAGCGTTAATACAGGCAAGATTACCAATGCATATATGGAGTGGGTTTTAACGAAAGAAAAAGCACCGCTTAGTGTTTTCAAATTTTGTAAAGAGAACAATTTTAGCGAGGGTCAATTTTATGAACATTTTGGTTCTTTTGAAGGACTGCAAATGGCAATTTGGAACGCTTTTTATGAAGAAACCATCCGCTTGGCAAACCAGGATGAAGGGTACGAAGCCTATACTAATAAAGAAAAAATGCTCACCTTTTTTTACACGTTCTTCGAACTTCTCACCATAAACCGAAGCTATGTACTGTTCACATTACGCCAACATCAACATATGATGAAGAATTTGAGCCAGTTAAAAGGGCTTCGGCAGAATATAAAGCATTTTGCGGCAGCTTTAATTCGGGAAAGCAATGAAGATAAAAAGTTGAAAATCCTGAAACAATCGGTAACCGTTTTTTCTGAAGGTGCGTGGCTGCAAACGCTTTTTCTGTTAAAATTCTGGATGGACGATAACTCTCCAAATTTTGAACACACAGATGTTGCTATAGAAAAATCGGTCCGCGCCATTTTTGATGTTTTTGACACCCAACATTTGGAAAGCGTGCTGGATTTCGGAAAATTTTTATGGAAAGAAAAAATGGCTTAATGAAGACGATAGATAAAATTCCCACAAACAAAATTCAGCGTGCTTCAAAATTAATGACAACTGGCGTGAAAGTTGGCGGCAATTATTTGAAGTATTACGGAAAAAAGCTGGTTAATTCTGAAACCACAAAAGATGAATTGAACGAAAGCAATGCCGAAGATATTTACGACGGTCTGAAAAATTTAAAAGGAAGCGCGCTAAAAGTTGCCCAGATGCTGAGCATGGAAAAAAACATAATGCCGAAAGCGTATGTTGAAAAATTTTCCTTGGCACAATTTCAAGTTCCACCACTTTCCGCACCTTTGGTACGGAAGACTTTTAAAAAATATTTTGGCGATACACCCGAAAGCCTTTACGATACATTCAATGCGGAATCTGTGGCTGCGGCAAGTATAGGGCAGGTTCACAAAGCTACAAAAAATGGTAAAAATTTAGCCGTAAAAATCCAGTATCCCGGCGTTGCGGAAAGCATCAGTAGTGATTTGGCCATGATAAAACCGGTGGCAATGAAGATGTTCAATATAAAAGGAAAGGACAGCGACAAATATTTTAGGGAAGTAGAAGATAAGTTACTGGAAGAAACCGACTATTTATTGGAAGTTGAACAAAGCAAGGAAATTACCGATGCTTGTAAAAACATTCCGAATCTACTGTTTCCAAAATATTACGAAGAACTTTCCGGAGAGCGCATAATCACGATGGATTGGATGTCGGGCCAGCATCTTTCTGAATTCACCAAAACAAATACCGATAAAGTAAAAGCGGATAAAGTAGGGCAGACACTGTGGGATTTTTATATGTTCCAAATGCACCGATTGAAGCGGGTGCACGCTGATCCGCACCCCGGAAATTTTTTAGTGGACGAAAATACAAACTTGATTGCAATAGATTTTGGTTGTGTTAAGACAGTTCCCGAGGAATTCTATGTGCCTTATTTTGAACTGGCAAAACCCGAGAATATAAATAATCCGGAAGTTTTTTTAGAGAAAATGTATGCTTTGGAAATTTTAAAAAAAGAAGATTCGCCTGAGGAAACAAAATTCTTTTCAGAGCTTTTTCACGAAATGCTAAGTCTTTTTACCCAACCTTTCCACAGCGAAACCTTTGATTTTGCTAATAAAGAATTCTTCGGAAAGATTGCCGAATTGAGCAATAGATACTCCAAAGACACTGAAATTAGAAAGATGAACGGCAATCGTGGCTCCAAACACTTTTTATATATAAACCGAACTTTTTTTGGACTGTATAATTTAATGAACGATTTGGGAGCAAAAGTTTCTATAAATAATTTTAATAAATACATTTAAACTTTAACAAAACTTTGTTTAATCCTTTAACAATTTCACTAAACAAAGAATAGTATCTTTACAAAGAGTAATCGAATATTAAATTGCTATGAAAAGGTAAAAAATATTCTATTATTTAATTGGTTAGGTTGTTTAAGAAGGGCGCGTCTTTTGCGCCCTTTTTTTGTTTTCTAAACTACTGTTTTATTTCATCGGAAACGTGTATGGGTTTTTCGTTTTTATTCTTTACATATTTATCAAGCCATTGGTCCTGTTCCCACAACATATGAAGTATACTTTCCTTTGCACTATACCCGTGGCTTTCCTTAGGTAGCATAACCAGTCTTGCCGTTGCTCCCAAACCTTTTAAAGCATTGAAATAACGCTCACTTTGTAGCGGATAGGTGCCTGAATTATTATCTGCTTCCCCATGGATGAGCAACAGTGGCGTCTTCATTTTATCAGCGTGCATAAAGGGCGACATTGTGTTATAAGTTTCAGGAGAATCCCAATAACTTCGCTCTTCACTTTGGAAACCGAAAGGCGTAAGAGTTCTGTTATAAGCACCACTTCGGGCAATTCCCGCTGCAAAAAGGTCAGAATGGCTTAACAGGTTCGCAACCATAAACGCACCGTAGGAATGACCGCCCACGCCCACACGATTTCTATCGATATAGCCCATCTTGTCAACGGCATCAATGGCAGCTTTGGCATTGCCCACCAATTGAGTCCTAAAAGTATCGTTGGGTTCTTCGTCACCCTCCCCCACAATGGGAAAGGCCGCATCGTCCAAAACCACATAGCCCTGGGTTACCCAATAAATGGGCGAGCCGTAGTATGGATAAATAAATTCATTGGGGTTTGTGGTGTTTTGCGAGGCGCTGTTTTTGTCCTTAAATTCGCGAGGATATGCCCAAAGAAGCATCGGCATTTTTTCTTTCTTCTGCATATCGTAACCAATGGGCAGATACAAAGTTCCTTCAAGCTCCAAGCCGTCATCGCGCTTGTAGCTAATAACTTCCTTGTGTACATTTTGGATGCTCTTAAAAGGATTTTCAAAAGAAGTTACTGGCGTTAAATCGTTCTTCTTTTTAATATTTCTGAAATAATAATTGGGATATTCGTTCTGCGATTCTATCCGTACCAAAATTTTCCCTTTCTTCAGATCGATTGCCGAATTCAGATTTTCCAGCTTATCGGTGTATTCAGATTTATAGATGCGTTTTGTTTTTTGGGTCTTTAAGTTGAATTCATCTATAAAGGGAAATTGTCCTTCCTCCGAAAAACCATCGCCCATGAGAAAGGCGTTGCCATCAACCATTTCGAGGACCCTTTCGTCAAAATCGTTTCGGGTGGTTACAAAATTGCCGGGGTCGTTATACCTGTCCTGATAATTTCTATCAAAAATAATCTTTGGCGTTTCCGAAGCATTTGAAGGATTGAAGAGATACGATTTTGTATTTCGGTTGTTCCACCAATAATCTGACGCAAGGGCCAGATTGTCATTTCCCCAAATAATTCCAGAGTAACGGTTTTGGGTTTTTAAAAGCAGTTTTTCCTGTCCGTTGAAGGGAGCTGGCAGTTCGTACACCGCATCGCGATAATCTACCTTTACTTCCGGATCGCCTTTATCCATTGCCTCGGCCCAATAAAGGGTTGCGGGTTTATCAGCGCGCCATTCCATTCTTCTTTTGCCCATTCGGGTCGCCATAAATCCCTTGGGCTCTACTTCGTTTAGCGGTACATCGTTTACTTTTTGAATAAGTTTGCCTTCGTTATTATAAATATTGGTTTCAAATGGAAAACGACTATACGGCACGATATAGGAAAAGGGTCTTTTGATTGTATTCACCATTACATAATTGCCATCGGGTGAAAAATCCAATTCATCATACATAGCTGTTGGAAGAAAATCAGAAACTTTTCCTTCCACCGAAATCTTTTTTATCTCCGACAGGGCCAATTGTTCAAAATTATATTCGTCGTTGGGGCTGCTCAGCAAATCCTGATAGGTTCGGTTTTGGGCCTTTTCACCGTCGCTTACGGTGATGGTCGGGCCATCGGGAACGGCTTCATCTGTATTTATCAATTCCTTTCTATCCGGCGGAATTACATTTACCAACACGGCGCTGCCGTCTTTAAACCAATTAATTGGATTGCCCATATTCGCGTTCACTTTTAGATTGCTGAGTTGTTTGGCGGTACCGTTTTCAATATCCGCAAGCCAAAGCTGTACACCATCTTCCACCGTATTCAAAAAGGCAACCATTTTTTGGTTAGGTGAAATGGTAAAGTTTGAAAGCCGTGGATTGCTGGGTATTCCGGATACTTGCCGAGCGTCTTTTTCGGAAGCCTTTTTCACTTTTATATTATTATAAAACCGGGTTCTGCTGCCGATGTTGGTTTTGGGGTTTATGCGAAGTCCGCCCAACCGCAATTCAGCTTCAGAAAGTTCGGCAATAGATTTATAGGCATCGCGATAAAAAAGAACTACATTTTCACCGTTGCTATCAATCCAAACCGAAGGTGCTAAGGGCGCCTCCACAAGTTCCAGAATTTCCTTTGGAGGTTTTTGATAGGTGAGTTTTTCCTGTGCAACAAAACTTCCTGATAGATGAAGAAGGATGGCAATTGCGATGAGTTTTTTCATAATCTTAAAAATTTAAGTTTTAAAGATATTCAAAAAAGGAGATATTACAATTGCTATGCACGCATACTATATAAACCACGATTTGTTTCCTTAAAAAGCGGTATATAGTTATCTTTCCAAATTATTTTAAACTGAAATAAATGTACACTTCAAAAATTACCGGTTTGGGATATTACGTACCCGAAAACGTGGTTACCAATGACGATCTTTCAAAATTAATGGATACCAACGATGCTTGGATCCAGGAACGTACGGGCATAAAAGAAAGAAGACATATAAAAAAGGGCGATGGCAACTCTACTTCGGTAATGGCAGTAAAAGCTTCAACCATCGCTTTGGAACGCGCCAAACTTAAACCTACTGATATTGATATGATTGTTTTTGCCACGCTAAGTCCCGATATGTATTTTCCCGGCGGTGGGGTAGAAGTACAAGAAATGATGGGAATGCGAACCATTCCCGCATTGGATGTACGCAACCAGTGCAGTGGTTTTGTGTATGCACTTTCCGTGGCCGATCAATTTGTGAAAACGGGAATGCACAAAAATATTTTGGTAATTGGCAGTGAAAACCATAGTGGCGGACTGGATATGACCACGCGCGGAAGAAATGTTTCCGTAATTTTTGGTGATGGCGCCGGTGCAGCGGTAGTTTCAAGGAATGAAACTGGAAAAGGTGGTATTCTCTCCACCCATCTTCACAGCGAAGGACAACATAAAAACGAGCTGTCATTGCAAGGACCGAGTACTAGTCATTGGGTGCCAGAAATTATTGCTGAAAATCCCCAAGAAAATATACCTTATTATCCAGTGATGAACGGTCAGTTCGTTTTTAAACACGCCATTGTCCGTTTTGCTGAGGTTATTCAAGAAGGATTGGAAGCTAATAATTTGAAGGTTGAAGATATTGATATGTTGATTCCGCATCAAGCAAATCTTCGTATTTCTCAATTTATTCAGCACAAATTGAAGCTTACCGACGATCAAGTTTTCAATAACATTCAAAAATATGGTAACACTACCGCTGCATCCATTCCAATCGCACTCACGGAAGCGTGGGAAGAAGGAAAAATCAAGGAAGGCGATCTGGTGGTCTTGGCAGCCTTTGGAAGTGGCTTTACGTGGGGAAGTGCTATTATTAGGTGGTAATATTACTTCTGCAAAAAATATAAAAAGCCTTTCAGAAATTGAAAGGCTTTTATTTTACCTAAAAATGGTATAATTCGTTAAAGGCTAATTCAAATAAATTATAAAATGAACTTTCAGGTATTATGTTGTAATAGACGAGATGCAATCGTGCATAGTTTCACCCCATATCACTTTTTAACAAAAGAATAACGGTCTAAAAAATTCCACCGCCTCCAGATGATGTGTTGTCGTCTCTGTTTTTTCTGCTCTTAGCACGGTAATTACTTCCTCCAAACCTATAGGATAAGCCAACGTAAATAGTATTACTCTCGTTTTTAAACTCCCCGCTCTGTGGGTAGGGCGTATTACCGCTGAAAACAAACTTCATAGAATCCAAAACGTCGTTATAATTTACACTGAATGTTCCGCGGCCTTCCCATAAAGTATAACGCGCTCCCAAATTGACGAAATATAGGGGTTCCGATTCAAACTGGATACCCTTGTTTTTTGCGCGATAAAGTCCAAAGGCCGAAAACGTAAGATCTTTGGTAATCGTAAAATTATTCGACATTCTTACATTCCAAGCTATGTTGTCTACTTCCGTCACTTGTGTTATTATGTCGTCAACTGTGGGAGTTCCTGTTGGATTTTCAAATGCTTCGGTAATTCCCTTTTGGGTTCGTTTGTAAAGTTCAAAACTTGTATTGAAGCTCCACCACTTTGTAAGTTTGTAATTTGACGAAAGTTCAATTCCGTATAAATCCGTGCTGCTAAAATTTTGAAAGGTGAGAATGGACCTATCTAAATTTGTGCGGTCAATAAGTATGGCGCGGTTTATTTCGTTATCAACCAATCGGTAAAATATTCCTCCCGTGATACTTCCCTTTTCTAAATTTCGGGTATAGTTGACCTCTATTGAATTGGTAAACTGTGGTTCCAGATTGATGTTTCCGAATGAAGAAATTAAAGGCGTGCTGAATTCGCGAATTGGATTCACCTGGTCGAGTCCGGGACGATCCACTCTACGACTGTAACTAAGCTGGTATTGGTTTTTTTCACTGGGAGAATAGGTAACAAAAGCGCTGGGGTATACCTGAAAATAATCGTTGGTGAAAGCACGTATCTTGTTGGTGTCAGCTTTTACGCTAACGTTTTCTACGCGTGCTCCTAGCTGATAAGACCACTTTTCGTAATTTTTTCCAAATGTGGCATATAGTGAATAAATATCGCGTACGTATTCAAAACGGGTTGAGGGGGTTGGTACCAATTCACCATTGGCATTATAACTTTCGCCGTTGGACGCATAATCGATATTAGTTTCAAATAGTCTCGCTTCCGCGCCGGCTTCAATTTTTACACTTTCTGAAAGTGGATTCACATAATCCAGATTTACGGTAAGTTGATTACGGTCTGTCTCGTCATTATCTGCAAAGTTTTCTAAAGGTGAAGCCCCGCTGAACACATATTTTCCCATGGTTTCATTTGAAAATATATTGTAGTCAGCCTCAAGTTCAAGCGTGTGATCGGTCTTTTCAAAATTCAGCTTATAATCAAAATTATATTGAGAAGAAATATTTTCATTGTCAAAATAGAATAACTGTTGCTGATTGAGGGAGGGTTGGTCTAAATAAAATATCGAAGAACTTCCCACGCCCAGTCCGTCATATAAATTTTGGTTAGTGAAGATGGATAGAGTGTTTTTATCATTTAAATAAAAATCTAATCCCACTTTGAAAAGATTGGATTTACTGTCATCCAAAAAGTGGATTACTTCTTTGGAATTGTTTAGTGAACGAGAAATGAGCCCATCGTTCTCGTTTTTGGATACATTGTTGCTAAGGTTGGCATACATGTTAAACTTTCCATTTCTGTAATTCATATCCAGGCCGGCGTTAAATTTGGCGTTTTCCTTATAGGTAAGCCCTACGGAAGCGTTGCCATTGAACCCCACATTTACATTTTTATGAAGAATAATATTTATTATTCCGCTCATACCCTCAGGATTGTATTTTGCCGAAGGGTTGGTAATGAGTTCAATTTGTTTAATGGATGAGGATGGAATTTGCTTCAGCAATTGCGCTACGGGAATGTTTGAAAGCTTGCCATCTACCATTACGCGGACATTTTGATTGCCGCGCATGGAGAGTTCACCGGTTTGTTGGTCAACGCTTACGGTTGGTAGGTTGTTCATGATATCGGAGGCTGTGGGACCAGCGGTAGAAAGATCTTTGCCCACATTTATTACCTTTTTGTCCAAACGTTGTTCAATGGTAGATCTTTCGGCCACAATGTTTACCTCATCAAGTGAAGCTATATCTTCTTCGAGTAATATATTGCCCAAATAAATATCTTCATTTCCTTTTGTGATGTTTATTTCAGTTGTAAAAACTTTATATCCTATATACTGGATAATTACTTGGCTCTTGCCTTCCGGTATTTTGTGGATTTCAAATTTCCCAGTATCGTCAGTTACTGCACCTGTAATAATTTCACCGTTTAAATTTTTTACCACTACCGCTACGTAGGGAAGCGGTTCGTTTAGGATTTTGTCTGTAACGCTACCATAAATATTGCCCGGTTTTTCTGAAGGGTCAACAGAAGCGTGTAGCGTGCCGAATGTGATGAATGCGATTAGCAATAAGATGTTTTTCATTTGTGTGATTGATGTTAATGATTTATGAATTAAAAAAGACCGATATATTGCAATAGATATTACCTTGTATAACATACTAACTCTGCAAATGTTACCGTACTTATATATACAAGACGATATTTATTTTTTTCTGTTACACCAAAAGTGAAGAATTTTTAAAAAAACAAACCCGAAGCAAGTGCTCCGGGTTTGAAATCTTTACTGCAATTATTAACACTAACCATCAACGTAAAAACTGCCGCAGTAAAGAATGAAATTCTAACTACTATATAGACGCCCAAGTTTTAGTAATGTTTCATGGTATTTTTCATTTTAACGAACATTTATGAAATCTTGCAGAAGAGAATTGTATTTTCATAAAAAAACAATCAAAATGAAGAAAACACTAGTACTAGGCGCTAGCCTAAATCCTGGGCGCTATTCTAACCTTGCAATAAACAGATTGGTAAGTTATGGCCACACTGTGGAAGCAGTGGGTTTAAAAAAGGGTATTGTTGCCGGTGTCGAGATTTCCACAGAAAAGGAACAATTTAAGGACATTGACACCGTGACACTCTATTTAAATCCCAAACGCCAAGAGGAATATTATGGGTATATTGTTTCGTTAAAGCCGAAGCGCGTCATTTTTAATCCGGGTACGGAAAACCCTGAGTTTTATGATATTCTCAAAAAGAACAATATTGAAATTGAGATTGCCTGTACCTTAGTTCTTTTGGGTACGAATCAATATTAGACCGAGAAATGTAAGCGCTCCGTTCAAAATAAGTATAAAAAATCCAAATTCAAAGTTTAAATAGGTGGTGCAAAAGGTACTTATTGCATACCCCAAAAAGGGAGTCAATATTGCCACTATGGGCACAAGTTTATCTTCTACTTTCCATTTTGTGAATAGTCCGTAAGCATAAAGTCCCAAAAGGGGGCCATAAGTGTATCCTGCAAAAACGAAAAGTTTTGCAATTACAGAATCATCAGCAATTACATATTTAAAAATAATAATAACGGCAATCAGCAAAAGTGAAACCAAGATGTGAATTAGCTTGCGAACGCGTATTTGTTTTGCTTCTTCATATTTTTTTTCAATTTCCAGAATATCAATACTGAATGAAGTAGTTAAAGCAGTTAATGCACTATCAGCACTACTGTAGGCCGCTGCAATCAATCCTAAAATAAAAAGAACCGCAACCCCAATCCCAAATTCGTTCTGCATAGCTAATGTGGGGTACAGTTGGTCTTTGTGGGCGTCAATTCCGTTTTGTGCTGCGTAAACAGTCAGTAGCAACCCAAGTACCAAAAACACAAAATTCACGATGATCAGGACAATGGTAAACCAAAACATGTTTTTCTGGGCATCCTTTAGATTTCTGCAGGTAAGGTTTTTTTGCATCATATCTTGGTCCAGCCCTGTCATTACAATTGCTATAAATGCTCCACTAATGAATTGTTTCACAAAATGATCGGCAGATTTCCAATCATCAACAAAGAAAATCTGGCTCATGTCGCTATTGGCAATGAAAGTGAAAAGTTGACTTCCCGAAAGTCCTAAATCTGTAGAAACATAATAGACCGAAACACCTACAGCTATTAACATGAACAGGGTTTGGAGCGTATCTGTCCATACAATTGTTTTTATCCCACTTTTAAAAGTATAAAGCCAAATTAGCAAAATAGTGATGGTAACGGTTACCCAAAAGGGGATGTTCATTGCGTCAAAAATCAAATTTTGTAGCACAACCGCAACTAAATAAAGTCGAAAACTTGCCCCCACAACTCTTGAAAGGAGGAAAAAGGAAGCGCCGGTTTTGTATGAGGCATTTCCAAATCTGCCCTCCAAATAGGTATAAATTGAAGTTAAGTTTAAACGATAATAAAGTGGAAGAAGTACGGTTCCAATCACCGCATAGCCTACAGTATAACCTAGAACCACTTGAAAGTAGCTAAACTTTGAAGCCTCTACCCAACCCGGAACTGAGATAAAAGTAACCCCGCTTAGAGAGGCGCCAATCATTCCAAAAGCGACCAAATACCACGGCGATTGTTTTCCTGCCTTAAAAAAATCAGCGTTACTGCCACCTCTATTTGTGAAATAGGAAATTAGAATTAGAACCAAAAAATATCCAAGAATAAGTAACAATATGTGTAAGGATTGCATAAAATTTAAGACTTCAATGGTTTAGCGTATTTTTTTGGTAAAAATACAAAGATTGGGTTCTTCAACATTTTTATTTTTAATACATTTGAAAACTTTGCATATATAATAACATAACTTCCTTAAAATTAAAAAGATGCGTTTTAAATTACTTCTATTTTTTACATTATTTTTTGGTTCTTTTGTCGTTCAGGCACAAGAATATCTTCAAATGATTGATGCGGGTACCTATAAGGTACAAGAGATTATTGACAGTGCCGAGGCTTACTTTGCAAATCGAGACAAGGGACGAGGTACTGGTTATAAACAATTCAAAAGATGGGAATACAACGCCCTGCGAATGATGAATGAGAATGGGTATCTTCCAAGTGTTGAAGAACGCCTAACCGAACTAGAACAATGGAATGCTTATTTAAATGCTACTGCAGCAAGCAGATCGGTTCTTAACGACAACTGGCAGGAACTTGGCCCTACAGATTGGAACGCCACTTCGGGTTGGAATCCTGGCGTGGGCAGAATTACAGGTCTTGCCATTGAGGAGGGAAATGAGAACCACATGATAATAGGCGCAAACACTGGGGGGGTATGGAGAACTATAGATGGAGCACAAACTTGGACGCCACTGTGTGATTATTTTTCTAATCTCTCTGTTTATAGTGTTGCGATTGATCCATTAGATTCTGACACCTACTTTTTTGGTTCAACTAACGGAAGGATTTTTAAATCCACAGATGCCGGCGCAACTTGGAACTTATTAGGTACTATTGGAAACAGTATTGTAAATAAAATCTTAATAAACCCATCCAACAACAATATTATTTTTGCGACCGCGGAAAATGTAGGTATTTATAGATCGACAGATAGTGGTGTGACTTGGAATGAGCCGGTTGCAGATACAAGAGGATATGATGTAGAGTTTAAGCCAGGAGACCTGTCAGTGGTATATGCTTCAGGAAGTGGCTTTCACAAATCTACTGATGGAGGTGCTACTTTTACAACCATTGGAGGTTTTGCCACGGGCCCTAAAATGATTGGCGTTTCGGCAAATGATCCAAACACAGTGTATGTGCTTGAAGCAACAGGAAGTAGATTTGGTGGATTTTACACCTCCAGCAATAGTGGAGATAGTTTTACAAAAATAAACCATGGAAGCCTAAACTTTTTTGGATACAGCACCAGTGGAAATGATAATAGTGGTCAGGCTCCACGAGATATGGGTATAGCAGTTAATCCTACCAATGTAAATGAGGTACATATTGCAGGTATACTTACTTGGCGATCTAGCAATGGTGGAACCACTTTTAGCTGTACTTCAGACTGGATTCCAGCAAATGCCGCTTCACAAAATATTGGTTATTGTCACGCAGATGTAGATGATCTTCAATATTATGGGACTACCTTGTATGCTATTACTGACGGGGGTGTTTATAAGGCTGAGAATACGGGTGCAGTGAATGCTAATTATTATGAAGACCTGACACAAGGTTTGGGAATTAGGCAATTTTATAAAATTGGGGTTTCACAAACAGCAGATGTTATTGTATCAGGAGGTGCACAGGACAATGGAACTTCTTTTTATACACAGGCAACCCAATGGAAAGATTGGTTGGGCGCTGATGGTATGGAATCTTTCATAGATAAAACAAATTCTAATATTTTTTATGGAACCAGCCAGAACGGTCAGCTGTATAGAAGCCAAAATGGCGGTAATTCTTATATCGGTATCAATGAGCCCGGAAGTGGCTCTGGAAATTGGGTAACACCCTTTGAACAAGATCCAATCCTTGTAAATACTGTGTATGTAGGTTATAACCGTGTTTATAAATCTTCAAATTTGGGTGGCAGTTGGACAAGCATTTCCCAAGACCTTATTGGAAATCTTGACAACATGAAAATTTCACCTACCAACAATCAGGTAATGTATGTTTCAAGAGGCCCTTTTCTCTTTAGAACCGAAGATGCTGGAGCTACGGATTGGGTACAAACAGCTTTTCCCGGAGGAACAATAAACTCAATAGCGATACACCCTACAAATCCCTATAAAATTGCAGTGGCAATTACCGGAAACAGCCGCGTTATGGTTTCCGAAGATGGAGGCGATACGTGGATAGATTATAAAAAGAACCTTCCCAACTTTAGTGCCTTGGCGCTTATCTGGGATAATAATGGTAAAGATGGCCTGTACCTAGGAATGGATTATGGTATCTACTATATTGACAATACATTTACAGATTGGCAACCATACAGTAACTTATTGCCAAATGTTATCATAAATGAATTGGATATAAACAATACAACAAACATGCTGTACGCAGCAACCTATGGAAGAGGCCTATGGGTATCGCCTTTGGTAGATGGAACAGCAGGTGTTAATGATACTATTTCTGAAGTTTCAGTAAGTATTTACCCAAATCCTGCAAGGGATTCGTTTACAGTTGCATTGCCAAAATCCCTAAATGCAGAGTTAAGAGTCTTTGATATTTCTGGTAAACTACTTATCTATGAAGCAGAAGCTTTGATTTCAAATAAGCATTCGGTTGATGTTTCATCGCTTTCTGCCGGTACATATTTTGTTCGGATCAACAGTGAAGAAGGTACAGCAACCAAAAAACTTCTTATAAACTAAGAACCTTTTTATATTAGGAATGCTTCGGGAAAAGCCTCTTTTTCTGAAGCATTTTTTTTATATTGGCAGCACGAATCAGGCTATGGAATTTTCTTCAAAACTTCTTGAAAACGCAGTAAACGAAATGTCCCAACTCCCCGGAATTGGTAAACGTACCGCCCTGCGATTGGTGCTTCACTTACTAAAACAATCTAAAGAACAAACTCAAAACTTAACCGCTAGTTTGCTGAAAATGCGCGAGGAAATAAACTTTTGCGCAAATTGCCACAATATTAGCGATGCCAAGCTTTGTGAAATATGTGCCAATCCGCGCCGCGATGAACAATTGGTTTGTGTGGTTGAGGACATACGCGATGTAATGGCCATTGAAAATACCAGTCAATACCGTGGCCACTACCACGTGTTGGGCGGAAAAATTTCCCCGATGGATGGCATTGGCCCTGGCGATTTGACCATTCCATCTTTAGTTGAGAAAGTAAAATCCGGAAACGTGCGCGAACTTATTTTTGCGCTCAGTTCTACCATGGAAGGGGACACTACTAATTTTTATATCTATAAACAGATTGAGCCATACCATATAACCACCACCACCATTGCCCGTGGCATTTCAGTTGGCGATGAGCTTGAATATGCAGATGAGGTTACGCTGGGCCGAAGCATCCTGCACCGTATTCCTTTTGAATCTTCATTAAAAAGCACATAAGTTTTGAAACTATCTGTTGTTATACTTAATTATAATGTGCGCTTTTTTTTGGAGCAGTGCATTCGTTCCGTTCAAAAAGCCATCCAGCATTGGGATGCCGAAATCATTGTAATCGACAATGATTCAAAGGACGATAGCTGCCAAATGGTCAAAACCCTTTTTCCAAATGTAGTCTTGATTGAAAATAAGGAAAATGTAGGTTTCAGCAAGGCAAATAATCAAGCTGTGGCTGTTGCAAAAGGTGAATACCTATGTATTCTGAACCCAGATACTGCTGTTTCCGAAGATACTTTTAGAAAAACCATTGAGTATTATGAGAGTGTCGAAAAGATTGGTGCCCTGGGCGTTTATTTAATGGATGGAACAGGGAATTTCCTACCCGAAAGCAAAAGAAATCTTCCAACTCCAAAAGTCTCTTTGATGAAACTCACCGGTTTTACCCAGAAATATTATGCAAATCATATTATCGATAGTGAAAAAGGCGAAGTAGAAGTACTGGTAGGTGCTTTTATGATTTTGAAAAAAAGTATTTACAATGAAGTGGGCGGATTTGACGAGGATTATTTTATGTATGGCGAGGACATAGATTTTTCGTACAAAATAACAAATGCCGGTTATAAAAATCATTACCTGGGAAACACTACCGTACTGCACTATAAAGGGGAAAGCACCAAAAAGGATGACGCATACTTTGAGCGCTTTTACGGGGCAATGCAGATTTTTTACCAAAAACATTTCAATAAAAACTTTCTATTGGGAAGTTCCGTGTCTGCCGGAGTTGCCTTGGCCAAAGCTGTACATAAAATTTCTTTCGATAAAAAAGTGGAACCACTTCCTACTTTGGATCGAAATTACTTCTTCACCGAAAATATTGAATTACTGGAAAAACTCTCTGAGAGTACAGCCACTATTTTCCAAATGGTTTCAAAAAATATGCATCCCTTGGTTTCCTTAGAAAACAGTCTGCTAGTTTTTGATGCTGAGTATATTTCCTATGCGGAAATTTTCAAATTGATGAAACAATTGAAAAACAAAAACAATCTTTTCCGCATACGTCCTGCGGGCTGCAACTTTATAATAGGGAGCGACCAAAGTGACGAAAAGGGTGGTGTGGTTGTTTTTTAAGAAATTTGAAACCCAGAACGAACAAATTTTAACTAATTTTGCAAGGTTTTTAAAACAAGCACATTTGTGCTTACCAAATTCGACATTGAAAAAGTATTATGGCAAAATTTGAATTGAAACTGCCCAAAATGGGTGAGAGTGTTGCAGAGGCAACCTTGACTAACTGGCTAAAGGAAGTGGGCGATACCATCGAGGCTGATGAGGCTGTGCTTGAAATCGCTACCGATAAGGTAGATAGCGAAGTACCCAGCGAGGTAGATGGCGTTTTGATTGAAAAACTTTTCAACGTTGATGATGTAGTGCAAGTTGGGCAGACCATCGCTATAATTGAAACCGCCGGCGGAAGTAACGGAAGTGAAAAGGCCGTTGCCGAAAGCACTCCTTCCCCAGAAGTTGTGAAGGAAGTTGAAAAGCAAGTAGAAACCGCAAAACAAGCTACCCAGGCCCCAATTGAAAATAGCGGAGACCGCTTTTATTCGCCTTTGGTTAAAAATATTGCAGCTGCCGAAGGTATTTCGCAAGCTGAACTTGACGGAATTTCCGGTACGGGAAAAGACGGTCGCGTAACCAAAAACGATATTTTGGAATATGTTGAAAACCGTTCCTCTTCAAAAACAGAAACACCCCAGCCACAAACAGTAGTGGAGGCAAAAAATCCTGAAACGGCAAAAACTACGGAATCTGTAAAACCTAAAGCTCCGGTTTCAGTTAGTGGTGAGGATGAAATTGTTGAAATGACCCGAATGGGCAAACTCATTGCGCACCACATGGTTGAAAGTACTCAAACTTCAGCACACGTGCAGTCTTTTGTGGAGTGCGATGTTACCAACGTTTGGAACTGGAGAAATAAAGTAAAGAACACCTTTGCGAAACGCGAAGGGGAGAATCTTACTTTCACCCCAATATTTATGGAAGCCGTTGCAAAAGCGCTGAAAGACTTCCCCATGATGAATATTTCCGTTGACGGGAATAATATTATTAAGCGTAAAAATATAAACTTGGGAATGGCTGCGGCGCTGCCCGACGGAAATCTAATTGTTCCGGTAATTAAAAACGCCGATAGATTAAATCTAGTTGGAATGAGCAAAGCGGTAAACGACCTTGCAAACCGTGCGCGCGAAAACAAATTAAAACCAGACGAGATACAGGGCGGAACCTACACGGTTACCAATGTGGGAACCTTTGGAAGCATCATGGGAACACCTATTATAAACCAGCCACAAGTGGGTATTTTGGCTTTGGGTGCCATCCGCAAAGTACCTGCGGTTATTGAAACTCCAGAGGGTGATTTTATTGGTATTCGCCATAAAATGTTCCTTTCGCACAGTTACGACCACAGGGTGGTGAACGGTGCTTTGGGCGGACAATTTGTTAAGCGAGTTGCCGAATATTTGGAAGCTTGGGACGTTAATCGAGAATTTTAAAACATCGATATTTTGAAAAAAGGGAGGTTTTGAAATCAAAACCTCCCTTTTCCTTTTTTATGCGTCTTCAAAACTTCAATTAAAAGTATCTTTGCGCAACAAAACAAAACAATGGAACTCAATTTAAAAAAACCAATCTGTTTCTTCGATCTTGAAACCACCGGAATCAATGTGGCAACAGACAGAATTGTAGAAATAGCAATATTAAAAGTATTCCCAAATGGAAACAAGGAAAGCCACACTTGGCGCGTAAACCCTGAAATGCCCATTCCCGCAGAATCTTCCGCCATCCACGGAATTACTGATGAAATGGTGGCAAACGAACCAACCTTTAAGGAATTGGCGTCAAAAATATATGCACTTATAAAAGATAGTGATTTGGGTGGTTTTAATTCAAACCGTTTTGACATTCCATTGCTGGCCGAAGAATTGCTCCGTGCCGAAGTGGATTTTGATATGAAAAAGGCACTTTCGGTAGATGTGCAGACCATTTTTCATAAAATGGAAAAGCGAACCTTGGAAGCGGCCTATAAATTTTATTGCAACAAAGATTTAACCGATGCGCACAGTGCCGCTGCTGATACAAACGCAACCTACGAAGTTTTAAAGGCACAGCTTGACAAATATCCTGATTTGGAAAATGATGTAAATTTTCTTGCAGATTTCAGTTCGCACCGTGACCATGCAGATTTTGCAGGCTTCATAAGTTATAACGAAGAAGGTGTTGAGGTCTTTTCTTTCGGAAAATATAAAGGAAGTTTGGTTACTGAAATTTTGGAAAAAGATTCTGGCTACTTTGGTTGGTTGTTAAATGCGGATTTTCCACTTTATACCAAGAAAGTATTGACCAGAATCCGACTTCAGAAGTTAAATACAAAATTCTAAATTTATAATGAAGATAATCTGTATTGGTCGAAATTACGCAGACCACATAAAAGAACTGGACAACGCAAAACCAACCGACCCGGTTATTTTTTTAAAGCCAGATACTGCAATATTATTAAAGAAGCAACCGTTTTTTATTCCAGAGTTTTCAAATGAAGTGCATCATGAAGTGGAATTACTGGTTCGAATTAATAGAATTGGTAAACATATTGACCAAAAATTTGCTCATAAATATTATGATGAAATAGGCTTGGGGATAGATTTTACTGCACGGGATTTACAGACAGAATTAAAGGAGAAGGGATTGCCTTGGGAAAAGGCAAAAGCGTTTGACGGTTCTGCAGTTATTGGAAATTTCATTGATAAAGAGCAATTTACAGATATAAACAACATAGAATTTAGCTTAAAAAAGAATGGAAAAACCATTCAAAATGGTAATTCTATGCTGATGATGTGGAAAATCGATGCTTTAATCGAATATATTTCAAAATATTTTACCTTGAAAATTGGGGATATTATCTTTACAGGAACTCCCGCAGGGGTTGGTAGTGTTAAAGCTGACGATGTGTTAACGGGATATATAGGGAAAACAGAAATGTTCTCCATTAAAGTTAAGTAAGATGACTAAATATTATGCAAAAGAGAATCTTAGCGAAATTGCTGATGGAGATCAGGAATTTTTACGGGTTCTTGCACAAACATTTTTAGATGAGATTCCCCCTGATTTACAATCCATGGAAGAAGCCATTGAGAATGAAAACAGGGAATTGGCATATCAGTTTGCCCATAAAATGAAACCAAACATTGAAATGTTCGGTATAGATGCGCTCAAGGATATTACAAGTATCGAGGCGTGGTCAAAGACATCCAAAAGCAAAGCTACGGTTCTTCCGCATCTGGAAAATGTGCTTGGCACATTAAACCATGTTTTTGACGAACTGAGAGAAGACTTCCAATTATAATATGCTCGCAGAAATTATTACCATAGGCGATGAGATTCTCATAGGCCAGATCGTTGATACCAATTCGGCTTACATTTCAAAAGAATTGAACAAAATTGGGGTAAAGGTCTATCAGATTACCTCTGTGCAGGATGAGCGGGAACATATTCTACAAGCGTTTAAGGATGCAAAAGAACATGCCGATTTAATTATTATCACTGGGGGTTTGGGCCCTACCAAAGACGATATTACCAAACAGACGTTTTGCGATTTTTTTAATGATACTTTGGTTGAGGACCAAAGTGTGATTGAAAACGTAAAACACCTTTTTGAAAAATACCAGCTCAATAAACCTTTGCCCGCAAACTTTCGTCAGGCAATGGTCCCTTCCAAGGCTACTATCTTGATGAATAAGTACGGTACCGCTCCCGGAATGTGGATGGAAAAAGACGAAATTGTTTTTGTATCACTTCCCGGTGTCCCCTATGAAATGAAGCATTTATTGCAAGAGGAAGTTTTACCCCGAGTAATTAAGCGTTTCAATAGGCCGCATATTTATCATAAAACGCTTTTAACTTATGGTTTGGGCGAAAGCGCCATTGCCGAACGCATTGCCGACTGGGAAAACGCCTTGCCGGAGGAAGTAAAACTTGCCTATTTGCCATCTTTGGGAAAAGTGCGTCTCCGCTTATCTTCAACGGGAAATGACGAAAGAGTACTAAAGGAAAGCATTGACTCAAGAATGGAAATCTTGAATGAAATGCTGTCGGATATTGCAATTGGATATGAAGATGAAACCAGTATAATTGGTAGGATTGCACATATTTTAACTCAAAAGAACCAAACCTTAAGTTTGGCAGAAAGCTGTACTGGAGGAGCAATTGCAGAAAATATAACAGCCGAGCCGGGCGCTTCTTCCTTTTTTCTGGGAAGTATTGTCCCATATAAAACTGAATTAAAAACTAAAATACTCGGGGTTCCATCTTCCATAATAGAAGAATTTTCCGTTGTTAGCATTGAGGTGGCCGAAAGTATGGCGCTTAATTGCAACAAACTTTTTGCGACTGATTATGCCATTGCCACTACAGGGATTGCGGGCCCCACAAAAGGTGATGGCATAGATGAAGTAGGTACGGTATGCATTGCTATTGCTACTCCAGATGGCGTTGTGTCAGAAAAATTCAACTTTGGAAATGACCGTTACCGTGTGATTAAAAAGACAACAAATAAAGTCTTTGAGATGCTCCTGAAAGAAATTTCGAAAAACTAATTTTCTTTTGTTGTACATCACAAAAGAATTACTTAAATTTGCACCCTGTTTTAAAAATAACTTAAAAAGGTTAAGGAATGTCAAGAGTTTGTGAACTTACCGGAAAGAAAGCGATGGTTGGAAATAACGTATCGCACGCAATGAATAAAACCAAACGTAAGTTTGATGTAAACTTGCTCAAAAAGCGTTTTTATATTCCAGAGGAAGACAAATGGGTTACCCTTCGTGTTTCAGCTTCTGCTATAAAGGACATCAATAAAAAAGGTATTTCTGCGGTTATGAAAGAAGCCCGCGAAAAAGGCTTTTTAACTAAATAATTGCAATAATCAATAAAGTCTGTTACAATGGCTAAAAAAGGAAATAGAGTACAAGTGATTTTGGAGTGCACAGAGCACAAGGAGTCTGGACAACCAGGAACTTCACGTTATATCACTACCAAAAACAAAAAGAATACACCGGACAGAATGGAGTTGAAAAAATTCAACCCAATCCTGAAGAAAATGACGGTTCATAAAGAGATTAAATAATATAAGTCATGGCAAAGAAATCAGTAGCATCGTTACAAACAGGTTCAAAGCGTTTAACCAAAGCAATAAAAATGGTTAAATCGCCAAAAACAGGAGCATATACATTTACTGAAGCTATCATGGCTCCAGAATTTGTAAACGACTGGTTGAACAAAAAATAACCAGCTTAAAATATTAAGTAAAAGCCACTTTTTTGCGAAGGTGGCTTTTCGTATTTTTGCCTTTTTGAAAAATTGCAATATTAAATTTTTCACTAGCTAACAACCTACAACTGAAATATGAGTTTATTCAAAAAAATATTTTCAAAAGAAAAAAAGGAAACCCTCGATAAAGGGCTTGAAAAAACAAAGACATCCTTTTTTGACAAACTGAGCAAAGCCGTTGCTGGCAAGAGCAAAGTGGACGATGATGTTTTGGACAACCTTGAAGAGGTTTTGGTCTCCAGCGATGTTGGCGTAAACACCACCCTTAAGGTAATTGATAGAATTGAAGCTCGTGTTGCCAAGGATAAATATGTGGGAACCGATGAGTTGAATAAAATTCTCCGTGAGGAAATAGCAGGTCTTTTAAGCGAAATAGATTCAGGAAACGCCACAGATTTTGAAATTCCCGCAAACAAAAAACCATATGTAATTATGGTTGTGGGTGTAAATGGCGTGGGGAAAACAACTACTATCGGTAAACTTGCCTATCAATTTAAAAAAGCTGGAAAGAAAGTAGTTTTGGGAGCTGCGGATACTTTCCGGGCTGCGGCAATTGACCAGCTTCAAATTTGGGCAGATAGAACTGATGTTACAATCGTAAAGCAAAGCATGGGCAGCGATCCTGCCAGTGTTGCGTTTGATACTTTGCAAAGTGCTGTAAACCAAAATGCAGATGTGGTTATCATTGATACTGCTGGCCGACTTCACAACAAAGTGAACTTAATGAACGAGCTTACAAAGGTAAAACGTGTTATGCAAAAAGTAATCCCCGATGCACCGCATGATGTGCTTTTAGTGTTGGATGGTTCTACAGGACAAAATGCTTTTGAACAAGCCAAGCAGTTTACCGCCGCAACCGAAGTTACATCTCTTGCCGTCACAAAACTAGATGGAACTGCCAAGGGAGGCGTGGTGATTGGGATTAGTGATCAATTCCAGATTCCTGTGAAGTATATTGGCGTAGGCGAGGGAATGGAAGATCTTCAGGTATTTAACAAATTTGAGTTTGTTGATTCTTTCTTTAAGTAATTTCTTTGAAAAAAAATAAGCTACGAATTCATGAATATTTTTTATTCTTAAATTCGTGGCCAAAATCTTTAATCTTTTCTCTTTTCTTCTCTCTTATTTAGAGTGTTTCCTTCAGCCAATTAAAAAACTCCCGTTGCCAAACGAGCGCGTTCTGTGGCTGCAAGACCCAGTGGTTTTCTTCGGGAAAATAAACCAGTTTGCTTTTTATTCCCTTTAACTGTGCAGCCTGAAAAGCACCCAGGCCTTGTTCAATAGGCACACGATAATCTTTTCCGCCCTGAACGATCATAATGGGAGTATCCCATTTGTCAACGTAGGTTATGGGATTGAATTCATTGAAGGATTTTTGTGCTTTTGCATTGTCTTTTTCCCAATAAGCACCCCCCATATCGTAGTTCACAAAAAATAATTCTTCAGTGGTTCCGTACATTGCTCGGGTATCAAAAACGCCGTCGTGGGCAATAAAGGTTTTGAAACGTCCATTGTGATTTCCTGCCAACCAAAACACGGAATAACCACCAAAACTAGCTCCAATAGCGCCCAATCGGTCTTTGTCCACATAGGATTCTTTAGAAATATCGTCAATGGCATCTAGGTAATCCTGCATAGCACCGCCACCCCAATCGCCACTTATAGCTTCGTTCCATTCCACGCCGTGACCTGGCATTCCGCGGCGGTTTGGTGCTACAATAATGTAACCCTGGGAAGCCATCAATTGAAAATTCCATCGTGTAGAATAAAACTGTGATAGTGCCGATTGTGGCCCGCCCTGTGCATAAAGTAGCGTTGGATATTTTTTGTTTTTGTCAAAGTTGGGAGGAAGAATAACCCAAACCAACATTTGCTTTCCGTCCTTAGTTGTTACCATTCTCTTTTCAACTGTTGGCAAATCAAGTTTTCCGTAGAATTCGTTGTTTACTTGGGTAAGTTGCTTAAAGGTTTTGCTCTTCAAATCAAAAGAGAATATTTCCGAAGCGTGGTTCATATCTGTTCGGGTAACAATCAGTTGGCCGTTGTTTTCTGCAACAATACCCGTAACGTCAAATTGCCCTTTTGAAAGTTGTTCAACAACCGCCATTTTTCGTGTCTTTCCGGGATAATCAACTTTAAAAATTTGTTGTGTTCCATCTACAGGAGCCGTGAAATAAATGTCTTTATTGTTATTTGCCCAAAGAAATCCGTTAACCGTTCCATCCCATTGAGAAGTAAGGTTTTGTTTTACGCCATTTTCCAAAACGATAATATCATTCTTATCGGCTTCATAACCATCCGTTTTCATTTGAAGATAAGCTAGCGCACCTTCTGTTGAAAAGGCCGGTTGGGTATCATAGCCTTTGTTTTCTTCGGTAATATTTTCTGTCTGTTTGCTGGCAAGGTTGTATTTATAAATATCTGTATTGGTGCTTAGGGCATAATCAGTGCCCGCCTTCTTTTTGCTTACATAATAAATGTTTTCACCTTTGGGGCCCCAAATATAGTCCTCGTCACCACCAAATGGTTTTTGTGGTGTGTAATAAGGTTGGCCTGGCGTAATATCGGTTTCGGCGCCAGTGTTTATATCTTTATAAAAAACGTGATTGTAGGAACCATCGTTCCAAGTGTCCCAATGCCTATAATCTAAGGAAGTATAAACATAGACATCACTTTTTGGGAGGTCGCTGTAAATATCCTTTCCTGTAACTTCCTTTATCTCTACTGGTTTATCAATCAACATATACTGTCCATTTGGCGAAAGATTCTTGTCGGTAACCTTTGCTTCCTCTTTAGAGATTTCAGTAAAATTTCCTCCACTAATTGGCATTTTGTAAAATTTGGAATCAAAACTATTCTCTTCCACATTTGGAGTTGCTACTTTATAAAAAAGTTCTTTTCCGTCAGGGGAAATACCTATAGGGCTCACTTTTTTCACCTGCCATAAAAGTTCAGGTGTCATTTTTTGGGCAAACACAATTCCGGCGCAAAGAAAGGCCAGTAAGAAGATAATTTTTTTCATTTTAAAAGTATTTTTTAGATGCGTAAAGTTACTTAAAAAGTCGCAGTGTTCAGTCTCAGTTGGCAGTAATTGGAATTTGGCATTTGTTTCAGATTTTTCGTGGTATCTTTGCGCACTTTTAAAAATTCAGGACTCTATAGCAAATGAGATGTTCTGAATAAAAAATATAATTGAAGTATGCGTACCAAAACCTTAAAAAAGAACAAGATAAACGTAGTTACCCTTGGTTGCTCCAAAAATGTGTATGACAGCGAGGTGCTGATGGGGCAGTTGCGCGCCAGCAATAAAGAAGTTGTTCATGAGGAGGAAGGCAATATTGTGGTGATAAACACCTGCGGTTTTATTGCCAATGCAAAGGAGGAAAGTATCAATACCATTCTTGAGTTTGTTCAGAAAAAGGAAGAAGGCTTGGTAGATAAGGTTTTTGTTACCGGCTGTCTTTCCGAAAGGTATAAACCAGATCTTCAAAAGGAAATTCCAAATGTGGATGAGTATTTTGGAACTACCGAGCTTCCCGGATTGCTGAAAGCTTTGGGTGCCGATTATAAACACGAATTGATTGGGGAACGAATAACCACAACTCCAAAGAACTACGCATACTTCAAAATTGCAGAAGGTTGTGATCGCCCGTGTTCGTTTTGCGCAATCCCAATCATGCGTGGAAAGCATCGAAGCACACCCATGGAAGATTTGGTAACAGAAGCCGAAAAACTTGCGGCAAAAGGGGTAAAGGAACTTATTTTAATTGCACAAGATTTAACCTATTACGGACTAGATCTATACAAAAAAAGAAACCTTGCAGAACTGCTTCAAAAGCTAGTAAAGGTAGAAGGCATAGAATGGATACGTTTGCACTACGCTTTCCCAACGGGTTTTCCGATGGACGTTTTGGAAGTAATGCGTAACGAACCAAAAATCTGCAATTATATCGATATTCCGCTTCAGCATATTGCCGACCCAATTTTAAAATCAATGCGTCGCGGAACCACAAAGGCAAAAACTACAAAATTATTGGAGGAATTTCGGGCAGCCGTTCCCGGCATGGCAATACGCACAACGCTTATTGTAGGCTATCCTGGCGAAACCGAGGAAGATTTCCAAACCCTAAAGCAATGGGTAAAGGACATGCGTTTTGAGCGTTTGGGCTGTTTTACTTATTCCCATGAAGAAAACACCCATGCTTATAATCTGGAGGACGATGTTCCGGAAGAGGTAAAAATGGATCGCGCAAACCAGATTATGGAAATACAATCACAGATTTCTTGGGAATTGAACCAGCAGAAGATAGGAAAGGAATTCCGAGTGGTGATTGACAGAAAGGAAGGCGGCTATTTTGTAGGACGCACCGAATTTGACAGCCCCGATGTAGATAACGAAGTGTTGATCAACGCCGAGGAAGGCTATCTGCGCACTGGCGAATTTTTCACAGTAAAGATAACCGCTGCCGAAGACTTTGACCTATATGCCGAAGTAATCTAATCTGTCACACTGAGCAGCAGGTCCTGAGCGAAGCCGATGGGCATTTAAAGGATGGCTGTATTAAATGGCGAATGTTACGTTGGGTAGATAACTCAAAATAATAACAGTTCACAAATATGTTGCTGAATTGTTATCTTTGAAGGAAACCCGCAGTTATGAGAAACTCCCAACGCTTCAAATTTCCAAAAACGGTACTGTTCGGGATAACCGTACTTTATATAGTGTTGATGCTGGCAACCTATTTTTTGTACTATAAAGAACCCGTTATTGTCTGTGCCCAGCGTATGCTGACCGCCCAGGCACTGGCTCTACTTTTTCAAGTAGCGCTCAATTATATAAACTACCACTCCAAAAATAAGATTGTGATATTGGCAACGCTATTTGTTAGCGCCATGCTATTCCTTGGGGCGCTTACCGCTTTCTTTAATTTGGGAATGATGTGCGAACTCTATGGTTTTTAAGTAAAAGATATCCCGACACCTGAAACCAGAAACTTGAAACAACTTTTAATTATTGGCCATACATTCCCAGAACCTAGCACCACTGCTGCGGGAAGTAGGATGATGCAACTGGTTGAGTTGTTTCAGGAAGAAAATTACCAAATCACTTTTGCCAGTACAGCGGCTTTTTCTGAAAAAACTGAAAACCTTCATGCGCAGAATATTTCCGTAAAAAATATTAGGTTGAACGATGCTTCTTTTGATGAATTTATAAAAGAATTGAATCCCGAAATCGTAATCTTTGACCGCTATATTACTGAAGAACAATTCGGTTGGCGCGTTTCGGAAAATTGCCCGAATGCCCTAAAAATACTCGATACCGAAGATTTACATTTCCTTCGAAAGGCTAGGGAAGAGGCGGTGAAAAACAATAAACCCATTTCTGAAGCGAATCTTTTTTCGGAAACTGCAAAGCGCGAATTGGCGAGTATTTTACGTTGCGATTTGTCACTTATCATTTCAGAATATGAAATAGAACTGCTACAAAATACTTTTAAGATTTCTTCAGAAATACTTTACTATCTGCCCTTTTTGGTCGAGACTATCTCTGAAAATACTCCTTCATTTGAACAACGCCAAAACTTTTTCACCATCGGCAATTTGCTACATGCACCAAATGTAGATTCTGTTTTGCAGTTAAAGCAAATTTGGCCGGAAATAAAAAGCCAGCTTCCTGAAGCTGAACTTCATATTTATGGAGCGTATGCGCCACAACAAATACTTCAGCTTAACAATAAAAAAGAAGGTTTTATCATAAAAGGCTGGGCGGAAGATGTAGAAACCGTGATGAAAAACTACCGAGTGCAATTGGCTCCGCTGCGTTTTGGTGCAGGTTTAAAAGGCAAGCTTTTGGATGGGATGCAATTTGGTTTGCCTTCTGTAACCACGGAAGTTGGCGCGGAGGGAATGAACGGCGAACTTCAAATTGGTGGAAGCGTCACCACTTCAAAAGAAGATTTTATAAATGCTTCCGTAAAATTATATTCCGAAGAAAAGCTTTGGAACCAAGCACAACTCAACGGTTTCGAAATCATAAAACAGCGTTTTCAAAAAAGCCTTTTTTCAGAAGATTTTAAAAGACACATTCGCACGCTTTCTTTAAAACTTGAAAAACATCGCCAAGAAAATTTTATTGGGCAGATATTTCAGCACCACACATTGCAAAGCACAAAATATTTGAGCAAGTGGATTGCGGAGAAAAATTCCTCTAAATAATTAGTTCTTTTTTTTTAAAGGGAAATGCAAAGCTGATTTGCTATATTTGATAATGCTACCTAAGTTGTGGAACTGTTGACAAAGTTTCTTTTAATAAAAAACTATGAAAAATATACTACTCTTTTTACTTGTAATCACCCCCAATATAATCTTTGCCCAAATAAACGGCTATCAATCCCGGAGCATACAAGGCTTTGAGGTATATGTGCTAGAAGAGGCCCTAAATAACCACCCACAGGAGACCAATGAGGCTATTGATTTATTGACTACAAAACTGGCAGAGATTGTTGATTTTGGGTTAAAAGAAGAAATACTGGAAGAACTACGCTTGGTAAAAATTTTCATGGATTGGAACACGACCAATGGTTCCGCCGTCTATCACCCGTACCTACAATGGTTGATAGACAATGGCTACATAGTGGAAAAATGGAAATCCATTGAAATATCCAATATCAACAATTTTATTAATTGGACGGAATTAAACCAACCCTTTATGGTCATGCACGAAATGGCACATGCCTATCATCACCGGGTGTTGGGCTTTACCTATGCACCCATACTACAGGCGTACAACAGTGCCATGCAAAGTGGCCTTTACGATTCCGTGCTGTATCATGCCGGGAACGGCGTATACTATTATCGCGAGGCATATGCCGCAACAAATGAAATGGAATACTTTGCGGAACTGACAGAGGCCTATTTGGGTGAGAATGATTTTTATCCCTTTATCCGTGAGGAATTGGAAACGCATGACCCTGTGGCCTATGCTATTTTGGTAGGCATTTGGCAGTTTGAACAATTGGGAGTTGAAGACAACAAATATACCGATGTTGTACTGTATCCTAATCCTACCGATGGGCTTATAACCTTAAAATGGAACAACACATGGAGGGCAAAAACATTAAAAATCATCACCCTGGAAGGGAAGGTTTTACTGGAGCAGGACACAAACGCGACGGGCGATACCACGCTTAACATTGCTAACTTGGCTGCCGGAATGTATGTGCTCGTGTTGGATAATCTAAAGACCTATAAAATAGTGAAGGCACATTAAGCGGTTTTTAAATACCCCTCAATTATAGATTGAAGGATATATTTATTTTAATTTTTATCAAGGTGCAACCCAATACTAAAATACCATGGCTATCCCTTCTAAAGATATTTTGGAATACAACAAAACGCAAATAGTAGCGGACGGAGCAATCTGCGATCTTCTTTCAATAGAAATCAGCAAACACTTGCCCGAAGCCGAAGGCAAGATCTGGCACGGCCATCCCGTATGGCTTTTGGAGGGCAATCCCATTGTGGGTTACAGCAAGGAGAAAAAAGGGTTGCGGCTTATGTTTTGGAGCGGGGCCGACTTTAACGAAGAAGGCTTGGACGTGAGGGGAAAAAAATTTAAGGATGCCTCTAAGTTTTACCAATCAGTAAACGAAATCAATACGGAAAATTTAAAACGTTGGCTGGAAAAATCAAGGGCAATACAGTGGGACTATAAAAACATAGTAAAACGAAAGGGGGTCTTGGAAAGGTTGAAATAAAAACTTTTAGTTGGCTATTCCTCTTAATTCACACAGGCATTTCGCAGATTTTTTATGCTTATATTACAAAGAAAAATAAGAATTTTCTATAGGAAACAGAGGGGAATTCTATTTAATAGTATATGGTAAGTTGCCTCATGCGACTAAAATGTACAGGCAAGTTTAATGGGAGATAAATTCGGTTAAGATTTAAACCATTGTGTTCCTTGATGCCTTTTGGTTTATATAATATCGTATTTAGAAGGTTTCTATGTAATATTTAGGAAGTATCTAGGAAGTATCTAGGAAGTTGCTATGTAGTTGGGTCGGCATGGAGACGGCATGGAGTCGGCTTACAGACGGCATGCAATCGGCTTAAAGTCGGCATGTACTTCTTGTATTTTTAGCGAAAAGTTTCTATTTTTACTTTAGAAACCAACAAGTTTAGCCATGGGAGGATTCACTTACGAAAATAATAAAAAAAATCCAAGAATTTACAAAAATTCTGATGAATTTGGGTTGTGCAGTTTATTTGTCAAAGAATTTAAGATAGCCTTACTGCCTCTGTTAAAGTATAAAAAGGTTGGCATGCTCCACCAGCGGCTGATGAGTTTATGCTCCAAAATAAAATTATTGGATCCCACTTCGGAAAAGGGTAACCGCTCCATGGGAGGGGGCCTGAAGACGCTCAAGGGCAAAATGTTGCTAAGGGAATTTGTCTTTACGCCCAAAGCAGGCATACGGCAGCATTTTGGGAATCCGGACATAGATGAAGCGGATTTCACATTGACCTGGCGCGGATTTGATCCCTCTTCGGCCCGATTTCCGAAGGGAGCGACGGATTTTGAGCTCATATATTTAGTATTGGCGTATGATCCCGATATAAATTTATTTGCTACTTATGAAGCGGTACCCATTCGAAGATCAAAACAGGGGAAAGCGGAAGTTTTGGTGATGCCGCTAGCGCGGAAGGTGAAGAAAAAAGAGGGGATGTATTTTATTCCCGTTATCGGACTGCGGTTTTTAGAGATTATTGGGGAAGAGGAGTATGAATGTTTGGGGCAGGATGCTGTTGGGATTGAGATTTTGGGGGTATATTAGTTGTTGGGTTTGGATTAGCATTACTTTCGTTTTTTAACGATGAGGATTTCATCGTCTGAAAATTCCATCCAGGCAAGGTCGTAGATATAGTGGAACATTTTGTTATGGGAGTTAATGTGGAAATGAGTGTGATACATAAACCGGAATTTCTTTTTCTCAAGCACGTTTCTATATATTTTGACTTGAGATTTATTATTTCCGAGCAATTCTGATAAGATGGAATAGTTTCGCTTTAAGTAGCCGTTTATTTCTATGGCTGCCTGTTTGGATGCATAGCGAAGGTGTTTGTGGTACTGGTTTTTGCAATAGGTAGAGCAGAAGATTTTATCGGTTCGCCCTTTCAGTGGTTTTTCGCATATTTTGCATTTCCTGTCCATGCGGTCATTGTTATTACTGTAAATATAGAGTATCCGTTCCTAACGGATAAACACACTTATGGACGTTTTCTCCTATATAATGGGACATTTTTTTCACTAATTTTGGTAGAAACCAGAAAAATAGCGAAATGGATACGACAAAAAGGAATACAATTATTCTATTTGCCCCGCGCGCCAATGCGGGGCGCGTAAAGGTAAGAATTCCCTACGAACTAAAAGCGGAACGGGAAGCCTTTAAAAAACTGGACGGCACGTTTTACCATTACAATCAAAAACTGTGGAGTATCGTAAACACCGAAGAAAACCTAAAAAAAGTTCGACACCTTTTTGGCAGCAAACTGGTGGTTGAAAATGAGGTGTCCCCCGCCAAGATACCACAATTCAGTCCTTCTGAAAAAATTCAAAAGGAACTGGACCGCAATCAACAAAAAATGGTTTTAAAAGGTTTTAGCAACAGTACCATACGCAGCTATCAAAGCTGCTTACTTCAGTTTTTTAAGTATTTCGAAACTGCGGATTTAAGAACCATAACCAAGACCCAAATTGAGGGCTATGTGTTTTTTTTGATCAATAAATATAAAATAGGCGACCAACAACAGAACATGGTCATTAATGCCATTAAGTGCTATTATGAGCATACGTTGGAAATGCCCCGTGAGTACTATAACATCACCCGCCCAAAGAAGAGCAAGGACCTGCCCAATGTTTTGAGTACGGAGGAAGTAAGGCAAATAATAAACCAACCCACAAACATAAAGCACCGTGCCATCCTCCATATAATCTATGGTGGGGGTCTGCGCGTGGGCGAGGTGAGGCGGTTGCGGGTAAAGGACATCCGCAGTGATGACGGCTATATATTTATTAAGGACAGCAAGGGAAAGCGTGACCGGCATACGGTGCTTAGCCCGCTACTGTTGGATCTGTTGCGCAACTATTACCGGCAGCACCGGCCCAGCTATTGGCTTTTTGAAGGGCAGGACGGCGGGCAGTACAGTGCCAAGAGCATACAGCAAATTTACCGAGCTGCGGTAAAGGCCACCAATAGCAACCCCTGGAGCACGCCGCACACCCTCCGGCACAGCTTTGCCACCCATTTGATGGAGCGGGGAACCAACATAAGGTATATACAGAGCGCACTGGGCCATGCCAGCACCAAAACGACCGAGGTGTACACCCGTGTTTTGGGTATTAACAATAAAACTTTAAAGAGCCCTTTGGATACTTTGTATGAAACGGTTACATTTGGGAAAAAAGAACCCCATTGACGTTCGCACATGTGCGATATAAACGCAATAGGGGGTTCGTTTATACACATGTTGTGCGTCATACCGACAACCTAATGAAAATTGAATTTAACTACATATTAAAAGACCACGGTTGGGCGATTGGAAAGCTTAAATCAAAAGATTTTTCGACTGAATTTAATGCGTCATATCTTCACGACACTCTGAATTCGATTATCAATGCACTCATCGGACTTTTGACTGACCGAAAAAGAGTTATGATTCCATTTTATGACGAACCTGGAGAACACCAATTAGTGATTGAAAAAATTGATAATACCAAAAAAATTACGATTGAATTGAAATGGTATGAGGATTACGCAACTGAATACTTTATAGATTCGGACAAATACGAATTACTTTATAAAGGAGAAACAACATTGAAAAGTTTTATCACTAACGGATTTAACTCTATCGAAAAAATATTAAACGAAAACGGAATTGAGGGATATAAAGAAAAATGGAGGCGTGAATTCCCAATTGTTGACTTTAAAAAACTGACTGAATTAAAAAGTACGAACGCACAACAATGGCTATAATTCATTGCGGTTGAATTCCTAATCGGAATTCAACGCTTATTTGTTATCTTTCGGCTACGGCGGAAAGAATCCTACGGATTTTTCCGCAACAAAATCATAGCCAAACACGTTGTAACACATTTAAATGACTAACATCGGAAAATTAATTGAATAATAAAGCGAATAATTTATCTCTAACTTCAAGAGTTACTTATTTGAAAATGAAATAAAAAATAACGGAAATGGACAATAATAAAATAACTGAATTCCAAAAAATAACAGAACGATTACAAAAAATTCGTAAAAATTTATTTGAGGAATGGAAATTAAAATATCCTTCGCATTATAGATTAGAAAGTTCAGCATCCGAAATAATGGAATTACTAAAAGAAACCAAAATTGAGGATGAGGAATTTGAATTTTGGAAATCTTGGAAAATTAGAGAAATGGATATTTTTATAGCTGATTTGGTTGGAGAATTGCATCACGATTATGAAAAAAGGCTCAAGCGCTATCACGGAAAATGGTCTAAAGAAAAAGAGAAAATTGACACTCTGATTGCTGAATTTAAACAAAAGTTTGGAAATCGAACTGAATAAAAAACGTGTTACAACAATGGTAACCGTTGCACAACCCCTTAATTCCGTAAAAGCTGACCCCGTTTAAGCCGTTTTAAGCGGCTTTATTTTTTGTTCACGCTACAGCGTAGGCACTCTTCGGAAGTATTAAAAACGGGGCTATACATCTCTGAAGGTGCTTTTTCAGTGAAAACGTAAGCGCAAGGCAGATTGCCCCACTTTTTGACCGTTTCTGGACGAACTTTAGGTATTTTTTAAGGTTGTAGGCCATTGCCGAGAGGTGCATGCACTTGTTGGCCTGTGCCAGCCCAATGGTATTTACCTTGCCAAGCCCCATAAACTGGGTGAGCGTTCCGAAGACCGGTTCCACCGTACTCTGCCTTTTGCCCTTCATATACCTGCCCAGTGGGCTGCTTACACGGGCAATGTTACGTTCATATTCCTCTCGATATGCTGTTATGTTGATGCGTTTTTCGTGCGACTTGCCGATGCACTGGGCCTTGATGGGACAGCCCTTGCAATCGCTCCTCCTGGTGAAATAGTTATCCTTGAGCGTTCCCTTTTCCAGTTTCTGCTTGCGGAAGGTCACCTTTTTTCCCTGTGGGCACAGCCAGTAATTCCCGCCCTCTATATAGACAAAACCCTCCGGGCCACCTTTGTAGGTGCCGTGGGGCGGGATAAAGCTCTTGATGCCCTGCCTTTCAAGGAATGCATAGTTCTCGCCGCTGCTGTAGCCCGTGTCGGCCACGCAGTTTTCCCAGACCAGGCCTTGTTTCCCTAGCCGCCGTTTTAATCGCTGTACAATGTCCGGCAATTGCTGGTTGTCCTTTCCATCCGCGTGGTAGGCCCTTATATCGCTGATCACGTGGTGGGCGGTGTCCACGCACAGCTGGCTCAGGTAGTTGAGCTTCCGTGCCTTGCCGGGCTTTACGCTGATGCGGGCATCGGGATCGGTGGGGCTGTAATGGGTCTTGTTGCTGGTATATTTACTTCCCTTGTTTCCCGCTCCGGGGCGCTGATCTTGGTCTTTGTTCCAGCGTTTGTTTCGTGAGGCAATGGCATTGAGTTCCTTCCCGTTGGCGGTAATAGTACGCTGGCCTTTATCTGATCTATCGCCCTTGCTTTTGCGAAAGGGCTTTTCTTTATCCATTGCGCTTATGTGGCGAACCTTACGAAGATGTGATTCCAGCTCTTCTTCCGGAACCTTCAGCTCCAGACTGTCCATAGAGGCATTGGCCTTGACCGGGGCGCTGTCCACCGTCTGGGTATGGCCGCTGACCATCCCCACATCCACGCAGAGGGTGAAGACCTTGGTGAACACTGCTTCAAAGACATCCTCGGGAAAGAGTTGCCGCGTACGGCTGATGGTAGAGTGCCAAGGGAGTTGCTCGTCTATCCCATAGCCCAAAAAGTAGAGGATATCCAGGCGCATCCCGCAATGTTCCACAAGCTTGCGGTCGCTGGTGATGTTCTCCAAATAACCAACCAGACAAAGCTTGAAAAATACGATCGGGTCGATGCTCTTTTGGCCGCTGTCGCCATAAAAGTCCCTTGTAAGTGCATATAAATAATTCAGGTCCAAAGCCGATTGTAGCCGACGGTAAAAATTGTGCTCCGGAACGCGCTCGCTCAAACGGAAATCGTTGAAGAGCTTTTCTTGGTAGATCTTTTTTCCTTGCATACCATGAAATTACGGAAAATCCTTAACTTGTGCAACAGGCACAATGTATAACAACAATTGCGGCTTTGTGTCCTGCGGACACAACCGCATAAGCATAAAAGTCGGTAATTTTAGCTATCTTAGTTTTTAACCAATCCGCAACTGATTGTTATACAAGAACGTTGGCAAACATTAGAATGAACGACGATAGAAGAAAAAAAATCGAGTTATTAAAAAGAAAAAATAAAGTCAAAAACGATGTGAAATTTTTGACTGAATTCTATGCGGATATAGAAATCGTTGAATTTCTGACAAATGACGAATTGAATAAAATGTTTGCATTCGACAAAAAGGAAGATGTTAGAAATTATAATCTTGAATTTTCTTACTCGCCATCTGAAAACGAAACTGTGAAATCAGACTTATCCGACTTGATTGAAGACAGTTTTTTGTTCAAACCTTATGATTTAAGCGACCAAACTTATTGCTTAACCCATAAAACAGAATTCAATAAAATCTTTGAGAGAACATTTATAGAAAATAACATTCCGACTTTGATTTACACTAGCGATGGAGAAATATCAATTGTGGTTTCTAAAGAGGTTGTCGATTACGAATTAAAAGACGGAATTAAAACTCAAAAAGAATGGTGGAATATAATTGTTGGAGGAATAAAAGGAATAAAACAAATCATAAATAAAAAATAACGTTTGCCAACACCGGCTCCTATGAAAAGCACTAATCCCGTTCTTCAAAAATAATATTTTTATTTTAATCAGCTTTTAATGATGATTTTGGGGTGTTTAACTGTTGGCAATCCTCTCCTTTTTGCTGATTGATTGTCAACAGTTAAATACTTATAACTTGCTCCGCATCCTATATGTGATCAACTCGTATTGGTCGTCACCAGCATCTGTATGATTATAAGTTATAATAAACCTGGCCACTTGCTATAAAATGTGATTCCAATTGCTTGGATCACCCACGGTGTTTTGTGATACAGGTAAATCTACTTCTTTGTGAGCTTAGTTATAGTTTATTATTCAATGACCCCTATTTCATAAGGAGTTTCTGTTTTTATGACTGCTAAAGTTCTGCTCAATAATTTACGGGCGACCTTGATTATTATTGATTTGACGTTTTTTCCCAAATGCCTGCGATAATAGGTCTGCATTATCGGGTCTGTCCTGATGGCCTGCCAGGAGGCTTCTATAAAATAACTGCGCATCAATCTATGTGCCCGCATGGTTATTCCCGTGCTCTTTTGGTTGTCGCCACTCTGGTGGATTCCCGGTGCCAGCCCGACATAGCCGGCCAGATGTTTTATGCTGTTAAAACGCCTGAGATCTCCAAGCTCGCAGAGGATGCCGCAGGCTACGATACCACCTATGCCCGGAACACTTTTCAGTAAATAATAATCTTTCTTGTAATGCTTGCGGCAATAGGCACGCATCTTTGTGGAGACATCTCGCAGCTCCTGGTCTATGAACCTGAAGCTGCGCATCCTGCTGTCCAGTGTCTCACGTGCCGATGGATATGCAAAGGCCACTTCGTCCACCCAATTGCGGAACTTGTGACTCCAGTGGTCATTGTCAAACTCCTCGGGAATAGCAATGCCAAAATACAGCAACTGCATTTTTATAAGGCTCTTGATGCGCCTATAGTCCTTGACAAGATCGTTTCTTCTTCTGAAGAGACTGCGCAGCTGCTCCCGCTCCACATCGGGAACGTGGATGCTCTCAAGCCTGCCGTCTTTTAGCTCCCTGCTTATCAGTTGGGCATCTATTCTATCTGTTTTGGTATAACGCTCTTTTCCCTTGCGGTGGATATCGGCAGGATTGACCACTAGGGAATTCCAGCCATAGGTTTTAAAACTGCGGTGGGCGTAATAGCCGCAACAGCCAGCTTCATAAGCGGTGGTAACCTGATGGTCGGGAAAATGCTTGGTTACATACTCGTATAATACTTCAGGTTTTGGGGGCATAGCAAATGACTTGCCGCCAAACAGGTCGGTGGCACAATGAACTTTCCAGCTCCGCTTGTGAATGTCGATGCCAATGTATAACTTTGGTTGGGCAGTGGGTTCTAATTTCATATCTTATTGTTTTGGTGAACTTTAAAGATACGAGACTCGCTGCTTTTTCATAGATGCTATAGCACATTGCGGCCGAATTTTCGGCAGAAAATTCACCGCAGTTTTGCTATCTTTATCGCAAGCGGCGAAAATCCTGCGGATTTTCCCACAACGCGCCATACACCAAACGTTGTATGCCATAAAACAGAAACGAAACAGTGAAATTAAAACGAAGAAGAAAATTAGTAACGTATTTAAACATTTTAGACCAACCTGTCCGATTTAACCCATTCGTTTTCAGTCGGACTTTTTTGTTATGGGCTTTACTTGGATTAATAGGTGGAATTATTGCAGGAGCTTATTGGATTGGACTTGAGTTTCTAACTCATCAATTAGCTTTTTTTAGTGGTTGGCAAGTAATTCCTGTAATGGCGATTTGCGGACTTTTAGCAGGTTTGATAATTCACTTCATAGGAGACCCGGGAGAAATACATTTGATTGTAAACAATATCCGATTTAATAAAGGAAAACTTGACCCTAAAAATAATCCTTCAATGGTTCTCTCTTCATTGCTATGCGTTGCGTCAGGTGGAAGTCTCGGACCCGAAGCGCCATTGGTTCAAGTAACAGGCTCAACAGGAACTTGGATAGGAAAATTGTTTCGACTAAAAGGAGAAGAATTAAGGTCGTTAAGTATCGCAGGAATGGCTTCAGGATTTACAGCTTTATTTGGTGCCCCATTGGGCGGCAGCCTCTTTTCATTAGAAATTCTTCATCACAAACACGCAGTTGAGTATTACAAAGCAATTATTCCTGCGTTTGTTGCAAGTTGCTTTAGCTATTTAGTTTTCGCCTTAATCATTCATTTGGGACTTGGTCCTATTTGGGATTTATCTGCTTATGAATATTCAGGGATTTTTGATTTTGGCTATGCAGTTCTCTTTGCAATAATCGGAGCAGCCTTTGGTTGGGCTTTTATTTTTTGCACCAAATTTTTCAAATCACTTTTCGAGAAAAAACCCATACCAATTTACATCAAAGCGTTAATTGGTGGAATTCTACTTGGCATCATAGCATTTTACTTTCCATTAACCCGATATTTTGGACATCACGAAATTAACGAACTTCTTTCAGGGAATTTTCCATTGACTTTATTGCTTGCTATTTTGATTTTTAAAATTATCGCCATCTCAATTACTGTAACATCAGGTTGGAGAGGTGGATTTATTATTCCGCTGTTTTTCGTAGGAGCTACGTTAGGACTAATTATCCATCAACTATTTCCGACAATAAATTTGACATTAGCGATAGTTAGCTGTATGGCAGCAATTAACGCTTGCGTAACCCGAACACCAATGAGTACAACCATTTTACTTGCAACATTGACAGGGTTTGGACATTTTATCCCAATCTTATTTGCAAGTTTGACAGGCTATTTTTTAGCTCCGAGAATACCTTTTATAAGTTCACAAATGGAGAAAGAATGAAAAAATACGGCATACAACATTGGTAACCGTTGCACAACCCCTTAATTCCGTAAAAGCTGACCCCGTTTAAGCCGTTTTAAGCGGCTTTATTTTTTGTTCACGCTACAGCGTAGGCACTCTTCGGAAGTATTAAAAACGGGGCTATACATCTCTGAAGGTGCTTTTTCAGTGAAAACGTAAGCGCAAGGCAGATTGCCCCACTTTTTGACCGTTTCTGGACGAACTTTAGGTATTTTTTAAGGTTGTAGGCCATTGCCGAGAGGTGCATGCACTTGTTGGCCTGTGCCAGCCCAATGGTATTTACCTTGCCAAGCCCCATAAACTGGGTGAGCGTTCCGAAGACCGGTTCCACCGTACTCTGCCTTTTGCCCTTCATATACCTGCCCAGTGGGCTGCTTACACGGGCAATGTTACGTTCATATTCCTCTCGATATGCTGTTATGTTGATGCGTTTTTCGTGCGACTTGCCGATGCACTGGGCCTTGATGGGACAGCCCTTGCAATCGCTCCTCCTGGTGAAATAGTTATCCTTGAGCGTTCCCTTTTCCAGTTTCTGCTTGCGGAAGGTCACCTTTTTTCCCTGTGGGCACAGCCAGTAATTCCCGCCCTCTATATAGACAAAACCCTCCGGGCCACCTTTGTAGGTGCCGTGGGGCGGGATAAAGCTCTTGATGCCCTGCCTTTCAAGGAATGCATAGTTCTCGCCGCTGCTGTAGCCCGTGTCGGCCACGCAGTTTTCCCAGACCAGGCCTTGTTTCCCTAGCCGCCGTTTTAATCGCTGTACAATGTCCGGCAATTGCTGGTTGTCCTTTCCATCCGCGTGGTAGGCCCTTATATCGCTGATCACGTGGTGGGCGGTGTCCACGCACAGCTGGCTCAGGTAGTTGAGCTTCCGTGCCTTGCCGGGCTTTACGCTGATGCGGGCATCGGGATCGGTGGGGCTGTAATGGGTCTTGTTGCTGGTATATTTACTTCCCTTGTTTCCCGCTCCGGGGCGCTGATCTTGGTCTTTGTTCCAGCGTTTGTTTCGTGAGGCAATGGCATTGAGTTCCTTCCCGTTGGCGGTAATAGTACGCTGGCCTTTATCTGATCTATCGCCCTTGCTTTTGCGAAAGGGCTTTTCTTTATCCATTGCGCTTATGTGGCGAACCTTACGAAGATGTGATTCCAGCTCTTCTTCCGGAACCTTCAGCTCCAGACTGTCCATAGAGGCATTGGCCTTGACCGGGGCGCTGTCCACCGTCTGGGTATGGCCGCTGACCATCCCCACATCCACGCAGAGGGTGAAGACCTTGGTGAACACTGCTTCAAAGACATCCTCGGGAAAGAGTTGCCGCGTACGGCTGATGGTAGAGTGCCAAGGGAGTTGCTCGTCTATCCCATAGCCCAAAAAGTAGAGGATATCCAGGCGCATCCCGCAATGTTCCACAAGCTTGCGGTCGCTGGTGATGTTCTCCAAATAACCAACCAGACAAAGCTTGAAAAATACGATCGGGTCGATGCTCTTTTGGCCGCTGTCGCCATAAAAGTCCCTTGTAAGTGCATATAAATAATTCAGGTCCAAAGCCGATTGTAGCCGACGGTAAAAATTGTGCTCCGGAACGCGCTCGCTCAAACGGAAATCGTTGAAGAGCTTTTCTTGGTAGATCTTTTTTCCTTGCATACCATGAAATTACGGAAAATCCTTAACTTGTGCAACAGGCACATTGTATAAGCGTAATGCGGGCTAAAGTGCTAAATTTAAACAAATTGAATATTAATAAACATAAGGTTAAACCGAAAGTGAAGTGCTTCTAATCCCGCACTACGCTTATACTTGACCGTTACCCACCATTATAAATGAATAAAGGAGAACTCAAGGCCGAAATAGCGAATGCAATTCCGAAGTTGTTAGGAATGGTTAAGGAGAATTGTATCAATATTCTTTCGGAAAATTTAGTTTACATCATATCGGAAATAAAAGAGACGAATCTGAAACCTGACTTAGAACGTAAACGCCGAATCAAAGAAAATAAAACAAAGTCACCATTATCATTTGAAGAAGCTGTGTTGCGACTATTGGATCTTTATGATAATCTATACGATATTAACCTAGTTATCTACAAAGCAGAGAAAAAGAGAACTATTATTGAAATACGATATTATCCTAAATCATCACTTAGTGAAACATTTCGAGAATCTGTTGTAGAAAAATCACCAATGCTTCATTGCAAAATCGCCTTACCCATTTATCATAAGGAAAAAAAATTCGACGTTAATTGGGAGCATAACAGCTTTGCACATAAATGGAATGAGATCACCTATCGGAAGAAGCTTCAAAAGGAAATCGACGCAATAAAAAACGGTGGGTAACACCGCATCCTATGAAAAGCACTAATCCCGTTCTTCAAAAATAATATTTTTATTTTAATCAGCTTTTAATGATGATTTTGGGGTGTTTAACTGTTGGCAATCCTCTCCTTTTTGCTGATTGATTGTCAACAGTTAAATACTTATAACTTGCTCCGCATCCTATATGTGATCAACTCGTATTGGTCGTCACCAGCATCTGTATGATTATAAGTTATAATAAACCTGGCCACTTGCTATAAAATGTGATTCCAATTGCTTGGATCACCCACGGTGTTTTGTGATACAGGTAAATCTACTTCTTTGTGAGCTTAGTTATCTGTTTATTATTCAATGACCCCTATTTCATAAGGAGTTTCTGTTTTTATGACTGCTAAAGTTCTGCTCAATAATTTACGGGCGACCTTGATTATTATTGATTTGACGTTTTTTCCCAAATGCCTGCGATAATAGGTCTGCATTATCGGGTCTGTCCTGATGGCCTGCCAGGAGGCTTCTATAAAATAACTGCGCATCAATCTATGTGCCCGCATGGTTATTCCCGTGCTCTTTTGGTTGTCGCCACTCTGGTGGATTCCCGGTGCCAGCCCGACATAGCCGGCCAGATGTTTTATGCTGTTAAAACGCCTGAGATCTCCAAGCTCGCAGAGGATGCCGCAGGCTACGATACCACCTATGCCCGGAACACTTTTCAGTAAATAATAATCTTTCTTGTAATGCTTGCGGCAATAGGCACGCATCTTTGTGGAGACATCTCGCAGCTCCTGGTCTATGAACCTGAAGCTGCGCATCCTGCTGTCCAGTGTCTCACGTGCCGATGGATATGTAAAGGCCACTTCGTCCACCCAATTGCGGAACTTGTGACTCCAGTGGTCATTGTCAAACTCCTCGGGAATAGCAATGCCAAAATACAGCAACTGCATTTTTATAAGGCTCTTGATGCGCCTATAGTCCTTGACAAGATCGTTTCTTCTTCTGAAGAGACTGCGCAGCTGCTCCCGCTCCACATCGGGAACGTGGATGCCTTCAAACCTGCCATCCTTTAGCTCCCTGCTTATCAGTTGGGCATCTATTCTATCTGTTTTGGTAAAACGTTCCTTTCCCTTGCGGTGGATATCGGCAGGATTGACCACTAGGGAATTCCAGCCATAGGTTTTAAAACTGCGGTGGGCGTAATACCCGCAACAGCCAGCTTCATAAGCGGTGGTAACCTGATGGTCGGGAAAATGCTTGGCTACATACTCGTATAATACTTCAGGTTTTGGGGGCATAGCAAATGACTTGCCGCCAAACAGGTCGGTGGCACAATGAACTTTCCAGCTCCGCTTGTGAATGTCGATGCCAATGTATAACTTTGGTTGGGCAGTGGGTTCTAATTTCATATCTTATTGTTTTGGTGAACTTTAAAGATACGAGACTCGCTGCTTTTTCATAGATGCTATAGTTCATTGCTTGCGACTTTGCCTACGGCCAGTTCGCACTTCGTGCTCGTGTCCTCTCGGAAAGTCCTCACAAATTTGCTATCTTCGGTTTGTGGCGGAAAATCCTCCCCGGTATTGCTTCGCCAGTTCGCACTGCATGCTCGTGTCACACAACAAAACCATAGTCCAAACGTTGCCCACAATTATGGAAAAAATCAGAACACCAATATTATTCCTTGCATTTTTGACAATTACTTTTAGTGGAATTGCACAAGAAGTTACATTTTTCAACGCAGACGGATTCTTTTCAATCGGGACACAATCGAACCGAACCGCTTCTATAACCTTGTTCGACATAGATAAAGACGGGAATTTGGATGCCCTCGTAGCAAATGGCAGACATTGGGCAGAACAGAACTACATTTATTACAATGACGGAAAAGGAGGTTTTAAAGTGGCTCAACCCATCGGAAAATTCCTTGATGCTTCCTATGCCATAAAAAGTGCGGACTTCAACAATGATGGATTTACAGATATTGCAGTGGCCAATGACAACATTCCCAATAAAATATATTTTGGGTCATCCAATCAAAACTTTGACAACGAAAGCACCTTTGGTTCAATATCGCCTTCAAGAAATCTTGAAATAACAGATATTGATAATGATGGGGACTTTGATTTAATACTATCAAACAGAAAAGCTGAAAACGAAATTTGCCTAAATGATGGACGGGGAAACTTTGAAAACACTATTACTTTTGGAAACGAATCTGACCAGACTATACAAACCAAGGTAATAGACATTAATAAAGATGGATTTTTGGACTTGGTAACAGCAGAGAGACAAAAGAAAAATAAAATTTACATAAATGACGGAAAACAGAATTTTATAAAAACCATAGCGTTTGGCAAGGAAGAAGATGAAACTCGTTCAATCGATATTGGCGATTTTGATAAAGACGGATTTTTAGATATTGTAACAGGAAATTTAGGTTCTAAAAACAGTATTTACTTTGGTGATGAAAATTTGAGTTTCAATCGAGTTTTTCATTTTAAACCAGAACGTAACACTTCATCCATTAAAATATCTGATTTAAACCAAGATGGTTATTTGGACATCATTGAGGGAAATTCAGAAGAACGAAATTATGTTTATTTAGGACAAAAAAATGGAACGTTTACAGAGATTGGATTGCGGGAAGACTTAAAAGATGACACCTATAATATTGAGGTTGGAGATTTGAACAATGATGGTTTTCCCGATATTGTGGAATCAAACTCTGGAACTTGGAATATATATTACAGAACGCAAAAAAAATAACTGGGGGCTCCTAAAAACAAAAACCCTGCTCTCTGGTGCAACGGTATTTTATTATGAACCGATACTTCATAATGATAGGCAAACAACAGATTAAAAAGTAAAATATGGCAAGCATCAATCCACACATCAACTTTAACGGCAATGCGGAAGAAGCATTCAACTTTTACAAATCTATATTTGGTGGAGAGTTCACTAAATTAGTGCGGTTTAAAGATCTGGCAAGTGCCGATTTTCCAGTTTCGGAACGTGAAGAAAATAAAATTATGCACATTGCACTACCCATAGGCAAAAGCGTTTTAATGGCTAATGATGTACCTGAAGTTTTGGGGCGAACAAACGAAAATGAGAACAGGAGCAAAATTGTAATTAGTGCAGAAAGTAAAGAAGAAGCAGACAGACTATTCAACGGCCTTTCGGTAGGCGGACAAATTGAAATGCCAATTTCCGATAGTCCTTGGGGTACGTATTTTGGTATGTTTAGGGACAAATATGGAATTGAATGGATGGTAGATTTTGACACAAATAACAAGGGAATTATTTAACCGAGGAAACAACAACGAAACCATAGCCTAAACGTTGTAGCACATTAAAACCGTAGCGATGGGTACAATTTGGTCTGTGCCTACTTGGTAAATCCTCATTCAAAAAGACATAATTTTCCTTGCCCCAACCAAAACCGCGCCCAGCGGTTTTTTTTTAACCACCACTTAGTGAAAAGAAAGGAAAAACCCTGTAAAAAAAGTGCGTCATTGCGGAATACCGTAAAAAAAGTCCAATAAGGCCTTCTACATTTGGTTTATTAACCTTTAAAAATGAATGCTTTATGGCAAATTTATCAGAAAACAGACTCAATGAAGTCTTAGACCCCGCAGTGCTTAGCGCTGCCATTACCGGCCTTGACGCCTTTATGGAAGGCCTGCCAGAGGGAGTACTGAATGACGACCAACGCCGACGCTACACCGGTATGGACGTGGACAACCGCGTGTTTGTAGAAACTGTGCTGGATGTTATGGCCGGTAGTGGCGCCAGCGTGCTGCCCGCCAGCTTCCAGTTGGCCACCCTACAGGTAGACTACCAGTTGTTTGAGCAGGTAAAGGCAGTTCTTGCCCGCGTGGCGCAGGTGCAGCGCAAGCTGGAAGACCTCCTGCGCATCTCTGCCCACGAGGCCTTCACCTATGCCTTGGCGGTTTATGCCATTTATGAAACCATGAGCAAGGCAGGCAGTGAGGATGCCCGTGCGGGTTTTGAACTGATGCGTGAGCGTTTTGCCGGGCAGGGCGGTGGCAGACCTGCTGAAGAGGAGCTTTAAGCCAACTTCTAAATGAAAGAACGGAAGGGCAGCCTTCCGTTTTTTTAGTGTCTGTTTTCAAACCCAAAATGTATTATAATGATACAGATTAGTACTATAATAATACTGAAAAAATAATAATATGATATGGAATAGTACCAAAATGATACAAAACAGTACTTTAACAATACAGGAAAGGACTAAAATGTTACTAAAAAGATGCTAATTTGATGCAAAGTGGTATTAAAATGATACAGGAAAGCCAATAATATGATACAGAATAGTATCAAAACAATACTAAAAAATATTAAAATGAAAACCACCAACCCACAACCGTCATTGCCACACATAGGCACAATGCTCCGAGCCCATATTAAAAAACACCGATTGTTTAGAAGTGTGCTTGCCCGTATGCTTGGCAAGCCTGATTCGGTAGTACTCAGATATGAAAAAAGAGAGAGCCTACAGTGCAGCCTGCTTTGGGAACTCTCCCTAGCCATAAAGCATAACTTTTTTGCAGACCTCGCCGCCCAGCTGCCGCTAGACTTTACCACCAACGCCCCAGACCCTACGCTGCCCTTACAGGAGCGGATTGCTATACTGGAGGAAGAGAATAAGGTGTTGAAAACTAAGGTGGAAACGCTTATGGCGGTGGTGGGGAAGTAGGTGGGTTTTTGTTTATATTTGGAATTAAGCAACTTCACCCAGAATATAGACTATATTATTTTTATTCGTGAGCTAACAATTTTAATTAAAAGTAATGGATAACAAAACCAAAATAAACATTAAGGATGCCTTTGATTCAATACTGAGGGCTGATTATTTATCAATAGATAGAATTAAGGATTTAAATCAATTAAGCGATTATTATGTCGACCCTTTCAATACTATTTCTAGCATCCTTCAGAAGCAAGATAATTTTATTTCTGGCAGGCGTGGTACAGGTAAAACAACTGCGCTATTAAAAGGATATTTTGAATGTTTGAAAACCTTGAAAAAAGGAGAGGAATCAGATTATTTTCATTCAAATAAAATTCTCCCACTATATATTGACTTGAGCAATTGTAATGATTTATTCGAAAAAGACAATTTAGCTTTACTTGAAATTCATTTTGTACGTCAGCTTATAGACTCCTTAAAAAGGCAGATTGAATCTGTTTTGGATGAAAAGTTCTTGTTGCTTTTCAAAAAGGAAAACCCTGCACTAGATGACTTAGATATTATTGAAAAACTTTTAGTAGAAGGAGTCACTGTATCAAAATCTAAAAATATCGCAGCTACAGATAAAAGAATCTCTGAACAAACCGATAGTTTTGCTCTGGAAGTTACACCAGAAAAAATGGGTATTTCTGCTCAAATTTCAGATAAAAATGAAACAGAAGAAATAAGAAGCTATAATCAAACTAAAGGATTAAACATTCAAGAGTTTTTAAATAAAATAAAAGACATTATAAAAAAAGCAAAAATCGATTATGTCTATCTCTTTCTTGATGAATATTCTGATCTAAATAATAAATCACAAGTTCATTTGGCTGGATTGATTAAAAGTCTATTAGGTTCAAAAACGAATTTGTTTATTAAAATTGGGGTAATAACAGATAGATTTGATTTTGGGAGTAATATAATTGTAGGTAGAGATATTTTTCATATCCCCTTAGACTTAAATGAACATGTGGAAAGGTTAGGAGGTTTAAGTCCAGCATTAAACAAATTTGAAGAACTAATTCTTGAATTAGTAGAGAAAAGGTTTGCTGCTTTCAATGTTGGATTAAAATTCGAAGATATTCTAAAGGCTAATAAATCGGAAATCGTATCTAGAATTGCTCGAGAATCAATCGGTGTAACAAGAACTATTGGCTTAATTCTACAAAATGCATGGAAGCAAGCCGAAATAGGAACTAATCAAATTGGTTTTTCAGAAATTAACTACGGTATTCGAGCAGCGAGAAAAACATATTTCAAACAGTATGAAGGAGCTGTTAAGAGAAAACTAATTCCAGGATTTTATAATGATATGTGGAATGCATTAATAGGAAAAGCGATTCAAGAAAAAGACAAGCATTCAGATAGACCGGCAAGTCATTTATTGGTTGACCCTAAAAGAAATCATTACTTAAATGTGTTCAAAGAGAATTTCATGGTACATCTTTTAGAAGAAGGTAGGTCTTCTAAATATGGAGGTAATTACAATCTTTATTCAATTGATTATGATATCTGTCTAGATCTAAATATAAAGTATGCCGAATCCAAAGACCAATATACCGGGATAAGGTTTATATATGATGATGTACTATCCGAATTTGATGGTTACTTTTCTACCGAACAGCTAAAAAGCTATAAATGTCCTAAATGTGGTAGAATTTATCAAGAAGAGGAGGTCTCACAAGCAAAAGTTAAAAGATGTTTTGAAGATGATGAGAAGTTGGAAGAAATAGTTCATCAAGAATTTGAAGTTACTGATGGAAATTTTGCAGAAGTTGAGGTCAAAATTCTTGGTCTGATTGCAATGCTTAAAATAGAGGATAACATGTCCGCAGTTGAAATAGCAAACTCTGTAGGTTGTAGTAGACAAAAAGTCTCAGGGTGGTGTTCAAGAGTGCTTGCTCCAAAAGGTGATGTTCTAATAGAGGTTAAAAACGGGAAAAATTATTATTATGGAGAGTAAATATATTTCCTAGCCCAAACCCACGGGTGCGCTTTTCCAAAGCGTGCCCATCTAAATAAAGCATTTTCAATGGGCTCTTATAAATTTGTTCTAAGAATATATAATTAACTTTAAATAAATAATTATGAAAAAACAAATACTATTAATTTTTGGGTTTTTAATAATTTTTTCCTGTGGTCCAAAAATATCAATGGCATTACATCCAGAAAGGTTAGTTTTAGGAATGTCTAAATCTGAAGTTATTAGTGCAATGGGGGAACATATTCCTATGAAAATAATTGGATCAAAATATTATGAGACTGGCAGTATAGAAGTAGGTCAATATTATGATAAAAAATTGATTGTTGGGCAAGGATGGGCCGAGGAAATATATTACTTATATTTTTTTAATAATAAATTGGTTCAATGGGGCAGACCACAGGACTGGCAAAAAGAAGCTGACCGAATTTATGAGATTAGAATTAAATGATTTTATTAACATTTTACCCCACGCTAGCGCCAGCGTCCCGCTCGTGCCAACATATCAAAAACCATAAATCTCTCACTACTCAATAACAACTACTCACTACTAAATTCCCACTTCTATTTTCGCTACCTTTGTAAGGCAATGAAAAAGAACAAATGAATTTTAAAATAGCTTCCGAATTCCAACCCACCGGCGATCAGCCGCAGGCCATCAAGGCATTGGTAAACGGCCTAAATGAAGACGAAAAATACCAGACCCTGTTGGGTGTAACCGGCTCGGGTAAAACCTTTACCGTGGCCAATGTAGTGCAACAGGTACAAAAGCCCACCATTGTTTTGGCGCACAATAAAACCCTAGCGGCACAGCTGTACACGGAGTTTAAAAACCTATTCCCCGAAAACGCGGTGGAGTATTTTGTTTCCTATTACGATTATTACCAGCCCGAAGCGTTTATACCCAGCAGCGGCACCTATATAGAAAAGGATCTTTCCATAAACGAGGAGATTGAAAAAATGCGGCTTAGCACCACCTCGTCCCTGCTTTCGGGCAGGAGGGATGTGCTGGTGGTTTCCTCGGTTTCCTGCCTGTACGGTATCGGAAATCCCGTGGAATTCCAAAAGAACGTAATTACTTTGGAAAAGGGGCAGATCATTTCCCGCACCAAATTGTTGCACCGTTTGGTACAAAGTCTTTACTCAAGAACCGAAGCGGAGTTCAACCACGGCCGTTTCCGCATAAAAGGAGATACGGTGGATGTGTACCCTGGCTATGCGGATGATGCTTTTAGAATCCACTTTTTCGGTGATGAAATTGAGGAAATTGAAGTCTTTGACCCCTTGAACAACAACATAAAAGCCAAATACGACCGACTGAATATTTACCCTGCAAATATGTTCGTTACCTCGCCAGATGTGCTGCAGGGCGCCATTCGCCAGATTCAGGACGATTTGGTAAAACAGGTGGAATATTTTGGCGAAATAGGAAAACATCTGGAGGCAAAACGTCTGGACGAACGAACCAATTTCGATTTGGAAATGATACGCGAACTCGGCTATTGCAGTGGGATTGAAAACTATTCGCGCTACTTGGACCAGCGACTGCCCGGCACGCGCCCGTTCTGTTTGCTGGATTACTTTCCCAGGGATTATTTAATGGTTGTGGATGAGAGCCACGTAACCATTCCGCAGGTAGGCGCCATGTACGGCGGCGACCGTTCCCGAAAGGAAAATCTTGTGGAATATGGCTTTAGATTGCCAGCTGCGATGGATAACCGTCCGCTAAAATTTGAGGAATTTGAAGCCCTCCAAAACCAAGTAATCTACGTAAGCGCCACGCCCGCCGATTACGAACTTGAAAAAAGCGGCGGCGTGTATGTGGAACAGATTATCCGCCCCACCGGTCTGCTGGACCCACCCATTGAAGTACGCCCCAGCCTAAACCAGATTGACGATTTATTGGAGGAAATCCAATTGCGGGTAGAGAAAGACGAACGCGTTTTGGTAACCACCCTTACCAAAAGAATGGCAGAAGAACTTACCAAATATTTAACCAGAGTACAAATCCGTACCCGCTACATCCACAGTGATGTGGATACCTTGGAACGCGTGGAGATTATGCAGGATTTGCGTCTTGGACTCTTTGATGTTCTGGTAGGTGTAAACCTTTTGAGGGAAGGGCTGGATTTACCGGAAGTTTCCTTGGTAGCCATTCTCGATGCCGATAAGGAAGGGTTTTTGCGAAGCAACCGCTCGCTCACTCAGACCGTAGGCCGCGCCGCCCGGAACCTAAATGGAAAGGCAATTATGTATGCCGATAAAATCACTCGAAGTATGCAGGAAACCATTGACGGCACCGAATACCGCCGCCAAAAGCAGATTGCCTATAATGAAGCGCATGGCATTACGCCAACGCAGATAAAAAAATCATTTGAAAACTCATTGACGAAATCCAAGCAGGAGGCTTATACGTTTGAAAATGCCGAAACCCTCGCCGCGGAATCGGAAGTAGAATATTTGACCAAGGCACAGATAGAAAAGAAAATCCGCGACACCCGAAAAGCCATGGAAAAAGCCGCAAAGGATTTGGACTTTATGATGGCCGCCAAGTTGCGGGATAAGATTAAGACGTTTCAGAAACAATTGGAGGAAGTTTAAATTCAATTTTCAATGCTCAATGTTCAATGCTCAATGTTCATTTTTATTAACCTGCAACCTGCAACCTGCAACCTGAAACCCGAAACCTGAAACCTGAAACCTGAAACCTGAAACAAAAAATACAAATCCCAAATCCCAAATCCCAAATCCCAAATCCCTAACACCCAATACCGAGAATTTATAATGCCTTTAACGTCCCTCATAAAACCTATTTTGTACTTTACCATTTCTATGGTTTCAGCGCAAAATATCAATTTGGACAATAAGATTATTCCCGAGAGCATCAAAAAAGAAGTTATTGAGGCGATTTCCTTTTATCCTGAACTGTACGATACCGCAATTGAATTCAAATTCAAGGATAATATTAAAAAATCCACCATGCAGGCGCAGCCACGGTTTACAAGCTTTTTTAAGGCGAAGGAAAATCGTGAGTATGTAATTCTGATTAGTAGAAACATACAGATAGAAGGTGAGCATTTCACCATGAAAGATATTCCCTCTGAGGTACAGATAGGTTGGCTAGGACACGAGTTGGGCCACGTGATGGATTATCGGGAGCGTACAAATTTTGGTATGCTCATCTTCGGAATAAAATACCTTTTTTCCTCAGCGCATATCAAGGAAGTGGAGCGTGCGGCAGATACCTACGCTATTGCGCACGGCATGGGGGATTATATTTTAAAGACGAAGAATTTTATACTTGACAACGCCAATCTTTCAGAAAAATATAAGGAGCGTATCCGCAGACTCTACATTTCTCCAGAAGAAGTAATGGAGCTCATTAATAAAAACAAAGTAGAAGAGGAGCCTGAGATTGTTGGGGAGGGATAGTTGGATGGTTAGATTGTTGGATTGTTAGATTTTTGGATTGCTGGAAGACCCTTGACCCTTCGACTGAACTTTGACTATGCTTATGGCGACAAGATTTAAGAAGAAGTAATGGAGCTCATTAATAAAAACAAAGTAGAAGAGGAGCCTGAGATTGTTGGGGAGGGATAGTTGGATGGTTAGATTGTTGGATTGTTAGATTTTTGGATTGCTGGAAGACCCTTGACCCTTCGACTGAACTTTGACTATGCTTATGGCGACAAGATTTAAGAAGAAGTAATGGAGCTCATTAATAAAAACAAAGTAGAAGAGGAGCCTGAGATTGTTGGGGAGGGATAGTTGGATGGTTAGATTGTTGGATTGTTAGATTTTTGGATTGCTGGAAGACCCTTGACCCTTCGACTGAACTTTGACTATGCTTATGGCGACAAGATTTAAAATTTTGTATTTTTCATTACTAATTACTAATTACTAATTACTAATTACTAATTACTAATTACTAATTACTCACTACTCACTACTCACTACTCACTACTCACTACTCACTACTCAATTTGAGTTTTTACAAACCTTTCCCACTCAGCAAACTTTTCCTCGTCCATAACCTTTTCCATTTTTACCTGTCCGCCCTTCTTTTTGTTTTTGGCGTTCCATTCGTGGAAAATTTCAGGATTCACGGTATTCACTTTTACCCCCTTCAATGCTTTTGAACGTGCGACTGCGTAGTTTTTATTTGCTTCCTTTAAGGCTTCATCCAGTGCGTCGGCTATTTTTGCTGCGTCGATTTCGGTTTCCGTACCCAAATACCAATGGTGGTAAAATTCGCCCTCTATTTTGACCGCTGCTAAAGTAAATTCGGGGATTTTTATATCGAATTTCTCCTCCATTTCACGCAAGGCAACTTCCATTTTGTTCACGGATAATTGTGAACCAACCACATTTAAAAAGAATTTGGTCCGCCCCGTGATTTTTATTTCGGCCTTTTCCACATCGGTAAAAGCAATGGTATCGCCAATCAAATAGCGCCAAGCGCCCGAGACTGTACTGATTATCAAAACATAATCCACACCCGGTTCCACTTCGGCGAGGGTTAGGGCAGGGGCGTCCTGTGCAAGGGAACCATCATCGTTGATATACTCGGGTTTGAAGGGAACGAATTCAAAATAGATTCCATTGTCGGTAACCAACTTCATTGAAGTGGTATCGGGCCTATTCTGAAACGCCAAAAATCCTTCCGAAGCCAAATAGGTGTCAATCACAATAATGGGATGCGCCAATAATTGGTTAAAACTCTTCTCATACGGCTGAAACGCAACACCGCCAGTGGTATAGACCTGCAGGTTTGGCCAGATTTCGTGAATGTTTGCCGCATCGTGGTATTCAATAACCTTCTTCATCATCAATTCCATCCACGAAGGAATGCCGCTGAGGGCACCAATGTCCCAATTTCGGGCATTTTTGGCAATGGTTTCCACCTTTTGGTCCCAGTCGTCCATTTGGGCAATTTCCTCTCCCGGTTTGTAATAGCCCCGAAACCAAAACGGAATGTTGCTGGCGCTGATACCGCTTATTTCACCCTCCAAAAACTGATCCTGTTCCTCCAGATTGGTGCTGCTGCCCAGCATCATGATTTCCTTTTCGTAAAAATCGGAAGGGATTTCAAAATTGGTCAATGCGCCCACTTGCTTGATGCCCGTGGTGCGAATGGCCTCAATCATCTCGTCGGTAACGGGAATGCGTTTTGAGGTTTTTCCGGTCGTGCCGCTGCTTCGGGCAAAGTAGGTAGGCTTTCCGGGCCAGCTAATATCTTCCATTCCTTCCTGGGTCTTGCACCACCATTCGGCCTCCATTTGGTGGTAATCAAAATAGGGAACTTTCTCGGCAAACTCTTTTTCAATATCGGTTGCTTCAAGAATTTTTGAAAAGCCGTAATATTTCCCAAAGGCGGTGTCCTTTGCCTTTTCGAGCAGATTTTTTAGGACTTCCCGCTGCGATTCCACAGGAGGTTTTTCTGAAACGATCGCTCCCCGTAGATCGATCGCGGTTTTTATTATTGAGCCGAGTATTGCCATTGTTGAAATTTTTGTTGAAACTACAATTTTTTAAAAAGTTGGATAGGGCGTTTAAATCAAATTTAACCTTTTCGCCATGCGCTGCAATAATGGTATCTTTGTTGAAAAATTAGAAATGCACCATCCAGATTCCGTACGATTGAACAAGGCCATAAGCGATAGCGGTTACTGCTCCCGCCGCGAGGCTGACACTTTAATTGAAAAAGGGCGCGTAACCGTGAACGGTGAAAAAAGCGGACTTGGTGATCGCGTAATGCCCAATGATGAGGTTCGTGTGGATGGAAAACTCATCAAGGAAAATACAGCCGAAGTGTTTATAATGCTGAATAAACCTGTTGGAATTACCTGTACCACCGATACCCGCTTTGACGATAACGTAATTGATTTTGTAAACCATCCCGAACGTATTTTTCCCGTAGGAAGGTTGGACAAACCAAGTGAAGGCTTGCTGTTGCTTACCAATGAAGGTGATATTGTAAATAAAATATTACGTGCCGGGAACAAACACGAAAAGGAATATATTGTAAAGGTAGATAGGCCCGTTACAGATGAATTTATAAAACGTATGGGGTCCGGAATTCCTATTTTGGATACCGTAACCAAGCGATGTAAAGTTGAGCGGATAAGCAGGTTTGAGTTTCGGATTATTTTGGTGCAGGGCTTAAATAGACAAATTAGAAGAATGTGTGAATATTTAGGGTATGAAGTTGTGGCCTTGCAGCGAACCCGTATTATGAATTTGGAATTGGGCAACTTGCCCCTTGGGCAATGGCGAGACCTTACCCCAGCAGAACTTAAAACCTTGAAAGATTCCGTAAAGGATAGTGATGGCCTGCCGAAGGCTTATCAAAAAGATGGTCGTGAAAAAGCGGTAGAAACAATAAAGCCCGAAAAGAAAAGGCAAGCGGAGCGGAATTTAAAAAGGGAGCAAAATAGTACTGGAGGACGAAGAAGGAGAGGCCCCAATTAATCCCATAAAAAAACCGCGCACCGATTGAGTAGCACGCGGTCATTTTCAACTAACTAACCAAATTAAATTTCAATTATGAAATCTCAACCATTTTCTTCAATGCTTTCTTTTCTTCCATCTTTGGAAGCGTAACCCTAAGGATTCCATTTTCATAATTGGCTTGAATATCTTCCACTTTAATATTTTCAGGAAGTTTAAAAGAACGTTCAAAAGTTTGATAATTAAATTCCCTTCTTCTAAACTGGGAATCGTTGCTTTCTTCCTTTTTTTCTTCTACCTTTTTTGAAGCTATTTTTAAGGTATCTTCCTCAACCTCAATAGTAAAATCTTCCTTTTTCAAACCTGGAACGGCCAATTCGACTACAAAATTCGGGAAATTTTCAATAATATTTACTGCTGGAATGCTAAATGTTTCATAATTATTATTAAAGACATCTAACTTGTTATCAAAAAGCAGATTATCCCATAGTCCCGGAAACCAAATATTGTTTTTATTAACTGTTTTCATAACTATATATTGTTTAAGTTTTGACTTATTTTTCAATTTATTAGTCAATAATAATTCCAACACGATACAACGGACAAGTTGACTGAAAATGAGCATGTTTTGGTGACTTTTTGGCACTTCACATTTAATGCTCCAGAAGATTTAATTCATTTTTAAGATTTTTAACTAGGGGTTTCAGTACTTTTAAAAATCACTAACTACCCACTATGAAAAAACTTTTTATCCGCATTTTTGATTTCTTCAATACTGTTGAAAGTAAAATTGCTTTTTATCCCACACTCTTTGCTATTTCCGGGTTTTTTGTAGCCGTTTTAATGATCTATTTGGAGCAACACGGCATTTCCAGGGAAATTATGGATGTGTGGCCAATATTAATGGTAGAAGATGGCAATACGGCCCTCACGGTCCTTAGTGCATGTTTGGGCGGACTTATTTCGTTGATGGTTTTTAGTTTTTCAATGGTAATGCTGCTGCTCAGCCAGGCATCAAATAATTATTCCCCGCGACTACTGCCAGGCTTAATAAGTGATAGGCGACACCAGATCATATTGGGTATTTATCTCTCCACGATTCTTTATAATATATTTATTTTATTCTCAATTGAACCTAGTGAGGATAAATATACGCTTCCCGGTTTTTCGGTGCTTTTGGGTATTGTTTTTACCATAGTCTGCTTGGTTGCTTTTATCTATTTCATCCATAATATTTCCCAGAGCATTCAGATAAACAATATTTTGGATGTTATTTTTGAATATGCGGAAAGAAGGCTGCAAGGCTTAATTGAATCTGAAAAAGGAAAAACTAAAAAGTTTTCCAATACGGATAATTGGTATGAGTATAAAGCGGGAAGAAGCGGTTATTTCCAGAATATATCCATAAAAAATATTTTGAAGATTTGCGATGACGAAGAAACCAAGATTTACATAACAATACCGAAGGGGCTGTTCGTGCTGAAGAATTCAATTTTTTTAAAATCTGAAAAGCAATTGGATGAAAAAGTTGTGAATTCAATCATTTCCAATATCAGCTTTGCCCGTGGCGAATTGGTTGAGGACAATTATATTTTGGCATTTAAGCAAATTACCGAAATAGCCGTTAAGGCAATGTCACCGGGAATCAATGACCCAGGAACCGCAATTAACGCCATTGATTATTTAACCGATTTATTTGCGCTACGGATGCAAAAAAATGATAATGGAATTATTATACATAAAGAAAATGCAACCCTTAGAGTGGCAGTCGTAACCTTTAAGGAATTAATGTATAACGTGATGGCTTCTCTGCGCACCTATTGTAAGCATGATCCGGTACTGGTTGAGAAATTGTTGTGGATGATGGTCTATCTTCAAAAACAACCTGCCGCAGAGAACAATTACCACAAGGTAATCAAGGAAGAAATGACAACGCTATTGGAGCAGGCTAAAAACTCCTTTGATTCTGAGTGGGATGTTTTAACGATTGATAAAATGATAGCTGGCTAGTTGTAATATATTTTAAAAATTTTCAGGAGTTCTTCAGCTGGCACTATATTTTCTTCATATTCATTCATTTTTTTCAAAATCTGATCTGCAACAACGGGGCGAATGCCCATTTTTAGCCCGAAATTTTTCAATGCCACAATTTCAGATTCGTGGGCTTCATTGTCTATATTCATCATCAAGATCAATTTGTAGAAATGCGTGATACGTTCCACTTCACTGAAAACGGGTCGTGAGGGTTGAGGGTTCTCAAATAGATCGACCAATTCCCTATCCGAAATATCCATACGTAGGGCCAACTTTTGGATAAAATCTATTTCGGAAGGTTTGATTTTTCCGTCAGCCATGACCATGTTTATTAAATCACTAAGAAGGGATTTGGGGTTGCGTTCCATACTTTTTATTTCAAAAAAAAGCCCTTGCAAATGCGAAGGGCTTTTATAATTATTAATTGTATTTATGAAAGAACAGCTTTTACCTTATCGGCCGCCTCTTGAAATTCAATAGCACTCTGTACATCCAGTCCACTATCGTCAATTAGTTTTTTTGCAATGTCTGCATTGGTTCCCTGCAAACGTACAATGATTGGAATGTTGATGGTTCCCATATTTTTATAGGCATCAATAACACCTTGCGCCACGCGGTCGCAACGTACAATTCCACCAAAAATATTTATCAAGATTGCTTTTACGTTTGGGTCTTTCAATATTAATTTGAAAGCAGCTTCCACACGCTCTGCATCTGCAGTTCCTCCAACATCAAGAAAGTTTGCGGGTTCACCGCCAGCTTGCTTAATAAGATCCATCGTTGCCATTGCAAGTCCGGCACCATTTACCATACAGCCAACGTTTCCGTCCAGGTCAACATAGTTCAAGCCTTTTTCCTTTGCTTCAACTTCTACGGGGTTTTCCTCGCGCTTGTCGCGCATTTCCATATAATCTTTGTGGCGGAAAAGTGCGTTATCGTCAATACTTACTTTCGCATCAACCGCGATAATTTTATCATCACTTGTTTTTAAAACTGGATTTATTTCGAAAAGCGAAGAATCAGATTCGTTGTATGCTTTGTAAAGCGCAGTAACAAATTTTGTCATTTCCTTAAAAGCCTTTCCGCTCAAACCAAGATTGAAAGCAACCCTGCGCGCCTGAAAACCCAAAAGACCCACTGCGGGATCAATTTCTTCCGTGAAAATTAAATGTGGAGTTTCCTCGGCAACGGTTTCAATGTCCATTCCACCTTCGGTAGAATACATAATCATATTTCTTCCTGTGGAACGATTTAAAAGCACGCTCATATAATACTCTTCTGGCTCACTATCGCCAGGATAGTAAACATCTTCGGCTACCAAAACTTGGTGCACTCTTTTTCCTTCTGCAGAAGTTTGCGGAGTAACAAGATCCATCCCTATGATTTTTCCAGCGATATCCTCAACTTCCTGTAGATTCTTTGCAAGTTTTACACCTCCGCCCTTACCACGGCCACCGGCGTGAACTTGAGCCTTAATAACGTGCCAACTCGTTCCGGTTTCTTCGGTAAGTTTTTTGGCGGCGTCCACAGCCTCTTTAGGAGTGGTTGCCACGATACCGCGCTGTATTTCAACGCCAAAACTGTTTAAAATTTCTTTTCCCTGATATTCGTGTAAATTCATAGTAGCGGTTTTGTACTTGTTTATGGAAGGCAAAAATAACAAATGTTGCAGGAATGGACTAATGTTTTTTGAAGCTTTGCATGCCAGAAATTTTGTAGATTTCACAAATCTGAAAATTTAAGTGATTATTAATGAAGTAATTCGAGTTACATCTCTATTTTTACGCCTTAATTTTTAAAATTTATTCTAAAGAAATGAAAAATCAAGACCTTTTGGCAATTGCCAAAGAATTCGGAAGCCCTGTTTATGTTTATGACGCCGCTAAAATAGAAAAGCAGTATAAACGTTTGACCAGCGCTTTTGATAAGGTGGATAGTTTAAGAATAAATTATGCAGTAAAGGCACTTTCCAATATCTCCGTGTTGAAATTGCTCATTAATATGGGAAGTGGTTTGGACACCGTTTCCATACAGGAAGTAATGCTAGGCTTGGAAGCTGGGGCAAAGCCTGAGGATATAATTTACACTCCCAACGGAATTTCATTGGAAGAAATTGAAAAAGCCGCAAAACTTGGCGTGCAGATAAATATTGATAACCTCTCCATTTTGGAGCAGTTCGGTACCAAGCATCCCAAAACTCCAGTTTGTATTCGCATAAATCCACACGTTATGGCGGGAGGGAACGCAAATATCTCTGTGGGGCACATTGATAGTAAGTTCGGGATTTCGATTCACCAAATGCCTTTGCTGAAGAGAATTGTGGAAAATACCGGAATGAACATTAATGGTATCCATATGCACACGGGAAGTGATATTTTGGACATCGACGTTTTTCTTTATGCTTCAGAAATACTCTTCAATGCTGCGGAAAATTTTGATAATCTGGAATTTATTGACTTTGGAAGCGGCTTTAAAGTTCCCTATAAAGAAGGCGATATTGAAACAAATGTTGAGGAATTGGGAAAAAAACTAAGTAAAAGATTCAACGAATTTTGTAAAAAATACGGTAAAAAATTAACCTTGGCTTTTGAGCCCGGCAAGTTTTTGGTAAGCGAAGCTGGGCAGTTTTTAGTGAAAGTGAATGTTATAAAACAAACTACTTCTACTGTGTTTGCCCAGGTGGACAGTGGATTCAATCATTTAATCCGCCCGATGCTGTATGGTTCACAGCATGAAATTTCAAACATTTCGCGACCTCATGGCAGGGATCGTTTTTACACTGTAACGGGCTACATCTGTGAAACAGATACGTTTGCAAACAATAGAAGAATTCCCGAGGTTCACGAAGGTGATATCCTTTCTTTCCACAACGCTGGGGCGTATTGCTTTACTATGGCGAGCAACTACAATTCGCGCTATAGACCGGCGGAAGTGCTTTGGTATAAAGGGAAGGCGCATTTAATCCGTAAAAGGGAAACATTTGAGGATATTCTGAAAAATCAAATAGCTATTGATTTGTAGTGATGATTCGAATTTGTTTTTTGAATTTTAATCAAAAACGTTAATTTTTTACAGAAATTTTAAAAATTTACGTTTTTAAAATAAACAATCATAAAAAGTGTATTTGTCAATTATAATACTATCTTTGCCACTTATTATAAATATTTTAATTAAATACAATGAACAAAGGAACAGTAAAATTCTTCAACGACACCAAAGGTTTTGGTTTTATCACTGAAGAAGGAACCAACAAAGAACATTTTGTACACATTTCAGGCCTAATCGACGAAGTTCGCGAAGGTGACGAAGTAGAATTTGATCTTCAAGAAGGCAAAAAAGGATTGAACGCGGTAAACGTAAAAGTGATTTAATACACACAATTTTTTTAAGACAAAGCCTCCCATTTTGGGAGGCTTTTTTTTTGGATTGTGTTTGGCTCAAAGATTTTTTTTATTTTTTTTGATGACATGTATATGGTTTACACGATTTTAGTATACATTTATACAACTAACTAAACCAAGTTTCAACAATGAAAAGATCAACACTACTCTTGATGGTGTTGTGCATAGTGACTATTCAGCTATCTGCACAACAGAAAAAACCACAAAAAGAAAAAGAAAACCAAAGGATAGCTGCTGAGCCGTCATCCATTTCACTAGAAAATCTTATCAAACAGCCCAGTTCTGTATATGTTATCACAAAGCAGCATGTGAGCAGTATCAGTGGTATTCGCCACGTATATATAAGGCAAGCTATTAACGGTTTGGAAGTTTATGGAACCGAATCCAGCGTGCACATTGACAAAAACGGAAAGGTTTTAATGGAACACAATAAGTTCTTAAAAGACGTACAAGTAACTGTTAAGAGTAGTTCGCAAGGAATTTCAGCTAGACAGGCAGTAACTTCTGTTGCAAGCCAAATGGGTTACACAATTACAAATCTTCAAGAAGTAAAAAGCATTGGAGGTAAAAATAAAGCTACTGTCTTTAATAAAGCAGGCATATCTTCAGAGGAAATTCCTGCCAAATTAATGTATTATTATCGGGAAGGTATTGGAACCTATTTGGTATGGGAGCTCTCCGTAGCCGAAAAAAATTCTTCAGATTGGTGGAATTTTCGCGTAGATGCTTCAACCGGGAAAATAATAGACAAAGATAATTGGACAATTTCCTGTAATATTTTGGGAGATCACGAAGACCATGTCCATACTTCTGCTACGCCGTCGGCCCCATTCATTGGCCCAATGAATGAGCCAGTAGAAAATAATGCTATTGTTTCAGAAAGTTTTGCGCCTCCCGCAGCAAGTTATAGAGTGTACGCAATGCCCGTAGAAAACCCAAATTACGGAACCCGTACATTGGTAACAAATCCGGAGAATTTAACGGCCTCACCTTTTGGCTGGCACGATACTAATGGAGATGACACCCCAGAATTTACCAACACCCGCGGAAATAATGTGGATGCGTATGATGATGATAACGCAAATAATAATCCAGACGGTAAATATGCTTTTAGCCCTGGGGGAAATTTGATTTTTGATTTTCCGCTAAACACTACTTATAGTGCGGGTGACCAATCCGAAAATGCCGCAATCACTAACTTGTTTTATTGGACAAACATTATACACGATGTAACGTATCAATATGGTTTTGATGAAGCTAGCGGAAATTTTCAACAGAATAATTACGGAAACGGTGGGTTGGGAAATGATCCTGTAAACGCTGAAGCCCAAGATGGATCTGGAACTTGTAATGCTAATTTTGGAACTCCTGCAGACGGATCTAGACCACGTATGCAAATGTATGTTTGTAATTCTCGGGATGGTGATTTGGATAATATGGTAATTATCCATGAATACGGTCATGGAATTTCAAATAGGTTGAGCACATTAGGTGGAGCAGAGCAAATGGGAGAAGGTTGGAGCGATTATTATGGCTTAATGCTTACAATGGAAAGTGGGGATGCTGGACCGGATTCGCGAGGTGTTGGAACTTGGTTGATTGGCGAGGGCCCTGGCGGACCAGGGATAAGAACTTGGCCATACAGTACTGATTTTGGAGTAAACCCACATACCTACGATGATATTAAGACTGAAGTAGCGCCACACGGGGTTGGCTCCGTTTGGGCAGAAATGTTGTGGGAAATGACATGGGAGCTTATAGCTATCCATGGATTTGATACAGATTTTTATAATGGTAACGGGGGAAATAACATTTCTTTGGCGTTGGTTACCGAAGGCTTAAAATTACAACCAAGCCAACCTGGTTTTGTAGATGGCCGTGACGCTATTTTAGCTGCAGATATGGCAATGTACGGGGGGGCTAATCAGTGCGCTATTTGGGAAGCTTTTGCAAGAAGAGGTCTCGGCTATAGTGCCATTCAAGGTTCTTCGGGAAGTAAAACTGATGGGACAGAAGCTTTTGATTTACCGCCATCTTTTTCAAGTTTGGATGTTATTGATGAAGTATGCCTTTCTGATGGAATTCAAACAGGCCTTTCAGGCGGTAATCCAACTGGGGGTGTTTATAGTGGTTCCGGGGTAACCGATGATGGCAATGGAATGACTTTTACTTTCGATCCAAGTGTTGGTGGCCCAGGTTTGGTAACCGTAACGTATATAGTGAACGATTTCTGTACTGGAGCACCAACTACTTTAACAGACGATATCAATGTAACCAACGACCCCCCGGAAATTATATGTATGGGCTCTGGAACTATCCCAATGAACGGAACTCAAACAAGCACTCCCGGAGCGCCGATTCCTGATAATAATCCTACTGGTGTTACTGTGAATATGAATGTCACTGAAAATGTAACCATTACAGATTTGGATGTAAATCTCAATATATCCCATACTTGGGTTGGTGACGTAATTGTTACAATAAAATCACCATCGGGAACCATGGCTACAATAATTGATAGGCCTGGAAGAACAACAAGTGGATTTGGGTGTTCCGGAGATAATATTGTTGCTGTTTTAGATGATGAAGCTGCCACTGCTGTGGAAAATGAATGTGCAGGATCAGTGCCTACAATAAACGGTTCTTTCATTCCAAACAACCCCCTGTCAGTATTTGATGGGGAAAGCACTATGGGGTTATGGGAGCTTACGGTTTCTGACGTTGTGAGCCCAGATGCTGGTACAATAAACAGTTGGGGTATAGATTACGATTATGAAGTAACTGCGCCAGTATTGGACGTTACTCTTGACGGAAGCGGAAATGCCACGGTAAATGCAGAAGATTTGCTTTTTAGTGTTAGTGTAGATTGCGGAGGTTATACAGTACTTGCTGGAAGCCCATTAGCCCCCACGGTGAGTTTTACCTGTTCTGACACAGGTTTGAATACAGTGGCTGTTGAGGTAACAAATGACAACGGTGCAACGTCAACCTGTTCTGCCTTAGTAAATGTTATTGGCGGCGGAGGCGGCGGAGGCCCCTTTACTTGCCCTGGCAATATTACCCAAGACAACGATCCGGGCATTTGCGGTGCAGTTGTAACCTATACTGTTCAATCACCTTCCGGTTGTGGGGGGGCAACTCCTATAACCTTTACATATACAGGTGCTCCAGAAGTATTTATAGTGCCAGCCGGCGTAACCGAAATTACCGTTGAAAATTGGGGCGCCTCAGGTGCCGATGGAGATGGTTCCGGTGCGGGTATTGGTGGATTGGGAGGTTATGCCTCTGGCGTACTTTCTGTAACCCCAGGCGACGTTATTAATATTTTCGTAGGTGGCCAAGATGGTTATAATGGCGGAGGCATGGTTCCAGGTTCTACTGCAGGAAATGGCGGTGGCGCTTCAGATATACGCATTAACGGAGTTACATTAGCAGACAGGGTGCTTGTTGCTGCCGGTGGCGGTGGCGGCGGTAGTACTGGATGTGTAGCAGATTGGATGGGCGGTAATGGCGGCAATGGTGGTGCTGGCGATCCAGGAATTAAAGGAGTTGATAGTCCAAATGGGGGCGGTGGTTTTGGAGGCAGTCTTCAAACTGGTGGAGCTCCAGGAATTGGATGTGCAGGATTTTTAGGTGGCCCAGGTGGCGATGATGGTACGGGGGGAGTTGGACAAAGCTGTTGCTGCGCAACAATACCAAATGGTGGTGGCGGTGGCGGTGGCTATAATGTTGGCGGCGGCGGCGGCGGTGGTTCTGCGGGAACAACTGGATGTTCGGGTAATGACAAAGGTGGCGGCGGCGGCGGCGGTGGCGGCCTTTCCTATATTGGAGGTGTTACTAACGGTTCTATTAATAATGGAGTTAATTCTGGCAACGGAATGATTGTTATATCATACATTAATACTGGAACCGTCACACAAACAGCAGGTCTTGCTAGTGGTGATATCTTTCCGGTAGGAACAACTACCAATACTTTTGAGTATGACGATGGTGTAAACCCAGTACAAACCTGTTCTTTTGATGTAACTATTAATGACACCGAAGCTCCAGCGGCAGTTTGCCAAAACATCACCGTTCAGCTGGATGCTTCTGGAAATGCTTCAATAATTCCTGCCGATGTTGATGGCGGAAGTACTGATAATTGTGGAATCGCTTCCTTAAGTGTTTCTCCAAGTACTTTCACTTGCGCAAATGTAGGTGCAAACAATGTTACCTTTACTGTAACTGATGTCAATGGAAACTCAAATACCTGTACCGCAGTAGTTACTGTGGAAGACAATGTAGCTCCAGCGGCAGTTTGCCAAAACATCACCGTTCAGTTGGATGCTTCTGGAAATGCTTCAATAACTCCTGCCGATGTTGATGGCGGAAGTACTGATAATTGTGGAATCGCTTCCTTAAGTGTTTCTCCAAGTACTTTCACTTGCGCAAATGTAGGTGCAAACAATGTTACCTTTACTGTAACTGATGTCAATGGAAACTCAAGTACCTGCACCGCAGTAGTTACTGTGGAAGACAATGTAGCTCCAGCGGCAGTTTGCCAAAACATAACCGTTCAGTTGGATGCTACTGGAAATGTTTCCATTACTGCTGGTGATGTTGATGGAGGCAGTACCGATGCCTGTGGAATTGCAAGTACTTCAATTGATATTACAGATTTCACTTGTGCAGATATTGGTCCTAATAACGTGACCTTAACGGTAACTGATGTAAATGGAAACTCAAGCACTTGCGTAGCTGTGGTAACTGTGGAAGATGACCTCCCACCAACAATAGTTTGTCCTGAAAATATTACTGCAAATACAGATTTGGGAATGTGTAGTGCAGTTGTAAGCTTTCCAATGGCATTAGGTCAGGATAATTGTAGTGTTACTGTTTCCCAAACAGGTGGTCTTGCAAGTGGAAGTGCTTTTCCGGTAGGGGTTAATACAGTTGAGTTTACTGCAACAGACGGTAGCGGAAATACAGCAGTTTGTAGCTTTACCATTACGGTTGTTGATAATGAAGTGCCAACCATGGTTTGCCAAAACATTACAATTCAATTGGACGCGTCAGGAAATGCATCAATAACTGCAGCCGATGTTGATGGAGGATCTACTGATAATTGTGGAATTGCAAGTATATCAGTTAGCCCGAGTACTTTTGATTGTAGCGATGTGGGCGATAACCCGGTAGTATTAACCGTTACAGACGTTAATGGAAATTCCAATACCTGTACAGCAATCGTAACTGTAGAGGATATTACTCCTCCTGTAGCAGTTTGCCAAAACATTACAGTTGAATTGGATCCCGTTACCGGAACTGTAACTATTGCTGGAACAGATATTGACGGTGGAAGTACGGATGCCTGTGGAATAGATACTTATAATTTGGATATTGATACTTTTGATTGTTCAAACATTGGCGATAACACAGTGGTACTTACAGTAACAGATGTTAATGGAAACATTAGTACCTGTACGGCTATCGTAACTGTTGAAGATAACACCAATCCAGAGCTTGTCTGTCAAGACTTTACGCTGGAACTTGGGGCTGATGGAACAGCTACGCTAGATCCAAACGATGTAATAGCAAGTAATACTGATAATTGCGTAATTGCAACTGTGGCAGTAGATATTACTGAATTTAGCTGTGCCGATATTGGCACCCCTGTAACGGTTCAGGTATTTACAAGTGATGTAAATGGAAACTTAAGCACTTGCACTGCAGTGGTTACGGTTGTGGACTTATTGGCGCCAGTACTTACTTGTCCTACAGATCAAACGGTTGATCCGGGAGCTGGTAATTTATTTTACATTGTTCCAGATTATTTCGCAACCGGAGAAGCAACAGCAATTGACAACTGTACTGACCCCGTTACTTCAACTACACAAGATCCTGCAGCAGGCACACCTTTATCTGATGGTGTTTATACCATTACACTAACTGCGGAAGATGAATACGGAAATGTATCTACTTGTACATTTGAGCTAACCGTTGAAAGTGTCTTGGGCGCTGGCGACAACAATGCTAATATTGGAAGTTTAGAAATGTATCCAAATCCAGCCCAGCATACCGTAACGATCGGAAATCCACAAAGCCTATCTCTTGAAAAACTAAGTATTTTTGATTTAAGAGGAAGAATGGTAAAATCAATCGATCTTAGAAGTATGGGAGCCGAGAAAACAATTGATATTTCTGAAATGGCCGCCGCTACGTATCTTGTAATTATTCAAGGTGAAAACGGACAGACTACCAAAAGACTTATCAAGGAATAAACATTTGGTTTTAATTGAAAAGTAAACCCTTCCAAGTTTAGTTGGAAGGGTTTTTTATTTATTAAAAGTTGAAATTAAAAAATTTATAAATTGATTATTTCTTTCTTTGCTTTTTCAAATTCGGCAACCATATCCTTAAGTATTTGGGCTGCAGGTTTAATATCGTGAATTAAGCCAGCAATTTGTCCTATTTCCAGTTCGCCTTCTTCCATATCGCCTTCAAACATTCCGCGTTTGGCACGAGCGCGGCCCAAATGTTTTACAAGGTCTTCCTTAGAAGGGTTTGTGGTGTAAAGTTGCATTACGCTTTCAAAAAATTTGTTTTTCAGCATCCGTACGGGTGCCAACTCTTTTAAAGTAAGTTGCGTGTCGCCTTCTTTGGCATCGACCACCATTTGTTTAAATGCCCTATGGGAAGAGGCCTCTTCCGAAGCTACAAAGCGGCTACCCACTTGCACACCATCTGCGCCCAGAACCATTGCTGCGAGCATGCCTCTACCGGTTGCTATTCCGCCAGCGCCAATCAACGGAATTTCCAACTGCTCTTTAACCATTGGAATTAATGTGAAAGTTGTGGTTTCCTCACGCCCATTATGGCCGCCAGCTTCAAAACCTTCGGCAACTACTGCATCAACACCCGCTTCCTGTGCTTTTAAAGCAAATTTTATGCTACTTACAACGTGTACAACAGTAATTCCGTGCTCTTTAAGTTTTGAAGTATAGGTTTTTGGATTTCCGGCTGAGGTGAAAACAATTTTTACACCCTCTTCAATAATGATATCGATTATTTTATCAATATCTGGGTAGAGCATCGGCACATTTACGCCGAAAGGTTTATCAGTCGCTTTTTTACATTTCAGAATATGCTCGCGAAGAATTTCCGGATACATAGAGCCTGCGCCCAAAAGCCCCAAGCCCCCGGTATTTGAAACAGCGGAGGCCAAACGCCATCCGCTGTTCCAAATCATTCCAGCTTGGATAATTGGGTATTCAATATTAAAAAGTTCGGTAATACGGTTTTGCACTACTGCTTAATAATTTTATAGCTTGTTGTTTTATTGTTTGAAGTGATTGAAGCTATGTACATTCCAGAGGAAAGTCCCGAAACATCTACACTGTTATTAAGTGTGGTAATTTTGGTTTGAAAAATCTTTTTGCCCAAAACATTGTAAAGGGCAAAATCTGCATTTTCGGCATTTTTTGGAAAAGAAATGTTTATTTGCGTAGTTACTGGGTTAGGATATAGTGCAAAGTTATTTTCCTGTAATTGGTCTTCAACACTTAATAGCAATAATGCTTCCAATGCATCTCCAAAATTTGGAATTCCATAGCCCATATTATCGGTAGGGTTATTATACATTGAGGCAGATTCACGGATTGCCTGCATCACTACATCATTCTTTAAATGTGGAACGGCTTGCCAAAGAGAAGCAACGGCACCGGCTGTTATTGGGGATGAAAAAGAAGTTCCGTTTGCATAGCTCAAATTTCCATTAGCTGTTACAATGGCGGCATCTTCACCTTGAGCCATAACGTCTGGTTTTACTCTACCATCAACCGTTGGTCCATGGGAGCTAAAGCCAGCATAGTTTCCGTTGGAATCTACCGCACCGATTGTAAAGGCACCTGGGGCATCGCCCGGCGTACCTACGTAACCAAAATTCCAAGGCTGCCCGTCATTTCCAGCTGAAGTTACTGTGATCATGCCTTTGTCAAAAGCTAGATTTGCGCCACGCGCACCAATAGTGGTTTGTCCATCAAGGTCTGCATAAGAGTGGTCGTATGCTGAGTTGTCAAAATCTTGATATCCCAGAGAAGTATTAGTTACATAAACTCCCAAACTATCAGCACGTTCTAATGCTTCTACCCAATAGGCTTCTTCGGCGGGAGATTCGTTATTATCATCTTCGGTCACAAATAGATAGTACGATGCTCCGGGAGCAGTTCCTACAAATTGACCGTTCAAAAAGGCAGCTGCATCGCTAAATGTAGATGCACCGTGATTTCCGGTTCCAGTGGGACTTTCTACGCGGGCGACAAAATCATAATATCCCAATAGTCTTCCTTCATTTCGTAATGTAGCATAGGCGGGGTTGGTCAACACATTGGGGTAACCATTGTCCATAAATGCTACTATTATATCTTCTCCAATATAATCGTTTTCGTGAAGATAATCCACGTTTATCATTTCAGTTTGGTTTGCCGCATTGCCATAATTGTAAATGGGGCGTTCTGCTTGTTCAAATTCAAACTTGTCTTGGGTGAATTGTTTTCCGGCTGAGGGTCTGTTCAAAGATTTATCGGCAAATTCTATATCTTCCACAAAAGATAGATTCAAAAGTGCATTTATATTATTCTCGGTCCCGCGCACATATACGGCATTCATCCATTTAGACTTTGCCATAACTGTAATTCCCGTAGCGGCTTCTATGAGTGCCTTTTGAGCTTCATTCAGGGGTACATCGCGTTCATCAATTACAATTCCTTGTGCATTCTTTCTATCAATAGCCGCTTGGGTCATAATGGTGATAGGGTTGGCCAAAGCCACAGCAACTACTGCTGGATCCTTTGCCTCTAAAAAGACAAGGGCTTCCTCAGTTTGGGCAAAACCTAGTGTAGAAATAAGAATAACAAATAATAGGGAAAATTTTTTCATCATAATATTTTTTTAAGAGATTACGCCGCTCCCCAATAATTCATTTCCAAAATACCAGGCAACAAATTGGCCTTCGGTTATGGCGGATTGCGGGTTTTCAAATATAACATAAAGTCCGGAAACTGTGGCGTGTATTATGGCTTTTTCCAAAGGCTGTCTATAACGGATACGCGCCATGACCTCCATTTTTTGGTTTTCGGAAAGCTTGAGGTCTTCGCGAATCCAGTGGACTTCTTCTTTTTTTACAAAAAGTCCACGACGGTAAAGCCCTGGATGCTTTTTTCCTTGTCCAGTGTAAATTACATTTTCGTTTACATCTGTAGCAATAACAAACAAAGGTTCTTTTGTTCCCCCAACGGCCAATCCTTTTCGTTGTCCATTTGTAAAATAGTGCGCTCCTTGATGCGTACCAATTTTTTTGCCATCGGACAGTGAATAGGTGTGTTTTGTCGACAGATATTCCAATTCTTCTGCTTCGGAAGTAAAATTGGGAGGTGCTAATGTGTATTCCTCAAAATCTGAAGGCACTTCTACTATAATGCCATCCTTAGGAGCCAATTTCTGTTGAAGGAATTCTGGCAGCCTCACTTTTCCGATAAAGCACAAGCCTTGGGAGTCACGTTTTTCAGCTGTAATTAAATTTTGTTCCGAAGCTATCTTTCTCACTTCTGGTTTTAGTAATTCACCAATAGGGAAGAGTGTTTTTGAAAGCTGATCTTGTGAGAGTTGGCAGAGAAAATACGATTGATCCTTGTTTGGATCTTTCCCTGAAAGCAATTGATAGATTTCCTTACCATCCTTCTCGATACTACCTTTGCGGCAATAGTGACCTGTAGCAACAAAATCAGCTCCAAGTCCGAGGGCAATTTTCATAAATACGTCAAATTTTATCTCACGGTTGCAAAGCACGTCTGGGTTTGGGGTACGTCCCATTTGGTACTCTCGGAACATATAGTCAACAATACGTTCTTTATATTGTTCGCTTAAGTCTACCGTTTGAAAGGGAATGCCTAATTTTTCTGCGACAAGCATTGCATCGTTGCTGTCTTCCAGCCAAGGACATTCATCAGAAATTGTTACTGAATCGTCATGCCAATTCTTCATAAATAGTCCAATAACATCATAGCCCTGTTCTTTTAAAAGATAAGCTGCAACGCTGGAATCTACGCCTCCGCTAAGACCGACAACTACTCGTTTTTTCATAAAAATTTAAGAATGTAAAGATTATAGATTTGTGACTATAACTGTCGGGAGATTGTTTCCAAACTTACTCCGCGTACTATTTATCCTTTTTCGGGTATGTTTCCTCCAAAATCACTTCTCCGTTTTTGTAGTATTTCCAAAGGCCGTTTTTTCTATCGTCTTTGTAAAACCCTTCAATTACCACATTACCGTAGGCATCATAATATAAAGCTGGCCCCTGTAGTTGGTCTTCCTTATAAAGGAGTTTTTTTAACATTACACCCTCGGGAGAATAATAAACGTCTTCGCCTTCCTTTATGCCGTTTTTATAGTGGGTTTCCTGTGTAACTATCCCGTTGGGGTAATATGTTATCACTTTTCCTTCCAGTTTACCTTTTACATACTGCTCACGGGTCATAACATTTTTCGTGTTCTCGTGATAATAAATCCATTCGCCAATGCGGTCTTTACCCTGCATTTCTCCTTCGCTAACGAGTTTCCCTTTTATGGTGAAGTATTTTACGTGGGCAAGACCATCCTTCCCTTTAAAACTTTTTATGACCGTGGGTTGCCCTTTACAGTCTTCACAATAAAACTTGAACTCGCCAACCTCCTTTCCGTGTTCAAAGGTTCCTTCATAGCGAAGCTGGTTGGTGCCTTCATACATTTTTTTCCAAATGCCATGACGCTTTCCCTGGGCGTCCATTTGGTTAATTTCACTTTGTGAAAAAGCAGAATGGGAGCAGAGTATTATTCCGAAGAAGAAGATTAAAGCAGTTTTTTTCATCGTTCATTTACTTAAAAAGCAAACGTTTAAATTTAAAATCTATTTTTTAAATCGTTTTAAATCTAATTTTAAAAACTAACGTTTTCCGACTTTTTTCTGTTGCTCTGCCTGTTCCATCATCTCGGCCATTTTTCGCTGAAATTTGTTTTGTTTCTTTGGCGTGGCTTTTTTCACCTGAATTTTAGCGTGAACTTTGTCTTCATCAATAATGAAGTTTTTGATTACAAGCATAATACCAATGGTAATGAGGTTTGAAACAAAATAATACAGTGAAAGTCCACTCGCATAGTTATTGAAGAATACCAACATAAACAGGGGCGAGAGGTACATTAGGAATTTCATGTTTGGCATACCGGGCTGTTGCTGTTGCTGCATATTCTGGCCCATTGTCATCATCATATAAACAAAGATGGCGATGGATGCCAAAATAGGGAAGAGGCTCACGTGATCTCCATAAAATGGAATATGGAACGGCAGCTCTGCAATGGTGTCATAACTTGAAAGGTCATCTGCCCAAAGGAAACTTTTCTGCCTTAAATCAAAAGCCGATGGGAAAAACGTAAACAGCGCATAAAATACCGGAATTTGCAGCAAAGCTGGCAAGCAACCCTTTAGCGGACTGGCTCCAGCAGAGTTTTGCAGCTTCATGGTTTCCTGTTGTATTTTTAAGCTATTGCCTTTGTATTTTTCTTTTATTTCGTCAAGTTCTGGTTTCAACACCTTCATCTTTGCCTGTGCCAAATACTGTTTGTACTGCACTGGGGAAAGCAAAAGTTTTATAAGAATTGTCAAAACAATAATTGCGATTCCCGCAGGAAGGAAATCGCTCAAAAAGCCGAATAACGGTATGATAATATATTTGTTTATCACACCAAAAATACCCCAACCCAGAGGCATGGCTTCATCCAGATTCCTGCCGTATTTTTTAAAAATCTGATAGTCCGATGGGCCGTAGTACATATTCATGTCATAAGACAAGGCACCATTTTTTGGCTCCAAAAGCATTTTTGCACCGTATTGTTTTGTAAATGTGGTATCTACTTCTTCATCTTTTACCAAATCAACCGAGGTCAATTTCACTTCTTTAAACGGAGTGTCGGTAAGTAGCATGGAGCTAAAGAAGTGTTGGCGGAAGTTCATCCAAGTAACGTCCTTCTCCAATTCATCATCTTCGCCTGAAGGAGAAAGTTTTGAATGCTTTTCATCATCGTATTCATACGTTAAGCGCGAATAGCGGTTTTCGTACGAAATACTTTTGGCGTGACGATACCCCTTCAACTGCCAATCCAAATACATAGGCTGCGAAGTGTTGATAATACCATCCAGTCCTTGGCTATTGATGCTGAAGTCCATCATATATTCGCCCGGGTGCAAGGTGTAGCGGTATTCAATAAAACCATTTTCTGAAGTTTTGAGCTTCATGGAAAGCACTTGGTCTTCTCCATTTTTGCTCAATGTAGGTTCAAAATAGAGCTCTTGTGAGTTTAAGGTTCTATTTTCAGATGCAAACTGAAGATTTAAGGAAGCTGTTCCATCTTTTATCAAATAAACAGGAACTGAATCATATTTGGTAAATTTCTTAAGAAGGGCTTCGGTTATGTATCCACCTTTATTGCTCACTTCCAAATAAAGCACATCATTTTCCAAAACGGTTGTACCTTCAGTGGCAGAAGGAAGTGTTTCTGAATATGCAAAGGAGCCCAGTTTGTTTTTTAATTGCTCAAAAGCCAGCGAGTCGCCTTTCACAGTCATAGAGTCTGTTGTAGCTTGTGCTAGGGTAACTTCCTCTGTGGTTTTTGATGCTTGAGCTTCTTTTTTGGCAGCGGCTTCGGTTTTGGCTTTTTCTGCCTGAATTTCTTCCTCGGTGGGTTTGTTTATATAAAGCATCCAGATTAGGATTCCACCGATTAATAAAAAGCCTATGAGTGAGTTAAGGTCGAATTTTTTTTGTTCCATCTTTTATTTCTTCTTTTGAAATCAATCAAAAGCATATTAACGTTAATGCTCTTTGGCAGGGCAATAATCCCGCCTTTTCTTTTATTGCGTCAAATTGTCTTATTTCTTTTTTGAAGCGTGTTGGTGAACTGCCTTTACAAAAGCCACAAAAAGGGGATGTGGATTGGCTACCGTACTTTTGTATTCTGGATGATATTGGACCCCGACAAACCAAGGATGTTCAGGTATTTCTACAATTTCTACCAGTCCAGTATCAGGATTTATTCCAGTAGGAACTAGCCCTGCTGTTTCAAACTGCTCACGGTATTTGTTATTGAACTCATATCTGTGGCGGTGGCGTTCCTCTATGGTTTTTGATTTGTAGACCTTGCTTACGATGCTTCCTTTTTTCAGATCGCATTTCCAAGCTCCCAAACGCATGGTGCCGCCCATGTTGGTAATGTTTTTCTGATCTTCCATAATGCTGATTACCGGATTTTTGGTTTGCGAATCCATTTCGGTACTATTGGCGTCTTTCAGTTTTAGTACGTTTCGGGCAAACTCAATAACTGCCATTTGCATTCCCAAACAGATTCCCAAAAATGGAAGGTTGTTTTCGCGAGCATACTTTACGGCTGCAACTTTACCCTCAACCCCGCGTTCACCAAAACCGGGCGCGACTAAAATTCCGTCAAGTTTGGAAAGTTTCTTGCCAATGGTTTTTGCATTTATATGTTCAGAATGGATGTATTCTACCTTCACTTTTACTTCGTTTTCAGCACCCGCGTGGATGAAGGCTTCCAAAATTGATTTGTAGCTATCCTGTAATTCTACGTATTTTCCAATAAGGCCAATGTGAACTTCGCCCTTTGGATTTTTGTGTCTTTGCAGAAATTTATTCCATTGTTTTAAATCTGGCTTTTTTGAATCTTTCAAATTTAATTTCTGCAGAGTAACCGTGTCCAAACCTTCTTCTAGCATCATATTTGGCACATCATAAATAGTGGAGGCGTCAATAGATTGGATAACCGCCTCTTCCTTCACATTACAGAAAAGCGCCAACTTTCTTCGTAAATCATGTGAAAGTTCGTGCTCGGTTCTGCATACCAAAATGTCTGCACGAATTCCACTTTCCATCAAGGTTTTTACGGAGTGTTGGGTTGGTTTTGTTTTTAATTCGCCAGCGGCGGAAAGGTAGGGTACAAGCGTTAAGTGAATAACAAGGGCATTGTCATCACCCATTTCCCACTTCATTTGACGCACCGCTTCAATGTAGGGCAATGATTCAATATCGCCCACGGTCCCGCCTATTTCGGTAATTATTATGTCGTACTCGCCCGTGTTCCCGAGTAGCTGAACACGTTCCTTTATTTCGTTTGTTATGTGTGGAATAACCTGAACGGTTTTACCTAAAAATTCACCACGACGTTCTTTTTCGATTACACTTTGATAAATTCGGCCTGTGGTAACGTTATTTGCCTGTGAAGTATTTACATTCAAAAAACGCTCGTAGTGACCCAAATCAAGATCGGTTTCGGCACCATCATCGGTTACGTAGCACTCGCCGTGTTCGTATGGATTCAGCGTTCCAGGATCCACATTTATGTATGGATCCAGTTTTTGGATGGTCACACGGTAGCCTCTGGCTTGCAGTAACTTAGCTAGCGATGCCGCAATAATTCCTTTTCCTAAAGATGATGAAACCCCGCCCGTAACGAAGATGTATTTTGTAGTGCTCATGAATACCTTTGCTGAAATAACTATACGGGATGCAAAGGTACATTTTTATTATGGAAAGGAAAGGGATAAAGTTTAAAATGTGGCACCTCCAAATCAAACTATTGAGCTGGCTGTTTTTGACCAATTAGTAGTGTATTGGTTCCGTTTATTTTTTTATAAACTTTAAGCTCAAAATCGCTCCCAAAATTTGAGATAATTTTTTCAGCGGTTCCCGACTCGTTTTTCAAGTTTACCCCGATATTAAAAATTAACCAACCACTTTTACAGAGTAATTTTGAAATATTCTTACAAAATTCTGTTCCATAAAAGATGTGAGGTACCTTGGTGTCTATAAAGAGGTCTATAATTATCAATTGAAATTTTTCCCTACAGGTTTTTACATAATGAAACGCATCGTCTTCTTTAATCTGGAGGTTTTTGGAAGCAGATATTCCAAATTCTTCTTTTGCAAGTCTTATAATTTCGGGATCAATTTCAACAGCAGTTATATTTTTGTGGTAATCAAATGTTTCACGAAGCGAATGAATGATACTTCCGCCGCCCATTCCCAAAAGTAAAATATTTTCTACTGTATTTAAATCAATTTTGGTCAGTCCAATTTCCAATATTTTTTGAAGCGAACCGTAGGAGTAATTTGCGTTTTCGGTATCCAAAACCTTTTTACCGTTCACGTAAGTAATTTCCAAAGTTCCATTAATTGTTGAAGAAAAGCGCCGTGTAGTGGGCCAAATGTAGCTGAAAAGCTTCTTCATTTTTTTATCAATTTTTGCACCAATCCTTCCAAACCGTTCAATTTCAGTTCATACATTTCGGCCATCATTCTGCCAAGTTTTCCCTCGGGGAAACCTTTTTGTTTAAACCATACAAAGTAATATTCGGGAATATTTGCAAGGTAATAGCCTTCGTACTTGCCGAAGGGCATTTTGTAGTTTGCCAATTCCACCAAGTGGTTGGGGTCGGGCTTATTTCCAAGCATCGTATGCAGCTAATTGTTGGGCAATATATTTTTGCCAGAAAATTTCTTTCTCTTCATTGCGGGAATGATCGCTCTCAGCATCAAATTTGTTTTGCATTGCGCGTCTTTTTTGCTCTACCTGTTTGTAAATACCTTCTATTTCTGACTTTATTCTTTTAGTGAATTTTTTTCCTTGAAGGTTTTTACGGAGTATGCGGGCGTGCAGTTCCGAAATGTCAAAATGGGCCTGTTCGTGTCTTAAAATATGGGCGTTCACTCTTTGGGGCATGTACCACGAACCTTCTGGGCTAAAAAAACTATCCACGGAATATTCCACATTTATATCCCCGTTTTGTATGGAATATGAGTATTGAAAACTGATACCAGTATTGGTGCTGGCTACAAAACTTGCGCTCGGAATTGGCTTTCCGCGGAAGTCATTCCAACTGAGTTTTTGGTTTTCATTCCACAAGATTTTTTCGGTATTAAGCTGTGGAACAAAAAGAAAGAAAAATATGAAGATTATGAGTAGTTTCATAATTTATGGAATATCAAAAACAATATCTAAAATTCATTGGGCATTGCAGTTGAACTGGCAATTGCTATTACTTCATCCCCAATTAAAGGAAATTATTTTTTCAATATCTGGATGAAGGCTATAAAGCACCGGGCAGGTTCTAGCGGTATTCTCCAATATTTTTCGTGCTTTTTCCTCTATGCCCGTAGGAAAATCCAGAACAATTTCAATTTTCGAAATGCGCCGTGGTTCTGCAGCCATTGTTTTGGTAACCATCGCGGTAGTGCCGTCAATGCTCACTTCCATATCGCGCGCCTTGATACCCATAACCGTAAGCATGCAGTTGGCAAGCCCAGTGGCTACGGTATCTGTGGGTGAAAAAGCTTCGCCTTTTCCGTTATTGTCCGTTGGGGCATCCGTGATGAACTTGTCACCCGATTTTAGATGCTCATTTTCGGTGCGAAGATTTCCGAGATAGGTTACTTTGGCGGTGCTCATTCTACAACATCAAATTTAAGTTCGTCGTTATATTTTAAAATATAGGCAGCTTCGTTGCAGTAGCCTTCGGTTTTCGATTTTTCATATCGAAATTTATTTTCAATATAAACCGTTTCGCTTTCGGGCAGTATGGCATCGTAAATATCTTTTTCCGAAGCCAATCGCAGCAATACATCATAGGTTACGTCAAAGCCCCGAATGGCATATCTGTTGGGAAGTACGCCGTATTTGTTTTTGTAACTTATTAAGAAAGGGATGCGGTCTTCGGGGTTAATATTTTTGTTTACGGATGGGAAAGTGAAGTTCAGCTTTGCCAATCGCATACTGGAAACCTCGTGCCATTCATATGCATCATTTTTGTTCAAAGTGAATAAGCGCATTTTATAATTATTGGGCATTGCGGAAAGTACATTTACGGCACTACTTACCAATATGGGGTTTTCAGATTCTAGAATTACCCAATTTTCCATCCCCTCAGAAGCTACCGCTGTTATGTCACTTGCTTGAATGTATCCGCTGCCTCTGGGCGATACCGTTTTTGCTGTTGGAATAGCAGTTTGAATCATTTCTTTTTGCTTCACTCTTTTGCTATCTGAAATAATAATGATATTTTTCCCTGCACTGTTTTCTTTTAGATAGCGAATCATTGTTTTTTGAAGCACGGCATCGGTGGGAAGCGTCTGAAAAAGATTGTCGTTCATTGCCATTTCCCTGTTGCTCAATGGTGAAAAAACCGGAATTTTTTCACCTTTGAGCATAGCTGAAGCCTTTTCCACATTTTTTTGAAGAAGCGGGCCAATTACGGCATCTACATTTTTGAACTCATTTCTTGAAATAATGGAAGCTACTTTGCTGTCGCTTTTTTCGGTATCATACACGTTTAATGTTACCGAAATGCCGTTATCTTTTGCAAACTCTGCTGCCAGCAAAGCACCACTATAAAAATCCAAAGCCACCCGAAGGGTTGGATCCTTTTTTAATAAATCTTGGTCATTGCTGGTAGAGTCATTAACATTTCGCATTAAACGGAAAGGGAGCATCAATGCTACCGTTTTCATTTTTTTGTTTTCAATTCTTTTTTCTAGATCGATGACCGAAATATCAGCTTGTGAAATTGCGGTTTCGTCTTTTGGCAATTTAAGAATCATGCCATCTTTCAAACCATCTTTTGCATATGGGTTAAGCGCTATTATTTCTTCTTCGGAAAGCCCAAATTTTACTTTTAGCCTATAATAGCCTTCTTTTGGTTTTACTTCGTAATACTGAAAATTTTCTTCGTCAATTTCAGCATTTTCGATTACTGCTTTATCTGGAACGACTAGGGTTGTGCCCACTTTTAAGCTTTCGCCTAAATCTGGATTTAAATCTTCCAGTTCGGCAATGGAAATTCCAAATTTTCTGGCGATCCCGAATTTAGTTTCCTTCGCCTTAACGGTATATTGTTGGGTGCCGGGTAAAGTGTTTCCAATATTTGTATTAGTATTCCCAGTATTATTGGAAGCGGCGGGAATCAACAATCGCTCACCTTTTCTGAGGCCACGGGAATACAATTCCTTATTTAATTTTTTTATATCGTCAACACTTACGTTGTAGAGTTGCGCAATGCCATAGAGTGTTTCCTTTTTTTTTACTTTATGGTCGCGGTAATTGTTGTTGTTTGTTCCCGAACTTATTACACTGCTGGAGGGAATGATGAGCACACTGTTAACCTTTAATTCATTTCTGGAATCGGGGTTGAGATTATAAATAGTTTCTTCGGATATATTATACTTTTTTGCAATGCTATAAACGGTCTCGCCCTTTTGCACAGCGTGGCTTTTGTATTGTTGCTGGGCCGCAGAACCACAACTTACCATAAAAAGTACGGTTACCGAAACGTATATTAAACACTTCAACATAGAGATAATCAATTTTTTAGATTTGCCAAACATAGTCTCGATTTCATTTTGTTATTCCCACTCGATGGTCGCGGGCGGTTTTGAGCTAATGTCATAGACTACTCTATTAACGCCTTTCACGCGGTTTATTATATGATTGCTCACTTCCTGTAAAAATTCATACGGAAGGTTTACCCAATCTGCGGTCATTCCATCGGTGGATTCTACGGCACGTAAAGCAACTACTTTTTCATAGGTTCTTTCGTCACCCATAACGCCCACACTGTTTACAGGAAGCAAAATTGCTCCGGCCTGCCAAACCTTATCATAAAGGTCCCACTTCTTTAATCCATTTATAAATATTGCGTCAACCTCTTGTAAGATACGAACTTTTTCTGCGGTAATATCTCCCAAAATTCTGATTGCAAGTCCGGGTCCCGGGAAAGGATGCCTGCCCAATAATTCGGGGTCAATGCCCATTTCCTTTCCAACGCGTCGCACTTCATCTTTAAAGAGCATTCTTAAAGGTTCCACGATTTTCAGTTTCATAAAATCAGGCAATCCGCCTACGTTGTGATGACTTTTTATGGTAACCGAAGGGCCGTTTACTGAAACGCTTTCAATAACATCTGGATAAATTGTTCCCTGTGCCAGCCAGTCAACGCCTGTTAATTTGTGTGCTTCATCATCAAAAACCTCGATGAATGCGTTGCCGATGGCTTTTCGTTTTCTTTCGGGATCGCTCTCATTTCGCAAAGCTTCCAAAAAGCGTTCCGAAGCGTCAACACCTTTTACGTTCAGCCCCATATCTTTGTATTGGTGGAGCACGTTTTCAAATTCGTCTTTACGAAGCAGACCATTATTCACAAAAATGCAAAAGAGGTTTTTACCGATGGCTTTGTTCAGTAGAATTGCAGCAACCGTAGAATCTACGCCGCCACTTAAACCAAGTACAACCTTTCCGTCGCCAATCTGCTCTTTTAAAGTTTCGACCGTAGTTTCCACAAAGGCAGCGGGAGTCCAGCTTTGTTCAACGCCAGCTATATTCACCAAAAAGTTCTCAAGCAATTGTTTGCCGTGGGTGGTATGATATACCTCGGGATGGAATTGGATTGCGTAGGTTTCCTCGCCTTCAATTCTATATGCGGCATTCAATACATCTGTTGTGCTCGCCAAACGCACTCCGTTCTCAGGAAGTTGCGCAATGGTGTCGCTATGGCTCATCCACACGTTTGTGTTTTCGGGAATATCCTTAAAGAAATCCTCGCCAGATTTTATCATAGAAAGCTTCGCTCTTCCGTATTCGCGAATGTTTGAAGGTTCCACACTTCCGCCGTTGAAATGTGCCAAATACTGAGCGCCGTAACAGACCGCCAAAAGCGGTTTGTGACCGCGAATCTGTGAAAGATCCGGGTGAGGCGCATCTTCCGCGCGAACGGAAAACGGACTGCCCGAAAGGATTACGGCCTTAAACGGGTCAAGACTTTCGGGGATGTGATGGTAAGGGTGAATTTCGCAGTAAATGTTCAGTTCCCGCACGCGTCTCGCGATAAGTTGGGTGTACTGCGAACCAAAATCTAAAATGAGGACGTTGTTTTGCATAGGCAAAAATACTTTAAATATATAAGTTGGTTAAATGGTTGTCGGGAATTTTTTATGATATTTATTTTGTCGGGTCGAGCGCAGTCGAGACCTAATTATTAAAAGGAAATTGATATTTTTTGATGCCGAGCGAACGGACATTTAAAAGTTTTTTCATAATTCCAAAATAGTAAAATTTGCATCTAACGGCTCCAGGTTTTCTTTCAATAGATCCAGCAAGCTTTCGCCATATTCCAAGTAAAACTCAGAGAAATTAAGCTGCCGTTCCTGCAAACTTTGGTTTGGGAACAGTTGGTTTTGAATATTTTTTAATCGATCAAGTTCATCAGAAAGTTTTCTTTTTTGCGCTTTAAGCAATCGTTTTTCAAGATTGTCCAAGCCGTTTAATTGCTTCTTTTCCTGTGCGCCAACTGCTCCCAAAAAAGAAGCATCAGTCTGTTTTGCAAGTTCATATAAATCCTTAAATTGTTTTTTGAGAAATTCTTTTTGTTGTGAAAAGTCGATTTCTATTTTTGAAATTTCCCGAGTATGTTTCGATATTAGTTCGTGTTGCGGAAGAAATAAATCATCAATTTCTACATTCAGTTTTTGCAATTTTTCAGAAAGCATTTTAGGAACCAAAAGCACAGAATTCCGAAGTAAAAGAATAGGGAAAGGAACTTCCACTTTGTTAAAATAATCCTTCAGCTGAAACCAATACGCCAATTCCCCGCCGCCGCCAATGTAACAGAGATTCGGTAAAATAACTTCCTGGTACAATGGGCGCAACAATGCATTTGGAGAAAAACGCTCTGGGTTTTCGTGCAGTTCCTTTAGGATTTCTTCTTTGGAAAAGGAGATGTCTGTTTCATTTACATAAAAGCGGCTGTTTTTTTCGATGATGCGTTCGCGAAGTTTTTCCTTTAAATAAAACATATTTATTTCACGAGGATGCACTTGTTCCGAAAAGCCCAAAGCGGTCAATTTTTCTGTCGTTTCGGAAACTTTTTTAAAGCTGAGGTTTTCGGTCAGTTCCTTTTCGGCATAGGGAATAAAACATTTTTTCAGCGCTGCATCGTTGCCGTCAACAATCACCAAACCGTGATGGTAAAACAGCGTGTTAGCCAAAAAATGCGTGGCATCAGCCAAATTATCGTGTTTTGTATATGCATCGGAGAAATAGGAAATCAACTTTTTGGCATTTTCGCTTTCTCCGAACTCCTTTTTCAATTGGTGCTTCACTTCCTTCAATCCTTCGGTGGAAAGTTCACCAACCGCGCCGGAAGCATCTCTGTCCCATTTCACCTTTTTTCCGAAAAGATTGAAGTAATTTATTTCCTCAAAATCGTTGTCTTCCGTCGCCATCCAATAAACAGGGACAAAATGGTTGTTGGGGTATGTTTTGTTGAGTTTTTCAGCAAGGTTTATGGTAGAAAATATTTTATAAAGAAAATATAAAGGCCCTGTGAAAAGATTGAGTTGATGTCCCGTGATTATTGTAAACGTATTGTGCTCCCGTAATAAATCTATATTGCTCAAGGTAGATTGCGAAATAGAATTATCGCCATACTGAAGCATGATCCGTTTCGAAAGCAAATGCCTTTTTTCATCGGTAAAATTTTTCTGTTTTTCTACAAGCTGATGCTTAAAATTCTCCAAGTTTGGAAAACGGTTGTAAAAAGGATTTAGGCCTTCATCTTCAGCGAGATAATCGCAGATCAATTTTGAAAAATAACCTGTGTCTTTGTACGGAATGGAGTGGGTTGGCATAGGATTTCTGAAAAAATTCAAACAAAAATAACCGTTTTAAATTGAGTGTAGGTCTAAAGATACGTTAATATGGTTTTCAAGTTCCAAATTTCAAGCACCACATACCAAAATGTGCCCATTGGAATTTGGAATTTCGTTTTTGGAATTTACCTATCTTTGGCCCTCAATTAAAATACATCAAATGGTTCGCAAGTTAGCTTTTCTTCTATATTTAACGCCTGTTTTCATTTTTGCCCAACTGCAATCCCCTTCCGAGTTTTTGGGGTATGAAATTGGCACCCAATTCTCCCGTCACGCCGATGTTGTTTCCTATTTTGAACACGTAGCGGCAAACAGCGAAATGGTGAAATATGCTGACTACGGAAAAACCAACGAACGCAGAAGATTGACTTATGCGGTGATTTCTTCCGAAGAAAACCTTGCAAATCTTGAACAAATACGCACCGATAATTTAAAAAATATTGGCATTCTTTCCGGGAGTGCGACTCCCGATAAAGCAATTGTTTGGCTAAGTTATAACGTTCACGGCAACGAAGCCAGTAGCAGCGAAGCCGCGATGAATACAGCATATAAACTTATTACTGAACATGCAGATTGGCTTAAAAATGTTGTGGTAATTATGGATCCGGGTGTAAATCCTGACGGTCGTGATCGCTATGTAAACTGGTACAATCAAGTGAAAGCTTCACCTTATAATTCATCCCGGGATGCAATAGAGCACAATGAGCCTTGGCCCGGCGGCCGGCCAAACCATTATCTTTTTGATCTTAACCGAGATTGGATGTGGGCAAGCCAAGTGGAAACCCAGCAACGCTTAAAAATTTACAATCAATGGATGCCGCAGGTACATGTTGATTTTCATGAGCAGTTTATTAATAACCCGTATTATTTTGCACCTGGAGCAGAGCCTTATCACGAAATAATAACCGATTGGCAACGAGAATTTCAAAATATAATAGGGAAAAACAACGCGAAATATTTTGATGAAAACGGCTGGCTTTTCTTTACCCGCGAGAGTTTTGATTTGCTATATCCCAGTTATGGCGATACCTACCCATTATATATGGGTGCCATCGGGATGACCTATGAACAGGCCGGCCACGGAATGGCAGGCTTGGGAATTATAAACGACGAAGATGTTGAGCTTACTCTTGTTGATCGCGTGGCGCATCATACCACGACTGGACTTTCAACCATTGAAGTTGCTTCACACAATGCTGCTTCCCTTAATTCTGAATTTAAGAAATTCTTCAAAAACGATAATTTAAAGTACAAAAGTTTTGTATTGAAAGGCAATCCCGATAATTTACAAGCGCTAGCGGCATTATTGGACAAACACGAAATTAAATATGGCTATGCCACTGGAGGTATCGTAAAAGGTTTTAATTATAACGAAAATAAAAATGGTGCCATGAATGCCCAGGGCGCATTGGTTGTGAGCACCAATCAACCAAAAGGCAAAATGGTTCAGGTGCTTTTTGAGCCCAATGCTGCCTTATCAACGCCCATTACTTATGATATTACTGCTTGGAGCTTGCCGTATGCCTATGGTTTGGAAACTGTAGCAAGTACCAGTTTAGTTCCTGCCAATGCATCGGCTCCAGCCAATAAGGTTTCAAATATAACTATGCCATCAGCAGCGGGATATATCGCTAAGTGGAAAAGTTTACAGGATGCGGAATTTTTGTCTGCATTGTTGAAGGAAGGTATAAAAGTGCGCTTCTCAGAAAATGAACTTGGTTTTGGGGGTAATACTTTTGGTCGCGGTAGTTTGATTATTACACGTAGCGATAATAAATCCAATGTAGATTTTGAAAAAACGCTTATTGAAATTGCGAATGAAATGGGACGGCAGTTGTATGCTTCGCCCACGAGTTTCGCAGACAACTTGACCGACTTCGGTTCACAATATGTGCATTTAATAAAAAATAAGAAAATAGCAATGTTGCAGGGGGAAGGCACTTCATCATTAAGTTACGGCGCACTTTGGCACTTTTTTGAAACACAATTAAAATACCCCGTAACCTCAATAAATACAGATGATATAGAAAACATTCAATGGGCAGATTATGATGTGCTGATATTACCGGATGGGTATTACAAGTCTATTTTAAACGAAGCGTCTTTTAAAGCCGTGGAGGAGTGGATAAGCAACGGTGGGAAAATTATTGCAATTGCCAATGCCGTTAGCATTTTTGAAGGCAAGGATGGTTTTGATTTGAAGAAAAATAATTCTGAAAAACCTAAAACGGAAACCGATTCCATTGGCAATATGATACCTTACGCCCAACGCGAACTGGAAAGCACAAAAGAATTCATAACGGGAAGTATCTATAAAGTGAAATTGGACAATACCCATCCTTTGGCATTTGGCTATGGAGATACTTATTACAGTTTAAAACTCGGCAGCGATTCCTATAAATTTTTAAATGAAGGTTTCAATGTAGGCTATATAAAAGACCCAGAAAGCGTTTCAGGTTTTTCTGGGGAAACAGCAAAGGCTAAATTAAAAAACTCAATAGTTTTTGCGGAAGCGAAAAAGGGCAGGGGCAGCGTAGTTTATATGGTTGATGATGTTAGTTTCCGCTCCTTTTGGCAGAATGGGAAACTTTTTTTGGCGAATGCGGTGTTTTTTATCAATTAAAAAACTACTTGTTCTCTAAAATTTCCACAGAAATATTTTTTGTTTTAATCTCGGAGAGTAGCTCTAGTTTACCATCCAAATAAAGAGAGTCCATGGTTTTTAAATCGACTGTCTTCCAAGGCTCCAATTTGTAGTTTTCGTAATCAACAAACCGTATTCCGTTTATCATTCTTGGATTGTAGGCTTTGCGGAAACGGATGCCGCCTTCGCCTGTGTAGAATTTATAGGCGAAATAATCTACAGTGAAATTCTGCTGGTTTATCCAATACATATAAACATCTTCGTGGTCTGTTCCGCCGCTATCTTCTTCAAAAGTTACCTGTATTTCATAATATTTTTCACCCTCTATTTCAGCGTTGCCTACCAGTTCCTTTTTAACTGCGGAGTCGTTTAGGCCATAGGGCAACTGTACAAAATAATGTACGGAATTTACCGAGTTTGCATATTTGGTAGCCGTAGAGTCGGGAACAATAATCTTATTGGCATTCACATAGCGTTCAAAACCCGTGTTGGTAAGCACATCCAAGGTCTCGCCAAGGGAATCTGTAATGGTACGGGTAAATTCATATTGGCCATTGTGGCGTTTGCTACTGTATTTGGTATTTCGGAAGGTGAAGTTTATCATGGCTGCTCCATAATTTTCGCCTCCGGCATTCGCAATTGCTTTGTCTACGATTTGCTGAGCGGTACGTTTTTTCTCTTCTGGCTTGCAGGAGCTAAAAATTATCAGAGAACAGATTATTAATAGATATTTCATAGAATTTATTTTTTAAAGATACGAATCTATATACGAGGCTCAAAATAGATAATTTTATATTAGACAATCGTTCTAAAAGTAAGATTGACCCTCGGCGATTGTATTTTTTTTGTAGGTGGCAAGCGGTGCAGCCAGTGGGTTTGTGTAGCACCTTTCATAATCAATAGGCTACCATGTTGTAGGTTTAGGGAAACGGTTTCTTTGGTTTCCTTATGTTTAAAGGCAAACTTGCGCTCTGCCCCAAAACTTACCGAGGCTATGGCGCCATTTTTTTTCAGGTCTTTTTCGGCATCGCTGTGCCATGACATGCCTTCCTCGCCAGAGTGGTAAAGGTTTAATAGGCAACTGTTAAAAGTTTCGCCACTTTTTGTTTCTATTTTCTTTTTTAGTTGCAGGAGTTCGGGTGTCCACAAATGCGCTTTTTTTGTCACTTTTGAATAGGTATATTCAAACTCTTTTTCACCGTACCATGCTACTTTTCTTTTGGTGATAATTTTTTTTCCAAAGATGATGGCTTCGTCATTTTTCCAGGCAATGCTATTCAGAAGTATGTTGTAATAATGATTGGCTTCTTTTTCAGAAAATACCCTTCCGAAGTAATTTACAATACCATCCCTAGGCAACAGGTTATGCTCGGTATCCATTTCAAAGTTGAACAATTCCATAATGGAACAAATAACAAACAACAAATTCCAACTTCCAAATAACAATTAACAATTAACAATTAACAAATAGCGTATAACCCCTAACTTTATAGTATCTTAGATGTTTCATTTTTAAGTAATAAGCAATTTTAAAAAACCGCTATTATGAATATTATTTTACTTGTTATTGGTATTCTTGCTGTCGTGGCTATCCTACTTGTTATAGTCTATAACCGTTTTGTAAAAAATAGAAATATGGTAAAAGACGCTTGGAGCAATATAGATGTTGCCCTAAAACGCCGCTATGATTTGATCCCGAATCTAGTGGAAACTGTCAAGGGATACGCAGCACACGAAAAATCAACCTTAGAAAGCGTAATTGAAGCCAGAAATGCCGCGATGGCAGTGCCTTCAAACGATATAAATGCACAGATAAAGGCTGAAAACCAACTGCAGCAAAGTCTGCGCAGTATATTTGCCTTGGGGGAAGCATATCCAGATTTAAAAGCAAATATTAACTTTTTGGACCTGCAGCAAAAGCTTAACGAAATAGAAGAGAACCTAGAGCGCAGCCGAAGATATTATAATGGTACCGTACGGGAGAACAATACTTATGGAGAGAGTCTGCCGGGGGTAGTGTTTGCCGGAATGCTCAACTACCAGCATTTTGATTATTTTGAAACCGATGAGGCCAGCCGTGAAAATGTGAAGGTGAGTTTTGGGTAGCGTGATGGATTGTTATATTATTTGAAATGAATAGCATTGTGGCAATAAACACCAAGATTAATAATCTGTTGTTGGATAAAAAACTATTCCTGCTTTTTTTTGGGATGCTATTTTTTCTGAAAACATCAGCGCAGGATTTTATTGTCAACAAATGCGTGGTTGATATTTATATCAGCGAGGAAGGCTATTTTGATGTCATGGAAAATTATGACATTACTTTCACGGCCCACAAGCACGGTATCTTCAGAACCATCCGCACCAATTATGATTTATTTACCGAAGATAGCATTCAGGAAAAGCGTAAAATAAAGATTAGAAATATTGAAGTGCCCAATCATAAGTATGAAGCTGATTTCGATTTTGTACAGAAAATTAGTGACAACCTTCAAATAAAAATTGGCGATAAGAATAAAACCATTATTGGTCCGCAGCATTACGAAATAAAGTACAGGGTTTACAACGCTTTTCTGTTTGGTGATTCGCAGATTCGGTTTTACTGGAACATAAAATCTGACATGTGGCAAACCGTTTTTGAGAAGATAGATTTTAACATCCATCCACCGGAGAATGTTGATGTAGGTTTGGACAATATTTTTATCTATACAGATTTTGGTGGTGAAACAAATGAAAGCACGGAGTATGATATTAATTACGAAAATGGAGTTTTTAAGGCAAAGAGCCTTCCGCGTTTTAAATCATATTTAGGTCAAAATGTAACGGTACTGCTCAATCTTCCTTTGGGTTCTGTAGAGGAAATCAAACCTTGGTGGCCTTTCTGGACAAATTATGGCTGGACTTTGATACTCGCCGTATTGTTAGTGCTGTTTTATTGGGTATGGAATAAATATGGCAAAGATGATAGGGTAGTGGCAACTACCAGTTACTTTCCGCCCAGCGGCATAGATCCCGCAATGGCTGGTTTTTTAATTGACGATACCGAAGATACACAAGACCTTATTGCCTTGATCCCATATTGGGGTTCGCGAGGAATTATCACTATGGAGCAAATACCAAAAAAGGGCTGGTTTGGTAAGGACGACACCAAATTAACCAAACTTAAACCCTTGCCCGACGGTGCGCCCGATTATGAACGGAAAATTTTTGACGGGCTTTTTGGCAGCTCAACAGTTTCCTCGAAACAGGAAGTGTTGATAAGTAGTCTAAAAGATTCATTTTATACGAAAATGGCAAGTGCCAAAACACTTCTGAAAGCCAAAGCTCAAATATATTATGAGGCCGAAGCAAAGAAAATGCAGACCCGAACTATAATTGCCACATTGCTTCTTGGGGTTTTTCTATTTGGCTTTTTCTTACTTATATGGGGGCTTTTTGCCGCTTTGGCAGTAATTCCAGTTACTGTATTTCTTTTATTTATGACAGTCCATTTAGTAAAGAAAAATACAAAAGGCAATAAAATGCTTTCCGAGTTAAAAGGTTTCAAAAGCTTTATAAAGATTGCTGAGGAAAACAAGTTAAAAATGCTATTGCGAGACAGTCCGTCTTATTTTGAGACCACTATGGGGTATGCCCTTGCTTTTGGACTATTCAATCAATGGACTAAAAAGTTTGAGGCACTGGATCTGCAACCGCCCAGTTGGTACACTTCATCAACCGGCGCCATTACGATGCACAATTTTTCACAATCATTTTCAGATTCCATTTCTACGGCTAAGGCTACCATGGTAAGTTCTCCATCCAGCAGTAGTTCTGGTGGTGGCGGTTCATCGGGCGGCGGTTTTGGCGGTGGCGGTGGCGGGAGCTGGTAGTAAAATCGTTATATTTTTTCCCTCACCCAAAGCTCGCGTTCCCTCATTTCTCGTTTTGTAGTATTGTAATGTGCGGTAGTTTTACTTCAAGTTTAACACTAAAACCACATATTATGAAAACACTCTTCACATTGTTTACAGTAGTATTACTGAGCCTTCAGCTACACGCACAGATAGTTACCATCAGCGGTACAGTAACCGATGATACAAGTCTTGTTTTGCCTGGAGCAAATGTTATTATCAAAGGAACTTCCACAGGAACACAAACGGATTTTAATGGCAAGTACAGTATTTCAGCACAAATAGGGCAGAAATTGGTTTTCTCCTATGTAGGATTTGAAACCGAAGAAGTTAAGATAAAAAAAGCTGGAGAAATTAATGTAACATTAAAGCCGAGTGCTGCCTTGGATGAGGTTGTAGTTACAGCGTACGGAGGAAGAAGAGAGAAAAAATCCTTGGGGTATGCCGTTGTTCCCATTCATTCAGCAAATCAAGCTCTTCAAGGTAAAGCCTCGGGTGTGCGGATCAGGGGTTCGGCTTCTTTATATGGCTCAAGAAGCTACGAAAACAACAACCGCGTTGCGGAAAACGAATCCTACGGCCGCATTGAGGAAAATATTTTTAAAAGCGTAGTTACGGCACCACTATCTACCTTTTCAATAGATGTTGACAAAGCAGGTTACAGCAACATCCGCCGAATGTTGAACAATGGGCAGAAAATACCGGAAGATGCCGTAAAGATTGAGGAAATGGTAAATTACTTCGCCTATGACTATCCGCAGCCCACAGGCAAAAATCCGTTTTCAATTACTGCAGATATGGTAAACTCACCGTGGAACCAAGATGCCAAGTTGGTGCGGATTGGTTTAAAAGGAAAAGATATTTCCCTAGAAAATGTTCCGCCTTCAAACTTGGTGTTTTTATTAGATGTTTCTGGTTCTATGAATGATACCAACAAACTGCCATTGCTGAAAGCTGCTTTAAATGTTTTGGTAGATAAATTACGTGAAAAAGACAAAGTTTCAATCGTAGTCTACGCAGGTGCTGCAGGATTGGTATTGCCGCCCACTTCGGGAGCAGAAAAACAATTAATTCGAAATGCCATTGAACATCTTAGCGCCGGTGGCTCAACAGCGGGTGGCGCAGGAATTGAATTGGCTTACAAAGTTGCAACTGAAAACTTCAGCAAAAAAGGAAACAATCGGGTCATTCTAGCCACGGATGGCGACTTTAACGTTGGTGCTTCCAGCGATCGCTCCATGGAGAACCTAATTGAGGAAAAACGTAAAAGCGGTGTATTCCTTACTTGCTTAGGTTTTGGAATGGGTAATTACAAAGACAGCAAACTTGAAACTCTAGCCGATAAAGGCAACGGAAACCATGCTTATATAGACAGCATGCAGGAAGCGCAAAAAGTGTTGGGCACGGAATTCTTCGGAACTCTTTATACCATTGCAAAAGATGTAAAAATTCAAGTAGAGTTTAATCCCTCAAAAGTTCAGGCATATAGATTGATTGGATATGAAAACCGTTTACTGAACGATGAAGATTTTAAGGACGACACCAAAGACGCAGGTGAATTGGGCAGCGGACACACCGTTACCGCGCTGTATGAAATAATTCCCGTGGGTGTAAAAAGCAAATACTTGAAGGCTATTGATAATTTGAAATACACAAAACAAACCAATCTAAATTATAGAGATGAAATGCTTACGGTAAAATTCCGCTATAAGGAACCCAATGGTGACGTAAGTAAATTGATTGAGAAAACAGTGAAAGACGAAAACATTTCCATAGATAATGCTTCAGATGACTTAAAGTTTTCAGCTGCGGTAGCCCTTTTCGGAATGCAGCTGCGCAAATCTGAATTTATAAATACTAAAAAAAGAGAAGATGTAATTGTATTGGCAGAGGCTGGTAAGGGAACCGATGCCGACGGATACCGAGCAGAGTTCATAAGGTTGGTAAAGAGCAGCAAATAAAACTTAGCTATGAATTTGTGATGTGGTTTGGTTTTTTGATCGAAAGGGCGCAAAAGCGCTCTTTCTTTATTAATAATTCACATAAACCCAACCTATAAAAGCTTCGGGATATTTGGGGTCGTTCAGCACCAAGACGTAATAATAAGTGCCCACGGGAACGGTACTTCCCGTAAACAGCAGTCCTTTTGTAGCCACACCATCCCAAAAGCCATCAACGTTATGGGCAGTGTGTATCAGGTTACCCTCGCGAGAGTAAATGTTAAGTTCAAAGTTTTCGTAAATGTTCAGCAGATTGCTTATTTCAAAAGTATCGTTTATACCATCACCGTTGGGTGAGAAACCTTGTGGAATAAAAGGAGCACAGTTTTGTGTAGTCAATAAAAAGGAAGCTGTGGTAAAGCAGATTTCGTTTTCGAGCCGTACATAGATTGATTGTGGATCAGTGCCGTTTTGATATTGTGTTGGATTGCTAATGGGATTAGTATTCTCCAAAGCATTTTCCATAGTTGTAAAATACAATATTACATCATCGTTCCCCGTGCTTATCAAATCGTCCTGTTGTGTTAAGTCAAAAATTGCCGTATCAAAACCTGTGTCGCATTCCAATAGATTGGGCAAGTTGGGAATGGGAGGGATGCTTTCAAAGGAAATAGTTTGCTTAAAACTGTTATTGTCCTCCCGAAATTCTTCAACCGCGCCGTTGCCATTTCCATCATCGTCCACAACAGCTATGATTGTAAAAGTATTTGGTAAACTGTCTGGCAAAAGAAGTTCTACCTCGCCATTTTCACTACTACCAATTGGAAGACTTTGCTGTGTTTGCGAAAGTCCCAACAAAAGTCCGTTCGTATAAAACGCTATGGAAGTATTGGCAGGCAGCGGTGCCGTGGCTTCCAAATTATAAACCGTAAAAGGAAGCAATAATTCTCTATCGCGACAGGCAGAAATTTCAGGAAGTTCAATCGTGGCATCGGGCAAAGGGCACGGAACAACCTCTACAGCAAAACTATCAACTAGAAAACAATCTGGATTTGAAACTCGAATATAAATGGTCTCTGGGTTTTCGGTATTCTGAAAGTTTTCAGGATTTGCAATTGGGTTTTCATTGTTTTGCGCATCTGCCTCAGAAAGATGAAAACTCAATTCATAAACGGGGTCAATCTGGGAAGTTGATTCGGTTAAATCAAAAAATTCTTCGCCAATAACATCACAAGTTTCCAGATTGCGAAGTCCCGTAATTATTGGATTTAGCAATAAATGGATTGATGTTTCGTCTTCGTTGTTTTCTTCATTTATTTCATCGACTATTCCGCTGCCGTTTCCGGTATCATCCACGATAGCTTTAAGAATAAAATCTGATTCAATATTGCTGGGAACCGTAAATGTTACGGTTCCACTTTCCTGTCCGTCAATGGGTATCACTCCCACAGTAGCACTTTGAGCTACTAAGGTTTCATCTGCATAAAAAGCAATGGGTGTTCCGGCAGGTAATATATCGGTACTGTTGAAGTTATAAACGGTATAATCTATGGTCAGCTCCCGATTGCCACATTCCGTACCGCCAATTATATTATCAATTGAAATAGTAGCATCCGGCAGTTGGGTATTTAATACGGTAATAATGTTGTTCACCATCACAAAATCCTGTCCGCTGGTAAGTTGGATAGTAGCTGAGGTATCGCCCGGGCTTATATAATTAGAAATAGGATACACATCAATATCCATATTGTAAAGTACATCACTGCCCGTAAAACTGTTGGTGCCATTAAAGGCATTGTCGGGAGGATTTAGCGGCAGATTGCTAAGAATATTCCCATTGATGCGAAGGGTTTCGTTTACAGCAAGTCCACGGTCGCCTTCCCAAGCCAGGAAGCCTATTTTGGCACCTTCGGTATCCAAAACCATCAAATTACTCAAGGTTATTTCCAAAGTTTGGTCAACGCGCGATACACTTTGCAAACCATCAAATATATTTACTTGATTGTTGGGAAGGGTCACATCCTCATAAACCACGGTCACCGCCCAACCCCCGAAGTTGGTGCCCGAGCCTGGTGGACTGCAATATGCAGGAATTACAAGCGTAAGGTCTAAATCGGAAAGTGTATAGTTGCCATTTCCGGTGGTTTGAATTTGCTCGGTAACATCTGCAAATGCTGAAAAATAAATATAATCCTGTCCGCCGCTGTTATAACTTTCATTAAAGGTGCGTTCTGCAGTTATCGGAACTTGGTTGAAGGTTACGTTGAAATCCCCAGGACCAGACCCTGCCCAATATAAATAGGCAGCAACTACCTCTTGATTGGATTGTAATTGAAAGTTGGCACTGCTGCTGGTAAGAATGAAGCATTGTCCGCCTTGACCATTTTCTTCAACATTTAATGTATTGCCAAATGCTGTGTAGTCATATTGACCATTGAATTGCCTAAAGAGCGAAATATCCTGAGAAAAAACTCCAGTGAAGATAAATAAACAGAATATGGAAAAAATGTACTTCAAAAAAGAGTTTTGTTGATTGCCTGTTAAATATAGGAAAAAATGAAGTTATAGCTCCATAAACATATCAACTCACTAAAGATCTCTTTTTTTTAGAATGGCGTAGGACCAATAAATAAAAAGGGAGGTCCAAATAAGAACAATCAACACATTGAGCCAAGTAACCTGATAGTCTTTTGTGAAATTTTCACCCAATTGATTTGCAGCAGACTGAATTGCGCCCAAACGGCTAAGTGGTTCTTTTATAAGGTTTGCCATTGCATTCAAAGGGAAGAATTGCGCAACATTATCAGCAATTTCCGTGTCTTTGAAAAATTGCCATTTCATCAAGCCATAGCCCAACCATTCCACAATTTGCCATATAATCAAAAAACCTAATGCAAAGGCAGAACGTTTCACCAAAACCCCAAGAAAAAGACAGAAAGAGAAGAAGGCGACAAGTTTTATGAAATAAGCGCCTATGTATTCCATATCGCTAAAAATGATTCCTATTTCATTGTAATCTGAAAAGAAAAGTCCCAAAATCAATGAGACACCAAAAATAAAAACCGTTGATATCACTGCAAAAAGCAAGACGGTCAAAAACTTTGAAAGTACAAATTCCTTTTTGCTAAGGCCGTCAATAAGGTTTTGTTTTAAAGTTCTATAACTGTACTCATTGCTCATCATGGAAACAATCACTATGGCCAAAAACAATTTCAAAATTGCTGCCACATAGGTATTGAAATGCCAGATATACGGAAAGTTGAAAATTCCCTGATCGGCAACCCGAAAGTGAAAATCACCAAAGTTAAACTCAATGGACGCAATTAGGGCGATAAAAGTGATTAGTACAAAATAAATTATGGAAATAACCTTTGCCGAACGGTTATAGCGCAGTTTTTGAAGTTCTATATTTAATAATCGTAGCATTGCGGTTAGTTTTGTTTGGTAAGTTCAAGGAATTGTTCTTCAAGACTTTCCTTGCGTTTCACAAGGTGGCTAAGCGTGATGCCTTTTTCAAAAAGAAGTCTGTTCACTTCCGAAGCATCCATCGGGGCGTTGAGGTAAGCGATTAAATAATCGCCTTCGCGCTTTACGATGCCAAAGGCAGCGTTTCCTTCCAAAGCATTTTCAAGCGCTTCCATATTGTTGCTCTGCATCGTTAAAAAACCGTGACTGGCGTTCATCCCATCCACACTGCCAGAATAAAGACTCACACCTTTCCGAAGAATGACCACGTGTGTGCACACTTTTTCAACCTCGTCGAGTAAATGCGAAGCCAGCAAAATGGTTGTTCCTTGGGAGGCAATTATTTTTATTATTTCGCGGATTTGATGGATTCCCTGCGGGTCTAATCCGTTTGTTGGCTCATCGAGTATTAATATTTCAGGGTCGTTTAGCAGTGCCGAAGCGATTGCCAAGCGTTGTTTCATCCCTAAGGAAAAAGTACTGAACTTGCTGTCCTTTCTGTCCAAAAGTCCTACAAGCTCTAGTTTTTCAGAAATCTTTTCTTCCGAAACTTCCTTTATTTTACACACCAGTTGCAGGTTTTGCACGGCGGTCATATACGGGTAAAAGTTGGGGCGTTCAATGATGGCGCCTACTTTCTTTAAAGCGTTGTGTGTATCTATGTTGCCATCAAACCATTTAAAGTCGCCAGTAGTTTTGTTTACCACATTAAGCACGATGCCCAGTGTGGTACTTTTACCGCTACCGTTTGGGCCGAGGATACCGTAAACATTGCCTTTTTCAATTGAAAAGGAAAGATTATCCACGGCAGTTAGGGAGCCAAATTTCTTGGTTAGATTATTTATGGTGAGAATGTTTTCCACAGGATTGTTTTTGGATGGTTGTTGATTGTATGACGAATGGGTTAGGGTTTTGTTACATTTTAGCGAAAAGCGAAAAGCGAAAAGCGAAAAGCGAAAAGCGAAGAGCGAAGAGCGACGAGGGATGTGGAAATTATTTAAGATGAAAAAGTCATGTCTTATTTGCTTCTTAAGTTGTTTTTTAACTTAGTTCTTTGTTAGCGGTTCATTGTTTTATACGGTTGGTACATGTTCAATTGTAACTTCATTTTCAACTTTGTCAAAATAAACACAGGTCATTTTTTCAAGATTTACTATCCATTTCTCAATTCCTGTTTCAGCGCTATGTTTACAAAATGTAAAATAGTCTGTTTCTCCTTTTTGGTGGATTTTCAAATATTCTTCAAATTTTTGCTTATCAGTATAATCTGCTATATCCAATTCTTCATATTTCGGTTTAGATTTCGTCCGAAAATTGTTCTTTCCAAAATATTCAGTATGGCTGTCCGACACCCAAGTTTCAAATGCCGTTACTCCGATTTGCTTGATTTCCTCAATATACTTTGGAAATTCCGCCCCTGATTTGATTTTACTGTGGGCTAATTCAATTTGTTCTACTGTAAACATTATTTCCTTTTCTTTAATGTTATTCTTTTCCGTTTCGTTGATTTCAATGACCGCCAACGCTCAGGCTAAGAAACGTAGGGCTTTCGAAGCGATTAGCTGTCCACCGAAACCAAAGTTTGTTTAATGAACGAACCTTTCTGAAAGCCTTGTCCGCTCTATGTCTTCTTAGCTATTGTTGGCAGTATGTGCTTTTATTTCTTTTTTATTATTTGTTTTCAAAGACTGTCCAAACAGAAAACTTAGTCCTATCAAAATTGGAAGTGCTAGCCAAGCCGTAAACACTAATTCAATTCCATTTTGTCCGTCCGATACATAGCAAAGAGTTTCTCGACTCGTGAAGAATAGTGCTAAACTGGCTTGAATGAAAGTGTATTCAATTAGATTAAAGAAAGTCAGTCGAGTTGTTAAATTCTCAAGTTTCTTTTCTGTTAAAGTTGGTAAATGTCGATAGAAGATAATGGGTAGTGCTAGTCCACCAATAATTGTAATTGACCAAGAACTGTCCAAGCATTATGGCAATCAAGTCCAAAAGAAGAAAGTAGCATTTGAAAACCAAGAAGCCCAATCGCAGTAAAACCCGGTATAAAAAATCCAACTGCTGAAAAAATCAGAGTCGGCTTTAATAAGTTAGGTTTTCTATGTTTCAATTCTGCCTGCATTTTTTCTAGGTCATTTTTGCATTACTGCCAACTTGTTCATATCCCCAACTCTATTGGGTTTATACCGCTAATATAGTTGGCTATACCCAAGTTCTAGTATTTTTATGTGGTGTATTTCCCAAATATACAAATTTACCCTTTCCAAACCCTTCAATATACGTTCAGCAACCATATAATTCCTAAACCCCGCTAGATACCATTCAATCCTTCCCGTTTGGGTCTTGAAACCATGTGTTAGGGTTCAGAACCCTTCCGTATAGGTACACCAACCCTAACGGATGTGTGTAGAACCCTAACGGATACGTCCCACAATCCTAACGGATACGTCCGACACCCTAACGTATGTATATAGAACCCTAACGGATACGTCCCACAACCCTAACGGATGTATGTAGAACCCTAACGGATACGTCCCACAACCCTAGCGCATGTATGTAGAACCCTAATCGCTCATTCCTCATCGCTAGTCGCTAGTAATTCTTTCTTCCTATTTCCTTACCTTTGCGTTTCAATTTAAAAAAACAAAAAATGCAAGACGGTATTTACGCAAAAATAACCACCGAAAAAGGAGAAATCCTGATAAAACTAACGCACGACAAAACTCCGGGAACGGTTGGAAACTTTGTGGCTTTGGCTGAAGGTAATTTGGAAAATTCAGCAAAACCACAGGGAACACCCTATTATGATGGGTTAAAATTTCACCGTGTAATCCCAGATTTTATGATTCAGGGCGGCGATCCAAAGGGAACAGGCTCTGGCGGACCGGGTTATGATTTTGAGGATGAGTTCCATCAAGACCTTCGCCACGATACCCCGGGGGTGCTTTCCATGGCAAATGCTGGGCCAGCGAGCAACGGTAGTCAATTTTTTATAACGCACGTTGCAACGCCTTGGTTGGACAACAAACACACGATTTTTGGAAATGTAGTGGAAGGGCAGGACGTTGTTGATAGTGTTGCGCAAGGCGATACTATGCAAAAGGTTGAAATAATCCGCGTAGGCGAAGAAGCCAAAAACTGGAATGCTGTTGAGGCTTTTAGAAGTTTTACTGGTGAAAGGGAGCAGCGAATTGCAAAAATGAAAGAGGCTCAGGAAGCCGAACTGAAAAAAATTTCAGAAGGTTTTGATAGAACCGATAGCGGACTTCTTTACAAAATAATTCAAAAAGGAAACGGGAAAAAAGCCGAAAAGGGAAAAACAGTTTCTGTGCATTACAAAGGTGCATTAACTGACGGAACTGAATTTGACTCGTCATACAAAAGAAAACAACCGATCGATTTTCAACTGGGCGTTGGCCAAGTAATCGCTGGTTGGGATGAAGGCATCCAATTATTGCAAGTGGGCGATAAGGCCCGTTTTGTAATTCCTTCACATTTAGGTTACGGTGAACGCGGAGCTGGCGGGGTTATTCCTCCAAACGCATCCTTGATTTTTGATGTGGAATTGATGGACGTAAAGTAGTGATTCGGGATTCGAGATTTGTTAATTAGAATCTCGAATCCCAAATTAACGAATTCCGAAAGCTAAATGGATTTAGAGAAACTGAAATACCCAATAGGCACGTTTGATTGCCCTTCAAACATCACTTCAGAAAAGCTGGAAGCTTGGATTTCTATTTTGGAACATTTCCCCAATAGATTAAATAATTTGGTAAGCAACCTTTCCGAAGTGCAATTGAACACACCCTACAGGCCAGAAGGCTGGACGGTACGCCAAACAATCCATCACGTTTATGATAGCCACCACAATGCCTATACACGTTTTAAATGGGCGTTGACTGAAGCTACCCCGATAATTAAAGCCTATGATGAAAAAGCTTGGGCAGAAACAGCTGATGCCAAAAACGCGCCCATAGATTTATCTTTAGTGGCAATAAGCGCTTTGCATGCCAAATGGACATATTTATTAAAAGGACTCTCCATAGATAATTTTCAGAGAGAAATAATTCATCCAGAGCGCAATCGCACTATGTCTTTGGCTTATATGACAGGTATGTATGCATGGCACAGCAACCACCATTATGCACACATAGAAAATTTGCTAAAAAGGGAAGGGTGGAAGTGAACAATTATCAGTTAACAATAAACAATTAATAATTTCACGGTTAAACAGTTAACCAATTTCTTCCTTCCACTTAATATTACACCCAATACTCGGTTTTTGATCCTTTCGCTGCGGATTGTTATTAAGTATGTTATCAAGTGCTTCCCGCAGGTCGCGACCGTTTACGGGAATGCCGTTTCCAGGGCGGGAATTATCTAATTGACCCCGATAAACAAGTTTCAATTCATCATCAAATAAATAAAAATCTGGGGTGCAAGCGGCATCATAAGCCTTTGCAATTTCTTGGGTCTCATCAAATAAATAAGGAAAAGGATAATTTTGTTTTCGTGCCGTTCGCCACATTTCAGCTGGAGAATCTTCAGGATATTTTATAACATCATTGCTGTTAATGGCCACAAATCCAAATCCTGTAACGCGATAATCATTACAGACCCGAACCAACTCTTCATTTACGTGTTTCACAAATGGGCAGTGGTTACAGATAAACATAACCACAGTACCTTTTTCGCCGCGAACGTCTTTTAGTGAGACAGGTTTGTTGGTTATCGCGTCAATTAATGTAAAATCGGGTGCTTTGGTTCCCAAAGAAAGCATTTTAGATTCTGTTCTGGCCATTTTATTCTTTTCTAAATTAGTTGACAAATTGGGGTTTAAAGTTACGATTTTTGAATGGTTATTGAGTTGGTGGTTTAAAGCCTTCTAAACTTTTTCTATTAAAGAATTTATAAAACTTTGCCGTTGCAAAATATCTCCATTAACTTTAAAAACTAAACCAATCTATTATGAAAAACTCATATTCATCATTATCCGTAGCAATCGAAGATTTACAAAATCACGGTTTTACAGAAGACTTCAACCTTGTAGGCGAAGGCATTGAATCTAAAAGTCTTAAAAAGAAATGGAAAGCAGGGGAATTGGACGTTGTGAAGTTTTACCGTTTTGAGGGAATGACCAATCCGGGCGACAACACTATTCTTTATTTAATAGAAACCCACGACGGTCAGAAAGGCTTGCTGGTTGATGTTTACGGTGCCGACCAAGGTGAGATTTCTCCTGAAATGATTAAAAAACTTTCCATTCACCATGACGAATGATTTAACCTGGGCCGATTTTGAGAAAGTCGAAATGCGCGTGGGGACCATAATTGAAGCCAACGATTTTCCCGAAGCGAGAAATCCTTCCTATCAACTTTTAGTAGATTTTGGAAATGAAATTGGGCAGCGGAAAACTTCTGCGCAAATAACTTCACTTTATTCCAAAGAGGAATTGATTGGCAAGCAAGTAGTTGCCGTAGTTAATTTTCCGAAGAAACAGATAGCCAATTTTATGAGCGAATGTCTGGTTTTGGGTGCTGTAGAAGGAAAAAATGTCACCTTACTACGGCCCGATATGAAGGTTGAAAACGGTTTACGAATTTTATAGCTAAAGTTTTTTTGTGATATCTTCGCTGAATCAATCCACTCAATAATGAATAAATATTTACTTTTTCTATTACTTCCATTAGTCTTCATTGCATGTAGAGAAAATCCTGAAAGAAAAAACGCAAACACAGCAGCCGCCGAAGAAAATTTTGAAATGATAGAACAAATGCAATGGCTTTTAGGAACTTGGGTGAACCAGAATGGAGAAGAATATTCCCAAGAAACGTGGTCTGCAGAAAATGACAGTACTTTTACTGCCTATAGTTTTGTTGAGGTAAATAAAAAGAAGGTTGTTTTTGCTGAAACTATGGCACTTGAGCAAAAAGGAGAAAACTTATTGTTGACAGTAGCAGTCGCAAATCAAAACGATAAAAAACCAGTTACATTTAAAATGATTTCTTTAGAAAATGGACAAGTCATTTTTGAAAATAAAAACAACGATTTTCCGCAACGCATAGTCTATACAAATTCTGCAAAAGATTCACTCCACGCTTGGATCGAAGGGACTGAAAATGGTGAGCCAAAAAAGATTGATTTCTCCTTTTCAAGACAATAAAAGCTCAGGATTGCTTTTCTGAATAGTCCTTTATTTCTTTTACAGGCATAAGGGTTACATCATAAATTTTCCAATGAAATTCTTGGAGTTTTTTTAATCCTTCTTCAATAGACTGGGAAAGGTCTATTCTCGGTTCTGCTATAACCTGCACATCTCCAAAATATACCTGTCCTTCTTCCCGAAACCGTGCTTTTGCATCTATAACCCATTCCCAAGATTTTACAAAGCGCTCTGTTTTTTCCACCAGTTCATCGGGTTTTTCGTCTTTAATGTGCACTGGTTTTCTATCCATTAAATCCTGAACGGCATCCTTTAAATTTGTATACCCATCCTTTAAAACTGAAAATGAAATAAACAGCGCCGCACTGGCATCTGCCCACCACCAACCCATACCAAGCCCCAAAATTCCAGCCATGGCCGCAAAACCAGTCATATAATCGGCCTTTTGCGCATTGGCATCGGTATAGAGAATTTTATTGTGAAGTTTTTTTGCGAGGGGCAATTTCTTATAGCCCAAATACATCGCTGGCAGCGAGCTATATATTAGTACAGCAATCATTATCCAGCCCATCCAAATTTGTTTTCCAAATAAAACAATAGTGCCAATAGTAGGATGTTCCGCTTTTATAAGGGTTATAGTGGAATCAACCAAAAGAAAAACTCCCATTCCAAAAAGGGCAATACTACCCGTTAAAAACGCAATGCTGAACACGCGGTGAAAGCCATACTGAAACTTTTGGGTGGGTTTTCTATTATAAATGCGCGAAGCTATCAAAAAGGAAATTGCAGGAATTATACTAAGGGCATCTTCCAGCCAAGCTGTTTTCATTGCCTGAGAAGAACCCATAACCAGATACATAAGTATAACTACGGTTGAAAGATATACTATAGTAATCCATTCCAATTTTTTTGCTTTTTTCAGCTTTTCCTTTAAATCTTCGGGAAGTTCAAAAGCTTCATTTCTCATTGTTTTTTGTTTTTGGTGATGAATTTTTCTAGATGAAAAAGTAAGCGGTTTTCGCCTCGTGGAATAAAGAGAACGTGCTTATCATCATAGGGCTTGGTCATTCCCACTTTCTTTTTCCAATTTGAGTCTTTTTCAAAACCGCCAAGTACAATGTCCAATTGATAATTTTCGAGTTTTTTTACTAACTCCGTTTCATTGTCGACAATAAATTGGGTCTGCATTCCTTCTTTTTTAGCAAAATTCTCTACAAAGTTTTTTTCAAATGAAGTTGTGATGGAATCAGTATTGGGAACAATCCCAACACGCAAGGAAGATTTTTTTGCGTTTTTATAAGAATTGTTTGGGTCTTTTGGGAAATTGCAAGCGCTACAAAAAAATACGAATAGCAGTAACATCCCCAAATGTGTGAATTTCCGCATACTATTTTCTTATAAATTTATAAAGAACCTTAAAAAAGGAATTATAAATTTTTGCTAAAATTCAGAAATCAACTTTTTCTTTAAGGGATTGTAAGGTAAAAACTATGCGTCAGCATCCAAAGTATCCGTCACTACATAATAACGGGGATCTTCAATAGAGTCTTCAATTATGGTTTCAAACTCAGGGTTCCATTTTAAGAGAAGTGCTTTGCAGTCTGGGCTAAGATGAGTAAGCTTTACCTGCTTTCCGCTGTCCAAATATTTATTGGCAATATTCCGCACGGCTTCCACACCGGAATGGTCTGAAATCTTGGACTCAATAAAATCGATTTCTATAGCATCAGGATCATTAGAAACATCAAATTTAGTGTTGAAAGCTGATGTTGAACCAAAAAATAACGGGCCCCATATTTCGTAGACTTTTGTCCCGTCTTCCTTAATTCTTTTTCGGGCGCGAATCATTGTGGCGCTTTTCCAAGCAAAAACAAGCGCACTCATAATTACACCTACAAATACAGCTATTGCCAAATCTTGCCAAACAGTGACCGCCGAAACGGTTATTAAAACAATGGCATCGGAAAGCGGAATTTTATTCAAAATTCTAAAACTGCTCCACGCAAAGGTGCCGATAACCACCATAAACATTACACCCACCAAAGCTGCGATAGGGATTTGTTCAATCAATGGTGCGCCAAATAATACAAAACAAAGCAATGCAACAGCAGCTACCGTTCCTGAAAGTCTACCACGGCCACCCGAACTCACATTAATGATAGATTGCCCAATCATTGCACAACCACCCATGCCTCCAAAAAACCCATTTAAAATATTTGCGCCACCTTGGGCCACGCACTCGCGATTACCGCTTCCGCGGGTTTCGGTCATTTCATCAATTAAATTAAGGGTCATCAACGATTCAATTAATCCAACTGCAGCCAATAAAAATGCTGTGGAAATTATTAAATCCCAATGGCCATTTAGGGTGTCTAAAAACCCAAAAATCTGGGTTTGGAAAACCGGCAATGAGCCCTTCAAGCCAGTCCCGCCACCGTCACGTATAAATGAACCCACAGTACTCACATCAAGGTTTCCGAAGATAGTTATACACGCTACTACAATGATTGCTATTAAAGCTGCAGGAAGTTTTTTAGTGAGTTTCGGCAGACCGAACATAATAGCCATTGTTAAACCAACCAAAGCCAACATTACCCATAAATCTGGCCCGGTGAGCCATTGCGGGACCGTACCACGGCTTTCCTTAAAAAGACCTAATTGTGAAAGAAAAATCACGATTGCCAAACCGTTTACAAATCCCATCATTACCGGATGTGGTATAAGCCGAACAAACTTTCCAAGTTTAAAAACGCCTGCCAAAATCTGGATTGCGCCTACAAAAAGAAGTGTTATAAAAAGCCATTGCAGTCCAAGATATTGTACGGGCTCGGTTAATGTTAATCCAACTTCATTACCTTTTTGAATTAAATGAACCATTACCACTGCCATAGCTCCCGTTGCACCGGAAATCATTCCCGGACGCCCGCCAAAGAGGGCGGTTACGAGCCCCATAATAAAAGCGCCGTAAAGACCCACTAATGGGTCAACACCTGCAACAAAGGCAAAGGCAACGGCTTCTGGTACTAACGCCAAGGCAACGGTAAGCCCTGAAAGTATGTCGTTTTTGGGATTTTGGGTAAAGGACAAAAGGTATTTTGCAAGCATTTCGTTTTTTTAAGGCGGCAAATATAGGGCTTTCTATTTTAGGGATAAAAATCAAGAAATCTAGTCAATAGAGTCCTACTGATTTTTTTGAGCCTTCACTTCCTTAAAAATTTTCCAAGACCGAAACTTCAAAATTGCAGTAGCGCACAGCAATCCCGAAAGCATTGCGCCTGCCACGCCAACTAGTGTGATGTCCTGACCTGTTAGAAACAAACCTTTTATTTTTGTTTTCGGACGTAAAAAAGGAAGTGCAAAACGTTCCGGCGAATGGGCAAGGCCATAAATCTCGCCACTTTTATAATTTGTGAAATTTTCTGTTGATAGAGGAGTTGAGACTTCGGAAGCTACAACGGTTCCTTCTATTTGCGGAAAAAACCTGTAGAGAACTTTTAGCATCTCTTTTTCAAAATTCTTTTTTAGTTGAAGATATTCATCGCCACGTTTCATCCAATTCGAATCTTTATATTCTTCAAACCAATCCATATTTCCTACTGAAATAGCTTGAATGGTTGCAGTATTGGGGTTTTTGGTTTCCCAATTTGGGTCCTTTGCTGAAGGGAAAGAGATATAGGCAAAATTTTCAGGAGCATTTTTCAATGTAGCTTCTTCAAAAATGGCATCAATGCCGTCGTGTTTGTAATACCACAGATTGTGCTTCGGAAGGTTTAAAGTTTCACTTGATTGATTTAAACCCAAATACAAACAAATATGGGCACTGGCAGGCTGCACATTTTTTAAGCTGAAATTGCAAACTTTTCGGTCTTCTTCCGTAAGCAGATGGTGGAAAGTATTGTTTACGCCAACGTTGCTTATTACACTTTTGCACGAAATAAATTTTTCTCCAAGCTGTATTCCTTTCACCTTAAGGTTTTCGGTAACGATTTTGGTGACATCGGCATTTATAAAAATTTTTCCTCCGTGTGCAGTAAAGACCTCTAGCGTTTTTTCACAAATTTGGTCCGCGCCGCCAATAGGGTAGTAGCCACCTTCCAAAAAATGCCCAATGACCATAGCGTGTGCGGCAAAACTGCTTTTTTTTGGCGACAGGCCGTAATTGCCACACTGCGCACAAAGAACCGCTATCAACCGTTGGTTATTGGTGAGTTCATTTAAAACCTCCCAAGTGGTTTTTTGTGAAAATTTTGAATATCTTTTTCTGAAGATCCAACCAGCGGATTTACTGAACCACGGCTCAAAGATTTTTTCAAAGAAGAAGGCGCTGCCACGTTTGTTGGTTTTTTCAATGAGTTTAAGGTAACTGTGGATTGTTTTTTCTTCTTCGGGAAAATAGCTGATGAGTTGTTTTCTGAAATTTTCCTTCCCCGCCTTAAAGAGATATTCTGTGCCTTCAATCTCTGCTATATCATATACTTCACCCATAGGTTCCCACTCCAATTTTCCATCCGTTAAAAAGTCAAAAAAACCGCGCAAGGAAGCATCTTCGGCCATGTTGCCCACGTAATGTACGCCTACGTCCCATTGAAATCCATCCTTGCGCTTAAAGCTGTGTGTGAAACCGCCGGGTACGTAATGCCGCTCAAAGATTGCAACTTTTTTACCGGCTTTTACGAGCCAGGTCGCAACGGTGAGGCCGCCCATTCCACTGCCAATTACAATATGGTCTAGCCCCGAAAAATCCAGATTTGGCTTGTAGGGTCGGTATAGTTTGTTTACCATAAAAGTTGTTGGGAAAAAGTTTTATTCCTGAAAAATAAGCAAAGTATTTGAGCTTCTGAAATAAAAAACCGGCAGCGGTTTTTGACCGTGCCGGTTTATATTTTTTAAAACTTGAAAATTATATGTCGTCAAATTCAATATCGGTGAAAGTGCTGGTATCAGTTTGTCCATTTTCTTTGGGTGGGGCTGCAGCCATTTCTACTTCATCGCTTTCTTTTTTATAATCTTTTTGGTGACGTTCGCTTATTACTTCCTCACCTTTTTCATCGATTACGTAGTTTATCATTTCTTCAAGGTTATCTTTAAACTCGTTGAAATCTTCTTTGTAAAGATAAATCTTGTGCTTTTTGTAATGGTAGGAACCATCGTCATTTGTGAATTTTTTGCTTTCGGTAATGGTAAGGTAAAAATCTCCTGCCTTTGTGGACCTTACGTCAAAAAAATAGGTGCGTCTTCCGGCGCGCATTACTTTTGAAAAAATCTCTTCTTGCTCCATCGTATAGTGGTCACTCATAATTTCTGTTTTTTGCTAACGTTTTGCCAAAAATCCAAAAAAAATCCAAATCAGCCAAAGTAAAATTTACATTTCTTTTTCCAAAAGCTGTTTTGCGTACAGTTCCTTATAATAGCCTTCGGTATTTACTAAATTATTGTGGGTGCCCTGCTGTATGATTTTTCCTTCTTCCAGCACAATAATTTTGTCGGCATTTTTGGCGGAGGAAATCCTATGGCTCACAATTATAGTAGTTTTTTCTTTTGAAATTTTATGCAGGTTTTGAAGTATTTGCTCTTCCGTTTCGGTATCTACCGCAGAGAGGCAATCGTCAAACAGAAGTATTTGTGGGTCTTTAATAATGGCACGAGCAATGGAAACACGCTGCTTTTGTCCGCCACTCAAAGTAATTCCGCGTTCGCCCAAAACCGTGTCATAGCCTTTTGTAAAACCAATTATGTTTTTGTGCACGGCGGCATTTTTTGCTGCTTCAATAACTTCTTCTTCGGAAGCATTTTCTTTTCCAAAACGGATATTATTGCGAAGTGTGTCACTAAAAAGAAAAGCATCTTGTGGTACATAACCAATACTGTCGCGCAAATCTTCGAGGTTTAAGTTTCTTATTACTGTATCGTCTATTTTCAACATTCCTTCCTCTACGTCGTAAAGTCTTCCTATCAATTCAAGAATTGTGGATTTTCCAGAACCTGTATTACCTACAATCGCAAGTGTTTCACCTGGTTTTACTGTAAAAGAAATATCCTTTAAAGCGGTAATTCCAGTGTCGGGGTATGTAAATGATAAATGATTGAATTCAATATTTCCTGTTATTGGAGTGCTTTCTGTAACCAAATTTTCAATGGAAGGTTCGGTTTCCAAAAATTCATTGATGCGTTTTTGTGAGGCCTCTGCCTGTTGCACCATTGACGTTACCCAACCCACAACTGCAACGGGCCAAGTGAGCATATTCACATAAATTAAAAATTCAACGATGGTTCCAAATTCCGCAATCTGGCCGTTTATATATCGAGTTCCACCGATATATATTACGAGGATATTGCTAATGCCTATTAACAATATCATTAAGGGAAAAAACAGGGCCTGCACCTTTGCCAAATCTATGTTTTTCACTTTGCTGCCTTCTGCAAGTTCTTCAAAATTGGCGTTGGTGCGCGGTTCAATTCCGTAGGCTTTTATTACAGCAATGCCACTAAAACTTTCCTGTGTGAATGTGGTGAGTTTTGAAAGGTATTGCTGCACAATGGTTGTGCGTTGGTTAATAAGTACACTTAGTTTATAAATGGCAAGTGAGAGTATAGGTAAGGGGGCAATAGCGTAAAGCGTTAGGATAGGAGCTTGGTAAAACATATAACTGATTACAACTATAAAAAGTGTTGCGGTTGTAATGCTGTACATAAGTGCCGGCCCAACGTACATGCGCACTTTGGAAACATCCTCGCTGATGCGGTTCATCAAATCGCCAGTACGGTTCTGTTTGTAGAATCCGAGCGAGAGTTTTTCATAATGTTGAAAAATTTCGTTCTTCAGATCATATTCTACATAACGAGAGACTACAATAAAGGTTTGCCGCATCATAAATGTAAATAGCGCAGACAGTAACGCAGCACCTAACAGCAATAAAATATTGATGAGCAGTTCGTGTTCCACAATACCAACATCGGTAATTTCACCGTTCATATACTGTTTCACCGCCGTTAAGGAATCGCCAACTTTCATCGGTACTACCAGCTTGAAGACGGTTGCGATAATGGTAATGAAAACACCTAATAGTAGACGTCCTTTATATTTTAGAAAATATTTGTTGAGGTATTTTAATTCTTTCATTTACGTTCCAGTTAGCTGTGCACTAACTTTTTTAAAATTCTTAAATTAACAACCATTACTTTGTGGAATTGACAACAATAAGCTACTTTTGCACCGCCTTTTTAAAGGATGAATAAAATAATAAAAAAAGCTATGGTAACTGAAGTAATTAAAACAAACGAACTTCACAAAGTTGACCCGGTTTTCGGGCAAATGTCCTTTGACAATCATGAGCAAATCGTTTTTTGCAATGACAAAGATACTGGATTAAAAGCAATAATTGGTATTCACAATACGGTTTTGGGACCTGCTTTGGGCGGTACCAGAATGTGGAATTATACCAGCGAGTGGGAAGCTTTGAATGATGTATTGCGTCTTTCCCGCGGGATGACCTATAAAAGTGCTATAACAGGCCTAAACTTGGGCGGTGGAAAGGCGGTTTTGATAGGAGATGCAAAAACCCAAAAAACACCAGAATTAATGTTGAAGTTCGGTGAGTTTGTACATTCACTTGGCGGAAAATACATTACTGCCGAAGATGTAGGGATGGCAACTTCAGATATGGATTTGGTGCGCACGGTTACCCCTTACGTTACCGGAATTTCAGAATCAAAAGGCGGTGCGGGCAATCCGTCACCCATTACTGCTTACGGCGTTTTTATGGGAATGAAAGCTGCGGCAAAATATACTTTCGGAAGCGAATTGCTTGAAGACAAAGTAATTTACGTACAAGGAATAGGTAATGTAGGCGAAGCTTTGGTTGAAAATTTGAGCAACGAAGGAGCCAAGGTGTATATTTCAGATATAAACCAAGAGCGTCTGGAAGAAGTGCGTGACAAATACAGTGTTGAAATTTACGGCGGAAGCAATCTTTACGCAGAAAAGATGGACATCTACGCACCCTGTGCCTTAGGGGCTACTATAAATGATTTTACCATAAATCAATTGAACACAAAAATTATTGCCGGGGCGGCCAATAACCAATTGGCTGAAGAGCAGAAGCACGGAAAAATGCTTCGCGAAAAAGGAATTGTGTACGCACCGGATTTCTTGATTAATGCCGGCGGAATTATAAATGTGTATGCGGAACTTGAAAATTACGACCGAAAGGAAATAATGCGTAAAACCGAAAACATTTACAATACTACCCTGGAAATATTGAAGAAAGCTGACAATGATAATATTACAACACATCAAGCCGCATTCAATATTGCACAGGCCAGAATTGACGCAAGAAAAAGCGAAAAGTAGTTTTCTTTTTTCTTAAAACACTATCTTTGCAGCGCACAAGAGCATTCTTGTGCGTTGTTTCTTTAAAAACAGTTCTTTCAAAAAATATGCTTACAAGAAGACATATCCGAGTAAAAGTTTTGCAGTCCGTTTACGCCTATAAACAGCGTGAAAATCCGAATATAGATTCACAGGAAAAATTTCTGATGCACAGCATAGACCAAATGCAGGATCTTTATTTATTGTTGTTGCAGTTACTTGTGTCACTTCAGGAGCAGGCAGACAGCTTTCTTAACCGTTCGCAAAAAAAGCATCTTGCAACCACACTTGAAAAGAACCCCAGCCGCACTTTTGTTGACAATAAGCTTTTAAAGGTAATCGCCGAAAACGCAACTTTTTCTAATATTATTGAAAAGAAAAAACTCAATTACTGGAAGTTGGACAGCGAGTATGTTTCAATTATCTTTAACGAGCTGCGCCAATTGGAATGGTACGATAATTACCTTTCAAAAAAAGAAACTACTTACAAAGAAGATAGAGATTTCATAATTAAGGTTTTCAAGGAATTAGTGGCGCCCAATGACAAGCTTTACGAATATTTGGAAGACAAAAGATTGACGTGGGTAGATGATTTTCCCATTGTGAATACGGCCATTGTAAAGATGCTCAATAAACTTTCAGAAAAAAATGCCTCCTCCCTTTTAGTTCCCAATCTATACAAAAACGATGAGGACCGTGAATATGCGTTGCAGCTTTTCAGAAAAGTGATTTTGAACGAAGACAAACTGAATGCCCAGATTGAGGGAAAAACACCAAACTGGGACCAAGAACGCATTGCCGATGTAGATTTGATAATTCTGAAAATGGGCATTGCGGAATTTCTGTATTTTCCATCCATTCCTGTAAGAGCCACAATCAATGAATACTTGGAAGTTTCCAAAGAATATTCAACGCCTAAAAGCAGCATTTTTGTCAACGGAATTTTAGATAAAATAGTGAAGGAATTTGAAGAAAATGGCAAACTCAATAAAATTGGACGCGGACTTCAATAAAAGTAAAAAAATCCCTATTTTTGGCGTGCTAAAAACATAAAAAATAACAATTATCATGAAAAAATCAGTATTATTAGTAGCAATACTATCTGTTTTCGCTTTTTCTTCTTGCAAGGATAATGCAGCAGATAAAGTAAACGAAGAAAATGTTGCAACAGCGGAGGCGCGTGATGCAGAGTCAGGTAAATTTCCCGTAATCACTTTTGAAGAAAGTCAATTTGATTTTGGTACTATTGACCAAGGGACAAATGTGGAGCACGTTTTTAAATTCAAAAACACTGGTGAGGCCCCTTTAATGATCGTAAATGCTAAAAGTAGCTGTGGTTGTACAGTTCCAGAATATACTAAGGAACCGGTTGCGCCAGGTGACTCAGGAGAGCTTTTGGTAAAGTTCAATGGTAGCGGTCAAAACCAAGTGAGCAAAACAGTTACACTTACTACAAACACAAAAGCTGGGACAGAAACTTTGACAATCAAAGCTTTTGTAAACCCTAAAGCTGGTGCTGCGCCCATTAAAACCCCAACTTCCTAATACCCATTTTAGGAATAAATAATTGCTATGGAACAAATACAAAGTTTTTTACCAATAATATTATTGTTTTTGGTGATGTATCTTTTTTTGATACGTCCCCAAATGAAAAAAGCCAAACAGGAAAAGCAGTTTGCCGCCCAATTAAAAAAAGGTGACAAAGTGATTACCACTGGCGGAATCCACGGAAGAGTATTAGAACTTAATGATGATGGAACCTGCGTTATTGAATGCGGTGCCGGAAAAATAAAGTTTGAAAGAGCTGCTATTTCTATGGAAAGAACAGTAAAACTAAATGCTCCCGTAAAAGAAAAGAAATAGTAAATTGTTCCTTTTTAAATAAAAAACTCCCTCACTCTATTTTTAAATAGCTGAGGGAGTTTCTTTTTGGTGTAATTGAGTAAAATTTACTCCTCTTCTTTTTTAAACCTTGAGATATCCTCTGCGGTAATTTTAGCAATATTCACAATTACTTCTACAGCCTTTTGCATACTTTCAACAGGTACGTATTCATATCTGCCGTGAAAATTATGCCCTCCTGCAAAAATATTTGGGCAAGGAAGCCCCATAAAGCTTAATTGCGAACCATCGGTTCCGCCGCGAATTGGTTTAATGATGGGTTCAATACCTGCTTGCTCCATGGCTTGCTTTGCAATTTTCACAATGTGCATAACAGGCTCAATCTTTTCACGCATATTGAAATATTGGTCTTTAATTTCAACTGTCACCACCTCCATTTCAAATTGTTCGTTTAAATCATCAGCCAGTTTTTGGATCATTTCCTTTCTGGCTTCAAAATGCTTTTTATCGTGGTCGCGAATAATGTATTGAATCTTGGTCTCATCCACAGTACCTTTTACTCCGTGCAAATGAAAAAAGCCTTCGCGTCCTTCGGTATGTTCTGGAGTTTCAAGTCTTGGTAAAGAATTTATGTAGTCGGTAGCTATGTACATACTGTTTACCATTTTTCCTTTTGCGTAACCTGGATGCACAATTTTTCCTTTTACGGTAACTACCGCTCCTGCAGCGTTGAAGTTTTCATACTCCAGCTCGCCCACTTGGCTTCCGTCCATAGTATAGGCCCAGTCTGCGCCAAATTTTTTCACATCAAACTTATGGGCGCCACGTCCAATTTCTTCATCGGGGGTAAACCCAACGCGAATTTTCCCATGCTTAATCTCGGGATGGTTGATGAGATATTCCATTGCGGAAACAATCTCTGTGATACCCGCTTTATCATCTGCTCCCAAAAGCGTTGTACCATCGGTCGTAATTAATGTTTGGCCTTTATAAAGCAACAAGTCCTCAAAATAATCTGGGGAAAGCACGATGTCCTGTTCTTTGTTCAGCACAATATCTTTTCCGTTGTAGTTTTCAACAATTTGCGGTTTTACATTCGCTCCTGTAAAATCCGGTGAAGTATCAAAGTGAGAAACAAAACCGATTACGGGAACCGGATGCGAGACATTTGACGGCAAAGTGGCCATTATATAAGCGTTTTCGTCAATAGTTACATCTTCCATGCCTATTTGCTTAAGTTCTTGGGCAAGTTTATTGGCAAGATCCCATTGCTTTTTGGTGCTTGGGGTAGTGTCGCTATTTGGATCGCTTTCGGTATCCACGGTAACGTAACTTTTAAAGCGATTTATAATGTGTTGTTTTTCGATCATAGTTTTTCTTTTACATTACAAAATAAAGCATATTCAAAATAACAAATACATAGTTTAGTGTATTTTTGTACCACATTTTTCAACTATGTATAAAAGCGTCATTCGTCCATTGTTTTTCAGTTTCGATCCTGAGAAAATTCACTATTTTACATTTTCCTTGATTCGATTTTTTCATAAAATTGGATTCGGAAGTATTTTCAGAAGTATTTATAAAATAGAAAGCCCAAAACTGGAACGCGAACTTTTTGGACTGAAATTTTCAAACCCTGTGGGACTTGCCGCAGGTTTTGATAAAGATGCAAAGCTTTACAAAGAACTTTCAAATTTTGGTTTTGGTTTTATTGAAATAGGCACCGTTACACCAAAGCCGCAACCCGGGAACGACAAACCGCGCTTGTTTCGGTTAAAAGAAGATGCTGCAATTATAAACCGAATGGGTTTCAACAATGGCGGAGTAAAAGAAACAGTTGAAAGATTAAAGGGTAATGAAAAGGTTTTAATTGGCGGAAACATTGGTAAAAACAAAACCACTCCCAACGAGGAAGCGGTAAAAGATTATATAATCTGTTTTGAAGCGCTTTTTGATTATGTGAATTATTTTGTAGTAAACGTAAGCTCACCCAATACTCCAAACCTGCGCGCCTTGCAGGAAAAAAAGCCATTGACTGATTTGTTGAAAACGCTTCAGGACAGAAATAATTTAAAAGAAAAACGCAAACCAATTCTTTTAAAAATAGCTCCCGATTTGACCGATGAACAACTTTTGGATATCATTGAAATTGTGGAAACGACAAAAATTGACGGCGTTATCGCAACCAATACCACCATTTCCCGCGAAGGAATTTCTTCTGAAAGTAAAATGGAAATGGGTGGTTTAAGCGGAAAACCTTTAGCCAAGCGAGCGACGGAAGTAATCCGTTTTCTTTCAGAAAAGAGCAACAAAGCTTTCCCCATAATTGGTGTTGGCGGAATCCATTCTGCTGAAGATGCTTTGGAAAAACTTGATGCCGGGGCAAGTCTTGTACAACTTTACACAGGTTTTATTTATGAAGGTCCTGGACTTATTAAACAAATAAACAAAGCGATTTTAAAGCGAAAATGATTGAAACCCTAATTTCATTCTCCATCGCAACGCTTGCCTTGGCCATTTCTCCGGGTCCGGACAATATTTATGTGCTTACGCAATCGTTGGTTAATGGGACTAAAAGCGGTATTGCCACAACTGCGGGATTGATTAGTGGCTGTATCGTTCACACTACACTTTTGGCTTTTGGAATCTCGGCAATTATAACCGCTTCCGAAGAAATTTTCTACGGAATAAAAATTTTGGGTGCGTGCTATTTAATTTTTTTAGCCTATAAAGTCTATAAAAGTGATGAGCACATTTCGTTGACTGAAAATGCTCCGCAAAAATCATACTCGCAACTTTTTAAAACCGGTGTTATCATGAATTTGGTAAATCCTAAAGTGATGATTTTCTTTTTGGCCTTTTTTCCAGGTTTTCTGTGGAATGAAGGTGGAAACACAGTAATTCAGTTTTATATTTTGGGAATTACTTTTATGATTTTTTCCTTTATAACTTTTAGCGCAATTGCAATGGCTGCTGGGAAAATTTCAAAATTACTTTTGGAGTGGAAAAATATGGGAATAGTATTGAAATGGCTCCAAATTATTGTTTTTATAGGAATTGCTGTTTTTATATTATTACCGTAAAGCTTAATCCTTTTTTAAAATTGAAAGATTCCTGCCTTTGCAGGAATTGCTATCTTTGAAGCAATGCAGCAAGTAAAAATTATAGAATGTCCGCGCGATGCCATGCAAGGCATCAAAGACTGGATTCCCACATCTCAAAAAGTGCAATATATTCAATCGCTTTTGCGCTGTGGTTTTGATACCATTGATTTTGGAAGTTTTGTTTCACCAAAGGCGATTCCGCAAATGCGTGATACCGCCGAAGTACTTTCAAAGTTGGATCTTTCTACCACTAAAAGCAAATTACTTGCCATTATTGCGAATTTACGCGGAGCGGAAGATGCCGTAAGCCATTCAGAAATCAATTATTTGGGCTATCCTTTCTCCATTTCTGAAAACTTCCAGATGCGTAACACCCACAAAACCATTTCAGAATCCTTGGTGATACTTCAGGATATATTGAACCTTGCCGAAAAAAACAATAAAGAAGTGGTTGCCTATCTATCCATGGGCTTCGGAAATCCTTACGGTGACCCATGGAATGTTGAAATAGTAGGCGAGTGGACGGAGCGGCTTGCTGCTATGGGAGTGAAGATTCTTTCCCTCAGTGATACGGTAGGTTCTTCTACACCTGAGATAATTTCATATTTATTTACTAACTTAATAGCCAAATATCCCCATATAGAATTTGGCGCACATTTGCACACCACACCAAACGCTTGGCATGAAAAAATTGATGCAGCATATAAAGCTGGCTGCAGAAGATTTGATGGAGCCATTCAAGGTTTTGGCGGTTGCCCAATGGCAAAGGACGAATTAACGGGAAATATGCCTACCGAAAAAATGCTCAGCTATTTTACGGCTGAAAAAGTTTTAAGTAACATAAACCCAATGTCTTTTGAGAGTGCGCACAATGAAGCAACCAAAATTTTTACTAAATATCATTAAATGAAAAATTTTTTACTATTGGTTTTTGTGGGCTGTTTTTTTTCGAGCTGCCAAATCTTTCAACAAGTATATCCCGAAGACCCAATAAAAGGAGCGGGGGCCATTACCCTCAAATTTATTCAAATTAACGATGTATATGAAATTGCTCCCTTAAATGGGGGTGAATATGGTGGGCTGGCACGTGTGGCGCATATTCGTGATTCAATCAAGGAAAAATATCCAAATACCTTTTTATTCCTGGCCGGAGATTTTCTTAACCCTTCTCTAATTGGTTCTCTCACGATTGATGGCGAACGTGTAAATGGCAAACAGATGATAGACGTACTTAATGCAATGGATATTGATTTGGTAACCTTTGGTAACCATGAGTTTGATTTGAGTGAAAAAGACCTTCAAAAAAGATTAAATGAATCAAATTTTACCTGGACCACTGCTAATGTAAGGCACGTTACTGAAAAAGGACTTATGCCTTTTGCTACTAAGTGGGAATATTCTACAGTGCCCACATCAGATTTTTCCACCTTCAGCGCCACGGATGCGGATGGAAATATCATGAAATTTGGAGTTTTTGGCGTAACGCTTCCTTCAAACCCAAAAGCTTATGTTTCGTATGGCAATATTTATGAGAATGCAATTCGGGCGTATGACCTAGCCATTCAAAAAGCTGATTTTGTAGTTGGCCTTACACACGTTTCCCTAGATGAGGATAAGGAAATTGCCAAGCGACTGAGAGCACTACCTTTGATAATGGGTGGACATGAACACTATAATATGCTTATAAAAGAAGGGAAAACCATTATTTCCAAAGCAGATGCCAATGCTAAAAGTGTTTACGTACATACCCTCATCTATAACCTTCGTACAAAATATCTTCATATCAATTCTGAATTGATGATGGTAACAGATAAAATAGCATCTTCGGCCAAGGTGGAACGCGTAGTAAACAAATGGACCGAAATTTTGGACAAAAAGCTAAAAGAAGTGATAGAAAACCCCAGTGAGATAATATATAGAGCATCGGATCCATTGGATGGAACTGATACCTCCAACCGAAGCAAACAAACCAATATAGGTGAACTTATAACCCGCTCCATGGCATATGCCTATAATGATAAAGTGGACGGTGCTTTGGTAAACGGTGGCTCCATACGAATTGATGATAGATTGGTAGGCGATATTACCAGCGCAGATATATTTAGGGTACTTCCCTTTGGAGGAAGTGTTTTAAAAGTAGATTTAAAAGGAAGTTTATTAAAAGAAGTTTTGGAATACGGAAAATCACAAAGCGGTGAAGGCGCTTATCTTCAACGTTACAAATTTTCCCAGAACCAGAATGGGGAATGGCAAGTAAGCGATAAGCCAATAAGCGACAATAAAACATATACTGTAGCCTTCAGCGACTTTTTGCTGAAAGGTTTGGACATTCCTTTTTTAACTCCTGAAAATAAAGGCATTGTGAAGGTCTATACACCCGATGAAACTGAAAATGCCGCAGATATTCGGAAGGCAATTATTTTCTATTTAAATTCGCTAAAAAAATAATGATTAAAAAGATTGTAAAAATAATTTTGATTTTGCTGCTGATAGCTTTGGTTGCAATTCAATTTATTCGTCCCGAAAAAAATAACGGAGGTTATGAAAGCGTTGCTGCTTTTGAAGCCGAAACCAAGCCTTCTGCAAAAGTTGCAATCATATTAAAAGACAATTGCTACGACTGCCACAGCAATCAAACCCAATATCCATGGTATGCAGAGATCGCGCCCTTTTCACTGTGGCTTGATGAACATATTGAGCACGGGAAAGAGCATTTCAATGTTTCTGAATGGAGCAAATACTCCATAAAAAAGAAAGAACACAAGTTAGAGGAACTGGTTGAAATGGTAGAGGATGATGAAATGCCCTTGAGGTCCTATACCATTATTCATGGTGATCTTTCCGAGGAAAATAAAAAGTTGCTGCTGCAATGGGCTGGGGTCGCTCGACTTCAATACAAACACCAATTGGAAGTTTCTTTAAACGAATAATTATTCCTATTAAATTTATTTAAATTAATTCTAAATAAACTTGTGAGGTTTATTACTGACTATTATTTTTGCGGCTGAAAAATCAATCTATCTTAATTCAGTCTAAATAATATTTAATGAAAAATCTACTTTCAGCCACACTAGTCATTTCAGCACTTTTTTTTGTTTCGTGTTCCTCTGACGACGATCAGCCAATAGTACAAAATACTGTTGAAGTTCCTTCAACTTATAAATTTATGCGCAATAGCGAGTCAACAGTTAACTTTGATGGCCAAACCACAAGAATTCTAATGGCGGGTGAAACTGCTAACGCTTTTACTGACTTTGACAATGCTACTGAAGCATCATTATTGGCAATGTTCAACCATCAAGCCGGAAACAATGATTTTACAGAAGCCGATTTAAATGCCTCAGATAAAAACCTTCGAAGCAAAACTGCAGCTTCCTATGATTATTTTTTTACTAATACTTCAGAAAGTGCCGAAATAAAAGCAACTTTTGAAAACTATATTTCTTCACAGGTAAATGAGGTTTTTCCAAATATTATGGTAGTTGCTACCCCTGGAACACCTGGACAGATTGCAGATGGCACTAGAACACGTTACGTGAGCGCGAAAGGTTTAGAATACAACCAGGCCTTTGCAAAAAGCCTTTTGGGTGCTGTAATGGCAGACCAAATACTTAATAACTATTTAAGTGCCGCTGTGCTTGATGATGGTAATAATCGTGAAAATAACGATAACGGTATTACTGAAGAAAACAAATCTTACACAACTATGGAGCACAAATGGGATGAGGCCTACGGTTACCTTTATGGAACCTCTGCAAATCCTGAAAACCCAAATCTAACCATAGGCGAAGACGACAAATTTTTAAATGAATATGTAGGCCGCGTTAACGATGACCCAGATTTTTCAACTATAGCCGCAGATATTTGGGATGCATTTAAACTGGGTCGTGCCGCAATTGTCGCAAAAAATTATGAAGTTCGCGATGAGCAGGTAGCTATAATCCGCGAGAAAATTTCTGAAGTAATTGCCGTTCGTGGTATTTATTACCTACAGGCCGGTAAAAATAAAATTGTTGACGGCGATCGTCAGGGCGCTTTCCACGCTTTATCTGAGGCCTATGGCTTCGTTTACAGTTTACGTTTTACAAGAAAATCAGATAACAGTACACCGCTTTTCACAAAAACTGAAGTGGATGCGCTATTGAATATGCTTATGAATTCTTCAAACAATGGCTTTTGGGATATTGCCCCAGAAACATTGGATGCAGTATCTGAAGCTATGGCTGCAAAGTTCGATTTTACCGTTTCAGAAGCGGCAAGTTTATAGTTTAATTGTGTTAGTAGCCAATCGGCCGTTATTGCTGGCCGGTTGGTTTTTTTTAATAAAAATACTTACGATGAAATTTTTAAAAATAGGAATCCTTTTAGCAATCGTAGCAGCATCAATTGCCGCATGTTCAAGCGATAGCGATAGCCCAGAAGAAACAAACGACACGTTTGACCGCGGCGCAATGCTTGCCAATTGGGCGGATAATATCATCATTCCCGCGTATAGCAGTTTCAATTCCAAAGTAGTTGAAATGGAGAGTGCAACAACTATTTTCAACGCAATGCCCACAGTTGAGAACCTACAATCGCTGCGCTCAGTCTGGAAAGAGGCTTATGTATCATTCCAGAATGTTTCTATGTTTGAAATTGGAAAAGCAGAGGAAGTACGTTTCCGAAACCGATTGAACGTTTATCCTACAAACGTTGCCCAGATTGAAGATTTTATCGCAACGGGAAATTATGATTTTGCGTTGCCTTCTACTATAGATAAGCAAGGGTTTCCAGCATTGGATTATATGCTGAATGGCCTTGCTGAAACCGATGCTGAAATTGTAACTTTTTACACTTTAAATTCCAATGCTGAAGGGTATAAAAACTATTTGAAAACCCTTTCCCAAACTATTTCAAGTTTGAGCAATGAGGTGCTTACAAGCTGGACGGGCGGTTACCGCGATACGTTTGTGGCAAATACAAGTTCATCAGCCTCCGGTGCTGTTGACAAACTTACCAATGATTATATCTTTTATTTCGAAAAAGCGCTTCGGGCCGGTAAAGTGGGTATTCCCGCAGGTATTTTTTCAAGCGGAACTTTGCCCCAAAACGTAGAGGCATTCTACAAAAAGGATATCTCAAAAGAACTTTTATTGGAAGCCATTGATGCTAGTGTAAATTTCTTTAACGGAAGAAGTTTTAATGGAAATTCCACTGGACAGAGTTTTAAAACATACTTGGATTACCTGAATACCATCAAAAATGGTGAAAACTTAAGTGCTTTAATAAACAATCAATTCGCGGTCGCAAAGAATAAAGCAAACGAGCTGAACGTTAATTTTATACAACAAATAGAAACTGACAATACAAAAATGCTAGCTTCCTATGACGAATTGCAACGGCTTGTTGTACTTATGAAGGTAGATATGGTACAAGCTTTTGATGTAACCATAGATTATGTTGACGCTGACGGGGACTAATGTTAGCGGCAGTTCAAAAATATTTCAAGAAAGACACACAGGCCGCACCACTTGCAGTCTTTCGTGTTCTTTTTGGATTTATGATGTTTTTGAGTATCGTCCGTTTTTGGATGAATGGTTGGATTGAAAAACTTTACATCCAACCAAAATTTTTCTTCAGTTATTACGGTTTTGAATGGGTTAAGCCTATTGGCGATTATACCTATCTTCTTTTTATAATTTGTGGAATTGCTGCGCTTTTTGTGGCTTTGGGCTACAAATATCGCATAGCGATTATTGTTTTCTTTTTAAGTTTCACTTATATCGAGTTGATGGACAAGACCACCTATCTTAACCATTATTATTTTATAAGCTGCGTAGGGTTTTTAATGATTTTTCTTCCCGCAAACGCATATTTTTCTATAGATGCTTATAAAAATCCAAACAAAGCATTTCAATTGGTTCCACAATGGACCATAGATAGCATCAAACTAATGTTGGGCATCGTCTATTTTTATGCAGGCTTGGCAAAACTGAACAGCGATTGGCTGTTTAAGGCCATGCCTTTAAAAATCTGGCTCCCCTCAAAATACGATCTTCCTTTTCTGGGAGATTTAATGCAGCAATCCTGGGTGCATTATACTTTCAGTTGGAGTGGCGCCCTGTATGATCTGGCCATTCCATTTTTATTGCTATATAAACGTACACGCTGGTTTGCCTTTGCTTTAGTTGTAATTTTTCACGTGATAACGCGGATATTGTTTCCTATTGGGATGTTTCCGTATATAATGATTGTTAGCACACTTATCTTTTTTGGCACGGGCTTTCACAGAAAAATAATCCGTTTTATTTCGAAATTATTGCGAATTGATTATTCCAAAATGGTCGCTCTTACGCAAACAAAGAAATACCGTTTCAAAAGAAATATTGCCTTGCCGATTCTTGCCGTGTTTTTTGTATTTCAGCTAGTGTTTCCGTGGCGCTATTTGGCGTACCCCAACGAGCTTTTTTGGACAGAGGAAGGCTATCGATTTTCTTGGCGGGTTATGTTGATGGAGAAAGCGGGCTATGCGCAATTCAAAATAAAAAATACAGAAACCGGGGAGCAATTTTTAGTGGATAACACAGATTTTTTGACGCCCTTCCAAGAAAAACAGATGAGCACCCAGCCAGATTTTATACTGCAATACGCACATTTTTTAGGAGAACATTTTGAAGCACAAGGTCACGAAAATATAGCTGTGTATGCAGAAAGTTATGTAGCACTCAACGGTAGGTTGAGCCAGCCCTACGTTGACCCAAATGTAGATTTGATGAAACAACGGGAATCTTTCCGTAGAAAGGATTGGATTTTACCATTTAACGATACCATTAAAGGACTTTAAAATAATACAATGTTGAAAAACGCCCTCTTTTTATTTTTTCTTTTTTTGAACTTTTCAGTAGTTGCACAATTTTCAATTTCTGGAAAAGTAATTTCAAAAGAAACCCAAGCCCCGATAGCCTACGCCGAAGTTTATATTTTGGATCTTGGAAAATCTAAAGTAAGCGATGTAGACGGAAATTTTGAATTTTCCGATATTCCTGCAGGCACTTATGAGTTTGCGGTCTTTAATCTGGAATATGAAGTATTGAAAAAACAGTTTACTATTTCAGAAAACACAGCGATAAATTTTGAATTGGAACTGCTGGGCGAGCAGCTTTCCGAAGTACGGATCACAAAACGTAAAGAGGAAATTTTCGCTTTGCGGAATTTAAAACAGGTGGAAGGCACGGCCATTTACGCTGGAAAAAAGAGCGAAGTGGTTGTGATGGACAACTTGACTACAAATACTGCCACCAACAATGCACGACAGATTTATGCGCAGGTTGTAGGGTTGAATATTTATGAAAACAACGACGGTGGCTTACAGTTGAACATTGGCGGTCGTGGTTTGAACCCAAACAGAACCGCAAATTTCAACACACGCCAAAACGGTTATGATATTTCAGCAGATGTTTTGGGCTATCCCGAAAGTTACTACACTCCGCCCGCCGATGCCATTAGCGAGATTGAAGTGGTTCGTGGCGCGGCTTCGCTTCAGTACGGAACGCAGTTTGGCGGATTGATAAATTTTAAGTTGCACCAACCCAAGCCGAAGAAAAAAATAGAATGGATTTCCCGACAATCCTTAGGTTCGTATAAACTTTTCAATAGTTTCAACAGTCTGAGTGGCACCGTGGGGAAGTTTGGCTATTACGCATATTACAACTTTAAAACGGGTGATGATTTCAGGCCCAATTCTGAATTTGATTCGCACAACGCCTACGCTCATTTGGAGTATAATTTTTCAGAAAAAACAACCCTCGCTTTTGAAATTAGCTATTTGAACTATTTAGCGCAACAACCGGGAGGACTTACGGATAAACAGTTTGAGGAAGACCCAACTTTCAGCAACCGGACGCGAAACTGGTTTAAGGTAGATTGGAAATTGTATTCGCTGCGTTTGGATCACAGTTTTTCGGAAAAAACAGATTTCAGCCTAAACCTTTTTGCACTGGATGCCTATAGAAAATCGGTTGGTTTCCGTGAAAACAGGGTTTCACAGCAGGATGATCTGGATGCGCCGCGTGAATTGATTTCAGGAAATTTCAACAATTGGGGCGCGGAAGCCAGACTTTTGACACATTATAATTTATTTGGAAACGAAAATGTAGTATTATTTGGCGGAAAATATTACCAATCAAACAATAGCGAACGCCAAGGGCCGGGAACCAACGGTAGTGACGCCAATTTTGAATTCGCTTCAGAAGAGTTTCCGAATTATCCGCGCCAAAGTGATTTTGAATTTCCAAACCTGAACTTTGCTGCCTTTGGGGAAAATATTTTTAACATTTCTTCCAAGTTTTCGGTTACGCCCGGTTTCCGTTTTGAATATATTAAAACGCAAAGTGAAGGAGAGTTCAAAAAGATAAATTTCGACATTGCAGGCAATCCAATTCTGAACGAGGATATTGCGGACAACCGCGAGTTTGATCGTGCATTTGTGCTTTTGGGAGTAGGGTTGAGTTACAAACCCGTGAAATCTATGGAAGTTTATGGGAACGTGAGCCAAAACTACCGTTCGGTTACTTTTAATGATATTAGAATTACCAATCCTTCTTTGGTTGTCGATCCAAATATTACTGACGAGGAGGGCTATACTTTTGATTTGGGCGCACGCGGAAGGTTTGGCAAATACCTTTCGTATGATATCGGTGGTTTTTACCTGAGCTATCAAGATAGGTTAGGGGTGATCGTGCGCGAGGTGAGCGATATTCAAGAGGAGCGTTTCCGCGGAAATATTGGCGATGCGGTTACCTATGGTTTGGAAAGTTTTGTGGATTGGAACATTATGGAAACTCTTTCAGCCAATAGAAATTTTAGGATGAATTATTTTGTGAACCTCGCATTAACCGATAGTGAATACACTTCTTCCGAAGAAAATAATGTGGAAGGCAAGAAAGTAGAATTTATTCCTGCAATCAATTTAAAAACCGGGCTGGGCTTTGGTTACAAAAACTTTTTGGGAAGCCTGCAATATACGTATTTGAGTAAGCAGTTTACAGATGCCACAAATAGCAAGCGCGATTTTGAAAGCCAGAGTGGCATTGTGGGCGAAATCCCTGCTTATGATATTTTGGATCTTTCCTTGGCATACACTTTTGGTCGTTTTAAACTGGAAGGCGGTATTAATAATGTTTTGGATAACAGTTATTTTACGCGAAGAGCTACCGGGTATCCTGGTCCGGGAATCCTTCCCAGCCAGCCACGTACTTGGTATGCGACGCTGCAGATAAAGTTATAATTGAAAATGACAGCGAGATTTTTAAACATATCTCTATATTTTTAATAGTTGCAGGATAATTCACAATTCTTAATTCAAAATTCTGAATTAAAAGATGTACATTTGCACGCAATTAATCCATAACCACTTTCGCTCTTTCGGAAGTTAATTTAATTGCAATGACCGCACACGACAACAAGATTCTTGGGGAAGGCCTTACTTACGATGACGTACTTTTGGTGCCTGCCTATTCCGAAATTTTACCGCGCGAAGTTTCCATCGCCACAAAATTTTCACGAAATATTACATTGAACGTCCCCATCGTTTCTGCAGCGATGGATACCGTTACCGAAAGCGCCATGGCCATTGCTATTGCCCGCGAAGGCGGTATTGGTGTGCTTCACAAAAACATGACTATTGAAGAACAGGCTGCCGAAGTACGAAAAGTGAAGCGTGCCGAAAGCGGCATGATAATCGATCCAGTTACTTTAAAGAAAACTGCAACTGTAGGTGATGCCCAAAAGACGATGCGCGAGTACAGTATTGGTGGAATCCCCATTACGGATGATGCTGGAAAACTTATAGGAATTGTAACAAACCGCGATCTTCGTTTTGAAAAGAATTTAAAGCGAGAATTGAGTGAAGTTATGACTTCCGAAAATTTAGTGACTGTTGCTCAGGGAACATCCTTAAAGGAAGCTGAGATAATTCTTCAGCAAAATAAAATTGAAAAGTTACCTGTAGTGAGCGATGACGGAAAATTGTTGGGGCTTATTACATTTCGAGATATAACAAAACTTACCCAAAAACCTATAGCTAACAAAGATAAATTTGGAAGGCTACGCGTTGCCGCAGCATTAGGGGTTACAGCAGATGCAGTGCAAAGAGCAGAAGCTTTGGTAAATGCACAGATTGACGCTGTAATTATTGATACTGCCCACGGACATACAAAAGGAGTTGTTGAAGTTTTAAAACAAGTAAAACAAAAATTTCCGGATTTAGACGTAGTAGTTGGGAATATTGCCACAGCTGATGCTGCAAAATATTTAGTCGATGCAGGTGCCGATGCCGTAAAAGTTGGAATTGGTCCTGGCTCAATTTGTACCACTCGTGTGGTGGCGGGAGTTGGGTTTCCACAGTTTTCTGCGGTGCTGGAAGTTGCCGCGGCTATTAAAGGTAGCGGTGTGCCCGTGATTGCGGATGGTGGAATTCGCTACACAGGCGATATTCCAAAAGCGATTGCTGCTGGCGCAGATTGTGTTATGCTCGGGTCGCTATTGGCAGGAACAAAGGAATCTCCCGGAGAAACGATTATTTATGAAGGAAGGAAATTTAAATCATACCGCGGTATGGGTTCTGTGGAAGCGATGAAACAAGGCTCCAAGGATCGTTACTTCCAAGATGTGGAGGATGATATCAAAAAACTGGTTCCGGAAGGTATTGTGGGCCGTGTACCGTACAAAGGTGAATTAGTGGAAAGTATGACGCAATTCATCGGCGGCTTGCGGGCTGGAATGGGTTATTGTGGCTCCAAGGATATTGAGACTTTAAAAGAGAATGGCAAGTTTGTAAAAATAACCTTTTCAGGAATTGCGGAAAGTCATCCACACGATGTAACTATTACGAAAGAGGCGCCAAACTATAGTAGATAGCGTTTTAAGAATTAAATAATCTTTTGAAAAAGCATGGGAGTTTTCCTATGCTTTTTTATGATAGAGAGTTTTGCAATTGTTTAAAATAATTGATAATTGTTTCCCATGGAGAGCTTTCTTTTTTCTTCAATTGCACCTTATGAATTTCAAAATGTAGTTTATTGATAAATAGATGTATAAAAAAAACGTGGAACTTTCAAAGTACCACGTTTCTATCTAAAAAAATTATGCTTTATTTTCCTTCTTCTGCTGTAATTGTAATTCCCAACTCGGTAATGATTGGCAGCGTAAGGTCGTAATTAGGGTCTAAATAAACCATATCTGTGGAGGTCTGCATTACTTGGGTGTAATTTTGCGCTTTAGCTACTTTATCCAATGCTTCTCCGATTTTCTTATAGAGTGGTTGTAAGTATTCTTGTTGTTTAATCTCCATAAGCTTGGCGCCGTTCTGCTGAAATTTTTGGATATCGGCCTCTAGCGTTAAAAGTTCGGTTTGTTTTGTTTTTTTTACTTCAGGAGTAAATGTAGCTTCGCCAGCTTTATATGCTTCTGCCAACTTTTTGTATTCGTCCACTTTTTTGTTAAGGTCAATGTCCAATTGCTTCCCATAGGTTTCCAATTGGGTCTGTACGGTTGTCATTTCGGGCATTTTGGAAAGTATGTAATCTATATCTACGGCCCCAACCTTGCTTTGTCCGAAAGTGGTAAGACCAATAAAGAATACGGCAATTTTTAGAAATTTCATTTTATTATATTTTAAAATTTAGGAGCGCAATATTACTATAAATATTGCAATTATACAGGCAGTTACGCTATTGATTGTAAAAAAATGTGTGCACAAACTTTAGATCCCTTTGTGCACTATTCATCATAAAGTTGTCCTCGGGTAGGTTTTAAGATTTGCCGGAGTGTATCCATCTGGCTTTTTTCAACAACCATAAATGCGGTGTGGTGCATATTGGTAATTTCTTCGTTTCCTGTTAAGGCGTTCTTTAGGTTTTCAGTTTCGGCAAATTCACTAAGATGCTTTGCGTGGTGTGTGGCAATATGTTTTGCATTTGGCCCTCTGAAATCCCATATAAGTTTCACTTTTTCAGTCATTTGTGTTTTCTTGAAAAGAAATATTTCTTCAAAACGGAGGCAATATTTTCTTTATTATAAAAATCTACCGCAATGTACGGGTTTCTGTGAAAATTAATAAAACCACAAAACACTATAATTATATTAAATTCGTTTGCATCTCTGATGTGTGTTACCACAGTTTTTTTGCTATTTTTGCCACGCTTCAATAAAAATAAATATTCAAAAAATGATGAAAAACCTTATTTCCGTATTCATTTTAGCACTAATGTGCGCCACTGCCGTTTTCTCGCAAAACAAAAAAGAGGTATTGATGACCATTGATGGCAGCCCAGTGTACGCCAAAGAGTTCAAAAGGGTGTACAACAAAAATCTCAATTTGGTCCAGGACGAATCACAAAAGGATATTGACTCATATTTGAATCTATTTATAGATTACAAATTGAAAATTGCCGAGGCAGAATCACAAGGACTTGCCGATAGACCATCTTATCAAAATGAGCTTTCACGCTACCGCGACCAGCTCTCCAGAAATTATCTTTTTGAAGACAAAGTGACCGAAACCTTAGCTAGGGAAGCTTATGAACGTGGAAAAGAGGAAATTAATGCTTCGCATATTTTAATAAGAGTAGATTATGAAGCTATGCCGCAAGACACCCTGGCAGCGTATAAAAAAATAAAGTCTATACGCGAAAGAGCACTTAAGGGAGAAGATTTTGCCAAGCTTGCGCAAACCCTTTCCGAAGAACCCGGTGCCAAGGACTCTGAAGGTAATTTAGGCTATTTTTCAGTATTCTCAATGGTATATCCTTTTGAAACCGCTGCATATAATACCAAAGTAGGGGAGATTTCAGAAATTATACGCACCCGCTTTGGGTACCATATTTTGAAGGTACACGATAGAAGAACCAAAATGCCCAAGATTTCGGTTTCGCACATAATGATTTCCGATAAAAAAGGACCCCGTGATTTTGATCCGGAACAACGCATAAACGAGCTATATACTATGGCTAAGCAAGGGGAATCTTTTGAAAACCTCGCCAAGCAATTCTCTGATGATAAAAACTCTGCGATACAGGGCGGTAAGCTCAAGCCTTTTTCCAAAGGCGATCTTAGAGCCCCAGAATTCGAAAATGCCGCCTATGAACTTAATAATGTAGGTGAAATAAGCAAGCCCATAAAAACCGATTTTGGCTGGCACATTATTCGCTTAGATGAAAAACTGGCAATGGAAACCTTTGAAGCCCAAAGGGAAGAGCTTGAAAAGAAAGCTGGCGAAGGTGACCGTTCTAAGGTTGTTACCAATGCAATCAACAAAAAAATAAAAGAAAAGTACGGTTTTAAAAAAGGAGAAAGCTATTTGCCCTATTTTGATACTTTTGTTAGTGATGATGTTTTGGGAAGAGGCTGGGCAAGACCTCCTGTACCTGCTGAAGAGGATAAGGTTCTTTTCACCATTGGTGATAAGGAGGCGACTTTTACAGAATTTGCCACGTTTATAGCGGGACGCCAAAAAACAACCAGACCCTTTAAACAAAAGGAATCTTTGCTGGTAGCCTTTTATGATGAATTTGAAACCGAAGTGCTTAAGGACTATTTTAAAATGGCACTTGAAGGTGAAAATGAAGATTATGCGGCCATAGTTGCTGAATACCGTGACGGTCTTTTAATTTTTGATGTGATGGAAAAAAATGTTTGGGACAAAGCAAAAACCGATTCTATTGGTCTTCAAAATTTTTATAACAAGACAAAACAGAATTACCAATGGAAGCAACGCGTAGATGCAGATTTCTATTCTGCTACCAACGAAACTTTTGCACAGCAAGTACAAAGCATGCTTGCCGAAGGTAAAACCTCCGAAGAAATTAAGGCAGCAGTGAATACAGAAGGTAAAGTAAATGTAATGGTTACCCCAGGAATTTTTGAGATTGATGATGAAAAACTTCCAAAAAACATGGAAATTAAAGAAGGGATCTCTACCATTTTCAAAAGCAATGATTCCTCGGTTATTGTGAATGTAAAGCAGGTTATAGCCCCGGGATTAAAATCACTCGATGAGGTTAAAGGAAGAGTATTGAGTGATTATCAAAACGAACTCGAGAAGAATTGGATGGAGAGTCTTCATAAAAAATATAAAGTTGAGGTAAATAAAAAAGCTTTAAAACGAGTAAAAAAAGACCTTAAGTGATAAACCGAATTTTTCATATCATACTTATAAGTACTTTTATTACTTCCTGTGATTATTTTAGACAGGAAACAAACGAAAATGCAATTGCCAGAGTTAACAATACGTATTTATACGAAGCTGATATCCAAAAATTGATTTCTGAAGATATTTCTTCTGAAGACAGTACCTTAATAGTAAACAACTACATTAACAGGTGGGCAACCCAGCAGTTACTGATAGACCAAGCAAAAATCAATCTTTCCCCAGACAAGCTTGAGCAATATAACAAACTGGTAAAGGAATATCAAAATGATTTGTTGACCGAAGCGTATAAAAACGTTATTGTTGGCAAGCAATTGGACAGTGTAATATCAGAACAGGAATTTCAGGAGTATTATGAGAACAATAAAGATAATTTCAAATTAAAGGATTTTCTTGTAAAACTACGTTATGTGCAACTTCCGGTAAACTATGATGGCCTTTCCGCTGTTCGTGAAAAATTAAACCGCTACAATGAGAAGGATAGAAAATCGCTAAACAGCCAAGATTATCAATTTATATCCTCAAATTTTAATGATTCTGTTTGGATAAAAAAAGAAGTTTTAACACAGGCATTGCCCATCATCAGGGGCGCCAATGAACAAGTGTTAAAAAAATCCAATTTTGCACAACTGCAAGATTCATTAGGAGTATATTTGATGAAAATTGAAAATGTGCTCAATCCCAATGATACCGCACCACTTTCCTATGTTAAGCCTACTTTGAGGCAAATTATCCTAAACAAACGAAAGCTTGAACTTATAAAAAAACTTGAAACAGATATTACAAAAGATGCTATTGAAACAAACAATTTTGAAATCTATAAAAATGAATAAATTCTTATTCGTAATACTATTTTCCACAACAGTGCTACAAGCACAAATCGTTGTAGAGCCAGACAGTAGCGGTGTAGTTAAAAGCAACGATTCTTTGGTGGTACAGCAAACCGAAAAACGCGACACACTGAAACTTTTTAAAAGATATAAAGCAGAAGGTGTAAGTGCAGTGGTGGGAGAATACGTTATTTTGGATAGCGATATTGACAAGGCCTATGTAGAAATGCAATCACAGGGAATGTCCATTGAAGATATTACCCGCTGCCAATTGATGGGCAAATTGATGGAAGACAAGCTCTATGCGCACCAAGCCAAACAGGACAGTATTTTAGTTCCCGATGCTGAAATAAACGGGATGATAGATCAACAACTACAATATATGGTGAGCGAACTGGGCAGTGAGGAAAAAGTAGCCGAATATTACCGAAAAGACAATATTGCCCAACTTAGGAAAGATCTTTTTGAGGCTAATAAAAGCATCAAATTAGCCAGTTTAATGCAGCAAAAAGTAATTGAAAAAGTTGAAGTAACTCCAGAGGAAGTTAGAACCTTCTTTTTTTCCATTCCAGAAGATGAGCGTCCGGTTTTTGGAGCTGAAATAGAAATCGCCCAAATAGTAATTGATCCCGAAATTACCAAACAAGCTATAGATGAGGTAATCGCAAAATTAAATGCAATTCGTGCAGATGTTTTGGACAATGGCGCAAGCTTTTCTACCAAAGCGGTTTTATATTCAAAAGATCCCGGTTCTTCTTCTAAAGGAGGGCTTTATACTGGGGTTAAAAGAGACTCCCCTTGGGCAAAAGAATTTAAGGATCAAGCTTTTTCTCTTTTGGAAGGTGAAATAAGCGAACCTTTTGAGACCGAATTTGGATGGCACATTCTTTATGTTGAAAAAATTCGCGGGCAAGAAGTTGACGTTCGCCATATTCTAATGTTTCCCGAAGTATCACAACAATCCATTGATGCTGCACAAAAAGAAATAGAGGATATTAAAGCCAAAATAAGCTCGGGTGAAATCACATTTGCCGAAGCTGCCCGAAAATTTTCTGATGATAAGGAAACAAGAAACAATGGAGGACAATTGATTAATCCAATAAATTTTGACACCAAGTTTGACCTTACCAAAATGGACCCGACACTTAGTGCCCAAGTGTATAATTTAAAAGAAGGGGAAGTTTCTGAAATTTTTACGGATCGTGACCGTACAGGGAAAAGTAGCCTCAAAATTCTTACCGTAACAAAAAAATATGCTGAGCACAAAGCTGATTATGCCAATGATTATGAGCGTATAAAACAACTGGCACTCCGTGAAAAACAAATTAAGGTAATAAACAAGTGGCAGAATGAGAAAATAAAAGATACGTATATTAGCATCAATCAAGATTACCAGGATTGTGAATTTGCTGGAAATTGGTCAAAAAAATAATAGAATAATATGTCAGACGTAGCAGCGGTAACACAACTGGTTTCAAAATACGACGCCCTCAAAAAAGAAATAAAGAAAGTAATAGTAGGTCAAGATGAAGTAGTTGAGCAGGTTTTGCTCGCTATCTTTTCAGGGGGCCATGCATTGCTTATCGGAGTTCCTGGGCTAGCTAAAACTTTATTGGTAAATACCGTTGCAGAAACTCTTGGTCTTAAATTCAAAAGAATCCAGTTTACGCCAGATTTGATGCCAAGCGATATTTTAGGTTCCGAAATTTTGGACCAAAACCGCGAGTTCAAATTCATAAAAGGACCCATTTTCGCCAATATCATCCTAGCTGATGAGATAAATAGAACACCGCCAAAAACTCAAGCAGCGTTGCTAGAGGCAATGCAGGAACGTGCTGTAACTGTGGCAGGCCATCACTACAAGTTGGATTTGCCATACTTTGTACTTGCAACCCAAAACCCAATAGAGCAAGAAGGAACCTATCCTTTACCTGAAGCACAGTTGGACCGTTTTATGTTTGCCATCAATCTTGAGTATCCTTCCTTTTCTGAGGAAGTTGAAGTGGTAAAGCAAACCACTACGGGCAAAATCCAAACTGTAAATGCACTCTTTACTGCGCAAGAAATTATTGATTTTCAACAATTGATAAGAAGAATTCCCGTAGCCGATAATGTTGTGGAATACGCAGTAACACTTGTAGGAAAATCACGTCCTAATAGCTCTACCGCCACAGATACAGTAAAAAACTATATTGATTGGGGCGCTGGCCCACGAGCCTCACAGAACCTAATTTTGGTAGCTAAAGCGAATGCTGCGCTTCACGGAAAGTTCTCTCCGGATATTGAGGATGTTCAGAAAGCCGCAATCGGAATACTTCGGCACAGATTGATAAAAAATTATAAGGCTGAAGCCGAAGGATTGAGTATTGAAGAAATAATCAAAAGCCTGTTTTAATTCAAATTTTATTCTTTCCTTTTGGAATTATAAAACAATCTTTTATAATATTCTGAATTTCTTAGTTTTTCATAGGTAATATTATCATATCAATAATTATATTCAATAATATTTAATATTTAATGAATTATGTTCATTAAATAAGCATTTTCATTAAATATTTTTTAAATATTCCAAATTTTTGTATTTTCGCAAACAACTAAAAATACAACTATGGCTTTTGATATTGACATGATTAAAAAGGTTTATGCCCAGATGGCAGAACGTGTTGACAAAGCACGTGAGATCACGGGAAAACCACTTACGCTTTCCGAAAAGATTTTATACTCACACCTTTGGGATGGTAACCCAGATAAGGCTTTTCAACGTGGAAAAGATTATGTGGATTTTGCCCCAGATAGAATAGCCTGCCAGGACGCAACTGCCCAAATGGCGCTTTTGCAATTTATGCAGGCCGGAAAGAAAACGGTTGCGGTACCCACTACCGTACACTGTGATCATTTAATTCAAGCCAAACAGGGTGCAGCTCCAGATTTGAAACGTGCCAACGAAACGAGTAACGAAGTTTTTGACTTTCTGGAATCTGTTTCAAACAAGTACGGAATTGGCTTTTGGAAACCGGGCGCCGGAATTATCCACCAAGTTGTTTTGGAAAATTATGCATTTCCCGGCGGAATGATGATTGGTACCGATAGTCACACTGTTAATGCAGGAGGTTTGGGAATGGTAGCAATTGGAGTTGGGGGCGCTGATGCCGTTGACGTAATGGCAGGAATGCCTTGGGAATTAAAATTTCCGAAGTTGATTGGTGTAAAACTTACCGGTGAACTAAACGGTTGGACGGCTTCAAAAGATGTTATTTTAAAAGTAGCTGGAATACTTACCGTAAAAGGTGGAACTGGTGCTATTGTTGAATATTTTGGCCCTGGCGCAAAAAATCTTTCCTGTACCGGAAAAGGAACAATCTGTAATATGGGTGCCGAAATAGGTGCAACCACTTCAACCTTTGGGTATGACGACGCAATGGAACGTTTTCTAAGAGCAACAGACAGAGCGGATATTGCAGATGAAGCAAATAAAATTCGGGAATATTTAACGGGCGATGATGAGGTCTATGCAAATCCAGAAAAATATTTTGATCAAGTTATTGAAATAGATTTATCTACGCTACGTCCACACTTAAATGGACCATTTACACCAGATTTGGCAACTCCGGTGGGGGAATTGGGTGAAAAAGCAAAGAAAAACGATTGGCCCATAAAAGTGGACTGGGGCTTAATAGGTAGCTGTACCAACTCTTCTTATGAAGATTTAACGCGCGCCGCTTCTATTGCACAACAGGCCATCGATAAAAAATTAAAACCGAAAAGCGACTTCGGAATAAATCCTGGTTCGGAACAAATTCGTTTTACAGCAGAACGTGACGGACTTTTGGACGTTTTTGAAAATTTAGGAGCAACCATTTTTACAAATGCCTGTGGCCCGTGTATTGGCCAATGGGACCGAAGCGATAGAAAAGGAGAGGAAAAAAATACGATTGTACATTCCTTCAACAGAAACTTTTCAAAACGTGCGGATGGAAATCCAAATACCCACGCTTTTGTGGGCTCACCAGAAATGGTTGCCGCAATCGCAATCTCGGGCCGCTTGGATTTTGACCCTATGAATGATACCCTTCTAAATGAAGACGGACAAGAGGTAAAGCTTGACGAGCCACGTGGATTGGAATTGCCACCCAAAGGTTTTGAGGTGGACGATAACGGTTATTTGGCACCAAGGGAAGATGGAAGTTCCGTTGAGGTGAAAGTTGCAAAGGATAGCGAACGTCTACAATTACTGGATCCTTTCCTGCCTATTAAGGATTCTGAATTACAAGGTGTAAAATTATTAATAAAGGCTTTCGGAAAATGTACCACAGACCATATTTCTATGGCTGGCCCTTGGTTGCGCTATCGTGGCCATTTGGACAATATTGCCAACAATACCTTGATTGGCGCCGTAAATGCTTTTAACAAACAAACCAATTTTGTTAAAAATCAATTCACAGGTGAGTATGGTGGCGTGCCAGATGTACAGCGTGAGTATAAGGCAAAAGGAGTAAAAACGATTGTTGTGGGTGATCATAATTACGGTGAAGGATCATCGCGAGAGCATGCGGCAATGCAGCCACGTCATTTAGGTGTTGCGGCGGTTTTGGTAAAATCATTTGCACGGATCCATGAAACTAACCTAAAGAAACAGGGGATGTTGGCACTTACTTTTGCAAATGAAGCAGATTACGATTTAATTCAAGAGGATGATACCTTCAACTTTGTAGATATTGCCAATTTTTCTGAAAACAGACCGTTAACCATTGAAATTGTACATAAAGATGGAAGAAAGGATACCATCAAGGTAAACCATACTTATAATGATGCACAAATTAAGTGGTATCGTGAAGGTTCAGCTTTAAATTTGATAAAAAAGCAAAACTCTTAAAAATGCCTTTTAAAGAAGTTAAACCTAACAGGACTTTAAATCTGTTAGGTTTTTTTATACCTTAAAGCCGATGAAGTTTATAAAGAAACACTGGAGCAACATATTGTTTTTTGCTTTTTTAGCTTTGTTGGTTTTTCCTCAAACTAGGATGCCAATTCAGGTTTTTGTACAGCGGCTCGTTTCGTTTTCGCCTTCCGAAAAGGATAAAACGGAACGAGAAACTCTTAATGGTTATGAGTGGAATTTACAACGATTAAATGGTGAGGAAATCAATTTTTCACAGTCTGAGGGCAAGGTAATTATTGTAAATTTTTGGGCTACATGGTGTCCGCCTTGTGTTGCAGAAATGCCTTCGTTCCAGAAATTATATGATGACTATGGAGGCAAGGTTGATTTCTATTTTATTACTTCGGATGAATCTGAAAAAGTAAAGAGGTTTCTTCAGAAAAACGAATATACGTTGCCAGTTTTTCTTCAAGAACAACAGGCGCCAAAACAATTGAGGTCACAAGCCTTGCCCACTACTTATTTGATTTCAAAAACTGGTGAAATGGTAATAGCGGAAGAAGGCGCCGCAGATTGGAATAGTAAAAAAGTGAGAGCGTTACTAGATTATCTTTTGAATGAATAAGTTACTGTAAATTATCCGGGAAAATGGTTTTTTAGAATAGAATCCATCTCCTTTTTACCTTCGGCAATTGCGGTAATAGTGCTCCACAATTTTGGGGTTATCAAAGATTTTAATGGTTGCTCAACATTAAGAATTGCGGGGAAATTTTTTATGAGCTGCTCGTCCCAAACTTGATGAAAATTTAATAAATCGTCGGGATAGACGGTTTTGCGTTTCGTACCTTCCTCAATACCGTTAAAAGGCTCCGAAACATTTAAATAACCATAATCGTCCGTCAATTCTTCTCCTGCTTGAATATCGCGTATCGCAATTTCAAAATCATAGGCCGTAGATAGGCAGTTGCTTTTAAAACTGTGGTTCACATATCGACCATAATCCCAGCAGAGCACAAAGTTTCCCTTGTTGTTTCGGTAGCAATAGGTTTCCAGAATATTTTGGTACAGCGAATTCATTTTTTTCATCTTGGCCGGTGTGAATTCACGGTCCAAATCATCCAAAGCCCATGTTATGGTCCCGGCTGGTATAAATTCAGTAGCAACAACGCCGTATCCAATTTTATCACTTATAAACTTTAGTTCTGTTTTGGGATGTATCATAAACAATTCTAATTTTTAGGATTAAATGTAATGCAAAATATTTTTTGAATTACCTTCACTAAGGTATTGTATATAATATATTATAGCTGTTAATTTGATGATTTTTTTCACCAGAAGCTTTTAAGCTTTCCCTGGTTTGGAAGAATATTTTTCTTTGAATTTTTCCATCAATACAAATACTGTTAGTAACATTCCCAAGGCATAAATGCTGTCTTCAATAGGGACCGTTCCCAGGCGTATGCCCAGATTTTCGGCATTGTGGTACCAAACCACTTCTTCGTCTATCCAGCTGCCGGTAAGAAAACCATTCACAATAAAAAAAGGAATGAGAAGAATAGCGAAGACAGGAAAAAAAACGGTTAAAGCTTCGCGTTTATAATTAAATACCAGAGCTAGTAAAACAATGGCGTATCCAAAATTAATGGCTGTATACCACCGATCGTAAAAATAAAGCAGGGTAGCGATTAAAATAGTTTGTAGCAAATAATATACTATTTCAGTTGTTTTCCGGGAAATTGAAAACTTGGGAAGCAAATCTTTAAAAGCGTATATTGTAAAAAGACAGGCGTACGGAATACAAATGAAGAATAGCCATTCTTCCAAAGGTAAACTGCCAAGATTAATTCCAGACAAGTACATTTCATTGAATCCCCAAACTCCATGTTGTGTAAAAATAATGTCCCAGGGAATAAAAAAAGCCATCATAATAAAGGTGGCCGGAAAAAAATATTTCCAGAGTTTATAAAACTTCAATTTTGGGTGAAAACTAAATAAAAACGGAATACTTAACGAAGCTAGATCAAGCAGAAGGTAAAAATGCCACATGGGTTATTTTTTGAAATATTTCAAAGGCGGAAACAGCATCCCGAAACACTCTCCTTTTTCTTTGCCCAAATGTTTATGATGTATTTTATGTGCTCTGCGGATACCGCGCGCATACCAATTATTGGCATTTCGGAACATTTTAAAACGTTGATGAATGAAAATATCGTGAACAAAAAAATAGGTGAGTCCATATGCAAAAATCCCTAAGCCAATGGGCAAACCTGCCCAAAAACCAAAATAACTCCAGCCCACAAAACAACTGATGCTTACCAACGCATAAAACAGAAAAAAATAATCGTTACGTTCCCACCAACTGCCGTGGTCTTTATGGTGGTGGTCTTTATGTAATTTCCACAAAAAACCATGCATAATGTATTTATGGGTAAACCACGCCATGAATTCCATAATGCAAAATGTAGCAATAAAAATTAATATCCAAAGAACGGTCGTCATTATTATTTGTTAATTTGTTAAGGCAATTATTGTTGTTAATCCTGGGACCTTTGTGTTATTTAACCAAATTTAATTGATATTTTACGTAGCTGCGTGTTAAAAGCCCAATTTTTTCAATATTTGGAACACGAATTCGCGAATTCTTAATTTCTGTGGCAGGTGTTTTCTGGAGTTTTTTCAACAGTCTTTTATAATATCTGTAAGCAACAAAAACGCCAAGTTTTGAATCATGTGGCAACTGAAGAATGCCTTGGTAACCTTGGGTGAAGTTTTCTTCAATTTCTTCAATTATTTTACTTTTAGAATCTTCGTCCAAAGAGTCTAGATTTGTGTTTGGAAAATATGTTCGGCTTAAGCTTTCATAATCTTCTTTCAGATCGCGCAGAAAATTTACTTTTTGAAAGGCAGAGCCCAAATTCATGGCAGATTCTTTCAGTTGCTCATACTTTTCAGCGTCTCCTTTCACAAAAACTTTTAGGCACATCAGGCCCACAACATCTGCAGAGCCATAGATATATTCATTAAATTCTTCTGTAGTTGTGTAAACACTTTTGGTAAGGTCCAAACGCATACTGTCCATAAATGTATCAATTAAATCTTTTTGAATATTGTATTTATAGACTGTTTCCTGAAATGAATTTAAAATTGGGTTTAGACTTATTCTATCTAAAAGAGCTTCTTCCAAAGCATTTTCAAAGCGACTAAAAAGCACCTCTTTGTTGAAATCGTGAAAGGAATCAACAATTTCATCAGCAAAACGTACGAAACCATAAATATTATAAATGTCCTGCCGTATGGAAGGCCCCAGCAGTCGGGTTGCCAACGAAAAGGATGTGCTGTAGGTTTCAGTTACCTGTTTGCTGCATTTTTTGGAAACTATGTCAAAAAGTTCTTTCACTGTTTTATTTCTTTTTCAATTAATCCTGCAACTAATTTTCCAGAGATAAGGGCTGGAGGGACCCCTGGCCCGGGTACGGTAAGCTGCCCCGCAAAAAAAAGATTTTTAACTTTTTTACTCTTCAGTTTTGGTCTTAAAAAAGCTGTCTGCATTAATGTATTGGCAAGTCCGTAAGCGTTTCCTTTATAGCTGTTATAGTCAGAAATAAAATTATTTATGCAAAAAGACTCTTTAAATATAATGTATTTTTTTACCTCCTGGTTGATGGTTTTTTCAAATCGTTCCATTATTTTCTCGAAATATTCCTCGCGTATCTCGGGAATATCATCAAGACCGGGAGCCAAAGGGATTAAAAATATCCCCGCTTCTTTTCCTTCGGGAGCTACACTTTTATCGGTTTGAGAGGGAAAACTAGCGTAAAATAATGGTTCTTCGGGCCATTGTGGCACATCGTATATTTGTTGGGAATGTTTCTCAAAATCCACATCAAAAAAGAGTGTGTGGTGATCCACATTTTTTATTTTCTTATCGAATGCGACGTAAAAAAGTAGGGCAGAAGGCGCAAAGGTTTTCTTCTTCCAAAAGTTTTCAGTATACTGTCGGAATTTTTTATCCAAAAGTGTTTCGGTGTGGTGATAGTCGGCACCGCTCAAAACTACATCGGCTTTAATTTTTTCTCCATTAATTTGCAATGCAGAGGCTTTTCCGTTTGTGACAATTATTTTTTCTACATTTTGATTGGTTTTTATAGTTACGCCCAATTTTTCGGCTAGTGTTTTTATTCCTTCAATTACTGAATACATTCCCTTTTTTGGATGAAATGTGCCCAAGCCGAAATCTGCATAGTTCATAAAACTATAAAAGGAAGGTGTATTTGAAGGTTTTGCGCCTAAAAATAAAACAGGGAACTCTAAAATTGAAATTAATCGAGGGTTTGTAAATTCACGACGTACATCTTTACTTATGGTGCTGAAGAATTGCCCAATTTTTTTCATAGTAGCAATAGTGACCAGTTCTACCGGTGAAACACCTGGCCGATAAACCAAATCTTTAATGGCTATATTGTAATTGTCCATGGCTTGGGCCATAAATTTTCTTAACTTAATTGAGCTTCCAGGTTCTTCATTTTCAAAAGCGGTGCATATTTTTTCAAGGGTATCTTCAATGGTTATAAAATCATTAACCCCAAAATAAACCCTATATGCGGGGTTCAGTTTTTCCAATTCATAAAAATTTGAGGGTATTTTCCCAAAGTCTTCAAAAAAGCGTTCAAAAACATCGGGCATCCAGTACCAAGTGGGACCCATGTCAAACGTAAAACCATCTTTTTTAAATTGTCGAGCGCGCCCGCCAATGGTCTCATTTTTTTCATAAATGGTTACATTATTTCCTGTTCCTGCCAAGTAGCACGAAGCGGCAAGCGATGAAAATCCAGAACCAATAACCGCAATGTTTTTTTTCATATTGTTTAACAAATTTACATTTTATTTAAACAAAAAAGAAATTTGCGTGTTTTTATTTTTGGGTTCTTTTGAAAGTTTTAAGAATAGTATTATTCGGTATTGGGGGTTTCAGATATTGAAATCAGGTACTGGCTATAGTTTCTATTTGGTCAGTAAATTGTTTGATATCCTTAAAAAACTTAATATTTTTAGAGTTTTTAACATCTTTTCCAACTTTTCTGCCTAGCACCCAAAGCTCGCTCGGGCCTTTGTCGCAAACCTCTTTTTGAAATTCGTTGAGATAATTGTTTAGATTATATTTTTCAGGATGTACCGTAAAATAACTTACAAATATGACTTTCTTTTTTGTTTTCAGTAAATGTTTTAGGCTTTCTAAGGGGATATTTGCGCCTAAAAAGATAGTATTGAAACCCGCTGATTGTAATTCATAATTGGCATATAATAAACCAATTTCGTGGATTTCCTGATAAGGAAGATAGAGTGAAAAAAGTTGTTTGTTATTTTGTGCAACAGATTTCTTATTGAGCGCAGTGTGCAGGATTATGCAATGCTTTATTTTTTCGGAAATGAAGTGCTCATGTGAAGGATCAATAGTGCCAGAATGCCACAGTACCCCCATCTCGTTTAGTAAGGGTACAAAGAGTTCTGAAAAAGTTTCCCGGAATGATTTTTTCTCAAGAATTTTTTTCAGTGTATCGTCAAAAAGCTCACTGTCAAACTCAAACATGGCTGATTTGAATACGTTCAGCAAATATTCAGAATCAAGCCCATTTATAGTTGTTCTTATCAATGCCTGAATTTGTGCAGTATCTAAACTTGCAAGTTTTGATATTTTATGCCCAGCATTGTAGAGATAGGCAATATTCAATAATTTTTTAAGGTTTTCGATATCGTACTTTCTTATGTTGGTATCGGTACGATCTGGTTCAAGAAGATTATAGCGTTTTTCCCATATACGGATAGTATGGGCTTTTACATTTGAAAGATTTTCAAGATCCTTAATGCCAAATTGTGTTTTGACCACTGAAGAAAAATTAAAATTATTGTGTGAAAGTACTAAAAAGAAGTGAATTTGTTTAGATAAATTTAAAATTCTCTAAACATAATGGAAAAAATGTACCCGGGATGGGACTTGAACCCACACGCCCAAAGGACACATGGCCCTCAACCATGCCTGTCTACCAATTCCAGCACCCGGGTGGATACTTTGTATAATTCGGTTTAAAACTATTAAAAAAATATTTTAAACAAAAAAAGTTAAACCAATGGCTTAACTTTTTAGTGACCTGGCTGGGGCTCGAACCCAGGACCACCTCCTTAAAAGGGAGGTGCTCTACCAACTGAGCTACCAGGTCTTCCTTAATGCGGGTGCAAATATACTATCATTAAATTAAATTTTCAAAACGAAAATGGATTAAATTTGAGGAAAATTCAAAACCTTTGAAATTCAGGGGTTCGCAAATGAATTTTTTCTTAAAAAATTTACATTTGAATAAATAATCAATAAAAATCAGAAGATTGCTATACCATATTTTGAGAAATTCGTAATTTAAAAATCTATGAAAATTGTTTTGGTTGGATATATGGGAAGCGGAAAATCTTCCATAGGAAAAAAATTGGCAGAAGTTGTGAAACTTCCTTTTATGGATTTGGACTCTGAAATTGAAAAAACTGAAGGAATTGCGGTCTCCGAAATATTTTCCCAAAAAGGAGAGATCTATTTTAGGAATATTGAGAACAAGATTTTAAAAAAGGTACTTGATCAGCCAGATAACTTTATTTTGGCCACCGGAGGAGGAACGCCCTGCTATGGTGATTCTATGGATTATATATTGAAAAAACAGGGTGTTGTATCAATTTATTTAAGGACGCCATTAAAGGTTTTGGTTTCCAGATTGATGTTGGAAAAAGACGAACGCCCCTTATTGATTCATATAAATACTGAAAATGAACTTGAAGACTTCATTAGGAAACATTTGTTTGAAAGGGCATTTTATTACAATCAGGCAGCGGTAACTATTGATGTGGTATCGGAAAGCATTACCGAAACCGTAGCGAAAATAATTCTGAAGTTATTCTAATACTGCTCTGTCATTATTTTTTTCAAATATAACTGAAACGTTTTCGTTCAGCGAAGTGGAAAGGGAAATACCTTTAAAATCTGCTTTTACAGGGTATTTTTTGTGATTTCTATCTACAAGGACCGCCGTTTTGAATTGCTTTAAGGGAACTTCCAGAAAATGCTTTACACCATATATCAAAGTGGTTCCAGAATGTAGTACATCGTCAACAAGCAATAAAGATTTGTTTTGATATTCTTCTGTTTTTAAAGAAGTCTGAATTGGGTTGGTAGGATTCTTTTTGTCAATTATCACTTCGCAGAGAAGGACTTTTATTGGAGAAATTTTCTCAACTTCAGTTTTTATTTTTTTCGCTAGGAGAAAACCATTGGTCATAATGCCAGCAACTACTACCTCTTTTTCATCTACATTTGTTTCGTAGATTTGATAGGCAATCCGCTTAATTTTATGGGCTATCTGCTTTTTGTTGAGAATTACGGTATTTATTTGCTGCATCTGCTTTTTTTTCAAATATAGTTATAACGTCTCATTTTCCTCATCTGTAGATTCGGTAAAATCATCCAAATCCCTTCTATCTTTTTTGGTGGGCCTGCCAACTCCCTTTTTGCGATAATAGGTTTTGGCATATTGCAGCATCTCGTTTGTTTCAAATGCTTCTTTGGGCGTTGTATCCTTTCTGTAAATATCTACCAGTTTTGCCCCTACACGGCTTTCCGGAAGATCCAATACTTCCAGTTCATAATTAATTTGGTTTTTCCGAAGGTTTATAGTATCGCCCGGATAGACGTCTCTGGAAGGTTTCACGATATCACCGTTTACCCTCACGGAACCTTTTTTGCAAGCTTGGGTAGCCATGTTTCTGGTTTTCAAATAACGTACCGCCCATAAATATTTATCAATCCTCATAATTAATATGCCCAAAACATCGTTAATGTAGTGTGCAAAAATAACGGAAAATTGTATCTTGCGCCCACAAAAAATTGATGATGATAAAAATAAAATATGCTTTTGTGCTTCTACTTTTGATACTGGGAGTAACTGTTTCTTGTAAAAAAGATGATGACAATCGTCCTGAACCCATACCCCCAAGAGATCGTGGTGCTGAAGCAATTAGGGCGCAAGATTCCATTGAGAAATTTTTAGAGACACATTATTACAATTACATGGAGTATCAGACAGACCCTGAAAATTTTAAGTTGAAGTTTGACACTATTCCCGAGGGTAGCGATTTAATTCCATTAATTCAACAAGTTGATTTTAAGGAAGTGAAAGATGTTATTGATCCCAGTGTAACTTATAAACTTTATTACCTTAAAGTACGTGAAGGAGGGGGTGATAAACCACATTTTTCAGATTATACTATCAATACTTATGAGGGACTTTTATTTGAGGATAGATCAAGTTTAGATCTTTTTGATAGTTCTGTAATCCCAGTTCGTTTTAACCTCGTGGATACTCCTACTGCCCCAGGCATCATCACTGGACTGCAGCAAGCTTTAATTGAATTTAGAGGTGCCTCTAACATTATTGAAAATCCCGACGGGACACTTACTTTTGAGAATTATGGTATTGGGGCGGTATTTATTCCTTCAGGTTTGGCATATTATCAATATCCAACAGCAGATGGAGGATTAAAGGCATATGAACAAGTTATTTTTTCATTTGAATTATTTGAATCCGAAGTTGCGGACCATGATGGAGATGGTATCCCTTCTTTTATGGAAGACCTAAACAACAATGGCTATTTACTTGATGACGATACCGATGGTACTGGGGGTGCAAATTATTTGGATAATGACGACGATAACGATGGAAGACTCACAGAATATGAAATTGAAATAGATGGCAATGGAAATATAACCTTCCCGGACGTAGATGGGGATGGCATTCCAGATTATTTAGATGCCGACAGTTAGAATGTTATAAAATATGCACTAATAAAAAAGCCCGATTCTTTTAAGAAACGGGCTTTTTTTAATACTATTTTTTAAATTATTTACGGGCAGTAACTTTTTGAACAGCGCTTACAATTGCTGAGGCATTCAAACCATATTTATCCATTAATTGTTCAGGAGTTCCGGACTCACCAAAAGTATCCTGTGTAGCAACAAATTCTTGTGGAGCTGGATGATGCGTAGAAAGTAAACGAGCTACACTTTCTCCCAAACCACCCAAAAAGTTATGTTCTTCTGCAGTTACTACACAACCTGTTTTTTTAACGCTTTTCAATATTGCTTCATCATCCAAAGGTTTTATGGTGTGAATGTTTATGACATCGGCGGTAATTCCACTTTCGTTTAAGGTTTCAGCAGCTTGTAATGCTTCCCAAACCAGATGGCCGGTTGCTATAATAGTAACATCTGTGCCTTCCTGTAGTTGGACTGCTTTCCCTATTTGAAAGTTTTGGTCTGCAGGAGTGAAATTTGCAACTTTCGGTCTTCCAAAACGCAGGTAAACAGGGCCTTCATACTCGGCGATAGCAATTGTGGCTGCTTTTGTCTGATTATAATCACATGTATTGATTACCGTCATTCCCGGAAGCATTTTCATCAAACCAATATCTTCCAGAATTTGATGCGTTGCACCATCCTCCCCTAAAGTAATCCCAGCGTGTGAAGCACATATTTTTACATTTTTCCCGCTATAGGCTACGCTTTGACGAATTTGATCGTAAACCCTTCCGGTAGAAAAGTTTGCAAAAGTACCCGTGAAGGGAATCTTCCCGCCAATGGTCATTCCCGCTGCAATACCAATCATATTTGCTTCGGCAATACCAACTTGAAAGAAACGCTCCGGATGGTTTTCCTTAAACTCGTCCATCTTTAATGAACCTGTAAGGTCTGCGCAAAGTGCTACAACATCCTTGTTTTTCTTTCCAAGCTCCGTAAGTCCGTCGCCAAAACCTGACCGTGTATCTTTTTTACCTGTATCTGTATATTTTTTCATCTGAACTATTTTCAATTTTAATAATCTCCTAAGGTTACAGGATTCTGTGAAAGTGCTGTTTCCAACTGTTGATCGTTTGGTGCTTTTCCGTGCCAATCGTGGGTGTGCATCATAAAATCTACGCCATTGCCCATTACAGTATGTAGCAAAACACAAACTGGTTTTCCGTTGCCTGTTTTTTCTTTGGCCTTTTTCATTCCAGCAACGATAGCTTTTAAATCGTTTCCTTTTTCAATATCCATCACATCCCAACCGAAAGCTTCAAACTTTGCTTTCAGATTTCCGAGCGGAAGAACATTTTTGGTAGCACCATCAATCTGCTGCCCGTTTAAATCTACGGTTACTATTAGGTTGTCCACGTTATTTCCGGCGGCATACATTATTGCTTCCCAATTTTGGCCTTCCTGTAATTCGCCATCACCGCAAAGAGTGTAAACTATGTGTTTGTCTTTGTTTAGCTTTTTTGTGAGTGCTGCCCCAATAGAAACTGAAATGCCCTGGCCCAAAGAACCCGAGGCAATACGAACACCCGGTAAGCCTTCATGAGTTGTTGGATGGCCTTGCAAGCGTGAATTCAAAAGACGGAAGGTATTTAACTCTTCCACCGGAAAGTATCCAGCTCTTGCCAAAACACTGTAGAAAACGGGTGAGATATGTCCGTTTGAAAGAAAGAATAAATCTTCGCCAATACCGTCCATCGTGAAGTTTTCGTTTCGTTCCATCAATTCATTGTATAGTGCAACGAAAAATTCGGTACAGCCAAGTGAACCACCGGGATGCCCAGAATTTACTTTGTGTACCTGCCGTAAAATATCTCTTCGGACCTGAATTACCAAATCCTCAAGCGCTTTGTAATCTGCCATAAATATGTGTTAATTTTCAGTTTCAAAAGTAAGGCATTCAATGGGCCGTTCAAAGTTGAAACGTATGCTTTTATTAACGATTTGAGAGTTTTGTTAACATGTCATTCAATTCTGAATACAGAATTCTAAATTCAGAATTATAAGGTTATCTTTGCCACCTCAATAAAAATTGCTGAATGCACTTTAAGTTAGAAGCTACAGATTTACAGAGCAGTGCCCGCGCCGCTACAATTACTACAGATCACGGAATAATAGAAACACCAATCTTTATGCCCGTTGGAACCGTTGGAACGGTAAAAGGCGTGCATCAGCGTGAGTTGAGGGAAGATATAAATCCTGACATTATTCTTGGAAATACGTACCATTTATATTTAAGACCGCAAACCCCTGTTCTGGAAAAGGCTGGTGGCCTCCATAAATTTATGAATTGGGACCGAAATATTTTGACTGACAGTGGGGGCTACCAAGTGTATTCGCTTTCGGCAAATAGAAAAATCAAAGAGGAAGGCGTAAAATTCAAAAGCCATATCGACGGTAGTTACCATGTTTTTACGCCTGAAAATGTAATGGAAATTCAACGTACCATAGGCGCAGACATAATTATGGCTTTCGATGAGTGCACGCCGTATCCATGCGAATATAATTATGCAAAACGTTCTATGCACATGACACACCGTTGGTTAGACCGATGCATAAAGCATTTAGAAAAAACGCCTTTAAAATATGATTACGGGCAAACATTTTTCCCTATTGTTCAAGGAAGTACCTATAAAGATTTAAGAAGACAATCTGCGGAATATATTGCTTCTGTGGGCGCGGAAGGCAATGCTATTGGTGGACTTTCAGTAGGCGAACCCGCTGATGAAATGTATGAAATGACAGCGGTGGTTACGGAAATTCTTCCGAAGGAAAAACCACGATATTTGATGGGCGTGGGTACACCTGTGAATATTTTGGAAAATATAGCGCTGGGTATTGATATGTTTGACTGTGTAATGCCAACCCGTAACGGAAGAAATGGGATGCTTTTCACTTCCGAAGGAATAATCAATATCAAAAATAAAAAGTGGGAGGCTGATCTTTCAGTAATAGACCCCATGGGAATAACTTGGGTAGATACGGAATACAGCAAAGCGTATCTTCGACACTTATTTACTGTAAACGAAATGCTTGGAAGGCAAATAGCTACTATCCATAATTTAGGTTTTTATTTATGGTTGGTTCGTGAGGCGAGAAAACATATATTAGCGGGTGATTTTACCGAATGGAAAAACGGTATGGTAAAGAAATTGGATCAAAGACTATAACATGCTCAGCATACTGGATAGGTACATATTAAAGAAATATTTGGGCACTTTTTCGCTCCTTTTGCTTCTTTTTATACCAATTGGAATCACTGTCCATCTCGCCGAAAAGATTGATAAAATTTTGGAAAATGAAGTTCCTTTGAGTGAGGTTCTTATCTATTTATACAACTTTACCATTTATTTTGCGAACCTGCTTTTTCCGCTTTTTTTGTTTCTTTCGGTAATATGGTTTACTTCAAAATTGGCAAACAATACCGAAGTAATTGCTTTTTTAAGTAGCGGGGTTTCCTATTATCGGTTTCTTCGCCCGTACATAATTGGCGCTACCATAGTTTGCATTGCAGCACTTGTTTTTAGTATGTATTTGGCACCCAAGGCCAGTAAGGGTTTTAATGAATTTTCCTATAATTATCTAAAAAAAGGAAAGCAAGACAGGGACCAAAGCAATGTTTACACGCAGATAAACGACAACGATTATATTTACGTAAGCTATTTCAACGTAACCGATAAAGTAGGCAGCAACTTTACTTTAGAACATTTTGAAGGAAATAAAATGACCTATAAAATTTCCGCAGCGCAGATAAAGTATAATGAAAAAGATAGCACTTACTCCTTGTTTCACTATAACAAAAGAAAGATAGGGGAGTTTGAAGATGTTTTGGAAAGCAAGCCAAAATTGGACACCGTTTTTTCATTCGATCTGGAAGATTTAACACCTGTAACATACATTGCCGAAACGCTGAATTTTACCGAGCTGAACGATTTTATCAAAAAAGAAAAAGCCCGTGGTTCTTCATACATTAACCGTTATGAAGTGGTTCGCTACAAGCGGTGGAGTTTGCCCGTTTCTGCATACATACTTACCATTATTGCCGTAGCGGTGTCTTCGGTAAAAAGGCGCGGTGGAATGGGGCTGAACCTTGCCATTGGCATTGGTATCGGGATGGTTTTTGTTTTCTTTGATAAAATTTTCGGTACCATGGCGGAGCAAAGTGATTTTTCACCTTTTGTGGCTACCTGGTTTCCAAATTTTGTTTTTGGAATATTGGCAATCTATCTTTTAAGAAATGCGAAACGATAAGCTCCTCAATTACCTTCACCTACATTTTATTGTTTTTATTTGGGGGTTTACCGCCGTTTTGGGCGCGTTGATTTCTTTGGAAGCCATTCCATTGGTTTGGTACAGAATGTTACTGGCCGCAGGGTTGGTTTTTCTTTTTTTGCTTTTCAAAAAGGAAAATTTAAAGTTTTCACTAAGAACATTGGGCAAATTTTGCTTCGCCGGAATTCTTATTGCAGTGCATTGGCTCACTTTCTTTGGGGCAATAAAAGCATCAAATGTTTCGGTGACGCTTGCAGTTCTCTCTACTGGAGCTTTTTTTGCGTCTCTGTTGGAGCCGCTACTCTATGGAAGAAAGATAATTTTATACGAAGTATTGTTTGGACTTATCGTAATAGTTGGGCTTTACATAATTTTTGATGTAGAGGCTTCCTATACTTTGGGCATTATTTTGGCGCTTATTTCAGCATTTTTAAGTGCGCTCTTTTCAGTAATCAATGGAAAGTTTGTCTTGCAGCATAAGGCATCGGCAATTTCTTTTTATGAATTGCTCTTTGGCGTTATAGGCATCAGTATCTATCTCGCCTGTGCGGGTAAATTCACCACAGAATTCTTCACCATTTCGGCACACGACTGGATTTATTTAATAATCCTGGCTTCGGCCTGCACTGCCTATGCTTTTATCGCTTCCATACATGTAATGAAATGGATAAGTCCCTACACTGTTATGCTTACCATAAATATGGAACCTGTGTATGGTATTATTTTGGCGCTCATTGTTTTGGGAGATTCTGAAAATATGAGTCCACAGTTTTATTACGGCGCGGCTATTATATTACTAACGGTAATTGCCAACGGAATCATTAAAATAACCCAAGAAAGAAAACGAAGAAGATTACGCAACACCTAAAACAAAATTTTATCTTTGTACACCAACCTTTACAAAAAGAAGGAAAAATTATGGAATATCTTGATTTTGAACTCCCTATAAAAGAATTACAGGAACAATACGAAAAGGCCTGTCTAATTGGCGAAGAAAGCGATGTAGATGTGACCAATACCTGTAAACAGATTGAAAAAAAACTAAACGACACCAAAAAGGAAATATATAAAAACCTTACGCCTTGGCAGCGTGTGCAGCTTTCGCGTCACCCAGACCGTCCATACACCATGGACTATATTAAAGCCATTTGCGGAGATTCATTTCTAGAACTTCACGGCGACCGAAGTTTTAAGGACGATAAAGCAATGGTAGGTGGTTTGGGAAAAATTGGTGACCAAAGTTATATGTTCGTGGGTCAGCAGAAAGGCTATAATACAAAAACCCGTCAATTCAGAAATTTTGGAATGGCGAACCCCGAAGGGTACAGAAAGGCCTTGCGCTTGATGAAATCTGCTGAAAAATTTAATGTACCTGTAGTGTGCTTTGTAGATACACCCGGTGCTTTCCCTGGTTTGGAAGCAGAAGAAAGAGGACAGGGTGAGGCCATTGCACGTAACATCCTTGAAATGACTCGCTTGAAAGTACCAATTATTGTAGTTATAATTGGCGAAGGAGCAAGTGGTGGCGCTTTGGGAATAGGCGTTGGCGATAAAGTATTAATGCTTGAAAACACTTGGTATTCGGTAATTTCTCCCGAAAGCTGCTCTTCTATTTTATGGCGAAGCTGGGAATTTAAAGAACAAGCTGCCGAGGCCTTAAAGCTTACGGCAACAGATATGAAAAAACTTAAGCTAATTGATGAAATTGTAAAGGAACCTTTGGGCGGTGCCCATAGTGACCGTGAGAAAACTTTTACAACTGTGGCAGGTGCCATTGAAAAGTCTTATGCTACCTTAAAAATGTTATCCCCAACCGATTTGGTTAAAAAAAGGATGGAAAAATATTTGGAAATGGGTGAGTTTAAAAGTTAAATCTAACAATAGCTTATCATACCGTAAATCCGAGGGGAAAGCCTCGGATTTTTTTACGGGTTATCAACAATATTTTGCAGTTTTCAACAGTTCAATTGTTGATGAACGGTTAATATAGTAAAGCAAAAAATCATATAATCCTCTTAACATTTTCTTTACATTCGCTTCATGGAAAAAATCAAACCTCAAACCAGTTTTTCAACCCGCTCTTCGCAGGTCATCTCGCTTGAAAAAGGCAAAATACCCCCGCAAGCTATTGATTTAGAGGAGGTTGTGTTAGGCGCTTTGATGATTGACAAAAAAGGTGTAGATGAAGTAATAGATATCCTACATCCTGAAGTTTTCTATAAGCAAGCGCACCAGCATATCTTTGAAGCTATTCATGATTTGTTTGAAGACAGCCAACCAGTGGACTTATTAACCGTTTCCACACAACTTAAGAAGCAAGGTAAAATCGAGCTCGTTGGCGGAGAGTTTTATTTGATTCAATTAACCCAAAAAGTGTCCTCTTCGGCACATATTGAATTCCACGCGCGTATCATTCTTCAAAAATATATTCAGCGAAGTTTGATTAAAATTTCAAACGAAATTATTGAAGATTCTTATAATGAAAGTACCGACGTTTTTGACCTTTTGGACAACGCCGAAGCAAAATTGTACGAAGTAACACAGGGAAACATAAAGCGTTCTTCAGAAACCGCACAGAATCTTGTAATCCAAGCTAAGAAAAGAATTGAAGAAATAGCTAATAAAGAAGGACTTTCCGGAATTCCATCAGGTTTCACCAAAGTCGACAAACTTACCTCGGGCTGGCAACCGAGCGATTTGATAATCATTGCTGCTCGTCCGGGTATGGGTAAAACCGCCTTGACACTTTCCATGGCCAGAAATATTGCCGTGGAGCACAATATTCCTGTGGCTTTCTTTTCTTTGGAAATGTCCTCGGTACAGCTTATAACCCGTTTGATTTCTTCGGAAACTCAATTGAGTTCAGAAAAACTACGTACCGGAAACCTTGAAAAACACGAATGGGAACAACTGAACGTAAAAGTAAAGGGGCTTGAAAAAGCGCCACTTTTTATAGACGATACCCCTTCGCTTTCTATTTTTGATTTGCGGGCAAAGGCGCGGCGACTTTCGTCACAGCACGGCATCAAACTTATAATTGTAGATTATTTACAATTGATGACCGCCGGCGGAAGCCAAAAAGGAGGGAACCGCGAACAGGAGATTTCCACAATTTCCCGAAATCTTAAAGCTTTAGCAAAAGAACTGAACATTCCTGTAATTGCACTTTCACAACTTTCGCGAGCCGTGGAAACACGCGGCGGCAGCAAACGCCCATTACTTTCAGACCTTCGGGAATCTGGAGCGATTGAGCAGGATGCCGATATTGTTTCCTTTATATATCGCCCCGAGTACTACAAAATTGACGAATGGGATGATGAGGAACACACACCAACAGCTGGTCAGGCAGAATTCATAGTTGCAAAACACCGTAATGGCGGTTTGGATGAAATTCGTTTGAAGTTTATCGGCCACCTCGGTAAGTTTGAAAGTCTCGATAACTTTGATACACCGATGGAAATCCATTCCAGAATGAACGATGCCGCTAACGATGATACTTTTAAAACAAAAAATCTTCCATCACCCAATGAAGCTTTCGGAAGTTCTATGAACGATGATTTTTCCATCGACGAGGATAATGATGTGCCGTTTTAATAATCCTTAGGTACTTTGGCTTAAAAATTGTCGTTATATTTATTCCCGCGAATGCGGAAATCTTATCATTTCATTTTTTCGAAATATTTATTATGCCGAAATACGTTGCAATCATATTATTACTTCTTTTTTCAATAAAAGCTTCTGCTTCTTACGTACTTATTCCAATGGATGCCGAGGGCCAAAAGGAACACCTAAAAGCTTATGGCATTACCTATTGGGTTTTGGAGAAGCAACAAAAAGTAAAATGGTTGCTGAATTACAGAGGCGGCTCTTTTTTGATGCCCGATTCCCCTGAAATTCAAAAGGAATGTCAGATTCGCGGGGTTTCTTTTGAAGTGATTTCGGATAGCAAAACAGAACAAATTCTTACAGATATTAGCAGTCCGTCCAAAAATATGGACGCAGTCGTTTTGGAAAAAGCTCCTAAAATTGCGGTTTATTCCCCCAAAGGAAACCTTCCATGGGATGATGCGGTTACTATGGTTTTGACATACGCCGAAATTCCATATACTGTAATTTATGACGAAGAGGTCTTAAGTGATCAATTGATTCTCTACGACTGGCTGCATTTGCACCACGAAGATTTCACTGGCCAATATGGAAAATTTTATCGCGCCTATCGTTCCGCACCTTGGTATATTGAAGAGAAGGCTAAAGCTGAAGCGATGGCCGCAAAATTGGGTTACAATAAAGTATCTGAAGAAAAACTAGACGTTGCCAAAAAAATACGTGATTATGTGATTGGTGGCGGATTTATGTTTGCCATGTGCAGCGCTACTGATAGTTTTGATATTGCGCTTTCGGCTGAAGGCGTAGATATTTGCGAACCTATGTTTGACGGCGACCCAAGTGAGCCAGGGTATCAGAGTAAAATTGATTACAATAAAACCTTTGCTTTTAAGGATTTTATTCTCGAACGCAGCCCGATGGTCTATGAGTTTTCAAGTATTGATATGACTGAAAAACGTAGAATTGCCAAAGAGAGTGATTACTTTACCTTAATGGACTATTCGGCTAAATGGGACCCTATTCCTACGATGCTGTGTCAAAACCACACTGCCTTGGTAAAGGGTTTTATGGGACAGACAACATCATTTGATCGTGATGAGATAAAGGCGAATGTTTTGGTTATGGGTGAAAACAAAAGCAATGGCGAAGCTCGCTATATTCATGGAATAAAAGGAAAAGGTTTCTTTACTTTTTACGGAGGCCATGACCCAGAAGACTATCAGCATCGAGTAGGGGACGCAAAGACTGAATTGGCACTTCACCCAAATTCGCCGGGCTACAGGCTTATTTTGAATAACGTTTTATTTCCAGCAGCTAAAAAGAAAAAGCAAAAAACCTAAATCTTTTTTAAACTTTCGTAGTAATCCTTCGGCGGTAAAACTGTAATTTCCACCCTTCTATTTTGTTGTTTGTTTTCTTCAGTATCGTTCGGAAAACGAGGTTTGCTTTCGCCATACGGTTTTATCTCGAATTCATATAACGAGTCTTCCCCAAAAATTTCAATCAATCTATTTTTTACTGAAATACACCTATTTTCAGAAAGCGTCATGTTTGAAACTTCATCACCATCACTATCTGTATGGCCTTCCACCAAAATGGTTGCCTTATCTACTTGCCGAATAGATTCAGCCAGAGAATCGAGACTTTGTTTGGCGTTTTCCTTTAAGTCATATTTGGCAACATCAAACAAAACATCTGCATTAATGGTAAGTTTAATTACGCTATTTATAGCGCCAATCGCATCCAAATCGGCCCCTGCACTTTTGCTTTTGCAAAGGTCTTTTAAATCGGTAATCTTAAGAAAATAGAAAACGGTTTCGGTATCAATTCCTTCTTTATTTAAATCTATGGATGATTTTCCACCGGCAATTTTTCCCGCATAAATCCAATCTTTTCCATTTTGGGAGATTTCAACTTTAGCAGGTTCTTTTGAAGGGCCAACTTCAAAAAGATAAAGATCGTCGCCCGGCAGGTTCATAAAGCCATTGTCCGTGAATTCCACAGTCAAACTGCCGCCGCAGCCCAGCGATGTAAAATTTGGAGTTTGGTAATTTTTATAATTTGGTTCGTGTAGACATTGCACGCTGTCGCGATATTTTTGAATTGGTGGGGGAGTTCCAACTTTATATTCAATAAGTTTATCTGCAAATGAAATCTTTCCCAAAGGAAGATAAATAGATTCGTATCTGTCAATTCTGTAAAGTTTTCCTGTTCTTTTTTGAGCAAAAAGAAACCCTTGGGAAGCAAATAGAATAATGAAAAGAAGAAATTTGAAACAAGACATCGATCTATTTTTAACGAAGATACTGAAACTTCTTCAGTTGAAGTTTTAGCATAAAAAAACCGCCTCATTATTGAAGCGGTTTTTAGGCGAAATAATATAGTTAATGTCTTATTTTACTTGTTTTACGATTGCGGCAAAAGCCTCTGGGTGGTTCATAGCCAAATCTGCCAAAACCTTACGGTTAAGTTCGATTCCGTTATTTTTTAAACTTCCCATAAATTGTGAATAAGACATTCCATGCTGTCTTGCACCCGCGTTGATACGGGTAATCCATAAGGATCTGAAATTTCTCTTTTTTGCACGGCGGTCACGGTATGAATAAAGCATCGCTTTGTCCACAGCGTTTTTAGCAACCGTCCATACGTTTTTACGTCTTCCAAAGTAACCTTTGGCTTGTTTAAGAACCTTTTTTCTGCGGGCTCTTTTCGCAACTGAGTTTACTGATCTTGGCATAATTTTAATTTTTTTGTAGCAGGCGATTCATTAATTCTGAATTCTTTGATTGCACTACTCCAGGGTTTAAATAATTGTTTTAACCGGTTAGGCTTTTTACTTCATTCGAAGCATTAGCTTAACATTAGGCTCGTCGGCCTTGTCCACCAACCCGTCATGGGTCAATGCAAGTTTGCGTTTTTTGCTCTTCTTTGTTAAGATGTGGCTTTTAAACGCATGCTTTCTTTTGATTTTACCTGTACCCGTTAGCTTAAAACGCTTTTTGGCACTGGATTTTGTTTTTTGTTTCGGCATGTTTCCTACTTTTTATTTATTATTTCGCTTTATTGTTAACTTCAAATATTGAAGTTTTATTTCTTTTTCGGGGCAATGAACATGATCATGCGCTTGCCTTCCAGTTTTGGCATTTGCTCTACTTTACCGAATTCCTCAAGATCGCGCGCAAGACGCAAAAGCAAAATTTCACCTTGGTCTTTGTAAATGATGGAACGCCCTTTAAAGAAAACGTATGCTTTCAATTTTGAACCTTCCTGCAAAAACTTTTCGCCATGTTTCTTTTTGAACTCGTAATCGTGATCATCGGTATTTGGCCCAAACCTGATTTCCTTAATGGTAACCTTGGTCGCTTTGGCCTTTAGCGCCTTTTCACGTTTTTTCTGCTCGTAAACAAACTTTTTATAGTCTATTACTTTGCAAACTGGCGGGTTGGCGTTTGGTGAAATTTCCACGAGATCGAGCTCTTGCTCTTCAGCAATTTCGCGCGCTTTTTTTAAAGGATAAACTCCTATTTCAACATTATCACCTACAAGGCGTACTTCTTCCGCACGAATCTTTCCGTTGATTCTGTGTTGATCTTCTTTAATTACCCTTGCAGGGCCTCTACTTCTTTTTCTTCGTATTGCTATGGCTTACTAATTTTAGTTAAACATTAAATTCTTTCGATTCTTCTTTTATTGCTTGTTGAATCAATTCTGAAAAGGCTTTTGGCGTCATTGTGCCTAAATCGCCTTCGCCGTGTTTACGTACAGAAACCGTTCCATCTTTTTCTTCCTGCTCCCCAACAATCAGCATATAAGGGATTTTGTTCATTTCGGCCTCTCTAATTTTCTTGCCAATTGTCTCGTTCCTATTGTCAACAAGGGCGCGAATTTCGTCATTTTCAAGCAAATTTAAAACTTTTTGTGAGTATTTTTCATATTTTTCACTTAATGATAATATACTCACCTGTTCTGGCATTAACCAAAGTGGGAAATTCCCACCCGTATGTTCCAGTAAAATAGCTACAAAACGTTCCATACTGCCAAAAGGGGCACGGTGAATCATAACAGGGCGGTGAGTCTCATTATCACTGCCTTTATATTCCAACTCAAAACGCTCCGGTAGATTGTAATCTACCTGAATTGTTCCCAATTGCCAACTTCTTCCTAATGCATCCTTGACCATAAAATCCAGTTTTGGCCCATAGAAAGCAGCTTCACCATATTCAACTTTATAATCCAAGCCTTTTGCTTCAGCTGCATTTACGATTGCTTTTTCGGCTTTTTCCCAATTTTCAAGACTTCCTATATATTTTTCAGGTTTCTCCGGGTCGCGCAATGAAACTTGGGTATAAAAGTTTTCGAAACCTAATGAACCAAAAACGTACAAAACCAAGTCAATCACTTTTTTGAATTCATCATCCAATTGGTCTGGAGTACAGAAAATATGGGCGTCATCTTGGGTAAAACCGCGAACACGCGTTAATCCGTGCAGTTCACCGCTTTGTTCGTAGCGATATACGGTGCCAAATTCAGCAAAACGTTTTGGTAAGTCTTTATATGACCACGGTTTGCTGTTGTATATTTCGCAATGATGTGGGCAGTTCATTGGTTTCAATAAAAACTCTTCACCTTCATTTGGCGTTTTGATCGGTTGGAAGCTGTCTGCTCCGTATTTTGCATAATGACCGGAAGTAACATATAATTCCTTTTGGCCAATATGCGGCGTCACCACCATTTCATACCCTGCTTTTTTCTGTGCTTTCTTTAAAAAATTCTCAAGTCTTTCGCGCAGGGCAGCACCTTTTGGCATCCACAACGGAAGACCTTGCCCAACTTTTTGCGAAAATGTAAAAAGCTCTAATTCCTTTCCAAGCTTTCTGTGGTCACGCTTTTTTGCTTCTTCCAGCAATTCCAGATATTCTGTTAGATCTTTCTGTTTTGGAAAACTGATGCCATAGATACGGGTAAGTTGCTTGTTGTTTTCATCGCCGCGCCAATAGGCTCCGGCAATGCTCATTAATTTTACGGCTTTTACAATTCCGGTGTTTGGAATATGCCCACCGCGGCACAAATCGGTAAAGGTGTCGTGGTCGCAGAAAGTAATGGTTCCGTCCTCTAAATTTTCAATCAGTTCAACTTTATATTCATTGCCCTGCTTTTTGTAATAATCCAAGGCATCTGCTTTCGAAGATTCGCGCATGGAAAACTCAAACTTTCCGCGGGCAATCTCCAGCATTTTATTTTCAATCTCCTTTAAATCCTTTTCAGAAATAGTTTTGTCCCCAAAATCAACATCGTAATAAAAACCGTTTTCGATCGCAGGACCGATTGTCAATTTTATGCCAGGGTACAATTGCTCCAGAGCTTGAGCAAGAATGTGTGCGGAAGAATGCCAAAAAGCCTTTTTCCCTTCCTCGTTGTTCCAAGTGTATAGCACAAGGTTCCCGTCCTCCGTCAATGGAGTGGTAGCTTCCACAGTTTCGTCATTAAAGGAAGCCGAAATTACATTGCGAGCTAATCCTTCGCTTATATTTTTGGCCACGTCCATAGGCGTAACCCCTGCATCAAAATGCTTTACACTTCCGTCTGGTAAGGTAATGGCTATCATATACTGAAAAATTTTAGGGTGCAAAGATACTATTAGTTTCGGCCGTTTGCAATAATCACTTTAAGGTTTATTATTACTTTTTGGGCGTTCCCAATAACCGTTTCCGGTTATTGGTCAGGCTTTCACTACTCGCTTCCCCAGACGCTTTTTTAGTGCTTGGGGTGAGCTCAAACACGCCGTTCAATCCTTAACGCAAACAGAACTTCCAGATCTAGTATATATATTAAGGTATAATTATACCAAAATTTTTTTTACTGCTAAATACTGCCCTTTCAGTAGCTTATAAAACAAATTGAAAAAACTATGAAAAAACCTTTCAAATAAGTTTGCGGGAATGCAAAAGGGTTCTATATTTGCACCCGCTTAGCAGAACAGATAGAGGGTTCGGCAGGTCAAAAAAAGCTCTTTAAATTTTTTTTGAAATATTTTTTAAAAAGGTATTGCGGGATTAAAAAAGAGTTGTACATTTGCACCCGCTTAGACAGTGAGTGACTACAGACCACGATCTGTCGGCGAGCGAGAAAGAGACAAAAGTTCATTGAGATATTGAAATTGACAGCGTAGGCCACCGCCCGAAGGGGTGGGTGGTCGACAAAGAAAACTAAACTAAGTGAGAATCCCGAGAATTTTTTTGAGAGTCGGGCTCTTTTGGTGTATGGTCGCAATATTATTGAAGATTATACGATGAAGAGTTTGATCCTGGCTCAGGATGAACGCTAGCGGCAGGCCTAACACATGCAAGTCGAGGGGTAGAGGGTGCTTGCACCCTTGAGACCGGCGCACGGGTGCGTAACGCGTATGCAACCTACCTTCTACAGGGGAATAGCCCAGGGAAACTTGGATTAATGCCCCATGGCCCATACAGATAGCATTTGAAGTATGGTAAAGATTTATCGGTAGAAGATGGGCATGCGTCCCATTAGCTTGTTGGTAAGGTAACGGCTTACCAAGGCTACGATGGGTAGGGGCCCTGAGAGGGGGATCCCCCACACTGGTACTGAGACACGGACCAGACTCCTACGGGAGGCAGCAGTGAGGAATATTGGACAATGGGCGGGAGCCTGATCCAGCCATGCCGCGTGCAGGAAGACTGCCCTATGGGTTGTAAACTGCTTTTTTACGGGAAGAAACACCCCCACGTGTGGGGGCTTGACGGTACCGTACGAATAAGGATCGGCTAACTCCGTGCCAGCAGCCGCGGTAATACGGAGGATCCGAGCGTTATCCGGAATCATTGGGTTTAAAGGGTCCGTAGGCGGGCGTCTAAGTCAGTGGTGAAATCCCGCAGCTCAACTGTGGAATTGCCATTGATACTGGTCGCCTTGAATCAATGTGAAGTGGCTAGAATATGTAGTGTAGCGGTGAAATGCTTAGATATTACATAGAATACCGATTGCGAAGGCAGGTCACTAACATTGCATTGACGCTGATGGACGAAAGCGTGGGGAGCGAACAGGATTAGATACCCTGGTAGTCCACGCCGTAAACGATGGATACTAGCTGTCCGGCCTGCATTGGTAGGCTGGGTGGCCAAGCGAAAGTGATAAGTATCCCACCTGGGGAGTACGTTCGCAAGAATGAAACTCAAAGGAATTGACGGGGGCCCGCACAAGCGGTGGAGCATGTGGTTTAATTCGATGATACGCGAGGAACCTTACCAGGGCTTAAATGTAGTCTGACAGGGGTGGAAACACCCCCTTCTTCGGACAGACTGCAAGGTGCTGCATGGTTGTCGTCAGCTCGTGCCGTGAGGTGTCAGGTTAAGTCCTATAACGAGCGCAACCCCTGTCGTTAGTTGCCAGCATGTAAAGATGGGAACTCTAACGAGACTGCCGGTGCAAACCGTGAGGAAGGTGGGGATGACGTCAAATCATCACGGCCCTTACGTCCTGGGCCACACACGTGCTACAATGGCAGGTACAATGGGCAGCCACGCCGCAAGGCGGAGCGAATCCACAAAACCTGTCTCAGTTCGGATCGGGGTCTGCAACTCGACCCCGTGAAGCTGGAATCGCTAGTAATCGGATATCAGCCATGATCCGGTGAATACGTTCCCGGGCCTTGTACACACCGCCCGTCAAGCCATGGAAGCTGGAAGCACCTGAAGTCCGTCACCGCGAGGAGCGGCCTAGGGTGAAGCTGGTAACTGGGGCTAAGTCGTAACAAGGTAGCCGTACCGGAAGGTGCGGCTGGAACACCTCCTTTCTAGAGAAAGACGACCGAAATTCAACAAGAGAAGGCTCTTATATTGAAAAACGAGGGGTCTTGCTTGGTTTAGCTGTCAATTTTAAAATATTATGGTCAACAGGTTAAGTCTCAGTACATCAAAACTGAATGCTGAACACTGAACATTGGGGCCAATTACAGAGTCCCATAGCTCAGCTGGTTAGAGCGCTACACTGATAATGTAGAGGTCGGCAGTTCGAGTCTGCCTGGGACTACAACCGAAACCGAGACGGAAATCGAGATCGGAGTTTGAAAAAAGTATTTCTTCGGGAATATAAGTTCATAAACACATATTGAAAGGAAATTTTAGAAGTTGGGTATCCCAAGTTGACGTATAAGTCATCAATTAACTGATAACTGTTAACTGATAACTGGCAACTGAAACAAATGGGGGATTAGCTCAGCTGGCTAGAGCGCCTGCCTTGCACGCAGGAGGTCATCGGTTCGACTCCGATATTCTCCACCAAGGACAACAACCGTTGCCTTCCATTAGCTGCCCGTTATCCGGGCCTGGGGGACACGGGGATCCGGACAGTTCATTGACATATTGGAAACAAAGAATACGAGAAAAGTAATAATTAAGTGTATACTTTTAGTATACGAAATTTGAATAACTCATTAAAAGAGCAAAAAGTACAATAAGCAAAATAAGGGCGTATGGGGAATGCCTAGGCTCTCAGAGGCGAAGAAGGACGTGATAAGCTGCGAAAAGCTGCGGGGATTGGCACATACAAGTTGATCCGCAGGTATCCGAATGGGGCAACCCACCGTATTGAAGATACGGTACCCGAAAGGGGGCGAACCCGGGGAACTGAAACATCTAAGTACCCGGAGGAAGAGAAAACAATAGTGATTCCGATAGTAGCGGCGAGCGAAATCGGATTAGCCCAAACCAATGCCGTTACGGCGGTATTGGGGTTGTAGGACCGCGACATTTGATGCGCAATGAACTAGAACACGTTGGAAAGCGTGGCCATAGACGGTGATAGCCCGGTATAGGCAAGGAGCGTTATCGATAGCGGTATCCTGAGTAGTGCGGGGCACGTGAAACCCTGTATGAATCCGGCGGGACCATCCGCCAAGGCTAAATACTCCTGAGAGACCGATAGTGAACCAGTACCGTGAGGGAAAGGTGAAAAGAACCGTGAACAACGGAGTGAAATAGAACCTGAAACCATACGCCTACAAGCGGTCGGAGCCAGTTTACTGGTGACGGCGTGCCTTTTGCATAATGAGCCTACGAGTTACTGTTGCCAGCGAGGTTAAGGTCCTTAGGACCGGAGCCGCAGCGAAAGCGAGTCTGAATAGGGCGCCATAGTTGGTAGTAGTAGACGCGAAACCGTGTGATCTACCCTTGGGCAGGTTGAAGTTTGGGTAACACCAAATGGAGGACCGAACCCGTTGACGTTGAAAAGTCTTGGGATGACCTGAGGGTAGGGGTGAAAGGCCAATCAAACTCGGAAATAGCTCGTACTCCCCGAAATGCATTTAGGTGCAGCGTTGACATATAGTTTTATAGAGGTAGAGCTACTGATTGGATGCGGGGGCTTCACCGCCTACCAATTCCTGACAAACTCCGAATGCTATAAAATGTTGGTCAGCAGTGAGGGCATGGGTGCTAAGGTCCATGTCCGAGAGGGAAAGAACCCAGACCATCAGCTAAGGTCCCCAAATGATAGTTAAGTTGAAAAAACGAGGTTGGACTGCACAGACAGCTAGGATGTTGGCTTGGAAGCAGCCATTCATTTAAAGAGTGCGTAACAGCTCACTAGTCGAGCGGTCCGGCATGGATAATAATCGGGCATAAACTATCTACCGAAGCTATGGACAGATTTATTCTGTGGTAGGGGAGCATTCTGTTTGCGCCGAAGGTGCGCCGCGAGGCGTGCTGGAGCGGACAGAAAAGAAAATGTAGGCATAAGTAACGATAATGCGGGCGAGAAACCCGCACTCCGAAAGACCAAGGTTTCCCCAGCTATGCTAATCAGCTGGGGGTTAGTCGGGGCCTAACGCGAACCCGAAAGGGGTAGTGGATGGACAACGGGTTAATATTCCCGTACCTGCCCGCGCCAAAAGCGACGGAGGCGAAAAGATGGTGCGCACTGACGGAATAGTGCGTTGAAGCGAGCAGCAATGCCGTGATAGTACACTGAGGCTCCGGCCAAGGTGATAATCCATTGTATCGACTTCCAAGAAAAGCGAGCGAGGCAGCCCGTACCCTAAACCGACACAGGTGGTTGGGATGAGAATTCTAAGGAGCTCGAGAGATTCATGGCTAAGGAACTAGGCAAAATCGACCCGTAACTTCGGGAGAAGGGTCGCCCACGGCAACGTGGGCCGCAGTGAAGAGGTCCAGGCGACTGTTTATCAAAAACACAGGGCTCTGCAAAATCGAAAGATGAAGTATAGGGCCTGACACCTGCCCGGTGCTGGAAGGTTAAGAGGAGATGTCAGCTTCGGCGAAGCATTGAATTGAAGCCCCAGTAAACGGCGGCCGTAACTATAACGGTCCTAAGGTAGCGAAATTCCTTGTCGGGTAAGTTCCGACCTGCACGAATGGTGTAACGATCTGGACACTGTCTCAGCCATGAGCTCGGTGAAATTGTAGTATCGGTGAAGATGCCGATTACCCGCTGTGGGACGAAAAGACCCCGTGCACCTTTACTATAGCTTAGTATTGGTTTTGGACAAGTAATGTGTAGGATAGGTGGGAGACTTTGAAGCTGCGTCGCCAGGCGTGGTGGAGTCATTGTTGAAATACCACCCTTTGCTTGTCTAGAGTCTAACCCTTCGAAAAAGGGGACAGTGCTTGGTGGGTAGTTTGACTGGGGTGGTCGCCTCCAAAAGAGTAACGGAGGCTTCTAAAGGTTCCCTCAATACGGTTGGCAATCGTGTGTAGAGTGCAATGGCATAAGGGAGCTTGACTGAGAGACCTACAAGTCGATCAGGTACGAAAGTAGAGCATAGTGATCCGGTGGTTCCGCATGGAAGGGCCATCGCTCAAAGGATAAAAGGTACGCCGGGGATAACAGGCTGATCTCCCCCAAGAGCTCACATCGACGGGGGGGTTTGGCACCTCGATGTCGGCTCGTCACATCCTGGGGCTGGAGAAGGTCCCAAGGGTTGGGCTGTTCGCCCATTAAAGTGGCACGCGAGCTGGGTTCAGAACGTCGTGAGACAGTTCGGTCTCTATCTACAGTGGGCGCAAGAAATTTGAGTGGATCTGATCCTAGTACGAGAGGACCGGATTGGACCGACCGCTGGTGCACCAGTTGTCCCGCCAGGGGCACCGCTGGGTAGCTACGTCGGGAAGGGATAAGCGCTGAAAGCATATAAGCGCGAAACCCACCACAAGATGAGATTTCTTTAAAGGGCCGTGGGAGACTACCACGTCGATAGGCCGTAGGTGCAAGGGCGGTAACGTCCCAGCCGAGCGGTACTAATAGCCCGTAAGCTTATGTACGCCGCCTTCCCCGCTCCGGCGGGGAGAGCAACTCTTTTTTTAGGTAGGTTCGCTTTTCCCCTATTGTCTGTTTCCATATGTCAAGATATTTGTTGCGCGAATGCGCAACGCTTTAGGCCCTAGGCCTTAAGCGACAGGCCCGGGGCCTGCTGCTTATGGCTTAGAGCACATAGCTAAAACTAAGGTGGTTATAGCGACGGGGCTCACCTCTTACCATTCCGAACAGAGAAGTTAAGCCCGTTTGCGCCGATGGTACTGCAATCCTGTGGGAGAGTAGGTCGCCGCCTTCCTTTAAAACCTTCACCATGCATTTGGTGAAGGTTTTTTTTATGGAGTAATGCGTAGAGGGACTTGTTGGAGATTGGAATGTTTCTCCGAAGGCGAAGCTTCTAAAATATTGATTTCAGAATCGTATTTATTCCTTTAAAACACAGAAAAATTGCTGCTGCACCAGCTATAATTCCAAAGAAAAGAAATACGAAGAACATAAATGTTTCTTTGTTGAGAAAAGATAAGGTTAATAAATAAGGACTTAAAAAAAGCAATGGCAAAGCAAAGGCCATGAATTTTAGGCCTTTTTTTAACAAATCAAAATCTGTGTGTTCTTTACCCATTTTGAAAATTGTTTATTGCATTGCGAACGTTTTTATGTTTTTCCAAAAGTGATTGTGCCTGTTTTTCAGAAACATTCAATTCACTCATAATCATTCGTACACCTCGGTCCACGAGCTTATTATTGCTTAACTGCATATCTACCATTTTGTTTCCCTTTACTCTTCCCAATTGAATCATCGCAGTGGTCGAAATCATATTAAGAACTAGCTTTTGGGCCGTACCAGCTTTCATACGGGAACTGCCAGTAACAAATTCGGGTCCGACAGTCACAACAATCGGAAATTTTGCAGTATTAGCCAAAGGGCTTCCTTCATTGCAAGTTATACAACCTGTGAAAATATTGTTTTCATTACATTTCTTAAGCGCTCCAATTACGTAAGGAGTTGTTCCCGAAGCTGCAATGCCAATCACAATATCTTTTTCTGAAATGTTTTCTTTCTGAAGATCTTCCCAACCTTGGTTTTCGGAATCTTCAGCAAACTCTACGGCTTTACGAATGGCAGTGTCGCCACCTGCTATTAAACCGATCACTAAATTGTAGGGAACACCAAAAGTTGGAGGACATTCGCTAGCGTCAACAATTCCCAAACGGCCACTCGTTCCTGCGCCTATGTAAAATAACCTTCCTCCATCCTTTAATTTTTCAACTACTTTTTCGGTAAGTTTTTCAATCTGGGGAAGTGATTTTTCAACAGAAAATGCAACGGTTTTGTCTTCGTTGTTTATGTTTTGAAGCAATTCAGAAACGCTCATTTTTTCCAAATGATTGTATTTTGAATCGGATTCTGTTGTTTTAATAAAAGACATATTCAAATTTACGATTAAAAATAATGGTTATTGAACAGTATAATTAAGTGTAGAAACTTCTGAAATCCTAAAATAGCCCAATGGAAAATTATCAGGATTTGTTTCATTTACAATATTTCCTCGGACGGTTGCAGGCTGCGTTTCAAAAGGTCCACCGCCACCATCACTGGTTTGCTGTAAAAGGATAAACATAAAGTTGTAATAGGCTTCACTTACACCGTATATATTGAATTGTACCTCGTCTCCAGCAGCAAGATCTTCCACCAAATAGTAACCAAAAATGGTATTTCCATCAAAAAACTCATCTTTATAAACGTCTAAAACGTCACCTCTTTCTGAGAGTCCTTCAAAATAATAAAAGTTTTGTTCGCCTGCAGGATCGGTGAAAAATGCTTTTAGTTCAATATCTTCACCTGTAAAGCCGCCATCATTGCGCTGTTCCACAAATTCTAAAGGAGAAACATTATATAACTGCTCAGTTGCGCTGTAGGTCTCATCTTTGTAAATAACTTCTAATCTATAATCTTTTCCAGGCTCTACGGGGAAAGGTGCCATATAAATACCATTGTTAAAATATTCAAGATTTACAATAAATCCTTCTTCTGTAATAATCTTTACTTCAGCATCTTCGATAATAGTATTTTCGTTTCCGAAAAATGGTTTAGTTGTTGTCAACCTCACTCTCGCTTGAACTTGATCTTCGTTACTATTTTTGTTACAATTAGCTTCAATTACTAATCTAGGTGGAGCTGTATTCAGCTCTACATCAATTACATCTTCACAGGAAGCAAAAATTCCGAAGAAAATCACCAATAAAAATAACTTCTTCATACTCTTAAAATTTAAAATTATAGGTTACCGAAGGGATTATCCCAAAAATGGAAAGCCGAACGGCTTCATTTTTACCTGTGTCAGTGTTTTCACGAAAGGAGACCGAAGCGGCGTTTTTACGATTATACACATTGTAAATGCTAAAAACCCATTCGCCTTTCCAACGTTTTGTACTTTCAGGCTTAGGAGTCCAAGTTGCGGAAAGGTCCATACGGTGGAACGCTGGAAGACGACTGTTGTTTCGGGCTTCGTAAACGGGAACAACCACACCGTTGTATTCATATTGTCCTTCCGGATAGGTTGTTGGTATTCCTGTTTGGAAGATAAAATTTGCTCCAAAAGACCATTTGGTTGTGAGCTGATATTGTCCAGTTACTGAAATATCGTGCGTTTTGTCCCAAGGCGAATTATACCAATCTCCATTGTTTATTCCACTTTCAGCTGGGTTTCTTCCGGGTGTTCGTTGCTCACTTTTTGAAAGGGTATACGCTAACCAACCTTGTAATTTTCCAGGGTTTTTTTTGAAAAGCATCTCCAATCCGTAGGCTCTTGCTTCCCCATTCAAAAGAATTTGTTCTACTGCGTTGTTGGCAATTAAATCGGCATCGTCCACATAATCCAAACGGTTTTTTACTTTTTTGTAAAAAGTTTCCACTTCGAGGGAATAATTTTTGAAATTTCTGAAATAACCCAAGGCTACTTGATCTGCCAACTGTGGTTCAATATATTTTCCGCTCGGCGCATAAATATCAAAAGGGGTTGGCGAAGTGGTATTGCTGATTAAATGGATATATTGGGTCATCCTATTATAGCTCGCTTTTATGGAAGAGTCGTCATTCAGCAAATAGGAAATTGCAAAGCGCGGTTCCAAATTGGCAAAAGATTTTATGGTTTCACTTCTGCTAAAAGAAACTGTATCAATTGGTTTCGCCTTTTGATAGATATCTAAATCTGGATTGTAAATTATCGGGTTGTCGTTTTCGTATAAAAACAGTTCGTCTTGCCCCAAACGGTTGAAAGTAGATAATCGAAGCCCAGCCTGTACCGAAATTTTATCTGAAAGATCTATTTCAGCATCAACGTAAGCTGCGTTTTCCCAAGCGTATTTATCGGTAAGTTTAAAAGGGTTGATTCCAGAATCTTCCGTAGTTGGCGTTACATCACCTGGATTGAATTTGTAATAAATACTGTTGATTCCGTAGCGCAAATCCACGTTGTTTGAAATGTAATGTGTGAAGTCATATTTCAAATTGAAATTTCGAATGCCGCTGTCAAAGTCAAACTCTACAAATTTTAGTTCCAAACCGTAATAATAATCTGAATAAATCAAAGATAGATTCGAAAATAATTTATCTGAAAAAAGATGGTTCCAACGAAGATTTAGCGTTGTATTTCCGAAGCTATTCGCGAAGCTATCAGAGATTTCAAAAACATCCCTTCCGAAATAACCGGACAAATAAAGGCGATTATTATCGTTTAGGTTATAACTAAGCTTGGCATTCAAATCATAAAAGTATGCTACATTATCATTGTCGAAAAGAGGCAAAAACAAGTGCGCATAACTACTTCTTCCTCCAATCAAAAACGATGCTTCGTCCTTTTTTATGGGGCCTTCCAAAAGCAATCTGCTCGCCACCAAGCCAATGCCGCCGCTGGCGTGATATTCGCGTTTGTTTCCGTCTTTTTGGTAAATATCTAAAACTGAAGAAATTCTTCCGCCATAACGGGCCGGAATCCCGCCTTTGTAAAGCGTCAAATCTTTTATGGCATCGGGATTGAAGACCGAAAAGAAACCGAACAAATGCGAAGAATTATAAAGTGTGGCTTCGTCCAACAAAATTAAATTTTGATCAGCAGCGCCCCCGCGGACGTTAAAACCGCTGGCACCTTCACCCGCACTGGTAACTCCGGGAAGTAGTGTTATTGCTTTGATAACATCCACTTCGCCCAAAACCACAGGGATTTTTTTAATAGTATTTGTAGAAAGTGTGTTTGCGCTCATCTGTGAACTGCGAATATTGAGTTTTTCGCCATTGGCTTCAATGATTACCTCATCCAAACTTTCGGTATCGGTGGCTAGGGCCAAATCCTTTTTTGTATTTTCAAAAAGGGAGATTTCAAGTTTTTGGGTTGCAAAACCAATGCTGCTGTAAACAATTTCATAATCGCCTTTTGGAAGTGTAATGGAATAATAACCGTACTGGTTGGTTACCGTACCTGTTTGAAGCGAAGGGATAATAACATTTACACCAATCAAAGTTTCGCCTGTATCCGCTTCAGAAATTGTGCCGCTGATAGTATATTTTTCCTGACCGAAGGCTATAAAGCTTCCGAGAAAAAGTAGAAAAGTTAGTATTTTTTTCAAATGTTTGATTGTTATATATAAAAAAACCTCCAGCTGTACTGAAGGTTTTAAAACGGTTAGATTACTACTTTATTTCTGAAAGTATGTTATTAAAAGTTTTGCTCGGTCGCATCGCTTCCGAAACCAGCTTATCGGTTGGTTCGTAATAACCACCAATGTTTACTGAATGCCCTTGAACGGCGATCAATTCATTATTTATTTTGGCTTCGTTTTCCTTTAATTCTGTTGCGATGGGAGTGAAGATTTTTTTCAAATCTGCGTCTTTGTCTTGTTTTGCAAGCGCTTCCGCCCAATACATCGCCAAATAGAAGTGGCTTCCGCGGTTGTCCAGTTCCTTTACTTTTCGTGAAGGTGATTTACTGTTGTCTAAGTATTTTTCAGTGGCTTCATCCAAAGCATCTGCCAAAACGATTGCTTTTGGATTGTCATATTTCGTTCCCAGATGTTCCAAAGAAACTGCTAAAGCCAAAAATTCTCCCAAAGAATCCCAACGAAGATGGTTTTCCTCTAAAAATTGTTCAACGTGTTTAGGGGCAGAACCTCCTGCGCCTGTTTCAAACAAACCGCCGCCACTCATCAATGGAACGATTGAAAGCATTTTTGCACTCGTGCCCAATTCCAAAATAGGGAAGAGGTCAGTTAAATAGTCACGAAGTACGTTTCCTGTTACAGAGATTGTGTCCTTTCCAGCTTTTACGCGTTCCAAAGTATATTTGGTAGCTTTTTCGGGGGAAAGGATTTTAATTTCAAGTCCTTCAGTATTGTGATTTGGAAGGTATTTATTCACTTTTTTGATGAGTTCGGCATCGTGGGCACGGTTTTCATCCAACCAAAATACAGCTGGATTTCCGGTTGCCCGGGCACGTTCAACGGCAAGCTTTACCCAATCTTGAACAGGTAAATCCTTTACTTGACACATTCTCCAAATATCACCTTTTTCAACAGTATGTTCAATAATCACTTTTCCGGAAGCATCCAAAACCTGTACTTTTCCGTCTGCGGAAATTTCAAAAGTTTTATCGTGGCTTCCGTATTCTTCGGCTTTTTGAGCCATTAAACCTACGTTTGGAACGGTTCCCATTGTGGTTGGGTCAAAGGCTCCGTGTTTCTTGCAGAATTCGATAGTGGCTTCGTAAACACCTGCGTAACTGCTATCAGGGATTACAGCTTTAGTATCGTGAGATTTCCCATCAGGTCCCCACATTTGCCCAGAATTTCGGATCATTGCCGGCATAGATGCATCGATAATTACATCACTTGGAACGTGGAGATTGGTAATGCCTTTATCGCTATTCACCATCGCCAAATCTGGGTTTTCGGCCATTATTTTTTTAATATCCTTAAGAATAGCGTCTCTTTCGTCTTCATTCAATTCGGAAAGTTTGTTTTCCAAATCGCCCAAACCGTTGTTGGCATTAACCCCTAATTTCTTAAAAGTATCGGCATATTTTTTGAAAAGATCCTCAAAATAGACTTTCACCGCATACCCAAAAATAATCGGATCACTCACCTTCATCATTGTTGCCTTCAAATGAACAGAAAACAATACTTTCTTTTCTTTTGCATCTTTCACTTGTTCTTCCAAAAAGTTTATCAATGCTTTTTTGCTCAATACTGTAGCATCTATGATTTCACCTTTTAATACTTTTAGATTATCCTTTAAAACTGTTTTATTTTCTCCATTTTCTACCAAAACAATGCTCAAAGTATCATCAGCAGCCATCGTCAATGATTTTTCATTGTGAAAGAAATCGCCGTGTTGCATTGTGGCAACATGGCTCTTACTATTACTGCTCCAAGCGCCCATACTGTGTGGGTGTTTTTTTGCGTAATTTTTTACGGCTTTTGGGGCGCGACGGTCGCTATTTCCTTCACGGAGAACAGGATTTACTGCGCTTCCTTTTACTTTGTCGTATTTTGCCTTTATTTCTTTTTCTTCGGAAGTAGTAGCAGTTTCAGGGTAATCTGGAATATTGAAACCTTTCTTTTGAAGTTCTTCAATAGCTTCATTTAACTGCGGAAGGGAGGCGCTAATATTAGGAAGTTTTATGATGTTTGCCTCTGGGGTTTTTGCAAGTTCTCCCAATTCGCTCAAATCATCATTTACGCGCTGTTCTTCTTTTAGAAATTCCGGGAAAACCGCCAAGATTCTTGCCGCTAACGAAATATCACGGCTTTCGAGTTTTATGTTTGCAGGGGAAGTAAATGCTTGAACAATAGGTAAAAAAGAATGTGTGGCCAAAGCCGGTGCTTCATCGGTTTTGGTATATATAATTTTGGAAGATTTTGTCATTGAAATGTTTTTTGGAAATAATGATTTTTTGAAATTTAAAGGAATGCAAATATAAACATTTGCAAGAGCTTTTAAAAGCTTAGGAGGGTCTTAATTGCATCTGTTTGATAGCATGTTTAAGGGTATAATAATATAATATTTGGTAGTTTATTAAACGTATCGGACGTTTTTAATTTAGCGCTCATTCATCCACTGTTCATACTTTATTTATAACCTATCTATGACTTATCTATGGCTTTGGTACGGGTGATCCTAAAGTTTGACCCGTCCTAAAACACTTATTGATTCGGTTATGGATTAGGGAGTGAAATCAATTTTTCAGAAGATTAACTAAAATGAATATTTTATAGAATAGGTTAAAACAAGAAAAGCCATATCACTGTATAAATACATTATGATATGGCTCCTTGTAAAGTAAATCGTTACCAACTATCCTGACAGAATCTGGATCAAAGCAAGGTTATTAAAAGCTTGCAGTTGTGACTTACTTACACGGGTTTCGTTTTTGTAATTTCCGTTTTCCGTGAGGTTAACGCCATTTTCAAAAACTGACCCAAAACTTTTTTTAATCTCAATACTAATAATCTAAAGATCGTGAGTATCTCAAGCAATCAAAAAAAGCCTGTAAAGTGTTTTCTTTTTATTTTTTCAAATCTGGAGACTAACATTCTTGCGAGCGTTAGCTTCATCAGTAATTTAAAAAAATGGTGTAAAAGAACGTTACTTTGTTTTATCAATAGGGCTGTTAGGCCGTTTTGATAGAGCTAATATAGAGCGGAAAATTTGATATGCAACACTTTGTAAGTCTTTAAAAATCCACTGTTTACAAACAAGCGTTGTGAACAATTGTTCATAAAAAAAGCCCTGTAAAAACAGGGCTTTTGAGAGTTTTCAACAAAGAATAAACTACATGCGTTTTTCTTTGATACGGGCTTTCTTCCCGGTAAGACCTCTAAAGTAGTAAATACGAGCTCTGCGCACGCTACCTTTTTTGTTGATCTCAATTTTTTGAAGGGCTGGCATATTAAGTGGGAAGATACGTTCCACACCAACGGTACCGCTCATTTTACGGATTGTAAAGGTTTTGGTAACACCTGTTCCCTTAACTTGGATTACAACACCTCTAAAGAACTGGGTTCTTGTTTTTTCACCTTCACGGATTTCATAGTAAACAGTGATTGTATCACCAGCTCCGAATTCAGGAAATTCTTTTTTCGTAACAAATTCGTCTTGTACAAATTTTAGTAACGCTTCCATTTTGTCAATTTGATATAGTTTAAATTAAAACAACATTCACGATTTTCGCCAGAGGTTGGATTAAGTGGGTGCAAAAGTAAGGAATTTATGTTATGAAGCAATGTTTTGTTTTATTTTTATAGAGAAAAATCATTACTCCAACAAATCTGGCCTACGCTCTTTAGTGCGTTTATATGCTTGGTCTTCGCGCCATTCCTCAATTTTGGGAGTATTGCCGCTTGTGAGAATTTCAGGAACTGCCCAGCCTTTATATTCCGCGGGGCGTGTGTAAATAGGCGGAGCCAACAGATTATCTTGAAAGGAATCTGTAAGGGCACTGGTTTCATTCCCCAACACGCCGGGAATCAAGCGGATCACGGCATCGCATACAATGGCTGCGGCAAGTTCACCGCCGCTGAGCACAAAATCGCCCACAGAGATTTCACGGGTTATGAAATGATCGCGCACGCGTTGGTCCACACCTTTATAATGCCCGCAGAGAATAATAATATTTTCCTTTAGCGAAAGCTCGTTTGCAGTATGCTGATTGAAAGTCTTACCGTCTGGCGTCATATAGATTATTTCGTCATAATCCCTTTGGGCCTTCAATTCTGTAATGCATTTATCGATGGGCTCAATCATCATTACCATTCCCGCGCCCCCCCCAAATTGATAATCGTCTATTTGTTTGTAGGCATTTGTGGAATAGTCCCGAAGGTTGTGCGTGTGTACTTCCACGAGGCCTTTTTCTATGGCGCGTTTTAAGATGGAGGCCTCAAAGGGACTTTGCAGCAATTCTGGCAATACTGTTATTATATCAATTCGCATTATAGAAATTCTTTTTTCATTTTACAACGGTCTATAGAGCCTTTGGCGCGTTCCAATACACCTTTGTCCAAGGTGTCCATGGCGCATTTTTTATAGTATTCAATCGCTTCGTCCAATTTTCCCTGTTGTTCATACATAATTGCGTATTCGTTGTAGATGGTGGATTTTGTAATGCCGGGAATATTTATGGCGGTGTCTAGAAGCTCTTTTAATTCATCATATTTTCCAAGAGTAGAGAGCAGTACGGAATAGTTGTAATAAACAGGCGGATACATGGGGCTTTTTTCTAAACACAACTTGTATAGCGTTTCTCCTTTGTCAAACTCCTTGAATTTTACCTCATAAAGGTAGCCTAAGTGATTATAGGCTTTTCCGAAGTTTGGGTCCATATCAATTATTTTTTCAAGCTTGTTTGTGGCTTCATCATAAGCTCCATTTTTTATATCTGTGTTTGCTTGATTTAGTAATTCCTCAAGTTTGGTGAGATGGTCCATTTTTCAGAAAATTTAGAGTTGCAAAAATAGGCAATTCCTACTGAAACTATCCTTTTCTGGCTTCTTGTTCCTTTTTGCGCTCCGCTCTTCGTTTTTCGCGTTCTTTTTTTCGAAGTTCACGTTTTTGTTCCCGGGTTAAATTTTCCTGAAAGGCATCCTTAAATTCAATATCATTATCTGTTTCACTGGTAAATGCTTTTATCCAAGCATTTTCAAAAATATTAAAGACTGTGGGCCATACCCCTGCTTCCACATTATTTAGATCTCCCTCAAAGGGAACTTTGGTGGCCAAAGTATCGGTGCCTTGGTTTTTCAGTATAAACTTAAATAAACCTACAAAGCCTTCCCATAAAACACCTAAGAAACCATCCTCTTTTCCTATTAATTTTGTATCGGTCAAAAGAGGTTTAACATACCCAACAAGGTGGCCATCTGCGATGGCTATTTCACTAAAAAGTCCAAAGGTTCCTGACTCAAAATCGATACCGGCATAATGTCTGGTGAAATCATTTAGGGCGGTAACCTGGGCATCCTGCAATGAAAATGATAGATCCATATCTGGAATTTCCTTTACCAGATTCATATTGCCTTCCAGCGCTACTTTTCCATTGCCCATGGAAACGCCCGTGGCGCGAATGGGCGAGGGGAGGATGCGGTCTTTTTCAACCACATTCCTAAGGTTGTCTGCGGTAAGCTCTAATTTATCTATCTGTAAATCTATATTGGGCTCTGCGGTAAGCTGCACAAAGGCCACTTTGCCGTCGTGTACTTCAAAATGGTTGATGTCTATGGGCACAATATCTGTGAGTGCCTTGGTCCAATCATCCACATTTGCATCGCCGCTTTCCTCTTTTTGGTCTTCAAAAACGTAGATAACCTCGGGGCTGGTCATTATTATTTCGCTCACGATTTTTCCCTTAAACAGCGATTTCCACTCGATGGAAATATCGCTTTTGGGAAAATTCAAAAACGGAACCTGGCTTTCTGCCGTTCCTTTGTTCAGGTACATTCCATTGATAACATAGGCGCCGCGAATAAGAGCGATATCCACATCTTCCACCTGGCCGTAATAGCCCGGGATATTTGCCAATACCTTATTGATATTGTTTTTTACCAGCGTAGGCAGGTACAGCCTAAAGGCTATGAGAAGGATTAATATGATAATAGGAACCGTATAGCGTTTCTTTTTGAAGCGGCTTCTTTTTTTGGTCTCAGACATAGGTTGCGCAAATGTTTTTAACAAATTTGATTGAAACCTCAGAAATTATCAGTTAATGAACTCATAAAAATACAAAGGGTTTTTAGGTGCATGCAGGGCAGGCACTTTAAAGTAGGAAAAATCCTGCGTAATAAAAGGGGGATTTCCCCCTTAAAAATCAGGATTTTTCCTCTTGACACATATTATTTTATTTAAAAAATTGCAACAGTATTAATTTTAAAACAAGAACGTATGAGCAACACAAATCAAAACCTACTGAACCAGGTAATTGACGCAAACGTCATGGCAACTATCATGGAAAGTCTTGCAACGGTACAGGCCGCCCTGCCCGATAGCACCCTAACGCCAGAACAATGCAGCAGCCTAAACGCCATAAGCGTGGACAACAAGGTGTTTGCCGAAGAGGTGCTAAACGAGATGGACACCAACCCCCTTGCCGCCGTAAATGCCACTTACAACAGAGACTATCTGGCCAACGACCTGCAACTTTTTGAACAGGGAGAAACCATTGAAACCCGGTTGATGGATCTTCTACAACGGGTTCGGGACTTAAAGCGCATGGCTGGGCATGAAAGCTATGGCATGGCCACGGGAGCCTACGGCATGATTGAGGTTATGGCCCGCACGGGAGTACCGGGCGCACAGGCAAGCTATGATAGGCTTAAGGTACGCTATGCGGGGCAAGGAGGCAGAAACCCCACTCCGCCATTGCAAGAGTAAAGGTCATGAAAAGCAGGTAGCAATACCTGTTTTTTTGGAACTGTTAGCTTATTGTCTAATAAAATTATATAGGAGTCTAATTAAATAGGATAGTAGTCTAATTAAATATCATAAAAGACTAATTAAATATCATAATTGTCTAATTAAATATCATAATTGTCTAATTAAATATCATAACTGTCTAATTAAATATCATAACTGTCTAATTAAATATCATAACTGTCTAATTAAACACCATAATAGTCTAATTAAATAGCATAACAGTCTAATTAATTTCTATAATTATGAAAACAAAATTCATCCAAAAGAACACCTCTCCTCATTTGGGAAAATTGGTTAAAGACCATATTACAAAGCATAAAGTATATAAAAGCTCGCTGTCCCGTTATATGGAGCGCCAACCTTCCACCATTGAGTATTACCTTAAAAAGCCCACCCTGCAAACAGCCATACTCTGGGAGTTGAGCACCTCCCTAAAGCACAACTTTTTTATGGACCTTGCCGCCCAGCTGCCGGCAGACTTTACAACCAACGCCCCAGACCCAACCCTGCCTTTTAAGGAGCGCATTGCCGCGCTGGAGGAGGAGAATAAGATATTGACAACGAAGGTGGAAACGCTTATGGCGGTGGTGGGGAAGCGATAAATTTATATATTAGCAGATACATGCGAAATAAACTGCATGTTGATATTTACTAGTTGCCAGCAAGCTAAAAAAATGAGAACACTAAAAATAATTTCTCTAATTTCTATATTTTACGTGGCTGTAGCTTGTAATTCTAAATTATCCCACCAAGAAATTTCAGATAAAGCAAAGAAAATAACACAAGTGATTAACGAAAAGAATATTGATGTTTTTCATAATTGGCAGTTTGAGTATCGTGGAAAAGGGGAAATATGGACTAAATCAATAAATGACAGAACTAATTTTACAGCGTACTATTTTAAAGAAAAGGATAGTACTTCTTTTATGATTTTTTCTCGTGATTTAAAAGGGTCGGAATATCCTTGTCTGGTAGAAATTGACACATCCCAATATCAATCCAACTTCTGGTTTACAAAAACAGAAAACGGACAAATAGAAATTAGTTCAACAAAAAAGGATGGAACTGACACAATAATCGGGAAAAACTACTCGGAGAAAGATGTCTTCGGAGAAAATAATCCTTTTAACGAATTAAATAAATTGAGTAATTTAAAAGATGAGATTGGAGTTGTAAGTATTTATAACAATCAAAGACTTGGAGATTTTACTCAATTTTATATAACTTATGAGGATGTTTTGACATACATTCCTGATAACCTAAACTTAAATCCAAAGTATAAAGATTTTTGGTTGGGAAATTTTCAAACAGGAAAAACAATTAATAAAAATTGGAATTTAAGGCATCTCGAAAATCCAAAGCAAGGAGGATAAAGCCAGCTGGCAACAAAGGTAACCGTTGCACAACCCCTTAATTCCGTAAAAGCTGACCCCGTTTAAGCCGTTTTAAGCGGCTTTATTTTTTGTTCACGCTACAGCGTAGGCACTCTTCGGAAGTATTAAAAACGGGGCTATACATCTCTGAAGGTGCTTTTTCAGTGAAAACGTAAGCGCAAGGCAGATTGCCCCACTTTTTGACCGTTTCTGGACGAACTTTAGGTATTTTTTAAGGTTGTAGGCCATTGCCGAGAGGTGCATGCACTTGTTGGCCTGTGCCAGCCCAATGGTATTTACCTTGCCAAGCCCCATAAACTGGGTGAGCGTTCCGAAGACCGGTTCCACCGTACTCTGCCTTTTGCCCTTCATATACCTGCCCAGTGGGCTGCTTACACGGGCAATGTTACGTTCATATTCCTCTCGATATGCTGTTATGTTGATGCGTTTTTCGTGCGACTTGCCGATGCACTGGGCCTTGATGGGACAGCCCTTGCAATCGCTCCTCCTGGTGAAATAGTTATCCTTGAGCGTTCCCTTTTCCAGTTTCTGCTTGCGGAAGGTCACCTTTTTTCCCTGTGGGCACAGCCAGTAATTCCCGCCCTCTATATAGACAAAACCCTCCGGGCCACCTTTGTAGGTGCCGTGGGGCGGGATAAAGCTCTTGATGCCCTGCCTTTCAAGGAATGCATAGTTCTCGCCGCTGCTGTAGCCCGTGTCGGCCACGCAGTTTTCCCAGACCAGGCCTTGTTTCCCTAGCCGCCGTTTTAATCGCTGTACAATGTCCGGCAATTGCTGGTTGTCCTTTCCATCCGCGTGGTAGGCCCTTATATCGCTGATCACGTGGTGGGCGGTGTCCACGCACAGCTGGCTCAGGTAGTTGAGCTTCCGTGCCTTGCCGGGCTTTACGCTGATGCGGGCATCGGGATCGGTGGGGCTGTAATGGGTCTTGTTGCTGGTATATTTACTTCCCTTGTTTCCCGCTCCGGGGCGCTGATCTTGGTCTTTGTTCCAGCGTTTGTTTCGTGAGGCAATGGCATTGAGTTCCTTCCCGTTGGCGGTAATAGTACGCTGGCCTTTATCTGATCTATCGCCCTTGCTTTTGCGAAAGGGCTTTTCTTTATCCATTGCGCTTATGTGGCGAACCTTACGAAGATGTGATTCCAGCTCTTCTTCCGGAACCTTCAGCTCCAGACTGTCCATAGAGGCATTGGCCTTGACCGGGGCGCTGTCCACCGTCTGGGTATGGCCGCTGACCATCCCCACATCCACGCAGAGGGTGAAGACCTTGGTGAACACTGCTTCAAAGACATCCTCGGGAAAGAGTTGCCGCGTACGGCTGATGGTAGAGTGCCAAGGGAGTTGCTCGTCTATCCCATAGCCCAAAAAGTAGAGGATATCCAGGCGCATCCCGCAATGTTCCACAAGCTTGCGGTCGCTGGTGATGTTCTCCAAATAACCAACCAGACAAAGCTTGAAAAATACGATCGGGTCGATGCTCTTTTGGCCGCTGTCGCCATAAAAGTCCCTTGTAAGTGCATATAAATAATTCAGGTCCAAAGCCGATTGTAGCCGACGGTAAAAATTGTGCTCCGGAACGCGCTCGCTCAAACGGAAATCGTTGAAGAGCTTTTCTTGGTAGATCTTTTTTCCTTGCATACCATGAAATTACGGAAAATCCTTAACTTGTGCAACAGGCACAAAGTATATAAGCTATGGCTTGGGTCTGTCGTCACTTGGAAAATCCTACAGATTTTCCAAAACCAGTTTGCATCAAGAAATGTCTGTGCCGAGACACGCCACAGCTCATATACATAAACGTTAACGGAAAACAACAGAGTTTGCAAAAAAAATCCCGCTATAAACATAGCGGGATTTTGTATTTATAGCTATTTACTATTAATAATAAGTATATCTTCTAACTTGCGCAATATACTTAGCCAAGCGAATAACCTGATGGCTGTAGCCATATTCGTTATCATACCACACATACAGCACTACGTTTTTACCATCTTCGGTGGTGATGGTTGCGTTACTGTCATAAATAGCGGGCGCGGAAGAACCAACGATATCACTGGATACCAATTCATTGCTCAATGAGTATTTTATTTGCTCTACCAAATCGCCCTCCAAGGCGTATTTTTTCATTGTTGAATTAATGCCGTCCAAAGTAGTTGGGGTGGCCAATTCAAGATTCAGAACTACTAACGAGCCGTTGGGAACAGGCACGCGAATGGCGTTGCTGGTAAGTTTACCGGCAAGAACTGGCAACGCTTTTGCCACAGCGCTTCCGGCTCCAGTTTCGGTAATTACCATGTTTAATGCTGCGGCACGGCCACGACGGTATTTGCTGTGCATATTGTCTACCAAATTCTGGTCGTTTGTATAGGCGTGGATAGTCTCCAAATGCCCACGAACTACTCCAAAAGAATCCTCCACGGCTTTTAAAATAGGAGTGATAGCGTTTGTGGTGCAAGATGCTGCTGAAAAAATATCAACTTTATTAGGGTCATAATCGTTTTGGTTTACACCGTGTACAATATTGGGTACGCCTTTTCCGGGAGCGGTAAGCAATACTTTTGAAGCTCCTTTGGATTTTAGATGACGACTCAATTCCTTATCATCGCGGAAAGCACCCGTGTTGTCAATTACCAACGCATCTTCAATTCCGTATTGTGTGTAATCGATATCCTCTGGATTGTTTGCAGAAATGATGTGAACTGTTGTTCCATTAATAATCAAAGCACTGTTTTCAAGATCGGTACGCACTGTTCCAGGAAAGTCACCGTGTACAGAATCATACTGTAATAAGGATGCTCTTTTGTCCAAAACGGTTTGATCCATTTTTCCGCGCACTACAATAGCACGAAGGCGTAATTGATTACCCTTCCCCGTACGGGTCATAAGCTCTCGGGCCAGCAAGCGGCCAATTCTTCCAAAGCCATAAAGCACCACGTCTTTTGGAACAATGTTCTTGGTTTCCTTGGCATCCTTTAATTTATCGGAAACAAAGGAAAGGGCGTTTGAGTATTTGTCATCTTCCAAATGAAACTCATAAGTAAGCTTGCCGATGTCCAGTTTTGCCGGTGGAAGGTCTAACGTTTTGATAGCCTGTGCAATTTCAACAGAGTCAAAAATTGAGATTGGCTTTTGAACAAATTCGCCCGCATATTCGTGAAGGTTTAAAATTTCGCTCACGTTGCGGTCTATAAGTTGGTTGCGGAAAAGTACCAATTCAATGGACTTATCGTACCAAAGGTCGCTAATAATTTTTATAAATTCTACAGCTGCTTTCCGGCGATCTGTTTGAAAAGAAAGTTCTTTTTCATAAACGTCATCAAAACTCATAAGGAAGGATTTTTAAAGGGTTTAAAATTTGGTGCAAAAGTACTTATTTCCATCGGCTTGGGGAAATAAAATTATAAAATAAAAACACCGCTGAGGGTTTTGGTTTTCAGCGGTGTTTTAAGGGATTTGCAATACTGTTTTATCTGAAAATAAATGAATTTATGTTGCCGGCAGTATCCATAAAGGTCATTTTGATTGGTGAGCGATAATCACGCTGTGTCATAATTCGCTTTACATCATCAATGTCATTAACGGTCTCGTCATTAATTTTGGTAATTATGATTCCTTCTAATTTGTATTGTGCTATTTCTGGCGTAAGGGCGCGTGTAACCGTAACACCATTTTTAAGGCCCCGTTCCTTTAATTCTTCAGAAGAAGTGTTTTTCACCTCTAACCCCAGATCGTCAATGGAGAAAGTTTCCAATTTTACCAACGTTACAGGTATCTTTCTTTCCCGTCCATTGCGAAGAATGGTTACTTCCACCACGTCATTTGGTCTTTTTGAACCCAAATACCCTGAGAGATCCGCAAATTTTGAAACTTTATAACCATCCAATTGTTTTATAATATCGCCTTCTTTTATTCCAGCTTTATCTGCGCCGCTACCTTTTTCAATGCCACCTACAAAAACACCTTCAGTGTCATTGATGCCATATTTTTCAACAATTTGTGGATTGATATTTCCTACCTGTATTCCTAAAATACCACGCTGCACGTTTCCGTATTCCAAAATATCCTCAATCACTTTGCGCGCATTGTTTGAAGGAACAGCGAAGGAATACCCCACATAACTTCCCGTTTCCGAAGTAATGGCGGTATTTATGCCAATCAATTCGCCACGGGTGTTGACCAAGGCACCACCGCTGTTTCCACGGTTTACGGCAGCGTCTGTTTGAATAAAGGATTGTGGGTTGCCGTCAAACTGGTTTAAATCACGGGCTTTTGCGCTAATTATTCCAGCGGTAACCGTTGAGGTTAAGTTGAAAGGGTTCCCAACGGCAAGCACCCACTCGCCAATTTTTATATTGTTTGAATCGCCAAAAGGAATAAAGGGAAACTCTTCATCGCCATCAATTTTTACTAGGGCAATGTCGGTGTTTGGATCGGTGCCAATCAATTTTGCCGTATAGGTTTTGTTGTTGTTTAAGGTAACCTCAAGATTTGTAGCGTTGGCAATTACATGGTTGTTTGTAACAATATATCCATCGGGTGAAATGATTACACCGCTTCCGCTGCCTACACGGGCCCGGGGTTGACCGCCACCTTGAAAGTATTCAAAAATATTGGTGGGTTGTGTGCTAACACTCATGTTTTTAACATGCACTACTGCATGTACTGTTTTTTCCGCAGCATCGGTAAAATCAGTATTCATTTCGGCAGCTGCAGCAGAAAGGTTAGTGGGAATAAAATTTGTACTTTGCTCGGGCTGGAAAGAAATGTGGTTTTTTGTCTCAAAAAGTTTGTAACCCCCAAGTGTAATGGCTCCGGCAAATAATGCTACTAGAAATAAACGGATCGTTTGCTTCATTTTTTAAAAATTTTAATTAATAATGCTTTAAAAAAATTCAAAAACTCTTTTTTCAAGTTTTCCATTTTTCTCTGTTTTAAGAGTTTCCGATCCTGGAAAGAACAAAGGAAGAAACCCTTTTTTTGAAGAGATAATTTTAATTACTTCAACAAATTTAACAAGTATAGCTTGAAAATAGTATGCCAAAAACACTGTTTTAACTTGCATTTAACGTCAAAACGGCAATGGTACTCGCAATGGCTTTTTATATCTTTGCGCAGTTATGGAATTTACCTTTTACAAATATCAAGGCACGGGAAACGACTTTGTGATCATCGATAATCGCGAAGAATTTTTTCCCAAAAAAAACACAGGCCTTGTGGCAAAAATCTGTGACCGTCGTTTTGGAGTGGGAGCTGATGGGCTGCTATTGCTGGAAAAGCATCCTTCGGCAGATTTTAAAATGGTTTACTATAACAGTGATGGAAATCTTAGTTCCATGTGCGGGAATGGCGGAAGGTGCATTTCGCATTTTGCAAAGTACTTGGGAATTATTTCAGAAGAAGTAACTTTTGAAGCTGTTGATGGAATGCATGAGGCAACGGTGAAAAATGATTGGGTTTCTTTAAAAATGAATAACGTTGAAAATGTAAATATTTCTGAAGAATATATTTTTTTGAACACTGGATCACCGCATCATGTGGAAATGGTCTCTAATTTACAGGATTTTGATGTGTTTACTTGCGGCAGAAACATTCGGAATAAAATCTACGGAAATGAAGGTGCAAATGTGAATTTTGTGGAACAAGATGATGCTGCCATTTTTTCAGTCCGAACATATGAACGCGGGGTGGAAAATGAAACTCTTTCCTGTGGCACAGGCGTAACTGCCGTTGCAATCGCAATGTTTGAAACCGGCAGAACTACTGAAAATAAAGTACTGCTGAAAACCCCGGGCGGCCAGTTACAGGTTCGTTTTGATAAAATTGGCAATGGCTATAAAAATGTGTATTTGGAAGGGCCGGCAACGCAAGTTTTTAAAGGAATCTGGAAATGATTACATTAAAAGGAGAACATATTTTTTTACGTGCCTTGGAACCTTCCGATTTGGATTTTCTATATAATCTGGAGAATGATGAAACCCTTTGGGAAGTAAGCAATACCACCACACCCTATTCCAAATATATTTTGAAACAATACCTTGAAAACAGCCATCGCGATATTTATGATGTAAAGCAATTACGATTAGTGATTTGCAAAAATGACGACGAAGCGGCTGTGGGCTTTATAGATCTTTTCGAGTTTGACCCCAAAAACAAAAGGGTAGGGGTTGGGATCGTTATTTTTTCTGAAAAAGAAAAAAGAAAAGGGCATGCTTCGGAAGCATTAAAACTAACCTGCGATTATGCTTTTAAACATTTGAACGTACACCAAATATTTGCTGGAATAACAACCGAAAACGAAGGAAGCATCAAACTTTTTGAAAAAGCTGGTTTTGAAAAAAGCGGCATTAAAAAAGACTGGGTTTTTTCTGAAGGAAAATACAAATCTGAATACTTTTATCAATTAATTCCAAATTCCAAATTCCAAATTCCAAATTCCAAATCCCAAATCCCTAATTCCTAAATTAAAATGTACATAAAAAAAATATTGATAATCATTGTTTTGCTCGGTGCCGTTGGGATGGGCGCATTTGCTTGGTATGTTTACAACACTGCCTTTTCTGGAAATACAGCTTTCAACAATAAAGAAGCTCACGTTTATATTTCTACCAATGCCACGATAGATGATGTGGCTGAAGAACTGGAGCCGCTTTTGAGGGATACTGAATCTTTTATAACCATAGCAAATCAGAAAAAATACAGCTCAAATATCAAACCAGGGCATTTCATTCTAAAAAAGGGAATGACCAATAATGATATTGTAAATACTTTGCGAAGTAAAAATATTCCGATTAATGTTAAATTCAATAATCAAGAGCGTTTACAGGATTTGGCTGGTCATATTTCAAATCAAATTGAAGCAGATAGCCTTTCGTTATTGGCGGCAATGCGCGATCCAGAATTTTTGAAAGAAGTAGGTTTAAATGAGGAAACAGCGCTTTCATTGTATATTCCGAATACCTATGAGTTTTATTGGAACAGTTCCGCGGAAACCTTTCGCGACCGAATGAAATCTGAATACGAACGATTCTGGAACGAGTCCAGAATGCAAAAGGCCAAAAAATTAAATCTTTCCCCCGAACAAGTAATGGCCTTGGCTTCCATTATTCAGAAGGAAACCGCAAAAGTAGATGAACGACCAAGGGTAGCGGGAGTGTATTTGAATAGATTGAAAGTGGGAATGTTGCTTCAAGCAGATCCAACGGTTATTTACGCAATAAAGCGCACCACCGATGATTACAATCAAATTATTAAAAGGGTACTTTATAAAGATTTGGAAATTGATTCTCCATATAATACATACAAATACGCTGGAATTCCGCCGGGCCCAATAACAATGCCCGATATATCTTCAATAGATGCTGTATTAAACCCAGAAAAACACGAATATTATTACTTTGTTGCAGATGTGAATAATTTTGGATATCACAAATTCGCAAAAAGTTTAGCCCAACACAATGTAAATAAAGCTGAATACGTGCGTTGGGTTAACAGCCAAGGTTTGAACAGATAAAATTCAGCCGTAGCTAAAGTTTATCTGCTATAATTCTTTTTTCGCGATTGGCTATCTCCCAGGCGGTATAAAAAATTAGCCGGGCGCGTTTCTCCATTAAATCATATTCTATTTTATCTGGAGTGTCGGTAATTTTATGGTAATCTTCGTGCACTCCATTAAAATAAAAAATAATAGGAACATTGTTCTTCGCAAAATTATAGTGATCGCTTCGGTAATAGAAACGGTTGGGATCGTTGGGGTCATCATATTTATAATCTAGCTCTAGTTGGGTATATTTTTCATTTACTTCAGAAGAGACATCCTGCAGCTCCTGGCTCAGTTTATTGCTTCCTATGAGATAAATATAGTTTGGGCTATCTTTTTTTTCTGGATCAATTCTTCCAATCATATCTATATTCAAGTTACAAACTGTATTTTCCAAAGGAAACAGAGGGTTTTCAGTATAATATCTGGAACCATACAGACCAATTTCCTCTCCCGTTACGTGAAGAAAAAGGATGGAGCGTTTGGGTCCATTGCCATCTTTAACAGCTTTTTGAAAGGCCTGGGCTATTTCCAAAATTGCAACCGTTCCGCTTCCATCATCATCTGCACCGTTGAAAACATTGCCTTTGCTATCCATCCCAACGTGATCTAAATGGGCAGAGATTACAATAATTTCGTCGGGTTTTTCTGAACCTTTAATAAAAGCTACTACGTTTTCGGAAGATTTTGGATCTTTTCTTCCTTCAAAATAACTTTGGGGAATATTTTGATAATAATTGTTCTTTTCAATGGGAGATTCTATTCCTTCATCCATATAGAAATTACGGATGTATTCGGCAGCTAATTTTTGCCCCTTGGTTCCCGTCATACGTCCTTCCATGGCATCACCTGCATAAACATATAAATGCTTTTGAAGGTCTTCGGCGGTTATGGTTTTGGCATACGCTACATTGTCTTTTTTCTGAGCAGTTGCATTTTGGGCAGAATTGCACGAGAATACGATGGATGAAAAAATCGCGAAAAATAATACTTTCATAAAAATTGAGCTATTGTTATTCAAAAGAAACAAGTTCATAATCCTGCTCAGACAAGCCGCCATCACCCGTTTTCTTATAATTGAACGTATAAGTTTTTGTAACCTCATTACCTTCCCGATCTTGTGATTTAACGGTTATTTTAACCAAATAACTTACCCCAAAAGATCCTTCTCCGGTCTCAGTTTCTATTACTTCAATATTTTCATCGGTAAATTTTGTGCCTTCAGGGAGCTGAAGCTTTTCAATTATATCTTTTTTTGCCAAGTCGCGAACTACTTGTTCTTGGTTTTTTTCGGTGCTGCAAGCTACCAAAACGATTGATAATAGAATAAAAGCCATTTTTTTCATCTGGAGTATCTATTTTAGGTTATTGGGTAAAGATAAAATAAGTTAAAAGTCTTAATGCAAAATTTATGTGAAAAATGTAAGATTGAATATTTCATGATAAAATTTAGAAAATACAATACCTATCTTTGCCGAAAATGGACATACTATGAAAGTTGAACAGATTTATACAGGCTGCCTATCGCAAGGCGCATATTATATTGAAAGTAATGGTGAAGCCGCTATTATAGATCCTCTGCGCGAAACAAAGCCATATTTGGATCGTGCCAAAAACGACGGAGCCAGAATTAAATATATTTTTGAGACACACTTCCATGCAGATTTTGTGAGCGGCCATATTTCGCTTGCACAACAAACGGACGCTTCCATTGTTTATGGACCCAATGCCGATCCGTCTTTTGAAACAATCTTGGCAAAAGATGGTGAAACTTTCCACGTGGGGAATGTAACCATTACAGCTTTACACACTCCCGGCCATACCATGGAAAGCACCACCTACTTACTTAAGGATGAAAGCGGAAAGGATTATGCGATTTTTAGTGGCGACACCCTTTTTTTAGGAGATGTGGGCCGTCCAGATCTAGCGCAGAAAGCAAATGAAGTTACTCAAGAAGATCTTGCGGGTATTCTTTACGATAGTCTCCGCAATAAAATAATGCCCCTGGCGGATGATGTAATAGTTTACCCTGCCCACGGCGCAGGTTCCGCTTGCGGAAAAAATATGATGAAAGAAACTGTGGATACGCTTGGTAACCAAAAGAAAATGAATTATGCCCTTCGGGCCGATATGACCCGGGAAGAATTTATAGAGGAAGTAACTGAGGGGTTGGCGCCACCTCCCATTTATTTTCCCATGAATGTTAAAATGAACAGGGAGGGGTACACCGCTTTTGACGAAGTAATAGCTCAGGGAACCACGCCCTTGAGTGCTTCTACATTTGAAGCAGTTGCGAATGAAACCGGCGCGGTGGTACTGGATGTTCGTAACCAAAAAGATTTTATAGAGGGGCATATTCCAAGATCAATATTTATAGGATTGGATGGTGGTTTTGCTCCGTGGGTAGGTGCTCTATTGGCAGATGTGGAACAAAAAATTTTATTGGTAGTTCCTTCAGGAAGGGAAGAAGAAGCCATTACCAGGCTTTCACGTGTAGGTTTTGATAGAGCTCTGGGCTATTTGCAAGGCGGAATAGAAGCTTGGAAAGCTGCCGGAAAAGAAATAGATACTTTAGAATCTGTTGATGCGGAGACTTTGAAGAAAGAGCTAGAAAACAATGCCCCAGTTTTTGATGTTCGAAATGACGGCGAATATTCCACGGCACATCTTCCAACCGCCAAACATACCCCTCTCACATTTTTAAATGAATATTTAAAGGAGTTTCCTGTGAAAGATAAATTCTATTTGCATTGTGCCGGCGGATATCGTTCTGTGATCGCGGCTTCAATTTTAAAAAATAGAGGCATTCATAATGTTGTGGATGTTGCGGGTGGTTTTGCAGCAATAAAAAATGCAGACATCCGTATAGTTTAAGTTTTTAATAATATTTAATTGAAAAGTCCCAATCGTAGTTTTGGGGCTTTTTTGTTTTTATAATACATTGTATTTCAATGAATAAAGATTTTTTGTTAAACTTTTATAAAAAAAGATTAAACAAAATAATTAATTCTTAGTTTTACTCCGAACTAAAAACTCTATGTATTATGAAAAAATTATTACCAATCTTTGCAATTGCATTATTTTCAATTGCTTCAATTGCACAAACAGCTCGTGTACAAGTGATACACAACTCAGCCGATGCGGCTGCAGCAGAAGTGGATGTTTATATAAACACTGATTTAGCGTTAGATGATTTTGCTTTTAGAACAGCAACACCTTTTCTTGATCTTCCAGCAGGTGTAGAAATTAATATTGGCATCGCACCCGGAAATAGTACCGATGTAGGCGATGTGTTATTAACAGTGCCCGTAACACTTACGGCCGATGAAAAATACATTGTCGTGGCAGACGGAATTGTTAGTCCAACAGGTTACAACCCTGCACCTCCATTGACTTTGCAGGTTTATCCAATGGCCCGTGAAATGGCTTCAAACCCAGCAAATGTGGATATATTGGTACATCACGGTTCTACAGATGCTCCAACTGTGGATGTGGTTGAGACTGGCGTAGGCGCAGGGACCATTGTGGATGATATAAGTTATACTGAATTTCAAGGATACCTTGAATTGCCTACCGCAGATTATGTGGTTGAAATAAGAGATGCAAGTGGCACGGTGGGGGTAGCTGCTTACCAAGCTCCTTTAGCAACTTTGGGTCTTGATGGCGCAGCATTGACCGTATTGGCATCTGGATTTTTGGATCCTTCACAAAATTCAAACGGTCCGCAGTTCGGTTTGTTTGTGGCAAGCCCCCTTGGTGGTGACCTTTTGGAGCTTCCATCTGCACCCTTAGGAGTAAATGAGTTTAGTGATGCATCTTTCTCAATCTATCCAAACCCTGTAAACGATAGACTGTATATTAGTGCAAATAATATAGATTTAAGCCAATATTCCGTAGCTATAACAGATATGCTTGGGAGGATACTTACAAATGATGTATTAAACATTGATAACACTGTGAAAGTGGATAACTTAAGTGAAGGAATTTATAACCTTACGATTTTAGACGGAAATAGAATAGTGATTAGTAAGAAGTTTGTTAAAAATTAAACAAACATTAGTTAAATTGAAAAAGTCCTGGAAATTTATATTCCAGGACTTTTTTTTTAAACTTGAAAAAAGGAATTAATCGTCTGCAAGATCTTCAAGCGTTTTAACACGATTTAATGTTGTATGAATTTCGGATGCTTGCTTTTGTAACAGATTTGAAATTTTCGGTGGAAAATTATAATTTTTCAGCTTATCCTCATATTCTTCCCAACTTGCTTTTTCACCTCTTATGCATTCTTCCAAAACCGCTTCGTCATCATTTCCTGATACGGCGCTTTTAATGTCAATCCATGTGCGATGAAGATCGCCGGTAAAACTTCCGCTATCTTTTGGTTTTTCGTTGAGATTTATAATCTCCTGCGATAGCTCATTGGTAAAGCGCCCTCTTTGCGCAGCTTGTTGTTGAAGAAAAGTTTTCAATCTTGAATTTTCTGCATCTTTCATTGCCTTTGTAAATCCTTTTTCGGCATCATAATTTTTCTCCAAGAGTTCTTGTAGATTGTCTACAAGCTTTTCGTGGTTGTGTTCTTTTGCTTTTTCATGAGTTGTTTTCATATCTTTTCTTTTTTTAAAATTCAAATTAAAGATACTTTTCATAAGGGCGAGAGCATCTTATCATTATCACAATTGAGAACTTTTTAACGATTGCCGGAGATATTATAAATAAATATTAAAGAGAAAGCATTCCTGATGCAGATTGCTTAAATTTCAATAAAAAAATATGGAAGTACGCTCCAACGAGCCTTTTTGGCTTATCAAAAATTCCTTACCCCAAAGCTATCCTTCATTGAGACAATCAATTTCTTCGGAAGTTCTAATCATCGGCGCAGGAATTACGGGAGCTTTGATTGCCCATAAACTTATGAAGGAGGGTAAAAAAGTGATTATGGTGGACCGTCGCGATGTTTGTAACGGTAGTACGGCTGCAAGTACCTCCATGCTTCAATATGAAATAGACGTTCCTTTGCACACATTGATTAAAAAAGTAGGTCTTACCTGTGCCGTCTCCAGTTATCAAAATTGTGAAAAAGCAATTAGCGATTTAAAGGAGATTGTGAAAGAAATTTGTTCCGATTGTGGTTTTCAGCAAAAATACAGTTTGTATTTTGCCTCTTCAAAAAAAGATGTCTCTTTTCTGAAAGATGAATTTAAAGCAAGGCAACAGCATGGTTTTAAGGTGAAATGGTTAACAAAAGAGGAACTAGATACGCTGGGCCTTAAAGCCTATGCAGCTATTGAATCAAAATCGGGTGCAGTAATGGACGTTTATACACTGGCAAATGACCTATTAAAATTTAACCTTAAAAATGGGCTACAGATATACGATCGAACAGAAATAGACAGCATAAAGTCCCAAAATGAAAAATTAATTGCCAAAACAAAAAACGGTTTTAGCATCGAAGCGGAAGATGTGGTGCACTGCACAGGCTATGAAAGTACCGAAACGGTTAAGGAAAATATAGTTGCCTTAAAGAGTACCTTCGCCTTGGCTTCTGAAGCTTTTGAAAAAATTCCAAAACCATTTGCTAAAAGAATTTATTGGAATACTGATTCACCCTATCTTTATTTTAGAAGCACAGATGATGGCCGTATTGTAATGGGCGGCGGCGATCGGGATTTTAAAAATGCCACCCGTCGTGACGCCATGCTCTCGCGAAAGGAAAAGGAGCTTACTAAACGTTTTCAAAAATGCTTTCCGGACGTTCCTTTCGTGGCAGATTATTCTTGGGCGGGCACCTTTGGGGAAACAAAAGACGGATTACCATATTTTGGCAAACCGGATCCAGATAAAAACGAGCATTATATTTTGGGTTTTGGCGGAAATGGCATTACCTTCAGCGTTATGGGGATGGAAGCGATTGTCCATTCCATCAATAAAACACCGCACCCCTTTTTGGAATATTATAAATTTAACAGATAAATGAATTAATAACTAAATCGACTGAAATGATAAAATGGTTTGAAGCATCTACCACATCTATTGTTGCAATTATTCTTACGGCCATAGGAATTTATGCTGCCACAATCATATTTACAAGATTGGCAGGCAAACGCAGCTTTTCAAAAATGAGCAGTTTTGATTTTGCTATGACGGTGGCCATTGGCTCTATAATTGCCACTACGGTTTTATCAAAATCGGTCAGTTTGGTTCAGGGAGTGGTCGGTTTGGCGGCAGTGTACATACTCCAAATTTCAGTGGCAATGGTTAGACGGTTTAAAATTGTACAAACATTAATTGACAACGAACCCCTGCTGTTAATGGATGGGCAGCACATACTTTACGAAAACTTAAAAAAGGCAAGAGTCACTGAAACCGATTTACGCTCCAAACTTCGCGAAGCAAATGTTTTGGAGCTCTCACAGGTGCGTGCCGTAATATTTGAATCTACTGGAGATATTGCAGTGCTTCACAGTAAGGATGAAGATGTAAAATTGGAAGAATGGCTGCTTGAAGGTGTGGAGCGTTAGGTGTTAATTCTGTTTTAATTTTTTGATTGGCAGCGATAGATTCTGTACCTTATCATTTCATCATAAAAATAAAAGTTATGGAAAAGAAAGAAAAAAACCTTGAACAGGAAAAACAGAGCAAAAAAGAACAAGCAATCAATAAGAGTGCTACACACGGGAAAGATATAAATTACCAAGAGAAGGAAAGAAAAGAAAAGCACCAACCACGGGATACAGCTTGAAAAAAAAATTAAAAAGCGCGATAAAATAATTTTCTATGGCGCTTTTTCATTTTGATCCAATTTTACTATGCAAAACCCAATTTTGCTTTACGATTTTTCTTTTGTGGGAATTGAATAGAATAATTTATTGAATCAATTTTGAACATAGGAGCCACAGCCTTTAAAGTTTTGAAAATCTGATCCGTTATTCAATTTTATGGAAACTTTTACTTGGTGGGTCATTTCTTTTCCGTTCATGTCCCCAATACACTTTTCTTCTATAAGCATCACTTTTATAGTCCCCTTATCTGGATTTGAAGTGAAGGTAGTGGTTTTGCCTGTAATTTCAGGGGTTGCTATAGACGCAGAAAAAGATTTTAAGCTCTCAACGGCCGATTCAAAATGAATTTTATCTGCATCCAAAGTTACACTCCAAAAAGGCTCCCCACCACTTCCTTTAAAAACACGTGTTAACTCACGGTTTTCGGGAATTGTATCCAGCCTATTTTCATTGTATTCCATGGTAGCTTTCGTATCGGTCGGGATGATGGGTTCCTCATCTTCCTTTGTCGAATTTTTACAGGAAAAAAAAGCTAAACCTAAGAGTGTAAGCACAATTAAGACTTTAATTTTCATAATGGTGTTTTTATAAATTTACATAAAGCTAAAAAAATCAAGTGGCTTAAAAAACCACTTATGGTTATTTTAACACTGAAGAAAGATTCTATGAAATCTTTTTTAAAATTTTCCGCGCCCTGGCTTGGTACCCAGCACTTTTGTGTGGGGCATTTGTAATGAGAATATCTCGCAATTCTGGATAAATCCATATTTTGTCGTTATCCCATCCCAAATAATAAAGACATTGCATTGCAGGAGCTTGGCAAGCTACTTTTTGATCTGTAATGAGCCAATCAAAACAGCACTCTGTTATAATTTTTCGTTCATTTTTGTTTAATACTTCATAAAATACCCCGCAGCTTTTCATAAAATGATAATGGCAAAGCATTTCACAAATTTTTGCACAAGAGCGCAAGGCGGAATCATTTTTAATGGTCGGGAGTTTTTCAAAAAACAAATGCATGTATTTAAAGAAATTTTTTGCCTTGTATTCACAAATAATTTCCAGCACCCAAGCGGATTGAACCAAAAGTTCACTATCCTCAGCAAAACACCATTGCAGTGTTTCGCGAACATAATGGGTTTTTTTTGTTACCCACATAGCAATTTCCACGCGCTTGGTTTTACTGCTATCAACCTCCATCAATTTTTGCTTTAAATCTTCAGGCAACATAATTTTTAATTTAGAAGTTCAACTACTTTTGGAACACCTATAGATGCTTTTTCAGCAAAAACCATAATTTTTTTACTTTCTGAAATGGATGGTTTTGGATCCACAAAATAGATCTGAGCATCTGGTTTGGCATATTGAATCAAACCAGCTGCAGGATAAACTTGCATGGAGGTTCCCACAATTATAATGGCATCTGCTTTTTCAACAACTTCTGCAGCAACTTCAATCATCGGCACCATTTCACCAAACCAAACAATGTGTGGTCGAAGTTGGTGGTTGTTTTCGCATACATCGCCCCAATTCAGATCTTCTTTCCATTCCATCACTAAGCCTTCATCAAAGGTGCTTCTAGCTTTCAACAATTCGCCGTGAAGGTGAATCACATTTGTGCTGCCGGCGCGTTCGTGCAGATCGTCTACGTTTTGTGTAATGATTGCCACATCATGTGCTTTTTCAAGCGCTGCTAATGCCCTGTGCGCAGGGTTTGGTTGAACGGTCAATAATTGTCTGCGGCGTTGGTTGTAAAAATCCAGAACAACTTCCGGATTTCTTTTAAAACCTTCGGGAGATGCAACCTCCATTACATCGTGCCCTTCCCAAAGTCCTCCACTGTCGCGAAACGTTTTTATACCACTTTCCGCGCTCACACCTGCGCCAGTCAATACTGCTATTTTCATAATTAATTATTGAATTACTAAGTTATTTAAAAATTGCGGTTTTAAGAAAGAAACTATTAACCCAATAACTTTTATATTAGCGAAATCGAAATTCGATATTTTTTCAACCAAAAATCTTTTCCGCTTTGGATTTAGCATTGTTTCAATATTTACAAACCTATCTCACCGAACGAAGGACTGCCTTGTTTAAAAAAGTGCTGTCTGAACGAACCCGCCATTTTACCGTAGCTACTGAAGATGTATACCAGCTCCACAACACCAGCGCGGTAATGCGTACCTGCGATGTTTTTGGGATTCAGGATCTGCACGTTGTGGAAGAACGCTTGGGAAAACGTGTAGATAAGGAAATTGCGATGGGCGCGCAGAAATGGGTAAGTTTAAAGCGGTACCATTCCATCACTGAGTGTATTAAAAATTTACGGAATTCAGGCTATCAAATTATTGCTACCACGCCCCACGACAATTCTACCATGCTCCATAAATTTGACGTTTCAAAAAAGAGCGCCTTTTTCTTCGGAAAAGAAAGCGACGGACTTAGCGATACGGTAATGAATGCAGCTGATGGCTATCTTAAAATCCCGATGTATGGCTTTACCGAAAGCTTAAATATTTCAGTTTCCGCGGCAATTATTTTGCAAAGCGTGGTTTCAAAAATGAAGCAGAGCAAAATAAATTGGCAGCTTTCCGATACAGAAAAATTCGAGATTGAAATGGAATGGATGAAAAAGACTATTAAGGCTTCAGAAGAGATAATTGAACGGTATTATCTTGAAAACTCGAAGCAATGATTGCTGAAAAGATGATTTTGCGAACTCATCCATTATTTGAAATTGAATTTAGAAGAGATGGATTTAATGTGGTAGATAATTCAAAATTCAATACAAATCGGTTTTATCATTTTGACCTTATAAGTGAAATAGAAGCGAAGATAAAATCAACAAATTTTTTTATCACGGCAATTAATTTTATACTTTTTGCAGGTCCTAAATATCATTATTACGATAGGCAACAACTCAAATTTAAATATGAAAAAGAAGAGGTTGCTATTTTCATCGAAAGTTGTGATTTTGAAACACTTCTGCAAATTTCAGAAAAAATAAAATCTCGCATCTCAAATCTAAATACTCAACACTAAAAAATGAAACTCGTCTTCGCCACCCACAATAAAAACAAGTTCACCGAAGTAAAAACAATGCTTCCGAAACATATTGAATTGTTAAGCCTGGACGATATAGGCTGCCAAGAAGACATTGCCGAAACGGCAGATACAATAGAAGGCAACGCCATTTTAAAAGCAAACTACGTGCGTGCCAATTACAATTTAAACTGTTTTGCCGATGATACCGGTCTGGAAGTACAATCATTAAATGGAGAACCGGGAGTTTACAGCGCCCGCTATGCTGGCGTTTCACACGATTCTGCTGCAAATATTAAAAAACTGCTGAAAAATCTTGAAGGCAAAGAGGATAGAAGCGCCCGTTTCAAAACAGCCATTGCACTGAATATGGAACACGAAGAAATTATGTTTCTGGGCATTTGCGAAGGCGAAATAATTAAAGAACTCCGAGGCGACTCAGGCTTTGGCTACGACCCAATTTTCCAACCGAAAGGTTTCAATAAAACCTTTGCAGAAATGACACTTCAGCAAAAAAGTGAAATTGGCCATCGCGGAAAAGCAATGCGGCAATTGATTGATTATCTTTCTAAATAAGTCACAGTTTGCAGTCACAGTTCACAGTTTTAGACCTCAATGGTTAACCCTTTGAAGTCAATTGTTTTAGACAAAAGACTACCAACTGCGACTGAATACTGAAAACATTTTTAAAGTTTCACAAAAAACTGCTAACAGTGACTACTAACTGAAAACTTTAAGTTACTTTTGCGCCCTTGAAAAATCAATAGCCATTGCTTATGGTTTTCAGGAAAAATCCTCAGGGTGAGGAGTGTTATAGTGAAGCTGTCCGTTTTTTATATGTCCAGTAGCTTCCCATTAGCACGCATATAAAAACTTTATTATAAAAAATGACAGCATTTAAAGCACTCGGCTTGGAAGAAAATCTTCTAAAAGCCATCGCCGACATGGGTTTTGAAACCCCTTCGGAAGTACAAGCAAAAGCAATCCCAATCCTTTTAGAGCGTGAAACCGACATGGTTTCCCTGGCCCAGACAGGAACGGGAAAAACCGCAGCATTTGGTTTTCCAATGTTGCAAAAAATTGACGTGAACAGCCGCACCACACAAGGGCTTATTCTTTCGCCAACGCGCGAACTTTGTCTTCAGATTACAAATGAAATGATAGCTTACGGCAAGTATTTGCCAGGGCTAAACGTTACCGCCATTTATGGTGGTGCAAGTATTACGGACCAAGCCCGCCAGATTAAAAAAGGTTCTCAGATTATTGTTGCAACCCCTGGTAGAATGAAAGATATGATTGGTCGGGGTCTTGTAGATATTTCAAAAATTGAATACTGCGTGCTCGATGAGGCAGATGAAATGCTCAACATGGGCTTTTACGAAGACATCACGGAAATTCTTTCACATTCACCAAAAGACAAAAGCACTTGGCTTTTTAGCGCAACGATGCCCAAAGAGGTATCCACCATCGCCAAAAAGTTTATGCACACGCCTGTGGAAATTACCGTAGGGACAAAAAACGTGGGGTCTGACCAAGTTTCACATGAATATTATTTGGTAAATGCACGCGATCGTTACAATGCCTTAAAGCGTTTGGCAGATGCAAACCCCGATATTTTTTCGGTAGTTTTTTGCCGAACAAAACGCGACACCCAAAAAGTGGCGGAACAATTAATTGAAGATGGCTACAATGCAGCTGCAATACACGGAGATTTAAGTCAGAACCAACGCGACTTGGTAATGAAATCTTTCAGAAACCGTCAAATCCAAATGCTTGTAGCAACCGATGTTGCTGCCCGTGGTATTGACGTTGATGATATTACACACGTAATAAATTACCAACTTCCAGATGAAATAGAAACCTACACCCACCGAAGCGGCCGTACGGGTCGTGCCGGTAAAACAGGTGTTTCCATCGTTATTGTTTCAAAAAGTGAAGTTCGAAAAATAAAAAGCATCGAAAAAATTATCCAGAAACAATTCGTTGCAAAGGAAATACCTTCAGGTATGGAAATCTGCGAAGTGCAAATGTTTCATTTGGCCAATAGCATCAAGGATACCGAGATTAACCCTGAAATAAATTCATACCTTCCAAATATCAACGAGGTATTGGCAGATTTTTCGAAGGAAGAACTTATTAAAAAAGTATTCTCCGTAGAGTTTACACGTTTCTTGAATTACTATAAAAACAGTAAGGACCTAAACATTTCCGGAGAGCGCAACTTTTCTGACGAAGATGCAAAAGACAGTACGCGGTATTTCATAAATATCGGTAACAAAGATGATTTTGATTGGATGAGCCTTAAGGATTTCCTTCGCGATTTGTTACAACTTGGGAAAGACGATGTTTACAAAGTTGACGTAAAAGATAGTTTCTCCTTTTTCAACACAGATACTACCCACCAAGAATTGGTGATGGGTATTTTTAAGGATTTTAAACTTGACGGAAGACAGATCAACATTGAAATATCCAAAGATACAGGACGCAGCAAAGGTAGAAGTGGTGGCGGCGGACGCGATCGCGGTAGAAGAAGAGGTGATAGAAATGATCGTGGCGACGGCGGCGGAAGAAAAGGCGGTTTTAAAAAACGTAGTGGCGGTTTTGATGGAGGTGACAAGCCAAAATTCAAAGGCAAGAGCCGAAGGGGTGCACCGCGTCCAGAAGCAAAGGGCACGGGCGGAAGACGCCGAAGAAAAGGATAATAACCAATTATTAAACTTTAGTACCACTTTAACGTCTATATAAGTATATTTACGGGCCTTTTAATCGAAGCCCGTTTTTTTAAGCTTATGCAAACCTTCAACTTTCTGCAGGAATACATACTGGAAAACGACCGTGTGCGGCTGAGACCCCTGCACCATAAAGACTTTGAGTTGCTGCTTCACTTTTCTGAAGAACAACCAGAGCTTTGGAAGTACTCCCTGCAACCGGCCAGTGGTTCTGATAATCTAAAGGCCTATATTGATTCTGCCATACTCGGTAGGAAGCAAGAAACGGCATACACTTTCATCGTTTTTGACAAACGTACCCAGCAAATTGCGGGCAGCACCCGTTTTTATGATTTTCAGAAAAACCACAACACCGTACAATTAGGGTATACTTGGTACGGCAAGGAATTTCAGGGAACCGGAATAAACAAACAATGCAAAATGTTGATGCTTGAATTTGCCTTTGAAACTTTATATCTAGACCGTGTTGAGTTTCGTGCAGATGCTATAAACCAGCGTAGCATTGCTGCGATGAAAAGCATAGGTTGTACTGTTGAAGGCATCTTGCGTAATAACTGTGCGGCGCCAACGGGTAGAAGGGACAGTATTGTCCTCAGCATCCTAAATGACGAATGGTTTGGCGGGGTCAAGGAAAAATTGAAAGCTAAAATTGAAATCGAAAGAAAGGTTTCGCCCCAGTGAAATTTTTCCGTATATTGAAACATTGTATGAAAAGAATACTCCTACTTTTTGCCCTAATGGTAACCGTTGCAAATTCCTTTGCCCAAAACGAAAATGTCATAAAGGGTACCGTAATGAACGATGCCAACGATAATGTCTTGGAAAATGTAAACATTGTAAACCTTAATCAAGTAAAAGGCACAACTACTAATGAAAAGGGTGAATTTGCAATCAAGGCTGCGGTAAATGACACGCTATATTTTTCATATCTGGGCTTTAAATCCCTGCGGGTTCGCGTTACCAATGACTGGTTGAAGTTTGGCGATATAAAGGTGAAAATGACCGAACTGGGCATCGCCCTCGAAGAAGTAGTGGTAAAGCCGGTTCAACTAACGGGCTATGTAGAGATTGATGCAAAACTAATCCCCATTTACGATAATTACCGATACCGTATTTCAGGTTTAAACACGGGTTATGAAGGCGGAAGCAACCAGCCCGGTGCCGTTAGTAAAGTACTGAGCTCTATCTTTAATCCAGCAGATTTTCTCTATAATGTTTTTGGAAAACGACCGAAACAGATGCGGAAGCTCCGGCAAATGAAGGAAGATGATGAAATCCGAAATCTCCTTCAAAGTAAGTTTGACCGTGAAACCTTGATGGCCGTGCTCCAGCTGGAACGTGCAGATATTGATGAAATACTGAACAAGTGCAGCTATTCCAAAGATTTTATACGTACCGCAAACGACCTTCAAATTCTCGACGCCATCAGTGGTTGTTATGAAGAATACAAGATTTTGAATAGGGAGAAGTAGCATTTTTCTTCTTTTTTTAACACCATTCAATTTCATTAAAAGTATTTTTAGTGAAAATTGATTCCATGGAACAAATAGTCAAGAAACAACGGGTTTTTTTCAACACCCACGCAACAAAAAACCTTCCCTTTAGAAAAGCGCAATTAAAAAAACTTCAAACAGCATTAGAAGAAAACGAACCACTTCTGCACGAAGCCATTTATAAAGATTTCAAAAAGTCAGAGTTTGATAATTACACCACTGAGCTTTCGCTACTCTACAAAGACATTAAAGAAGCCCGCAGCAATATATTTAATTGGGCGCGTACTAAACCCGTTTCTACAGGCATCCTCAATTTCCCCGCTTCCAGTTACATTATTCCAGAACCTTTGGGCGTCTGTTTGGTCATTGGCGCATGGAACTATCCCTACCAACTTTCCTTCGCCCCGGTTATTGCAGCAATTACTGCTGGAAATACTGTAATACTAAAACCTAATGAACTGCCGACACACACCGCAGCCGCAATGGCAAAAATTGTAAAGGAGAATTTCGATCCAGCTTTTTTCACGGTAGTTGAAGGTGGAGTAGAAGAGACCCAAGAACTTTTGAAGCAGAAATTCGACAAAATATTTTTTACCGGTAGTACCAAAGTAGGCAAGATAGTTTACAAAGCCGCCGCCGAAAATTTAACGCCAGTCACACTGGAATTGGGTGGTAAAAGTCCCGCCATCATTACTGAAAGTTGCAACCTAAAAGTTTCGGTGAAGCGATTGGTTTGGGGAAAATTTTTAAATGCAGGACAAACTTGCATTTCACCTGATTATGTTTTGGTTCATAAAAGCATCGAACAAAAATTTCTGGAACAGACAAAGGAGGAAATCATAAATCAGCATTTTGCTTTTGAAAACGATAATTACCTCCAAATCATAAACAACGATAATTTTGAGCGTCTTAACAAAATGCTCGTACCAGAGAAAATATATTTTGGGGGAGAAAACAATAAAGAAACCCGCTACATCCAGCCCACAATAATGCAAAATGTAACGATGGAAGACGCCGTAATGCAAGAAGAAATTTTCGGCCCAATCCTTCCCGTTCTCACCTACGAAACTATAGAAGAAGCCATTGACAAAGTAAACAGCCTACCCAAACCATTGTCTTGTTATCTGTTTACAAAAAGCGCTTCAATAAAGAAGAAAATTTTAAAGGAAATCTCCTTTGGTGGTGGTGCCATTAATGAAACCGTGATGCACATCAGCAATTCAAACCTGCCCTTTGGCGGCGTTGGCCACAGCGGTATTGGCAACTACCATGGCGAAGCAGGTTTTAAAACTTTTACCCATTATAAAAGTGTGATGGACAAACCTACCTGGCTCGATCCCTCCATCCGTTATTACCCGCATACTCCTTTTCGATTGAAGTTGATGCGGTGGTTTATGAGGTTTTAATTTTGAAAGGCATTTAAATGAAAGAAAAATATCTTTAAAATTTCATTAACTTACTCAGCTAAAACAAAATAGTGACCAATGAAAAAACTTTACATCTTATCATTAATTTTCACTGCCCAATTAACCTTCGCCCAAATACGTTTCCAAAATATCCCCCAAAACGCAATTTATCCCGAAAGCATGGCGGTTGAAACAATCACCGCAAACATAGCATACCAAGGTTATGACGAAACCCAAGCCTATTTCGGCCAAGGCGAATATGAAATCTATTTAGACAATGTAGATGGAGTGCTGGACAAACCAATTATAGTCCTAGATGGTTTTGATCCGGGCGATTCCCGTGATATTCCCGGTCTTTATGCAAGCTTAAGTTTTGATGGACAAAACATGGCAGACATCCTTCGCGATGAAGGTTTTGACATCGTAATTCTCAACGCTCCCCTTTACAATACGGGAGGAAAAGATATTGACGGCGGCGGCGATTACATTCAGCGAAACGCAATGGTTTTGATAGCAATGATTCAGCAATTAAACGCAGATAAAGTGGGCGATAACGAACTGGTAGTATTAGGCCCAAGTATGGGAGGTCTTATTGCTCGCTACGCCCTGTCATATATGGAAGATAACAGTTTGGATTCTGAAACGCGTCTATATATTTCTTTTGATGCGCCACATCGCGGGGCAAACATTCCTATCAGCCTTCAATATTTAATAAATTACTTTGCAATTCAAGTAGGTGATGCCACCGCCCAACAAGTTGTTGATCAGTTGCTGAACTCTCCTGCAGCTAAAGAAATGCTTACAGACCATTTATTAGGGCACTTGCTTGCGGGTTCCGATTATGAACAAGACCCAACAAAAGTATTGCCTTTGGGCGCCCCAGGTTTTAGAAATGAATTTCAGGCAGAGTTGGATGCCCTTGGCTTTCCCGGCAATGTAAGAAACGTTACCATGATCAACGGTGCAGGCAATGGAACCACCACGGGTAGCCCAGGAATAACAATTGTTAATACCAACCTTGAAATAGATGCCACTACCGATGTAGATGTGGCACTGAACTTTACGCCAGCCGCAAATCAAAGCAATACCGTTACAGATGTTACCGTAAACTTTTTTGGTTTTCCTATTAATACATATCAAACAACCGCACAATCGCCAAACAATACAGCAGGCGTAGACAGCGCTCCGGGCGGAACGGGAAGTATAAGCGATGCGCTTGGCGATGGCGGTGGCAACCAAGTGCTTATTGATTTCATAAATGCACTTCAGCAGGACTTATATTCTTTCATTCCAACTATGAGTTCTTTGGCGATAGACAATCCAGATTGGTTTGCAACACCAAATTTGAATGATTCCCCTTTTGTGAATTTTTACATTCCAAATGATAATGAACCACACGTTACCGTAACGGCTGAAAGTGCTCAATTCGCTTTGGATGAAATTAGGGATGGGGTACTTTCTGTAGGCGAAAATCAGTTTTCAAATCAATTTATTCTAGCTCAAAACCCAGTTCAAAAAAATATCAACATTGTAATTCCAAGCAATACTTCAATACAAAATTTAACGGCGACGGTTTTCAGCATAACCGGTCAAAGACTGATGCAAAAAACATGGGCACGCCCAAGTATGGAATTAACTTGGAACCATAATCTTTCCAATGGAATTTATTTGTTGAAATTGGACAACGGTATTTCAACGCAAACCATAAAAATGATTGTAGAGTAAAGATTTTTACGGATGAAAAAATTTGTAATTGCTATTGGCGTTTGTTTGGGTATTTTTTCGTGTGCTCCAAAAAAGCAAAATATAATCGCTATAGATGTGCTTTTGATTCCTTCGGAAGAAATGTATGCACAATCCCTTCAGCTAAACTCATTTATAAATCAAAACAATCCCGAAACCATACAGCTCGATGAAAACCATGTGCCGCATATCACGCTTCTGCAGTGTTTCATAAAAGAGGAAGATTTAACGAGTGTTACTAACGCATTAGAAGTAGATAATATATTTGAAGGGCTTTTTGAAACAATTAAAAACGATTCCTTAAACGCGAAAAGCCTTTTTTATTACGAAGACAAAGAGGAAAGTTTCGCAATGGTTGCTGTTGAAAAGAGCAATTTTTTAATGAAACTTCACGAAAAAATCATCGAACTTATTCAACCTTATACTGTGAAAAACGGCTCGCAAGTTTCCTTTATACAAAACCCGGATGGAAGCCCAATTAGTGAATCTACTGTAACTTATGTTCCAGAGTTTATTGACAAGCACAGTTTTGGAAATTTTGATCCGCACATAAGTCTTGGAGTAGCACAGACCAAACTTTTGGACAGCTTGGCTGAAAATGTTTTTAAACCAATCAAATTTCAGGCTGCCTCTTTAAGCGTTTACCAATTGGGAGATCACGGTACAGCCCATAAATTGCTTTGGAAAGCTGAATAAAAAAGCACCTTTTAAAAGGTGCTTTTTTTTATAATCAGAATAGAATATTAAATCTTTTCCAGCGCAGCCTTTATATAAACCTCGCCTTCCAAAATTTCAAAAGTTTTGTTTCTTGCAACAGCATCATCTAACGCGCCAACGAGTGTTTCTGCAACGTCTCTACGTGGTATTTCTCCGCGCTTGTTCAGTTTGTTGTCCAGTTCAATTTTTCCTTTTCCGTCGTTATTGGTTAGTGATCCTGGGCGCACTATGCTATATAGAATTCCCAATTGTTTTAGATATTCATCAGCATTGTGTTTTGCCTTTAAATATTCTTGAATTTCGTCAGCTTCCTCGGGTTTATCAGCACCCATGGAACTTAGCATAACAAATTTTTTCACGCTTTTTGCTTTTGCGGCATCCATCAGCTTTTTGGCACCCTCCTGATCAACTTCCTTTACTTTTTTTCCGCCTGAACCAGCTGCAAAAATTACCTTGTCAATGCCGTTGGTGGTTTGACTGACATCTTTTTCAAGATCTGCCAAAATGGTTTCCACACCTTCATTCTGAAATTGTGAAACCTGCTCTTCCTTTCGAACCATCGCCACCGGCTTGAATTTTTTAGATTCCTTTAAAATTGAAATTATCTTTTTACCCGTGGTGCCATGCGCACCTGCTACTAATATTTTTTCCATATTCTAAATATATTGGTTGTAATTGGGAAAACCGTGTAGTTTCACAACCTTTAACCCTTAAAAAGCCGTCTTTTAGGGCTTTATTAACTTTCGGGTTTATTTTTCGCAATTAAACCGAAATGTTTCTTGACCATTAAATCTTTCCAACTAATTATTCATTCCTAATATTACTGCTTATCTTTACAAGCAAACACAAAAATTCATGGATTACACTTCAAAAATGCTTCGCGACGACGCGCTAAAAGGGAAAACAATAGTAGTAACCGGCGGCGGAAGCGGCCTTGGAAAAGCAATGACAACCTACTTTTTGGAACTCGGCGCAAACGTGGTTATCACTTCCCGAAACCTTGAAAAACTACAAACGGTAAAAGAAGAATTGGAAACCGCAACCGGTGGAAAAGTATTGCCTGTGCAGTGTGACGTGAGAAATTATGAAGAAGTTGAAGCAATGGTGGAAGCTTCGGTAAAAGAATTTGGAAAAGTTGACGTTCTTTTGAACAATGCCGCAGGAAACTTCATTTCACCAACGGAACGACTTTCCGCAAACGCTTTTGACACTATAATTGACATCGTTTTAAAAGGAACAAAAAACTGCACCCTTGCCTTCGGAAAACATTGGATTGATAAAAAAGAAACCAATAAAACTGTTTTGAATATTGTTACAACATATGCCTTCACGGGGTCAGCATACGTTGTGCCGAGTGCTACTGCAAAAGCTGGTGTATTGGCTATGACGCGCTCCTTGGCGGTAGAATGGGCAAAATACGGAATCCGTTTTAATGCCATCGCTCCCGGGCCATTCCCGACAAAAGGCGCTTGGGACAGATTGCTACCGGGCGATTTGAAGGAGAAATTTGATCCCGCAAAAAAAGTTCCCGTAAAGCGTGTGGGCGAACACCAAGAACTCGCTAATCTCGCCGCATATCTCGTTTCCGATTTTTCAGCGTACATAAACGGCGAAGTAATAGTTATAGATGGCGGCGAATGGCTAAAAGGCGCTGGGCAAATGAATCTTTTGGAAGAAGTTCCTCAACAAATGTGGGATATGCTGGAGGCGATGATACGCGAAAAAAAATCTAAATAACAAAACCCAAGCACCAAATTCCAAGACAGTTGAATTTTGATTTTTAAAGATTGATATTTATTTGGAATTGGGGATTTCAAAATTTGGGATTTTCCCGCAGGGTCATTGTTTACTTCCTGTTAACAAAAATGATTTTCTATCCACATAAATAATTGTACTTTTAACTGCTAAAATTTCAAGCAAATTAATGGGTAAAATAATTGCAATTGCAAACCAAAAAGGAGGCGTGGGAAAGACCACGACCTCGGTAAATTTAGCGGCCTCACTGGGCGTTTTGGAGAAAAAGGTTTTACTCATAGATGCAGATCCACAGGCCAATGCCACCTCGGGTTTGGGCATAGACGTTGAAACTGTTGAAATGGGAACCTATCAATTGCTTGAGCACAGCGCAACGGCAAAGGAAGCAATCGTTTCAACAAATTCTCCAAATTTAGATTTAATACCTTCCCACATAGATTTGGTGGCTATTGAAATTGAATTGGTAGATGTGGAAAACCGCGAGTATATGCTGAGAAAGGCAATAGAAGGCTTAAAGGCAGATTATGACTATATTCTCATAGATTGCGCACCTTCGTTGGGCTTATTAACCTTGAATGCGCTTACAGCGGCAGATTCGGTAATCATCCCAATTCAATGTGAATATTTCGCCTTGGAAGGCCTTGGAAAACTTTTGAATACTATTAAAAGCGTTCAGAAAATACACAACGTAAACCTCGATATTGAAGGATTATTGTTGACTATGTACGACCAACGTTTACGTCTTTCAAACCAAGTTGTGGATGAGGTGAAAAAGCATTTTGATGAAATGGTTTTTGAGACAATCATTCAAAGAAACGTGCGTTTAAGTGAAGCGCCAAGTTATGGTGAAAGCATCATCAGTTACGATGCCGCAAGCAAAGGAGCCGATAATTATTTAAGTCTGGCGCATGAATTAATCCAGAAAAACGAAAAAGAATAAATGGCGAAAGCAACCAAAAAACAAGCCCTCGGCCGCGGACTTTCAGCATTGCTGAAAGATCCGTCCAACGATATAAAATCTGTTGCCGACAAAAATGCCGACAAGGTTGTGGGCAGCATTGTAGAGCTGGAATTGGGCAGTATTGAAGTAAACCCTTTTCAGCCTCGAACAAGTTTTAACGAAGAATCACTTCGTGAGTTGGCTTCATCCATTAAGGAATTGGGAGTTATACAACCGATTACCGTTCGTAAACTCGATTTCAATAAATACCAATTGGTAAGTGGCGAGCGCCGTTTTCGTGCCTCAAAATTGGTTGGGCTGGAAACTATTCCCGCGTATATTCGTATTGCCAATGATCAAGAATCCTTGGAAATGGCTTTGGTGGAAAACATCCAGCGCCAAGATTTAGACCCAATTGAAATTGCACTTTCATACCAACGTTTGATTGAGGAAATAAACGTTACTCAAGAAGAATTAAGTGATAGAGTTGGAAAGAACCGTTCAACAATCGCTAACTATTTGCGTTTACTAAAACTGGATCCGATCATCCAAACTGGAATGCGCGACGGCTTCATAAGCATGGGCCACGGCCGTGCGCTTATAAATGTTGATGATTTAAATGACCAACTCGATATTTACGAAAAGATTTTGAGCCAAAGCCTATCAGTTCGCGATACCGAAGCACTGGTGCGAGGTTATAAAAATCCTGAAAAAAAAACTAAGCCACAAAAAGCCACTGCGCCGCCATTTGCCAAAAAGGCAAAGAAGGAATTGACCGATCTTTTTGAGACTTCAGTTGAAGTAAAAGTCGCAAAATCCGGTAAAGGACAACTAGTTGTTCCCTTCAAAAACAAAGAAGACTTCGAACGTATTTTGAAGCTAATCAAAAGTGAAAAATAATTTCCTAAATATTTTTTTTTTAATCTTCGCCACAGGATTGTTTGCGCAAACTACTGATTCCTTAAAAGTAAAGAAAGAAGAAAGAGTAATGGTGGTGAATGATTCAATTTTACCAAAAGAGGAATACAATCCGTTGGCTCCTGCAAAAGCTGCATTTTACTCCGCGGTGGTTCCGGGTCTGGGGCAGGTTTACAATAAAAAATACTGGAAAATCCCTATTATTTATGCAGGGATGGCGGCTGGAGTTTACTTCTATAAACAGCAAGATGATGAATACGATCGTTTCCGGGATGCTTACAAACGAAGACTTGCGGGCTATGACGATGATGAATTTCAAGGAATTTCTGACGACCGATTGATAAATGCCCAAAAATCTGCACAAAAAAACAAGAGCATCAGCATTATTGTTACCGTTGCTTTTTATTTGCTGAATGTAGTTGATGCCAATGTGGATGCACATTTACGGCAATACGAAGTAAGTGAAGATCTTTCGCTGCAACCCAATTTTGATTACAATCAATTTAACGCACAACCGCAGTACGGAATATCGCTGACTTATCGACTTAAATGAATTTTCAATGAAAATAGCACTTCTCGGTTATGGAAAAATGGGCAAGACAATTGAAAAATTGGCTTTGGAAAAAGGTCATTCCATCGTTTTTAAAAGCTTGAGTAAAACTGCTGAAGGGAAATTTGAAGACGCAGATATCGCCATTGATTTTTCATCCCCAGAAGTGGCTATTAAGAATATTTCAAAAGCATTGGAAGCTGGAACACCAATTGTTTCCGGTACAACAGGCTGGCTTGATAAATATGATGAAATGGTAAAGTTGTGTGAAAATCGTAACGGAAGCTTCATCTATGCGTCCAACTTCAGCGTTGGGGTAAATCTTTTTTTCAGCATAAATGAGTATGCCGCAAAGTTGATAGCGCCGTGGAAAGAATATAACGTTTCAGTGGAAGAAATACATCACCTTCAAAAGAAGGATGCTCCCAGCGGCACGGCCATTACCATTGCCGAGGGAATTTTGAAACACAGCGATAAAAAGGATTGGAAGCTAAATACTTCCGAAGAAAATACTTTAAATATTACAGCAAAACGGGAAGAAGATGTAAAAGGAACACATATAGTTTCCTATGATTCCTCCATCGATACCATTTCATTGAAACACGAAGCGCACAGTCGTGAAGGATTTGCTTTGGGGGCTATTTTGGCAGCGGAGTTTTTAAAGGATAAAAAAGGTATTTTTACAATGAAAGACGTGTTAGGAATAAAAATTAACGATTGACAATTGTAGATTGCCGAATCCCAAATTAACGAATTAACAGCTTTTAATAAAGAATAAAAAACAATAATAAATAATAAACGATGAGTTGGACAGGTTGGTTTATATTTTTTTTGATAGTTCAGGTAATCCATTTTGCTGGCACGTGGAAGTTGTACCAAACAGCAGGTAGAAAAGCTTGGGAAGCAGCCGTACCGGTTTACAATGCCGTGGTTTTGATGAAGATTATCAAACGCCCCTGGTGGTGGACCATTTTGCTTTTTGTGCCCATCGTAAATTTAATTATGTTTCCAGTGGTCTGGGTGGAAACCTTGCGCAGTTTCGGCCGTAATTCCACAACCGATACGGTTTTGGTTTTGCTGACTTTGGGTCTCTATATTTATTACATCAATTACACCCAAAAAGTAACCCACATAAAAGATAGAAGCTTGAAACCGCGTACTTCCACGGGAGAGTGGGTGAGTTCCATACTTTTTGCGGTAGTTGCCGCCACCATTGTGCATACCTATTTTATGCAGCCGTTTACCATCCCCACTTCTTCTTTGGAAAAGACCCTTTTAGTTGGTGATTTCCTGTTTGTGAGCAAATTCCATTATGGAGCGCGCACGCCAATGACGCCCATTTCTTTTCCAATGGTACACGATACCATTCCCGTAATTAAAACGAAATCATACCTGTCCAAACCACAGATTCCATACTTTAGATTTCCGGGATTCCAGGATATAAAGCGGAATGATATTGTAGTTTTCAACTGGCCCGTAGATACGGTAAATGCCTTTCAGCAATATGGAGATGGTAAATATTACTACAAACCAATCGATAAAAAGTCCAATTACGTAAAGCGCTGTGTGGGTCTTCCGGGAGATTCTTTGGAGGTTCGCGATGGTTACGTTTTTATCAACGGAAAACAAAATGAACTGCCCGATAGAGCAAAGCTTCAGTTTAGTTATGATGTGCAGGTTAATAGCCCGCTAAACCCTGAAATGCTTTACAATCGTTATGATATTACCGATCGTTATGGTTTTGGAAATAACACATATCGTTTTGGTGGTATTTCGGAAGAGTCCTTAAACATGTTGAAGAACAATCCAAATGTTGTCAATATTTCGCGTTTCCGTGGTGAAAAGGGAGTTTGGGACGAAGGAATATTTCCGAATAATCAAAACTATCCTTGGAACAACGATTACTTTGGACCTTTATACATTCCCAAAAAAGGCGCCACCGTTTCCATTACGCCCGAAACGTTACCACTGTACAAACGAATTATAGAGGTATATGAGGGAAGCGAAATAGGTATTGACAATAAAATAACCCAATCTGGAACTCAAGTTTTATTAAACGATCAACCAATTACTGATTATACCTTTAAAATGGATTATTATTGGATGATGGGCGATAACCGTAACAACAGTGAGGACGCTCGTACTTGGGGATTTGTACCTTTCAACCACGTAGTAGGCAAGCCCGTATTCGTTTGGATGAGTTGGGATGACGTGAATAAAAAGGTGCGTTGGGAAAGACTTTTCACCACCGTTGGCGGTAGCGGAAAACCGGTTTCTTATTTAATGTATTTCGTAATTGCCGTAATCGGTTGGTTTGCATTTGATTTTTATAGAAAAAGAAAAAAAGGAGCTAAGTAATAAAATTAAATAAGCCACGAATTCATGAATGATTCATTAAAATTCGTGAATTCGTAGCTAAAATTATTCAGGAATCAAACTGAATATTCCTTGTCCTTCAACAGCTATATAAATTAATCCATCAGGACCCATTTTTACATTTCGTACACGACCGATATCCTGTGCGATTTTTTCACGGTTTATAACTTTTTCACCTTCCAAAGTGAGCAATTCCACATAGGCAAACTTCAAAGAGCCGACCAATAGTTTTCCTTTCCATTGCGGGTATTTATCACTTGTTACAAAAGCCATCCCCGAAGGTGCAATTGAAGGTACCCAATAATAAATGGGCGGCTCAATCCCTGGTTTTGTGGTTTGATCGGTAATTTCCGTACCGCTGTAATTGATGCCATAAGTAACGATTGGCCAACCGTAATTAGCTCCTTTTTTCACAATATTTATTTCATCGCCACCTTTCGGGCCGTGCTCGTGCAACCAGATTTCTCCCGTTTCAGGATGCTTCGCCATACCTTGCGGATTGCGGTTTCCGTAGGTGAAAATTGCTTTTTTGGCATTCGGTTTATTGTAAAAAGGATTGTCAGTTGGGATGGTGCCATCCTCATTCAATCTATAGATTTTTCCGCCATCACGGGTTATGTCCTGTGGATTTACTTCGCGTTCGCCACGTTCCCCAATAGAGAAATATACAAAGCCATCATTGTCAAACTCAATCCGTGAACCGAAGTGCTGCCCAGCCGTAGTATTGCGCTCCGCTTTGTAAAGGGTTTCTATGTTTGTTAGCGAAGTGCCTTCCAACTTGCAACGCATCAAAGCTGTGTGCCCCCCTTTTCCTGGACCTTCTTCCGAAGCAAAGGTCATATAAATCCATCCATTTTCACTGTAATTAGGATGCAATTCAATATCCATCAATCCGCCTTGCCCGCTGTTGTATACCTCGGGGACATTAGCTATTTCTTTTTTTTCACCATTTTTAAAATGAATTAACCGTCCATCTTTTTCGGTAATAAGCATACTGCCATCTGGCAGCCACGTCATTCCCCAAGGAATTGAAAGGTTTTTTACCACTTCTTCAATTTTATAAGACTGCGGTTCGGTTTTTAGCGCTACATCATCTTTCTTTTTCTGCTGGGCGCAGGAAGCAAAAACAACAAATGCGGTAAATAAAAATAAATATCTTTTCATAGTAATTGATTTTAGCTAAAGATACCAAAAGTTGAAAAGGAATTTTCTAAAAGGATTCCCAATTCCTTTTTGCCGAAACCTCTAACAAACCTTATCTTTAACCAAAATTTCTAATTTTATGGAAAGCTATCGCATAAGTGTTGATGAAAATTATGAATTCCAATTGAGTGCCAAGGATATTGAAAAAATTGACCAAGCAGAACTTTCGGCACAAAAAATTCACCTACTTCACAATAATAAATCTTTCGCAATTGAGCTTTTAAAAAGTGATTTTGTTGACAAAAAATATAGTGTGAAAATAAACGGAAACACTTACGAAGTAAACATTGCCACTCCCTTGGACCAGCTTATTAAGGAAATGGGACTTTCCCTTGGCAATGCTTCGGTGGAGGACGAAATCCATGCTCCTATGCCGGGTATTATTTTGGAAGTAAACGTTTCTAAAGGCGATGAAGTTAAAAAAGATGATTTCCTCTGTGTTTTGGAAGCTATGAAAATGGAAAACACCCTCACGGCACCACGTGACGGCGTTATCAAATCTGTAAACATTGTTAAAGGGGAAACTGTGGATAAAGGAAAACTTTTAATTGAATTTGAGAAGAATGATTAAAAAAATATTAGTTGCCAATAGAGGCGAAATTGCGTTGCGAATAATGAAGACCGCCCGTAATATGGGGATTAAAACGGTTGCCATTTATTCTGAAGCAGACAGGAATGCACCACACGTAAAGTTTGCCGATGAAGCAGTATGCATTGGTCCGCCGCCTTCAAATGAATCGTATTTATTGGGGAACAAAATTGTAAAAGTTGCAATGGAATTGGAGGTAGACGCCATCCACCCAGGTTATGGATTTTTGAGTGAAAACGCTGAATTCGGTGAAAGTGTCGAAAAAAGTGGAATGATTTTTATCGGGCCGAAATCGCACGCAATCCGCGTGATGGGAAGCAAACTTGCTGCAAAGGATGCCGTAAAAAAGTACGACATCCCAATGGTTCCCGGTACCGATGAGGCCATTACCGATGTTTCCGCTGCAAAGAAAATAGCAAAAGAGATTGGCTTCCCAATTCTCATAAAAGCTTCCGCGGGCGGCGGTGGAAAGGGAATGCGAATTGTTGAAAATGCAAATGAATTTGAAGACCAAATGAAGCGAGCAATCAGCGAAGCTGAAAATGCTTTTGGCGACGGCTCGGTTTTTATTGAAAAATTTGTCACTTCGCCGCGCCATATAGAAATTCAGGTTTTGGCAGATAATTTTGGAAATACCGTCTATCTTTTTGAGCGCGAATGTAGTATTCAGCGTCGCCACCAAAAAGTGGTGGAAGAAGCGCCGTCTTCAGTTTTGACTCCAGAGTTACGCAAACAAATGGGCGAGGCAGCTGTAAAAGTGGCAAAAGCCTGCGATTATGTGGGTGCTGGAACGGTAGAGTTTCTTTTGGACGACAAGCACAATTTCTATTTTCTCGAAATGAATACTCGCCTTCAGGTGGAGCATCCCGTAACGGAATTAATTACCGGTCTTGATCTAGTGGAACAACAAATAAACGTTGCCAATAATGAAAAACTTTCTTTTGCACAGGAAGATCTTGAAATCACAGGACATGCATTTGAGCTGCGTGTATATGCAGAAGATCCGCTGAACAACTTTATGCCAAGCGTAGGGAAACTGGAAGTGTACCGTCCGCCAAGCGGAAAAAATATTCGCGTGGATGACGGGTTTACCGAAGGAATGCAGGTGCCCATCCAATATGACCCCATGCTTTCAAAATTGATAACCTATGGTAAAAATAGAAACGAAGCCATGCAACGCATGCTGGAAGCCATTTCAGAATACGATATTGAAGGGGTGAGCACTACGCTGCCTTTTGGAAAATTTGTCTTTGAACATGTGGCTTTTCGCAGTGGAAATTTCGACACCAATTTTGTAAAGAAATACTATTCCGAAGAAAAGCTAAAAGCTATAAATGAAGAAGAGGCAAAGGTGGCAGCACTTTTTGCTTTAAAACAATTTTTAAAAGATTCAGAAATGCTTCGTATGCCGAAGTAAAACCTCTGCCCTCAGTGCCTCCGTGGTGAAATATTAACCACAAAGACACAGAGAACTCGGAGAAAAAGAATTCAATTATATGAGCGATAATAATAAAAAATTGCAAGAACTAATTGCTGAAGCCAAAAAAGGAGGTGGCGAAAAGAGAATTTCAAAACAACACGAAAAGAAAAAACTCACCGCCCGCGAACGCGTGGAGTATCTCCTCGACGAAGGCTCTTTTGAGGAAATGGGCATCCTCGTAACCCACAGAACCACCGATTTTGATATGCAAAACGAAGTGTATTACGGCGATGGGGTGGTTACAGGCTATGGTACAATCAACGGTCGTTTGGTATATGTTTTTGCGCAGGATTTTACTGTTTTTGGCGGCGCACTTTCTGAAACCCACGCAGAAAAAATCTGCAAGGTGATGGACCACGCTGTTCGCGTGGGCGCGCCCATTATTGGATTGAACGATTCCGGCGGGGCAAGAATTCAGGAAGGCGTTCGCTCACTGGGCGGATATGCCGATATTTTTTACAGAAACGTACAGGCTTCGGGCGTGATTCCACAGATTTCGGCAATTATGGGGCCTTGTGCCGGTGGCGCGGTATATTCGCCGGCGATGACCGATTTCACTTTGATGGTGCAGGACAGCAGCTATATGTTCGTTACGGGGCCAAATGTGGTGAAAACCGTTACCAATGAAAACGTTACTTCCGAAGAATTGGGCGGCGCGCGTACCCACGCCACCAAAAGTGGCGTTACGCATTTTACGGCTGCCAATGATATAGTATGTTTGGAGCAAATAAAAACCCTGCTCAGTTACCTTCCACAGAACAATAAATGTGTTGCCGAGAAATTACCTTTTGAGACCGCGGATGAGTTTCGGGATGAATTGGAAACTATTGTTCCAGATTCAGCCAATAAGCCTTACGATATGCACGAGGTAATCAAGGGAATAATTGATGCAGATTCTTTTTTTGAAGTGCATAAAGATTATGCAGATAATATTATAGTGGGTTTTGCACGGCTTGGAGGTAGAAGTATTGGCATTGTTGCAAACCAGCCCATGAGTTTGGCAGGTGTATTGGACGTTGACAGTTCAAAAAAAGGTGCCCGTTTTACTCGTTTCTGCGATTGTTTTAACATTCCGCTTTTGGTATTAGTCGATGTGCCTGGCTTTCTTCCGGGTACGGACCAAGAATGGAATGGAATTATTCTAAACGGGGCCAAATTACTTTACGCCTTAAGCGAAGCAACAGTACCGCGTGTTACTGTAATTACCAGAAAAGCATATGGTGGTGCCTATGATGTGATGAACAGCAAGCACATTGGTGCAGATATGAATTATGCTTGGCCAACCGCCGAGATCGCCGTAATGGGGGCAAAGGGTGCTAGCGAGATTATTTTCAGAAAAGAAATTGCCGAAGCTGCAAATCCGGAGCTGAAACTTTCGGAAAAGGAAGCGGAATATGCCGAAAAGTTTGCAAATCCGTTTAAAGCCGCGCAACGTGGGTTTATTGATGAGGTAATCCAACCACGGGAAACACGCAGAAAATTGCTGAAAGCTTTTGCAATGCTTGAAACGAAAGATGTATCAAGACCCAATAGAAAACACGGCAATATACCATTATAAAAAAGAAAGAAATCAGTTGGTAAACTCTTTGATAATTATGTAGATACCCATCAACAACACAAACCAACCGAACCCTTTTTTAAGTTTTTTTCCATCAACGAAAGCATTCAGTTTAATTCCTATAAATATTCCAACAATAGAGATTGCGGTAAAAGTTAAAAGAAACATCCACTCAATATCCAAAGTGGCAATATCTCCCGTAAAACCTATCAATGAGTTTATAGCAATAATTAGCAATGAGGTTGCTACAGCTTTTTTCATTGGTAATTTTGCCAATAAAACCAAAGCGGGTATAATTAAAAATCCTCCACCAGCTCCCACCATGCCGGTTACAAAACCAAGAAAAATTCCTTGCAGCATAATAAATGGATAATTGTAGGAAACTTTAGCACCCACTTCTGGCTCGGGTCTTTTATTGCTAATCATTGTAATGGAGGCGGCCAGCATAACAATTGCAAAAAAAAGCATTATTGCAATATCTTTCGTAAATTTAAAATCATTCCATTCAAAAAGATGTTCAGGTATCGCAGGGAGAACGAACCTTCTGGTTAAATAGACAGCAATAAAAGCAGGAGCAGCAAAAATAAGTGCTGTTTTAAAATCGACGAGCTTTTTTTTCATATTGCGAATGGCACCCACGAGGGCAGCAGTACCTACCACATATAACGAATAGCCCGTTGCGACAACAGGACTTAAAGAAAAAAGATACACCAATACCGGCACTGTCAAAATTGAACCTCCGCCACCTATCAAACCTAAAACAACACCCACCAATAGGGCGCCAAAATAACCTATAATTTCCATAAGCTCCATTTGTGCTATGATTTTGGTATTGCAAGGTTAACCATTATTTAAAAAAATGTAGCAATATGAATGGACGAATCTCAATTTAAATGGAATAAGTAAGCCTGCAACAAATTTTTCATTGATATTTATCATAGAATATTTGTGGCATTGTGCTTATTTTAACAGATTGAAACTTTAATGATTTTTTATTTCGTCTATGGTAATAGAGAATTTTAACATTCAAGGTCTAACAGATTCCGAAGTCTTGGCTTCGCGGAAAAAGTTCGGCAGCAACATTCTTGAATCAAAAAAGAAAAACCATTTTATAGAGGCTCTAAAGGGTTTGGTAAAAGAACCTATGGTGATTTTACTGCTGGTCGCTGCCACGCTTTATTTTTTTACTGGCAATACTGGTGATGGAATTTTTCTTGCCGTTGCGATTCTTCTGGTCGCAGCCATCTCACTCTATCAGGACGCCAAAACCCATAATGCGCTCGAAAAACTCAAGGAACTTTCACAACCCCATTGCAAGGTTATTCGAAATGGAGAAATAGTTGAAATAAAAAGCCAAAATGTAGTGGTTGGCGATTTTTTAATGGTTGATGAGGGCTCTACGATTGTTGCCGATGGCAGGATTGTGCATTCAAACGATTTTTCAGTCAATGAGGCTATTTTAACTGGCGAATCCTTTTCTGTCGAAAAAGATTCCTTCTCTAAGGATAGTCAAATTTTTATGGGTACCCAAGTAGCTGGAGGACTTGCTATTGCTGAAATATGTGCTATAGGCAATCAAACCAAGGTGGGAAAAATAGGTAAAAGCATAGAAGACATCACTTCCGAAAAATCGACACTCGAACTCCAAATAAACAATTTTGTAAAAAAGATGGTAATCGTGGGAGCGATTGTCTTTCTTTTGGTTTGGGGCATCAATTATTACAATTCCCAAGATATTTTAGATAGTCTTTTAAAAGCACTTACTCTCGCTATGAGCATTTTGCCCGAGGAAATCCCAGTTGCCTTTACCACTTTTATGGCCATAGGTGCATGGCGGTTAATGAATCTGGGTGTTATTGTAAAACAGATGAAAACCGTTGAGGCCTTAGGTAGCGCTACGGTGATTTGTGTTGACAAAACGGGAACAATTACGGAGAATAGAATGCGCCTTGATAAGGTTTATACCTTGGAAACTGACCAAACCAATTCGGTTGCAGAAACATTAACTCCCAGTGAGAAAGAACTTATTATTACTGCAATGTGGGCCAGTGAGCCCATTCCATTTGATACCATGGAGCAATCGCTACATAGTTTTTATGAAAGGATTGTTGAAAATGATGAAAGGCCCAATTTCAAAATGGTCCACGAATATCCTCTGGGGGGCAAGCCACCCATGATGACCCATATTTTTGAAAATACGGAGGGCTATCGAATCATAGCCGCCAAAGGCGCGCCCGAAGCTTTGATTGCCGTTTCCAATTTAAGCGAAAATGAAAAGGAAACTTTAAAAAAGAAAACAACTGATTTGGCGGCCCACGGCTATCGGGTTTTGGGGGTTGGAATTTCGAAATTTGATGGAACCAACTGGCCAAAAAAACAGCAGGATTTCAGTTTTGAATTTAAGGGATTGGTCGCTTTTTACGACCCTCCGAAGGAGAATATATCTAAGGTGTTTAACGATTTTTATAATGCAGGAATTGCCGTAAAAATAATCACTGGCGATATTGCAGAAACCACTGCTGCCATTGCGAAAAAAGTAAGCTTTAAAGGCTCAGAAAAAGTTGTGTCCGGTGATGAACTAGTTGCTTTAAACCCTTCTGAATTACAAAAAATCACTTCAGAGAAAAATATTTTTGCCCGAATGTTTCCCGAAGCAAAACTAAAAATAATAAAAGCCTTAAAGGCACAGGGGCATATAGTAGCAATGACAGGCGATGGCGTCAATGACGGACCCGCTTTGAAAGCTGCAAATATTGGCGTGGCAATGGGAACGAAAGGAACTGAAATCGCCAAACAATCAGCCTCTCTGATACTGGCTGATGATGATCTTTCCAAAATGGTGGATGCTGTGGCAATGGGCAGAAAAATTTATTCCAACCTTAAAAAAGCCATTCAATATATCATTTCCATACACATACCAATCATACTTACCGTATTTATTCCGCTGGTTTTGGGATGGGTGTACCCAAATATTTTTACGCCTGTACACGTAATTTTGTTGGAGTTAATTATGGGCCCGACTTGTTCGATAGTTTATGAAAACGAACCGCTGGAAAAGGATTCCATGCTTCAAAAACCACGGCCTTTTTCCAGCACCTTTTTTAATTGGAGCGAACTTTTCACCAGTATAATCCAAGGGTTGGCAATTACCGTGGGTGTGCTTACTGTCTATCAAATTGCCATACAAAGCAATGCAAATGAAGCCGTGACGCGAACTATGGTCTTTACCACACTTATAACTGCAAATATTGCTTTAACATTCGTAAACCGATCATTTATTTATTCCATTTTTACCACTTTTCAATATAAAAACAACTTGGTGCCGATTATCATAGGTATTACTATTGCAATTACTTTATCGCTTCTGTTTGTGCCGCCGTTTACTAAATTCTTTGAATTTGAGAGGCTTGACATAAACCTAATTGGCATCAGCGTGGGTGTAGGCCTAATGAGTGCCCTGTGGTATGAAATTGTAAAATGGTGGAAACGCCAACAAATTTCAAAATAATCTGTTTTTACTTTATGAATAGTTTTAAGTTGTTCATAAACAGGGCTGGACTGATTTTCGTCATTTTTTAAGTCTTTCTGCTACAGTACTTTTAGTTAATGTTTTTAATTAAACTTTACTGATATGAAAAAGTTCAATTTTTTGGTTTCAATGACAATTTTGTTATTCGCTTTTAACTTGAAAGCGCAAGAAAAATGGTCAGTGGAATTTAGACCAGGCCTCAATTTTCCTACGAGTGATGTGGGTAATACCGATGCCAAGGTAGGTTTTGGTTTCGAACTTACAGGTGCATATAAAATCTTGCCTTATTTGGTTGCTTATGTAGGTTGGGGCTTAAACGAGTTTAAAGGTGAAGATAATTTGCTAAAGGAAGATGTTACCCTCAAGGAAACAGGATATACCTTCGGTTTTCAGATGATACATCCCATAGGCACTTCCTCATTTTCTTACTTAGCACGTGCTGGAGCGATTTATAATCACATAGAAATAGAAAATAACAGTAGCACTTTTAACGCTGATACTGGACACGGATTTGGATGGCAAGTGGCCGCTGGAGTAGATTATGAATTTGCTGCAAATCTCGCGCTGCGCCCAATGCTACGCTACCGTTCACTTTCTAGAGATGTAACTATTGAAAATATTTCTTCGGAATTAAAACTGAATTATATCTCATTTGGAATCGGCTTAGTTTGGGAATTTTAGACTGAAATCACGAAAAGTATTTTAAATGAAAATTGCATTTGCCATTTTTCTGTTGCTTCATGGGCTTATTCACTTGATGGGCTTCTTCAAAGCATTTGGTTTTGCTGAAATTCCGCAGCTTTCACAAAAATTTTCAAAACCGGAAGGTCTTTTATGGCTCACGGTTTTTTTAGCTTTTGCAGTTGCGGGAGTTTTATTTCTCATGAAAAGTAACTTTTGGTTTTGGGTGGCCATAGCCGCTGTAGTAGTATCTCAGGTTTTGATTTTTGTGAATTGGCAGGACGCCAAATTTGGCACTTTCGCCAATTTGATCATTATTATTGTAGCTCTATTGGCAATAGCTGGCTGGAATTTTGAAAGAAAATTTAAAAAAGATGTTTTCCAATCCTTTGAAAAGGTTGGCATTTCCGAAGAAATAATTTCTGAAAATGATATTGCCCAGCTTCCCATTCCGGTTCAAAATTATTTGAAGTATGTAGATGTTATCGGCAAGGCAAAAATCAGTAATGCGAAAGCTATTTTTAAAGGGGAAATGCGCGAAAAGGGAAAGGATTGGTTTGCGTTCACTTCGGAACAGTATAATTATTTTGAAGACCCCACGCGCTTGTTTTTTATGAAGGCCAATTTCAAAGGCTTGCCCACCCAAGGCTATCATCGATATAAAGATAGAAAGGCTTCTATGGATATAAAATTGCTTTCCATTTTTCCGGTAGTAAATATTAACGACCCCGAAATGTACAAAACCGAAACCGTAACCTTTTTTAACGATATGTGCCTATTTGCGCCAGCAGCCTTGATTGATGCTAAAATTGAATGGGAAACCATTGATGCACATACGGTAAAAGCAACTTATTCCAATATTGGAGCTCCCATTTCGGCAATATTGTATTTCAACGCAAAAGGGCAATTAATAAATTTTGTTTCGGACGATAGAATGGATGTAAATTCAAAACAGACCATTCCTTTTTCCACACCGGTACATATATATGGCAAAATCAATGGTTATAATTTACCTGTTGTGGCGGATGCCGTTTATCATTTTCCCGATGGCGATTTTGTTTACGGAAAGTTTTATTTACAGGATGTTCAGTATAATTTGAAAAAATTAAATTGAGGAAATGTCGACTTCAAATAATAGAAAACTTCTCTTTATAAAAATCGTACATACGGCTATTTGGCTTTTTTTCAATGCGGTGATTTTCTATCTTTTATATGCCGCCATCACAGATAAAATTGATATTTGGGTGTGGATTTGCATCGGTCTGGTTATTATTGAAGCATTGGTTTTGCTGGCCTTAAAAATGTTTTGCCCGCTCACGGTTCTGGCCTGAAAATATTCCGATTCTACGAGGGACAATTTCGATATTTTTCTTCCCAATTGGTTGGCCAAATACAACAAGCTTATTTACTCTGCAATATTTGGCATTGCAGTTATTATCGTGATTTATCGCTTGGTTTCGGGTTGAAACCCCCGAAGGCTTTAATCTCATCGTCAGTAGGTTAATGATTTATGTCATTTTTTAGGGTATGGGCCTGTGGTATATTTGGGTTTTCCGTGTTTGAGAATGAATATAGCTAATCCCATATTAATCCGTACCAAGTCCTTCTTTGCTGAAATAGGCGATATGGCCTTTTTTGCGGCAAGATTTTTTCGGGAAGCATTCACATCTCCTTTTGAATTTAAGGAACTTCTGCGCCAATGCTATAACATGGGCAACCGTTCCTTTTTTTTGGTGGGAGTTACCGGATTTATTCTGGGCCTGGTTTTTACCCTGCAATCACGGCCAACCTTAATGCAATTTGGTGCCCAATCGTGGATGCCTTCAATGGTCAGTATTTCCATCGTGCGTGAAATAGGACCCGTAATAATCGCCCTAATCTGTGCGGGCCGCATCGGCTCGGGTATAGGGGCAGAACTTGGTTCTATGCGCGTTACAGAACAAATAGACGCTATGGAAGTTTCAGGCACAAACCCATTTAAATACCTAGTGGTTACCCGTATTGCGGCCACAACCTTAATGTTACCCTTGCTAATTATTATGGGCGATGCAGTTGCCCTTTTTGGCTCGGCCATAGTTGAAAATTTAAAAGGTGAGGTTTCATATATGCTGTATTTTAATCAGGTTTTTAATGCTCTCAGCTTTAGCGATATAATTCCCGCCACCATAAAATCCTTCTTCTTTGGTTTTGCCATAGGCCTCGTGGGCTGTTATAAAGGTTATAACTGTTCCACGGGAACCGTAGGGGTGGGGGAGGCATCAAATGCGGCCGTTGTATATACCTCTATGCTGCTGTTTGTAATAGATTTTATTGCCGTTTTTGTTACCGACATATTTATTGAAGTATAAATGGATTCTGCGAAAAACATAAAACCCGTTTTGGAATTAAGAGACCTCCATAAAAGTTTTGGGGACAATCACGTATTGAAGGGTTTTAACCTCAAACTTTATGAAGGTGAAAACTTAGTGGTGATGGGGAAATCGGGTTCGGGAAAATCGGTAATGGTAAAATGCTTGGTCGGTCTTCTTCAGCCAGATAGCGGAAGTATTAAAATAAAGGATCAGGATATTACCGCAATGGGGCAAAAGGAGCTGGATGTGCTTCGTACCGAAATAGGCTTTCTGTTCCAGGGCAGCGCATTGTACGATAGCATGACCGTTCGGGAAAATTTGGAATTTCCGCTGCGGCGCCATAAGGATAAAATACAAAATTTTCAGGACACCGAAACCCTGGTAAAGGAAGCACTGGAAAATGTGGGCCTGGCAAATGCCATAGATTTAATGCCCTCCGAACTTTCCGGCGGAATGCAGCGGCGGGTGGCCTTGGCCAGAGCGCTCATCCTAAAGCCCCAAATTATTATGTATGACGAGCCAACAACAGGCTTGGACCCAATTACGGCCAAGGAAATTATACAGCTAATGCGGACCATTCAACTAAAATATCATACCTCTTCGCTTATAATTACCCACGATGTGGACTGTGCGCGGGTAATATCGAACCGGATGATTTTGTTGGTGGATGGAATCAATTATGCCGAAGGAACATTTGCGGAACTTTCAAATTCAAAAGATCCGCAAATTCAAGCATTCTTTAAAAACTAATGTTATGGGAAAATCAACTTCACAAAAAGTACGGGTCGGCGTATTTGTCGTCGTAGGTACAATTCTGCTCGTTGCCGCGCTTTACTTTATAGGTAACCAACAGCACCTGTTCAGTAAAAATATTGAACTCTATGCAACTTTCGATAATGTAAATGGGCTAACCTTGGGCAACAATGTGCGCTATTCCGGAATAAACGTGGGCACGGTGAGCAAGATTGAAATGATTGAGGAAGGAACCATCACCGTTCAAATGAAGGTGGAGGCCAAGACCTCAAGATTTATAAAAAAGGACGCCATCGCCTCCATTGGGTCAGATGGGTTGGTAGGAAGTATGGTTGTGAATATTATTCCTGGAAAAGCTCAAAATACACAACCTGTTATTGCGGGCGATACCATTCAATCATTCAGTAAAATTGGCGCTGATGATATGCTTTCAACACTAAATACTACTAATGAAAATGCCGCTTTGTTGACAGCAGATTTGTTGAAAATAACCAATAAAATTCTAGAAGGCAAAGGTACCTTGGGCGCCTTGGTTACAGATACTTTATTGGCACAGGACTTAAGACAGACGGTGGTAGAGCTAAAAAAAACCACTGCGGGAACTTCGGCTACAATTTCACAAATCAATAAAATTATTTCAAAAGTTAATTATGATGAAAGCGCCGCGGCGGTACTTTTGAGTGATACCGTTGCAGCAAATCAAATAAAAAGTGTTTTTGCTAAGCTTGAAAAATCCAGTGACGATATTAATGAAATAACCAAAAATCTGGATGATTACATCACCGAAATTAAAACGGGAAATGGCACCTTGAATTATATTACCCAAAATGCGGTTTTGGTAAAAAATATTGATTCTACAATGATCAACATAAAAGAAGCTGCCGAGAAATTGAATGAAAATATGGAAGCTCTAAAACACAATTTTCTTTTACGCGGATATTTCAGAAAATTGGAGCGACAGGAAAAGAAGGAAGGTAAGGAAAACTGATTTATATTTGGTATTTTAGTTCTTTAGAAACCAACCAAAAAATTCTTCCATGCTCACGGATTTAAAAGAAAATTTCAACAATATTTTTGAAGAGGCCCTTATTGCTGAAATAAATGAGGTTGGTACATTCAAAGAGGTAAAAGAAGGTGAAAAATTAATAGAGATTGGCGATTACGTTCGCTCCATGCCCTTGCTTATTTCTGGAGCGATAAAAATTTTAAGGGAAGATGATAACGGCGATGAACTGTTGCTATATTTTTTGGAACGGGGCGATACCTGTGCCATGACCTTAACTTGCTGTCTTGGGCAGACAAAAAGTGAAATTCGTGCTATTGCAGAACTTGACACAACCTTGATTATGATTCCCATCCAAAAAATGGAGGAATGGACAGGGAAATATAAAAGTTGGCGCAATTTTGTTTTCCAAAGTTATCACGAACGCCTTACTGAAATGCTTGAGACCATTGATAGCATTGCGTTTTTAAAAATGGATGAGCGCTTAGTGAAATACCTTCAGAACAAAAAAAAAGTCACCAATGACCCCTTGATTAATTCCACACATCAGGAAATTGCCTATGAGCTTCACACCTCCCGCGTAGTGGTTTCGCGCTTGTTGAAAAAACTGGAATCTATGGGAAAAATTGAACTTTACAGAAATAGTATTAAAATAGTTTCGCTTTAAAATTTCAAATTTAGCGCGCTATCCTCGAATGGGTTTGGAATGTAACTTTTGTTACTGTCAATAGTGTGTTTTCCCTTTATTTTTGAAGTGTCCACAACTTTATACTCAAAATATGAAACTTTTAGCCACATTATTTTTGATCAGCTTATTAAGTGCCTGCAATACCAATCCTCGCAAGGAATATTTGGCGATTGCTGAAAATATTGAGAACACCGCAACCGAAATAAATCAAGAGCATCCCGGCAAGAAGCTTATGGAAAACAATTGTTATGCCTGCCACAATCCAAAAACCGCTGAAGAAGCAATGATAGCCCCACCAATGATAGCCGTGAAGATGCACTATATAACTGATGAAACTTCAAAAGAAGAATTTATTGAGGCAATGGTGGCGTGGGCCAAGAATCCTTCCGAAGAAAAATCAAAAATGCCGGGCGCTGTCAAGAAATTTGGTTTGATGCCCTATCAATTCTACCCAGAGGAAACTATTGTGCAAATTGCAGATTATATGTTTGATAACCATATAGAAGAGCCCGAATGGTTTGACGCCCACTACAAGCAAATGCACGGCAATCGACCCCAAATGAAAGGTAAAATGCGTCGCGGAATGGGCAATGGTAAAGGGATGGGTAAAAACCAAAATACAAATGCTCAACCTTCTGTAAAGGAGCGCGGCATGCAAATAGCCCAAACCACTAAAGCCGAATTGGGTAAAAACCTGATGGGCCAAATCCAACAAAACGGGGTAATTGCAGCCCTAGACTTTTGTAATGTCCAAGCTCTGCACATAACGGACAGTATGGCTACCGTCCATAAAGCATATATTAAGCGCGTTACGGATAAACCGAGAAACCCACAAAACAAAGCCAATGCAGCAGAGCTACAATATCTTGAAAACTTCAAAAAGCAAGTAGCTGCGGGCGGCGAATTAAATCCCATTATTGTGGAAATGGGCAAGAACACAGAATTTTATTACCCAATCATTACCAATTCCATGTGTTTGAAATGCCACGGCACTCCTGGTAAGGAACTTGAAACGCTCACTTTGTCCAAAATTGAGGAATTATACCCAACGGATAAAGCTACCGGTTACGGCGAAAATGAAGTACGTGGCATTTGGAGCTTTCGATTTGAAAACTAGCACATGAATTTTTACGAAACTTTTTGGAACCACAAATACCTAAGTGGTGAAACAGGCTGGGATATTGGCTACGTTTCTACGCCAATAAAGGAATACATCAACCAACTTTCAGATAAAAATTTAAAGATTTTGATCCCCGGCGGCGGCAATTCCTATGAAGCGGAATATCTTTTCAAAAAGGGATTTAAGAATGTTTTTGTGGTTGATATTTCTTCTATTCCGTTAATGAATTTAGCCAAGCGCGTGCCATCATTTCCGAAGGAAAATCTTTTGCATGCAGACTTTTTTGAACTCGAGGATTCCTTCGATCTTATTTTGGAACAGACCTTTTTTTGTGCATTAGCCCCCTCACTTCGCGAAGCTTATGCTAATAAGATGCATCAACTACTTAAACCGGAAGGGAGATTGGTGGGGCTTCTTTTCAATATTCCTTTAAATGACGACAAACCGCCTTTTGGTGGAAATAAAGTGGAATATAAAAAGCTTTTTTCAAAAAAATTCAAGATTGAAAAAATGGAGATTGCGTATAATTCTGTTGCTCCTCGGGCGGGAAATGAGCTATTTTTCAGACTTAAAAGGAGATAAGATTTAAATTTTTGTTAGAATTAAGCTTCTGATTACAGTATTTGGATAGTCTTTTTTAAATTGAATAAAAATATAGCATTATGAAAATTAAACAATTTGAATACGAGCCCCTTTCACATTTTTCATACGCCATTATCAGCGATGGCAAAATGGCTCTGGTAGATCCTGAAAGAAACCCAATGCAATACTATAAATATGCCGAAGAAAATGGTGCTAAGATAGTTGCCGTTTTTGAAACACACCCACATGCCGATTTTGTGAGCTCACACCTTCAAATTCACAAAGAGACGGGTGCAAAATTGTACTGCAGTGAGAAAACGGGGGCCGATTATCCCCACCATGCTTTTGATGATGGCGATGAGGTAAAAATGGGCAATACCATTTTTAGGGCCATAAACACCCCGGGTCATTCCCTCGATAGCGTGACCATTGTTGCCACGGAAGAAAACAAAACCGCACTGTTTACGGGCGACACGCTCTTTGTGGGAGATGTTGGCCGTCCCGATTTACGCGAAAAAGCAGGACATATGAAAGCTAAACGCGAAGAACTTGCAAAGATGATGTATGATACCATTCAAAATAAATTTACCGATTTGCCCGATACTGCATATGTTTATCCCGCCCACGGCGCAGGCTCTCTCTGCGGAAAGGGAATGAGCGAGGATGCTTCGTCAAGTACGTTGGGCAACGAGCGCATTGGCAATTGGGCATTTAAAAAGCAAACCGAGGAACAATTTGTAAACAACCTGTTGGATTCCCAACCCTTTATTCCACATTACTTTGGTTACAACGTAGATATTAATAAAAATGGTGCAAAAAACTTGCGTTCCGCTCTAGGTAAGATTGATTTCAAAATAGCTGTACATGAACCCAAAAACAATGATTTTATAGTTGATATTAGAGGCGAAGAAGTATTTAAAAAGAATCATCTGCCAGGCAGTATTAATATAATGGCGGTCTCGGAAACATCAAAATTTGAAACCTGGTTGGGTTCCATTGTAAAACCCGAGGAAAAATTTCATATAGTAGTAGATTCAATTGAAAACGCAGAAGAAATTCTTGAACGTACCGCAAAAATTGGGTATGAAACAAATGTATTGTCAGTTATTACTATTGACGATGACGCACATGAAAAATCGGATAGTTTGAACCTGGAAGATTTTAAAAAGAATACTGAAAAATATACAATTGTTGATATTCGCAACGATAGTGAAGTAGCAGAAGGTAAATTTTTTAAAAATGCTATTGCAATTCCATTAAACCAATTGCGTGAAAAAGCAAAAGAAATTCCTACAGATAAACCCATCGTAGTACACTGTGCTGGCGGATACCGCAGTGCGGCAGGATACAGTATTCTTGAAAAAGCGCTAAATAAAAAGAATGTATTTGATTTAAGTGATGATGTAGAGGATTTTAAATAATCACAGTTTTACACCAAAAGCCAAATCGCCAGCATCGCCCAATCCCGGGATAATGTAACCCCGGCTGTTTAGTTTTTCATCCACTGCGGCAATCCAAAGGTGGGTGTTTTCTGGAAAAATATCTTTAATATATGCTATTCCGGGCTTGGCGCCGATAATTGAAAGAATGTGAATTTGCTTAGGTGTGCCGTGGGTTTTAAAAGCTTTAAGCACGTTTTCCAAAGTTTTGCCTGTGGCAAGCATCGGATCCGTTAACAGTAATGTTTTACCTTCAATGGATGGGGATGCCAGATAATTTACAATAACTTCAAAATCATAACCGCCCTCCGGATGGTGCCTATATGCTGAAATGTAAGCATTTTCAGCCTTGTCAAAAAAACTTATAACACCTGTGTGGAGCGGCAGAGCGGCTCTTAAAATGGAGCAGACCACTAAGTCCGTTTCAGGTACGTTCATTTCCTTTTCCCCCAAAGGGGTTTTAACAATTTCCTTTTTATACTGCAAGGTTTTACTCATCTCATAACAGAGGATTTCCCCAATGCGCTCAATATTTTTGCGGAAACGCATGGAATCCTTTTGGATAGACACATCACGCATTTCCAAGATAAACTGGTTGAGAATGGATTTTTCGTTGCTGAAGTCGTGGACAATCATGATCTAATGGAGTTTATACGAAGTTATAATTTCTTACCGATGAATAGAAAAATTCAATAGATATAATTTGCTGTGTAACAAAAGTTACTGATTTTTTTAATAATTAGAATCATTTTTGACTATTCTAATTATTTCATACTATATGATTCCGGTCATGGTCTTCTTAAATCACAAGGGCTTTATGGGCAATATGGGCGCAGCGTGTATTGCCTCTGCGGGCTTTGGAATGACCAAGGGCAGTGGGGTAAGTATAACCACTTTCCCAATTGTTCCAGATTATAAAAAGTACCCAGACACCATGGGAAGAAAGTTAGGTAAGACTTTTGGTGAAATAGGTCTTGCGGGCCACTGGCTCAAACTTGCATTGCATTATACATTTATTTACCAAGCCAAAATGAAACCTTTTTGGTATTTAATTCCAGAATAAAATTTATACTCATGACTAAAATAATATCAAAATTCAAACGCTTTGTGATGATGAACCCCATCATACAATTTTTTAAATTTATCTTTTTGAGCATTAAAGTATTGCTCATAGTGGCTGGAGCTCATGGCGGAACCCGAAAAGCTGGATACTAAACTGACGCTCCTCATAAATTATATGAAAAAGAATACATATTTTTGAATCTAATTGAAAACAATTTTCGCCATATCGTTTTCCTTACTTGTCGTTTTCCAAAGCGTAGGCCTTGGTATGGCTGATGTTTTGCTGCTTGGACGTTTTGTAAAGCACGCTGAATACCATTCTGAAAATTATGGAGATGACTTCTTCACTTTTGTGAAAAAACATTACGGTTCCCTAAAAAAGGAACATCAACAAAATCATAATGAGGATGATCAGGAGCATCAAGAACTCCCTTTTCAGCATATTTCCTGTCACCACGCGTTAACCGATGTGTGGCTAGTTCCCTTTGAAATTTCTATTGTAAAAGTGGAAATAAATGCATTGCAACCACACGTCTTCCACTATCAAAATTTATATTCTTCTCTTGAAAAATTCGCTATTTTTCAGCCACCTAAGTTTGCATAACTAAACAGACCTTTCTCGGAAATAATTATTTCCAATTTCATCTACGGTCACAATTTCCCGTTTTCACAGCGGTCAAAATCATTTTTTTATTTCGTTTTTCAACAATTTTAAGTTGAAGAATTCAAACGTATAATTTAGTTATGTTAACAAGAATCATTCAATTCAGTATAAAAAACAAACTGCTCATCGGGCTCTTTACGTTACTGCTTATAGGCTTTGGGGTGTATTCGCTCACACAGCTATCCATAGGCGCCGTACCCGATGTGACCAACAATCAAGTACAGGTTATTACAACTTCGCGCAATCTTTCCACCCAGGATATGGAGCAATTTATTACCTATCCCGTAGAACTGGAAATGGCAAATTTACCAGGAGTAAAGGAAATTCGCTCGGTTTCAAAATTTGGCCTGTCAGTGGTTACCATCGTTTTTGAGGAAAATCTGGGCACGTATTTGCCACGCCAACTCATAGCCGAAAAAATCCAGGCAGCCACCGAGAATATTCCCGAAGGTTTTGGCACCCCGCAAATGGGGCCTATAACCACAGGATTGGGAGAAATCTACCAATATATTCTCGATGTAAAGCCTGAGTTTAAGGATACCTATTCCATCACAGAATTACGCACAATCCAAGATTGGATCGTGAAACGGCAGCTCTCCGGAATTCCTGGGGTAGTAGAAGTGAACACTTGGGGCGGACATTTAAAACAATATGAGGTTGCTATAAATACAAACAAGCTAAATGCAATGAATATCACTGCCCAAGAGGTGTTCACAGCATTGGAAAAAAACAATAGTATTTCGGGCGGCGGTTATATTGAAAGGGAAAATCAAGCTTATTTCATCCGCGGAGAAGGCTTGGCGGCTTCCTTGCAAGATATAGGGAATATCGTGGTAAAAAATGAAAATGGCTTCCCTATTTATATGAAGGATATCGCAAAAGTGCAATTCGGAAGCGCCCCTCGTTTTGGCGCGATTACCGGAAACGGTGAAGGCGAAAAAATCCTCGGACAAGTAATGATGCTGAAGGACGGCAACTCAAACCAAGTAATTAAAGCCGTTAAGGAGCGCGTTGCTAATATTTCCGAATCGCTGCCAGAAGGGGTTTATATCAACCCCGTTTTGGACCGTAGCGTTCTCATTGGCAAAACCACTTTTACCATAGCGGAAAATCTCATTCTTGGGGTGCTTATTGTAATCTTTGTAGTGGTGCTCTTATTAGGAAATCTCAGGTCTGGCCTTGTCGTTGCATCTGTGATTCCACTATCCTTACTTTTCACACTCTCGCTGATGTATCTTGTGGGCGTAGATGCAAATTTGATGAGCCTTGGGGCAATTGACTTTGGGATAATAATTGACGGAGCGGTAATTATTGTTGAATTTGTAGCATTTCAGATAAGTAAGAACGCAACCAAACTGAACACTTTTTCTTCGGAAGAAAAGCAATTGGCAAAAGATAAGCTCACCGTAAAAAGTGCTTCGAAAATGATGAATTCCGCCATTTTCGGACAGCTCATTATTTTAATTGTTTTCATCCCAATCCTTTCGCTTAGCGGGGTAGAAGGCAAAATGTTTAGACCTATGGCGCTTACATTCAGTTTTGCACTTATTGGAGCCATGGTGCTTTGTTTTACATACGTTCCCGTCGCTGCATCTCTATTTTTAAAACCTACGGAAACTTCAAAAAGAAATATTTCAGTTCAAATTATGGCTTTCCTGAACCGTTTTTACGAGCCAAGTATTCGTTGGGCATTGGGTGCTAAAAAGCTAGTCTTAGGAATGGCAGTACTTATTTTGGCAGCAACTGTATATCTTTTTACAACCATGGGCGGCGAATTTGTACCAACTTTGGACGAAGGCGATTTTGTAATCCAACCTGTACTTAAAACAGGTACTTCCCTCAAAAATACCATAGCAATTACAACGCAGATTGAAGAAATTCTGATTGAAAACTTCCCCGAAGTAGATCAGGTAGTCAGCCGTATTGGAGCCGCCGAAGTGCCCACAGACCCTATGTCTATGGAAGAGAGCGATATAATAGTTACCCTTAAACCCAAAGACGAGTGGGTGTCGGCCACTAGCAAAAATGAACTTGCCAATAAATTTAAGGATGCCTTGGCAGTAATCCCTGGGGTGGAGGTGGAATTTACCCAACCCATAGAAATGCGCTTCAATGAACTGATTACAGGTGTTCGTGCAGATATTGCCATCAAGATTTTTGGGGAAGACCTTAACGTTTTAAATCGGAAAGCAAACGAAATTAAAAGTCTTGTTGAAAACGTAGAAGGCGCCGATGATATTACCGTGGAAAAGGTGGTAGGCCTGCCAGAGATGAATGTAAATTTTAACCGGACAAAAATTGCACGTTATGGACTCAACATTGAAGATTTAAATGAGATGATTGCCATGGGGTTTGCCGGCAAATCTTTGGGAAGCATTTTTGAAGGGGAAAAACGTTTTGATCTTGTGGTCCGTTTGGATGAAAACAACCGTCGCGACCTTTCAAGCCTTCAAAATCTATATGTAGATACCCCTTCTGGTGAAAAAGTTCCGTTACGCGAGCTTGCAGATATAAAATACACAAAGGGCGCGGCAAAAATATCACGGGATGATACCAAACGTCGCATTGTTGTGGGTATAAACGTTCGTAGCCGTGATCTACAAAGCGTGGTGGACGATGTTCAAAAATTGATTGATGAAAACATACAACTTCCCATAGGTTATTCCATAGATTATGGGGGGCAATTCGAAAATCTGCAAAGCGCTAAAACCAGACTGATGTTAGCAGTTCCCGTAGCCTTGTTGTTGATTTTCTTCCTGCTTTATTTTGCATTCAATTCCATAAAGGAAGCCTTGATGATCTATTCGGCCATTCCTTTGGCAGCGGTTGGTGGGGTATTGTTGCTCTGGTTGCGCAATATGCCTTTTAGTATCTCGGCAGGCGTTGGTTTTATCGCTCTTTTTGGAATTGCTGTTCTCAACGGAATTGTTTTAATAGAACATTTTAAGGAATTAAAAAAAGAAGGAATGACAGATAAAAAAGAACGCATCATTTTAGGTGCAAAAAATCGTTTGCGGGCTGTTTTGCTTACAGCTGCCGCAGCCGCACTTGGTTTTTTACCAATGGCCATTTCTACCAATGCAGGGGCGGAAGTACAAAGACCTTTGGCAACAGTAGTTATTGGCGGTTTGGTTACAGCCACGCTTTTAACCTTGATTGTTTTGCCGGTGCTGTATTCCATTTTTGATTCCGACAAGAAGACAATCCGATTTAAAAGAAAAAGAAAAAAACTACCTGTTGCGGTAATAATTTTTCTGCTAAGTTTTTCGGGTCTGGCTCAGCAAAGCCCTAAAACCTTAAATGATTTACAGCAAATGGCTTTGGAAAACAATGCGGGATTGAAAGCTGCTTCACTTCAGAAAGCGGAAGCAAATGCCTTGATAGGCAATGCTTTCAATTTTGATAAAACAACGGTTTTTTATGAATATGACGAAAATAATTTAGCACCCAACAATGAACCGCTCAAAGTATTTGGCGTGCAGCAAGGCTTTCTTTTTCCCACGGTTTACTTCGCTGAAAAAAATGTAAACCAGCGGCAGTTTGAAATGCAGAGCAGCCAATATGAGCTTCAAAAGCGCAGAACGGAAGCTTTAGTTGCCGCAGCATATTATCAATTTCAGTTTGAGAAAAATAAAGAACGCGTTTATTTTAGTCTGGACAGTCTCTATCAAAACTTTGCCCGTGCCGCCCACCGCCGTTTTGAACTGGGGGAAACCAATTACTTGGAAAAAATAACCGCCCGCGCCAAACAGCGGCAGTTGGAAACCAATTACAGGCAGAGTAGGGAAGAGGTGCAGATTGCATTGGAACGCTTAAAGGCAGCGGTTCAATCAAATGACAGTTTGGTTATTTCCCGACAACCCTTGGAGAAATTACAACTTACGCTGGCTACTATGGAAGCACATCCCGCTATAGATTACTATAATAACAGGACCGATTTTTTTGAGGCAAAGCGCAGTCTGGAAAAACAGCTTTTGCTTCCCGATATCAGTCTTTCGTATTCTTTGGGAAGCAATTCGGGCTTAAGCCAAAATCTCTATGCCTATCAAGTTGGGCTTAAAATTCCATTGCTTTTCAGCGGAAATGCTTCAAGAATCAAAGCTTCCAAAATTGCTGCTGATGTAAGCCAGCAACAGGCTGAAGACTATAAAATACATCTCAATTCGCGAAAGGCACAATTGCTCAATGAGCTTTCAAAGTATGGGGAAGCCCTTCAATATTATGAAAATGAGGGAAAAACTCTTTCCGAGGAAATCCTGAAAGCGGCAAATAGCGGTTTCAAAAATGGAGAAATAGATTTTTTTCAATACATACAAAGCCTTGAAAACGCTTATGAGATTGAACTCCAATATCTCGAAAATCTCAACAATTACAATCAGGCGGTCATCGCCCTCAATTATTTAATATTATAAAAACATTCGTTATGAGTTATATAAAATCACTTTTGTTGCTTTCCGTTTTGGTTCTGGCAGCCTGCAACAATTCAAAATCAGAAGAATCTCCTCTTGAAATGACGTCGGAAGAAAACAATTCTGGAATGATCCATCTTTCAAAAGCACAGTTTGAAAACGCAAAAATGGAGGTGGGGCAACTTTCCGAAAAACCTTTTGCCCAAAAGGTTCAAACCAGCGGCATGATTGACGTGCCGCCACAGAATAAGGCGGTGATAAGTGCCTTTGCGGGAGGATATATCAAAAACACCCCATTATTGGTGGGTAATAAGGTTACTAAAGGGCAACGGTTGGTAACCCTCGAAAACCCTGAGTTTATTACTATGCAGCAAAATTATCTTGAAACTGCCGAACAGCTATCCTATCTAAAATCGGAGTACGAACGGCAACAGATAATGTTTGAAGAAAAAATTACTTCCCAGAAAAGCTTTCTAAAGGCCGAAAGCGAGTACAAATCAAACTTGGCTCGCTATAACAGTTTGAAGAAAAACCTTGAAATACTAAACATAAATCCTGCATCGGTTCAGGCTGGCAATATTGTTTCAGCAGTAAATATCTACAGCCCCATTGACGGCAACGTGACCCAGATATTTGTGAATACGGGCACCTACGTCTCGCCAGCCGACAAGATTATGGAAATTATGAACACCGACCATATTCATTTGGAACTAAAGGTTTTTGAAAAGGATCTCCTACAGCTTAAAAAAGAACAGGAAATACTTTTTACCGTTCCCGAAGCCTCCAAAGAAGTATTCAAAGGCGAGGTGCATTTGGTGGGAACATCCATTGACCCCAATATGCGAATTGCCATGGTGCACGGGCACATAGACGAAAAGGACGAGCACAACTTTACCGCTGGCATGTTTGTGGAGGCACAGATTGTTACAGGCACCTCAGACCAATGGGCGCTTCCGGAAAACGCCGTGGTGGAAATGGAAGGTAAAAACTACATTTTAAAGATTGAAAACGAGAATGCAGAAGAATTGGAAATCCTTCCCGTGGAAGTAGAAATTGGAGAGACTTACAATGGCTTCACGGCGATTGAGAAATCTGAGAAATTTAAACCTGAAACTAAGTTTTTAACCAAAGGTGCATTTGTGCTCTTACAGGAAGATGCTGGTGGCGGGCATGGTCATTAAGAAACTACAGGCGTCATTGCGAGCGCAGCGAAGCAATCTCTTTGGGTTTAGGTGATAACATGGTTATGGGCATTTTCTCCGGACAGATTAACTGCGTTGAATCTTCGATTTGCTTGAATCGCTCCTTAGATTGCTGCTTCGCAATGACGGCTCACTGTTAGCTTCAGTCGCCACAAAAAAACCATCGTTTCCTTGCTTTTGGTATAAGGGCATAAAAATATATGCATCCCATTTACTGTAAACGGGTTTCCCGTTTTGATATGCTAAAAGTTCCCCTTTTTTAATAGGCTGAAAATTACTGTAGCCGGCTTCCATCCTAAATTCATCCTCGGGTGCTAAGCCATGTCTGTAGCTTATTTCAAAAGTCTTTTGTTTCTTTTTGTTATCAAGGAGCATGGCGGCTGCTTCGGGATAGTGGCTAAGTTTTTCTAGGTCCAATTTACAAGCATTTACAAGTGCTAACCAAATTATCCCCTCATGATTCATTTCCGCCACTTTGCTTTCGTGCTGGCCTCCTTCAAATACAAAACCTGTAATGCCAATTCTACTTTCATAATGATCTATACACCCCAATACGATATCGGAAAACCCACGTATTATGTGGGTAGGAAATTGATGCGCCCACACATCATTGTCGTTTACCTCTTGCACCGATATGTAGGGCGCACTGGCAGAGGAAGTAGTGTGGCAGTCTAAAAAATACCGCTTGGTAAATTCTTCTTCGGGATATTGATTGAGTATTTCAATAATCTCAAACATTTCTTTCTTTTCGTGACTGTCTATAATTTTATTCTTAATATTTTCAACGGTCCAGGTTCGGTTAAGGTCTTCATCAATAAAGCGTACACCTTGCTGCAGGGCCGCTCTATTTCCAGATACGCCAATTACCCTGCCTTTTATCTTTGGTTTTTCCGCTTCCAATATTTCAAATACTTTCTGAAGTGCCCTTAGGCCACTGGGTTCATTTCCATGTATTCCTGCGGTTATAAATAACAAGGGGCCATCAAGTCCAGAACTGTAGGTTCCGATAACCCTAGGTATTTCAATATTTATCTTTTTATAATTATTCATTACACGGTGTGCTTTACGTATTAAATCTTTTTTACGGCCTATTCCTTAATAATTAATCCATGGTAGCCAACTCTTTATTGGTCAAGCTATTTTTATAATATTTTTTATACTCTATTTTACGTTCAATAGCCGCTACAACGGTATCTGTAAAGGCAGGAAGTTTAATATCTTCGCAATAGTCCAAACCTCCCGGGCTTAAAACATTTATCTCTATTAATTTATCATTCACAATATCAAGGCCCACAAAAAAGAGTCCGTCTCTAATTAATTTTGGCGCCGTTAGTGAAACAATTTTTTCTATTTCTGGGGTAAGTTTGGCCTTTTTTGCCTTAGCGCCCAGGGCAAGGTTGCTTCTAAACTCTGAACTGTCATTATTTACTCTTCTAATAATGGCTTTTTCCCCATCTTCTTCCAGTAATTTTCCGTTCATAAGAATAACTCTTACATCGCCCTTACTCACTTCAGGAAGAAATTCTTGGGCAATTATATAGCCTTTGGCACTGATGGTATCTACTATTTGATTGAGGTTTTTCTTGTCCTTATCAATCAAATACACATCTTGCCCGCCAGAACCTTCCAATGGTTTTAGCACCATTTTTTTACCCATTTTTTCCCAGAACTTTAACAGGTCTTCCTTATTGCGGGTGATTAGGCTGTCTGGTTTTATTTCAGAAGGCAGTTCCTCAAAATAAAGTTTGTCAATAAAGGCGTGGCTCATTGCAAATGCATCGTTTAATACCAATACACCATTTTGCTGTATCATTCTTGCAAAGGCAATTCCGCTATGCTCTGCCCAATGTCTGTCTGAAGTTTCCTCTGTAGGATTGTTTCTTAAAAACACTACGTCCATATCTGTACTTGGCACAGCCTTGGCTTTTAGTTTGTCGTCCTGCACTTGTTCCCAGAATTCTTCTACAGTTTCCCCTTTTACCGAGGCGGGTATTTTTTTACAGCGCAGCCTTATGTTTTCATCGCGGTGGAAAATAAAGTCGCCAACGCTCATTACATACACGGTATGGCCGCGCTCGTGCGCTTTTTTCAATATGACCACCGAAGTCCCGCAAGCCTCGGTTTTAATATCACTGATTACAAAACATATTTTCATATTTATATAAGTTTAGAGAGGGAAACCCCTTGTTTAAGTTTGTCTATTCGTTGTTCAAAATCTTTTTGTTGCAGGTATCTTGGTTTTAATTTTGGGGCCTGCAGTAATCCCCGGGCAGATAAATCTGTAATCATCGGTACGTGTTTAAGCGCAAATTTTCCTGCCAGCAGAAATTCCAAATTCCCACCCTCCATAAGATACTCACGCAGTTGAACCAGGCCTTTTAAGTAAATAATATCCTTTAAAAATCCACCCCCCTGAAACATTCTGGAAGTAATATTAAAAGCGTTTTCTTTTGAAAAATTATGGGTACTATAGAGCAGATTGAAGACTTCTTTAAACTCCGCATTCTCCATAAGTGCCGCTCCAGCCACTACACGTCCAGCCAGCATCCGCAAACGATTGGCGGAAAGACTCCCTATTAAATATTCAGAAAGTACGGCAATGCCTTCCTGTAGGGGGTCGTAATCTGCAAAGCCTACACCTAACTGACTTAAGGGCTGTTGCTTGCCGTTGTAGTGGGTAAGGGCGTGGGTGCCTATTTCATGCTGTATCAATGCCTGTGCCTCCTGATGCGTTAATGTATAATCGGCCGGCAGATAGAGTTCTCCATTACTTACCATCATAACATTCACATCCTGGCGTATATGGACTTTAGATTGAAAATTGGCATCTTGTTGCTTAAAGAACTCAAATTCAGCTTCCGCCATTTTAGCAAATGCATTTGCATCCAATAATTCTGCATTATTATTTTGAATGTCTTCGGGTATGTTTTGAAGTATTAATTCTGCTTCGGTTACTATGTTTTTATCCAGCCCTTTATAGAGTCTCACACTGCTGTAAAAAAAGTTTTTAGAGCCCCGTTCCTTCAGCATAGTTAGCTGTTGATCCAATTCTTCCCGCTTTTCGTGGAAAAGGTAAGAGAGCGCGGGATCATCTATTTGGTCTATTTCCAGGTTGTATAGTTTCCTTTTGAGAATATCCGGATCAATGGGGAGGAGACGATAGTGATATTCTTCTACCTTTTTAAAGTTACTTTCAAAAAAACTGTTTCGAATACTCTGTATGTTTACGGGCGCCACCAACAGTAAAAACTGATAGCTGTTTTCTATCTGTGTAAGCTCACGGTCCATTCTAAACACTTCCTTATGGATTTTCCGTTTCCCCAAAGCGTAATAACTGGCCAATTTACTGGAAGTCTGTACCCGTATAAATTCAAAAACCGATTGCTGAATAGCCTTGGCCACGCTCTCTTGGAATTGCCTAAAATAAAGTGGATATACCTCACCCTCGCCATCACGAAATACGGGGGGTACTTCTAAGCCTATGAGCGTTCCGCCACAGTCTTTTATCTCTTCTATACTCATTAGGGCAGACTCGTTTTTTTGCTGCCGTTGTTTGGTTTGCTCTATCCTAGCATTTAACTTTACGCCATAGGTTGTACCTTGAATTTTTTCAAGTGCCTTGCGAAGTACGTCCAAGGAAACCGGAAGCTTGTGCGAAGGACCACGAATCACGAATTCGGTACTGCTTTCAGGCCCACTGTATATTTCCATAAGAAAAAAACTACCAAAACGGGCGCTCATCCTTTCGGTGAGTTGACTTATAATTTCACGGGAATATTCAAAATTATCCTCCCCAATAATCAGGTAGCTGGCTCCTGTTCGTGCTAGCCGTAAAGTTGCTTTGTCATTGGGGCGCTTCCTATAAATAAGAAGAAAAGGAACATCGTGCTCCAAAAACAAAAAACCCCCATTTGGAAGACTCTTGACGGTACGTTGCCCGTCTGCAAGTTCTCCTATCAGTTCTTCTTTGTCCGTCACAGCAATTGCCTTCATGAGTTCAATTTTTTCTCGCTTTTTATCCTTTTGTTGATGGGAATATATAAAAACCCAAGTGTAGCCATCTTGTTTTTAATATTATTTAACAAGGCATTAGGACAGATTTGTAAGTTTGAAACGCCCCTTTGATCCTCCCTCAACAAGGTCGGAACAGGCTCTTCAAAGGGGAAATTTTTTGTTTAGGACAAGATATTTATAAGGGGTGAGGCGGATTTTAATGCAAAGGTGATTGGAAATATCTCCCTTATGGGAATTTAATCTTATTCCTCGGAATCATCTATCTTTCCCTCCCTTTTATCCTTCCTATATTCCTTTTCCTGATTGGCGTTGTTTTTTTCAGGATCAATGGGGCGTTGCTCTGGTCTTGTGGAATCTTTTCTACTTTCCATAAATATTTGTTTTAATAGGTGCTTGTGAATTATTATCTCATTCCACTTTTATAAGATAGGCTTAAAGCGGAGTCTGGGCTTTTTCATAAATAAGTTTTTTGTCTTTCAATTCTTTCCAAAACGCTGCCGGGATTTTTGTATTTAAGGCTTTTACATTATCCTGAACCTGTTCTATTTTGCTTGCCCCGGGAATGATGGACACAAATTCATCTGCCGCCAACACAAAATGCATTGCGGCGGTTATTATATCAATATCGTGCTTTTTGGCAATGGCAGCTATGTTTGCCCGTTTTTCCGCCATTCCCTTCGGGATGGTAGGCTTGTAGTTATAACGCTCTCTACCGGCTATATAACCAGAATTGTAGCCTGCCCCCGAAACTAATTTCACCCCCTGCTTTTTTACGGCAGGCAGCAATCGGTCCACAGCATCTTCATGCTCAAGAATGGAGTACTGCGTGGCCGAAAGACAAATATCCGGGTCGGCAGCTTCCATACAATCCAAGATAGGGCGTATCTTGTTAACCCCCATTCCCCAAGCTTTTATGATGCCTTGGGAACGGTAATCGGAAAGCACTTTGAACGCACCTTTTTTGGCTATTTCCATATGATATTCGTACCGATCGCCCACTTGATCCTCAGAAAGGTCGTGTACATATACAATGTCAATGAAATCAAGCCCCGTTCTTTTTAGACTATCTTCTATTGATTTCTTTGTGGCATCTGCCGAATAATCGTGGTAATAATCAAAGGGCAACGGATTTTCCCACATAGTAGGTGGGACCTCTTCCTTAGGCACTTCCTTGAAAAGGCGCCCCACTTTGGTAGAGAACAAAAATTCATCTCTATTTTGTTTGTTAAGAAATTCTCCAAAGCGGCGCTCACTTTTGGTAAGCCCGTACCAAGGGGAGGTATCGTAATAACGAATGCCCAAATCCCAAGCCTGTTGCAGAATGTTGTGTGCCTGTTCCTCTGTAATATTTTCAAAGCCTGTACCAATGGCAACGCCACCTAGTCCTAGCTTGTGTTTCTCTTTCATTTCCAGTTTTTTCATAATTATCGCTTTTATCCTCTAAATTAAAGGTTCTATTTTTTTCTGGCAGTTAAGGAAAGGTTATAATTGTGAGGCTTGAGACGTGAATCGTGAATCGTGAATTGTGAATTGTGAATTGTGAAACGTGAGACGTGAGACGTGAGACGTGGGTCGTGAATTGTGAATTGTGAAACGTGAGACGTGGGTCGTGGGTCGTGGGTCGTGAATCGTGAATCGTGAATCGTGAATTGTGAAACGTGAGTCGTGGGTCGTGGGTCGTGGGTCGTGAATTGTTGAATTGGGGAATTGTGAATCGTTAGGGTTGTCATAACCCACTGTCGTAACGCAGCTAAATGATAGTTATAGATTTAGCTCGATCACGTTGTACAACAGACTTTTTGCAATAAGTTCGGCAGCGTTGGAGCAGCCACTTTTGGCAAGTATATTTTTCCGGTGGGTTTTCACGGTATTTGGGGAAAGGTGAAAATTTTCGGCAATCTCTTTTGCGTTAAGTCCTTGGGCAATGGCAGTGATAACTTCTTTTTCGCGATGGGTAAACAAGCTGGTAAAAGGAGTATCGTCTAATTTTTTTGGGGGACTAAAAACTTCCTTGTCCAATGGTAGGTTATAATATGATTTGCCCCCGTGCAGGTGAATGAAGGAGAGAGTGTCAGTCTTTGTGGTTTTTAAATGTGTAATATCGGTATGCACTGTAAACACATGCTCTACGGCATCATTTTCCGATAATGTTAGGGTGGTACACTGCATAATCATAGTACGGTGCTTTCCTTTATGGTCCACCATTTTGTAGGGATATAGTATTTTATAATCCAACAGTTCATCAGGCCTTAAAAAGTTCACAAAAAAGTCCTTGATTATGCGTTCTTTCTTCTGTATAAGTTCAATCTCTTCGGGCAAGGCCTGTTGCAAAAGTTGCAGCATATTAACATCTTCCGGCGCTATGCCCGTAAAATCAGTCACTGAATCGGAAATAAAATCAAGCTCCAAGTTGTGCATGTTTAGCACATAATAATACGATTCGCCCATCGTAAAAAAAGTAGCAAATCTATGCAGCTGCTCTTTTGTGTTGTATTCCTTATAGTTTTTTATTTTATTCGAGTATTCTGATTGCCAGAAGTTTACTACCTCTTTAAAGTTTTGGGACATTATATTTTGTGTTATCTATTGGTAACAATATAAAATCGGGATTCTATTAAGAATCGATTTTCCGGTAAAAAAATAGAAATCCTTTAGCAAAAAACCTAAAACATTTACACTTTTTAGTAACATAATTTCAAAATTATGGGCTAAAAAAACCTGGGGTTTGAAGCACAACCTTAGAAAAAACGGCAAATAATATCCCCCAAAAAGGGTATTGACTTTGCCTAAAAAATCCTGTTTGTTTGTAAGAGATAAAAAAATAATACCATGTTCAGGATTAAATTTTCAATAGTATGTATGTTTTGTGCCCTTGTACTGCCCGGCTGTTCCGACTCTACTGATGAGGCTTCAGATCCGGAAAATTCCTGTGAGAATAGCGGGCTCCAAATAGAATCAATAGAAATTGAGGAAAACATGGCCACCGCCACGGCTACCGGGGGTACGCCGCCCTATGAGTATGAGTGGAGTGACGGTACCCAAGGGAATGTATATATCGGTTGGTCTGGGACCTACATGGTAACCGTGACCGATAGTAAAGGATGTACTGCCACGCGAGAGGCTTTGCTAGAAGGGGTTTATAACTTTGCAGGCACTTGGGAAATGGTAGTGTTTCAGGAAGATGTGCCCGTAGGGGAGTATGTGGAACATTATAGTACAGATTGCCCAGATATTGTAGTAAATAAAACCTCTATGAGCGGCAGCTATGAATTTCAATTGGGGGAATATGAGGCCTTGTTTGAATATAGCATCACAGACAGCACCATAAATACCAACATTGAATATAACGCAGATTGCGAGATTGTATCTGATTTGCCCGATACCGAGACCGAAAATACCGAAACGGGAGAGGGGGTTGTGTACTTTGATGGCAGCAATTTTGTATTGAACTACTTTAATGGCGGGGAAGAAACCGTAATTATTTTAGGCCAGGACAGGATAAAAATAGCAGATGAGGAATACGAGCGGTTGTAAGTAGCTAACCCCTCCATTAACACCCATAAATTCGTTTAGGATTTGTGGGTTTTTTTGTATTTCATTTGACCAATTGTAAAAGCGTCATTGCGAGCGCAGCGAAGCAATCTCTTTGGGTTCAGGCAATACCATGGGTGTAGGCGTTTTCCCTAAACAGATTGCTTCAGTCGCTCCTTGGGTCGCTCTTTCGCAATGACCTCTCGACTCCTCTCGAGGTAGGCTAACCAACTTAGGACAGGCTGTTCAGAATAGTCTTTCATGGAGACGCTCAGGGTTAGAAAAGGGGATATTGAGACGGGATGGTATAGATTTTATATGTATTATGTTTATTTAATACGCTATAAACATACTATAAACATACTATAAATATACTATATACATACTATAAATACTCTTTAAGTGAGTGATGAGTATTGAGCCGTGAGCTGTGAGTGGTGAGCTGTGAGTGGTGAGTGGTGAGTGGTGAGCCGTGAGTGGTGAGCCTTGAGTGGTGAGTGGTGAGCCGTGAGCCGTGAGTGGTGAGCCTTGAGTGGTGAGCCGTGAGAAGTGAGTGGTGAGACTTGAGTGGTGAGTGGTGAATTGTGAGACGGTTTACTATTTTTTGTAAACTTCGTACTTCGTGCTTCGTACTTCTTACTTCAAAAATTTCCCTTGTGTAATCTTTGTTACTGAACACTCCGGTTTAAAGGCTTAAATTTGAATTAAGTTATTCATTTAAAACAATTAAGCTATGAGTTATTACATCAGTACAACATTAAAGAACACAAGTTTTAAAGAGGCCATTGAAAAAACAACGGCAGCTTTAAAAGAAGAAGGTTTTGGGGTGTTGACCGAAATAGATATAAAGGCCACCTTAAAAAAGAAGTTGGATGCAGACTTTTACAATTATACCATACTTGGCGCCTGCAATCCGCACATGGCGCATCAGGCATTACAGGCGGAAAACAAAATAGGAACCATGCTTCCCTGCAACGTGATAGTGCAGGAACGCGAGCCCGGCACCGTTGAGATTTCGGCGGTAGATCCCGCGGCTTCCATGATGGCGGTACAAAATGATTCGTTGGCAGGCATAGCCAAAGAGGTTCAAGAAAAATTGACCAAAGTCATTAAAAGTATTTAGGGACGTTTCGTGGTTGGTTCATTCCTGATAAGTGCAGATTTTATTGGTTAGTGAAGAGGCTGTCTCTTTTCAATTATCATTGATCAATTATCAATGATCAATACTTAATATTCACTATTCACTACTAACTACTCACTCCTTCTCGGTAACATTAGTTACTGACTTGTCTTGATTTCTGAAGTATGTTTGCATCAAATTAAAAATTACAATGAAGATTAAAAATATAACTACACTAATAGCGATGTTGCCCACGCTACTATTTGCGCAACAAACCGTCCCCATTTCCAAGGCAGAAGTGCTGGAAAAAGTGGTGCAGCAAAACAATAAACTGAAGATTGGCGAGCAGCAGGTACTTGCCGCAAAAGGCGATTACAACCAAACCAACGCGGTTTTCCTACCTAATATAACTGCGTCGCATACCGGAATGGCAACCACCAATCCGTTGATGGCTTTTGGTTTTAAGTTGAATCAGGAAATAGTTACCCAAGCCGATTTTGATCCGAATAAATTGAACAATCCTTCGCAGATCAATCTGTTTGCAACAAAGTTTGAAGTGCAACAGCCACTTATAAATGTGGATGGCATTTTTCAACGCAAAGCCGCAAAAGCAAAATGGGAAGCTACCCAAATGCAGTTGGCGCGCACGGGAGACTATCTTTCCCTTGAAACCGAAAAAGCTTATATGCAACTCCAACTTGCCTATAAAAGTGTGGAAGTTTTGGAAACCGCTTTAAAGGCCGCCAATGAAAACCTTCGGTTGGCGAACAATAGTTTTAAGCAGGGCTATTTGCAACAGAGCGATGTGCTTGCGGTGCAAGTACGTGTTACCGAAGTGGAAAACCAGTTGCAATATGCCAAAAGCAATGTGATAAACGCTTCGGAATATCTTGCAGTTTTAATGAATGAAGAGGTTTCCGGTGTTTTAAAACCAACGGATTCGTTGATGGTTTCTTCGGAATTGAAGGCAGCTGAAACAATTTCCAATTCCAGAGCCGATATACAGGCCATGGAATTTGCCGCCGAAGCCTACAGACAAAATTACAAAGCAGATAAAATGACTTTTCTACCAAGGCTGAACGCTTTCGGAAGCTACGAACTTTACGATGACCAGATTTTTCAGGCCGATGCCAATGGCTATCTGTTTGGAGCGGCCTTGACTTGGAATCTTTTTGAGGGTTCTAAACGCTTCGGAAAAACTCAAAAAAGCAAAGCGGAATTCAACAAAGCAAATCTTGAATTGGAGCAATACAAAGCCGAAAGCCAATTGGAGCTGAATAAGGCAAAACGAATGTATCAGGATGCAAAAAACAATTTAAACCTGACCGAGTTGGCGCTGGAACAATCAAAAGAAGCGCTCCGCATTCGTACCAACAGATTTAAGGAAGGTCTTGAAAAAACCACCGACCTTTTAATGGCTGAAACGCAGTTTTCACAGAAACAATTGGAATATTACAATACTGTTTTTCAGCATAATTATGCTTTGGCATATCTTCAATTCTTAACTAAAAACTAATCAGTGATGAAAAAAAAATATTCTCTAATTCTATTCTTGGCAGTACTCAGTTTTACTGCGTGTAACAATTCTTCCGAAGAAAAAAACATCGATAACACAGCGGCCATTCCAGTAAACGTGAGTTCCGTAGCGGCCGAAAATAATACACCTTTTTTAACCGCCAGTGGTAAAATAGAAGCCGCCAACAGCGCCACACTAAGCACCCGAATGATGGGCTTTGTGGACAAGGTGCACGTGAATGTAGGCGAAAAAGTTACAAAGGGACAATTGTTGGTGAGCATCAACAATTCAGACCTTTCTGCAAAAAGTGCGCAGACTAGCGCTGGTATCACTGAAGCACAGGCGGCTTTCAACAATGCTGAAAAGGATTATCAACGTTTTAAGAACCTCTTTGCGGAAAATAGCGCAAGCCAAAAGGAACTCGACGATCAACGCGCGCGTTACGAAATGGCAAAAGCCAGATTGGAAGGCGCAAAACAGATGAAGAACGAAGTGCAATCGCAGTTTGCCTATGTAAACCTTCGTGCGCCTTTCAGTGGCGTAGTTACCAATAAATTTATTGAAGCGGGCGATATGGCGAATCCCGGAGTACCATTGATTTCAGTAGAAGGCCCTGGCAATTTTGAAGTAACCGCTTCAGTACCCGAAAGTGAAATTTCTAAAATAAAATCAGGCACCGAAGTACAAGTGATTGTAAAATCTTCAGATAAAATACTTCCCGGCACGGTTACCGAAGTAAGCACTTCCGCTAAAAACACGGGTGGACAATATTTGGTAAAAGTGGTCTTGGACAAAACCGATGCCGATATTCTTTCGGGTATGTACGCCACGGTTCAATTTCCCATAGAAAGGAAAGCAGATATTACCACAATTTTGGTTCCAAAGGAAGCAATAGTTAAACGAGGGCAATTAACCGGGATTTACACCGTAAGCCAAAGCAACACGGCATTACTGCGCTGGTTGCGAGTGGGAAGAACTTTTGGCGATAATGTGGAAGTACTTTCAGGTTTGGCAGCAGATGAAAACTATATAATTTCTTCCGAAGGAAAACTTTACAACGGAGCGAAAATAACCATTAAACAATAATCATGAAGGACGGATTAGCAGGCAAAATTGCCAAGTTATTTATAGGCTCAAAGCTTACGGTACTGTTGATGATCGTGTTTATGGTCATTGGGGTGTACAGTTCGTTTTTAATCCCGCGCGAGGAAGAACCGCAGATTGATGTGGCCATGGCGGACATCTTTGTGGGCTACCCGGGAGCTTCCCCAACAGAGGTTGAATCCCGTGTTGTAAAACCATTGGAAAAACTGGTGTCCAACATTCCCGGCGTAGAGTATGTGTATTCCACTTCTTCCAAAGAAGGGGCGATGGTAATCGTACAGTTTTATGTGGGCGAGGATATTGAGCGATCTTTCGTAAAACTTTACAACGAAATGAACAAGCACATGGACCTAATGCCTTCAGGCGTTACCATGCCGCTTGTAAAACCCCGCGCCATTGATGATGTACCGATGCTCGGAATCACCCTTTGGAGCGAAAATTACGACGATTTTCAGCTGAAGCAAATTTCAGACGAGCTTACCCAGGAAATTGAAAAAGTAAACAAGGTTTCCACCACCCATAAAATCGGGGGCAGAAACCGACAGCTGCGGGTAATATTGGATAAGGATAAATTGGCTTCCAGCGGACTCGACTTTTTGGGCGTTGCCGAAATGATAAAGGCAAACAATCAGCAAATGAGCTCCGGCAGTTTTGACAAAAACGATACGGAGTTTTTGGTTACCACCGGAAGTTTTCTAAAATCAGCGACCGATGTTGAAAACTTGGTGGTGGGCGTTCAGCAGAACCAGCCTATTTATCTGAAACAGGTTGCCGCAATTTTTGACGGTCCCGAAATCCCGAGGCAATATGTTTCCTTTGGGTTTGGAGGTGCGAGCGAAAACATCTCCAATTATCCTTCGGAATATCCCGCCGTAACCATTTCGGTTGCAAAACGAAAAGGCGCTGACGCCATGAAAATTGCCGATGTGATTATTGACAAGGTTGACCATTTGCGAAGCAATCTGATTCCCGATGATGTTCATGTAGAAATCACCCGTAACTACGGTGAAACAGCTTCCCACAAGGTTTCGGAATTGTTGATGCACCTTATAGGTGCTATTATAGCTGTTACTTTGGTAGTGATGCTCGCTATGGGTTGGCGAGGAGGTTTGGTAGTGTTTTTATCAGTGCCCATCACCTTTGCTTTGACACTTTTGAGTTATTACCTGCTCGATTATACATTGAACCGGATCACCCTTTTCGCTTTGGTATTTGTTACGGGAATCGTAGTGGATGACTCCATCATCATAGCCGAGAATATGCACCGGCATTTCAAGATGAAACGCTTGCCGTTTAAGCAAGCTGCCATTTACGCCATAAACGAAGTGGGTAACCCGACCATTTTGGCAACCTTTACGGTAATCGCTTCCGTCTTGCCGATGGCTTTTGTTTCTGGATTGATGGGTCCGTATATGTCGCCAATGCCCATCGGGGCTTCGATAGCTATGATACTTTCGTTGTTTGTGGCACTGACCATTACTCCGTATTTGGGATATATCTTTCTTCGTGAAAAAGAGAAAAAAGGAAAAGCTCCCAAGCCCGAAAAACCTTTGGAGAATACTTTTATCTATAGAATTTATTCGAAACTGGAAACTCCTCTGATCGAAAACAAAAAGACACGTTGGCTGTTTTTGGGGATTACCGTCGTGATGCTTTTAGGTTCTATAATGATGTTCTTTACCAAATCGGTTGCCGTGAAAATGCTTCCTTTCGACAATAAAAACGAAATGCAGGTAGTGATCGATATGCCCGAAGGAACCACTTTGGAACGCACCGCAGTAGTTGCCCGCGAAATTGGACAATACCTTTCCACACAGCCCTTGGTAGTGAATTATCAAAATTACGTTGGTACTTCGGCACCGATAACCTTTAATGGTTTGGTGCGTCATTACGATTTACGTGGCGGTAGCAATATGGCCGATATACAAGTGAATTTGGTGGGCAAGGAAGACCGTAGCGAACAGAGCCACGAGATTGCAAAACAACTGCGACCGCGCATTCAAGAAATTGGAAGGAAGTTTGGCGCCAATGTAAAAATAGTGGAAGTGCCGCCGGGGCCGCCAGTATTATCAACAATTGTCGCTGAAATATATGGACCCGATTACGACCAGCAGATAGCAGTAGCCAAAAAAGTTGAAAACATTTTGAACGATACCCAAGATGTGGTTGACGTAGATTGGATGGTGGAAGCAGACCAAAAGGAATACGAGTTCATTATTGACAAGGAAAAAGCAATGCGTTATGGCGTGGCACCACAACAGATTGTTTACACTATGAGTATGGCGCTTTCAGATAGACCGGTAACCAATCTTTATGCTGAAACTGCCACTAATCAAGTGGGAATATTACTCGCTTTGGATGAAAAGGAAAAATCTACCATCCAGGATATTTCGCAGTTGAAGATTGCTTCAAAACAAGGCAATATGGTTTCGGTGGGCGATTTGGTAACGGTGCAGGAAAGCACCCGTGCAAAAAGCATTTACCGCAAAAACCAAAAACGTGTGGTTTATGTCTTGGCAGATATGGCGGGAGAGCTTGAGAGCCCTGTATATGCCATTTTGGGAATGACCGATAAGCTTAACAATATTGCATTGCCGGCAGGTTATAAAATGAACGAACTGTATTTGCAGCAACCCGAACACGAAGACGACTTTACCGTGAAATGGGATGGGGAGTGGCAGATAACTTTGGAAGTTTTCCGCGATTTGGGAATTGCCTTTTTGGGGGTAATCATCATCATTTACATTTTGATTGTAGGTTGGTTCCAAAACTTTAAGGCGCCAGTTGTAATGATGGTTGCCATTCCGTTATCGTTGATAGGAATTGTGCTTGGTCACTGGATTATGGGTGCATTTTTCACCGCTACATCCTTCATTGGAATGATTGCCTTGGCGGGAATTATGGTGCGAAACTCGGTGCTGTTGATTGACTTTATAAACCTGCGAACTGCAGAGGGAATTCCGTTAAAACAAGCCGTAATTGAAGCAGGCGCAGTGCGAACAACCCCAATATTATTAACTGCAGGAACGGTGGTTATTGGAGCATTTGTAATACTGTTCGACCCAATTTTCCAAGGACTTGCCATTTCGCTGATGGGCGGGACTATTGTTTCTACTGTACTAACACTACTTGTTGTGCCTTTGGTGTATTATATGATTGAACGGAAGAATTATAAAGAGTAAAGAACATAAAACAAAGAACATAGAACATAGAACATAGAACAAAGAACAAAGACTTAAGACTATTAAGTTAATTTGACTTTGAATAAATAAAAGTAATAAACAATAAACAACACAATAATCCAATGAAACTACTAATAGTAACCGTGGTGGACGAATTTCAGAAAGAAGTGCTGCACCTTTTCAAAAGAGCCAATATTGAGAGCTACAGCGGTTCCGATATTGAAGGCTATAAAAATGCGTCATCCTTTATGATGAACTCCAGTTGGTTTCCTTCGGAAAAGGGAGGAGCCGATAGCAGCATGTTTTTTTCTTTTACCGAAGAGGAAAAAATTGATTTGTTTTTCAGCTTAGCAACACAATTCAATAAAAATTTGGAAACCAACAACCCAATCCATGCGGTGGTAGTACCCATAGAACGGAATATTTAAGCAGTTAACAATTAACAATTAACAATTAGCAATTAGCAATTAGCAGTTATTTAATTTTCACTATTCACTATTCACTATTCACTATTCACTATTCACTATTCACTATTCACTATTCACTATTCACTATTCACTATTCACTAATTAATAAACTTAAATTAAATAATTATGATTAACAGATATATTAGGGCAATTGCCGGGACTTTTATTTTGATTAGCCTTCTTTTGGCTGTGTATGTAAATATCAACTGGTTGTGGTTCACAGGGTTTGTGGGCGTCAACTTGCTGCAATCATCTTTTACAAAGTGGTGCTTGATGGAAAAAATTTTAAAAAAACTGGGTGTTGACAATTGACAATATTCACGTATAATCAGGTATTGAGGTACAGGTTATGTTGAAATATGACCATGGTTATTTTAAAACTGCCAATTGTGGGGTATATTTGAAAAATAGAAACCAATTGAAAATATCATGACTATAAACATTCAATATGTGAAAATGCCTACCAGCGAGGCTATGAACGAATACGTAGAAAAGAAACTACAAAAACTTGCCGATAAATATGAATGGCTCATTAGGGCTGATGTAAGTTTTAAGATGGAAAACAACGTGTACGGCAAGGGAAATATTTGTGAAATGGAACTGAGTCTTCCGGGACCAAAAATCTTTGCAACATCAAAAGAAGCAACCTTTGAGGCAGCCGCTAAAGAAACAATTTCCGATTTGGAAAAGCAGCTTAAAAAACGAAAGGCAAAATTCACAATCCATTAAATCCAATTAAGATGAAAAAAATAGTAGTTCCCGTAGATTTTTCCCGTCATTCCGAATATGCTATGGAAGTGGCCGCAAATATTGCAAAAAAACAAAATGCCGAAGTAATAGCTATACATATGATGGGCCTTAGTGAGGCTGTGGTTACACGCGACGAAAGCAAGGAGGTTTTTGAAGCAATGTATTATATGAAACTTGCGGAAAAGCGTTTTGCGGAATTTCTCGACAAAGATTATTTGGAAGGCGTTAAAGTTACAGACGCGGTCCACAATTATAAAATTTTCAGTGAATTGAATGATGTAGCCCGAGATTTTGGAGCAGATTTAATAATAATGGGTTCTCACGGAAGCTCAGGTTTAAAAGAGGTTTTTGTGGGGAGTAACACTGAAAAAGTAGTGCGTACATCAGAAATTCCTGTCTTGGTGATAAAGCACCGCCATGAAAATTTCAATCCTGAATTCGGGGTTTTTGCGTGCGATTTTTTGGAAAACTCAGTGGGTCCCTACAAGCGCGCGCAGAAAATGTTTGACGCCCTAGGAATCAAAATGCAAATGCTCTATGTAAATCTTGCTGGCGATTTCCGCAGTACCCGCGAAATTGAAAAAAGAATCCTTGATTTTCTGAAAAACGCCGGAGAGTCCAATCCGCTGGAAACTCTGAACAGCGTAATTCAGTACAACGAATATTCCGTGGAAGCAGGGATTTTTGGCTACAGCCAAGTAAGCAATGCTGATATTATTGCACTGCCAACGCAAGGCCGTCAAGGTTTGGCACACTTTTTCTCAGGAAGTATAGGCGAGGACGTTGTAAACCATTCCGACTTGCCGGTTATGACCTTTAAAGTTTAGTTAATTGCTGGAGACATCAATTAACGATGAAAGAGCAGGAATTTCGTAGATGGGTTTCTGCTTTTTTCATTTTACAATACTGTATTAAGGGCAATTTCAATCATTTTTGAAAAGCTACCCTCGCGTTCGTCAGCGGTTGTTTTTTCGCCGGTTACCAATGAATCGGAAATGGTCAAAATAGCCAATGCTTTCACATTAAATTTAGCTGCTATGGTGTAAAGTCCCGCAGCTTCCATTTCCACGCAAAGCACACCAAAATCTGCCCACTGTTTATAACTGTTGAAGTCATCTTCATAAAACTGATCGCTTGAAAGCACATTGCCTGCTTTTATGGAAATGTTATTATTCTTGGCGTAAAGCGCTGCTTTCATAAACAAATCAAAATCGGCAGTGGGCGAGTAGTCGCAGTTTACAAAACGGGTATTGTTAATGCCTGAAGTGGAAGAGGCTGCCATGGCAATCACGATATCACGAATATTTATATCCTTTTGGTAGCTTCCCGCAGAACCAACTCGTATCAAATTCTTTACGCCGTAATCGTTAATAAGTTCGTGGCAGTAAATTAAAGCCGAAGGAATGCCCATTCCCGTGCCCTGAACTGAAATTGGTTTTCCTTTAAAAGTTCCGGTATAGCCCAACATTCCGCGAACGTCATTGTAACATTTGGCATTTTCTAGAAACGTTTCCGCAATCCATTTGGCGCGCATCGGGTCGCCGGGAAGTAAGACTGATTCTGCAATCTCTCCTTTTTTTGCTTCAATATGTGTGCTCATCTGTGTCTTTTTTGGTGTAGGTTACAATTTCAATTCCCGAAGAAGTTCCAATTCTGCTAACGCCCATTGCTATATATTTTTTGACGGTAGCGGCATCTTTTATTCCGCCAGAGGCTTTTATTTTTAAACTATCACCCACCTCATCAACCATTATTTTTACTGCATTTTCAGTTGCGCCGCCTGTTCCGAGGCCTGTTGAGGTCTTTACAAAATCAGCGCCTGCCTGTTTGGCAATCTGGCAAGCCTTCCGTATTTCAGAATCGGTTAAATAGCAGGTTTCCAAAATTACTTTTAAGGGTCGGTTGCCAATGGCTTTTTTCACGGCGGCAATTTCATCTTGAACTTGCTTGTACAATTCGGCTTTTAAAAAACCGATGTTCAGTACCATATCAATTTCATCGGCTCCGTCATTTACAGCTTGTTCGGCCTCGCAAACCTTGGCGTTTTGGCTGCTTGCACCCAACGGAAAACCCAGTACTGAAGCTATTTTTACATTGCTGATCTTCAATTCAGTTGCAGCTAAGGAAACGTAACAGCTGTTTACGCAAACCGCGTAAAAGTTGTACTTTTTTGCTTCATTGCAGAGCTTTACAATGTCTTTGGGAGTCGCAGAGGCTTTTAAAAGGGTGTGGTCTATGAAATGGCTCAGTTGCATCAATTTTTATGTTGATTGATGATGGAAACCAATTCATTTTTCTGCAGTACGCCACTTTGCCGCCAAAGTTGTTTGCCGTTTTTGAAGAGAATCATCGTTGGTACCCCGCGCACTTGAAATTGCGCAGCTAGGGGCTGGTTTTTGTCAACGTCAATTTTTACAATTTTTACGGTATCGCCCAGGTCGTCTTTCACTTGCTTTAGAATGGGAGCAAGCATTTTGCAGGGGCCGCACCAATCTGCAAAAAAGTCAACCAATACGGGAGTATCGGAATTGATTATGTCTTTAAAATTGCTTTTCATTTTGTGGGTTATCGGTTATCGGATGTCGGTTTTAGTTTGCTTGATTGTTATTCTTTTCTCTCACAAAATCAAAGGATTTTTTTTGTATTTTCTTAAAACGGGCATCAAGGTTTGTAATGGAATTTTGATGGAATAAGTTCCCGTATAGGATGGGCAGATTACGCAGTCGTCAAAATAGAACTCTACTACATCATCATTTATTACAAAGTTGTTTTTTGCGTCAAAAAAATCATCGGCAGAAATTGCCCAACAGTCGTAATACATTTCGCCAGAATTTATTTTTTCCTTTAAAAGCGTATTTAGTATTTCGCGCAATTCTTCCTCAGAGCCATTGTTGAAAAAATCTTCGTAGTTCATAAAAACAGCCCGTTCCAGATCAAAATTCAAACAATCAAAAGTGTATGCTGCGTGTGCTGCACCGGTGTAATGATTCTCTTTATAAAAAAGAACACTTATGAGCCTATCGTTAAGGTTGTAGATTTTATAGTCTACCCTGCGCAATTCATTTTGTTTTGGAATTCCCAACGAATCGCAAAGCCGTTTTTCTTCTAGAATCTGTTTTTCAACTCCTTTGGCATCCAGGTAATAGTTGCTGATGTATTCGTTAAAGTTTTCAAATTGTGGCTTTATTTTTTCGTTTAGATAAGGGTATTTAAAATCCAAAGTGTACCAATCGCCTTCTTTTAAAAATGATTTTGAGATTAGCAGGTTTTCCAGTTCTGCCTTGGCATCATTTTTTTCAAGTAGTTCTTGCCTTTTTATGATGAGGGTTTTTTGTTGGGCTTCCAGATTTCTGTCGGAAACTTGGATGGAATCTACAATTTCTTCCGGATTGTCTTCAGGATCACTTTGAACATCTGCGTTTTTTGTATCATTTTTACAACCTATAAGGGTAAGTACTGCTATGACTGTCAGAAGAATTTTCATGGTATGGGGGTTTAGGTTCATAAAATTAAACAAACAAATTTTATGAAGAAAAATCATTTTTAAAACAATTTAATCTTTCAATAGGTTTTTTAGTTTCGCAAGCATAATTACTTCACTTTTGTTTTTTCCTGAAAAGGAATTGGCGATGGTGTTTGCGGTTTTCCAAATGAGCTGTTTTCTTTCATGGGTAAAAAGTTTGGGATGCTCTTTTTTATAGTCTGCAAAACTTTCAAAACAGTCATTTGCATCCAACTGTTCGTAATCAAACCAATCAAAAACCACTTCTATTTGATAAGCGGCATCGGTATGAAAAGGATCTTCGTAATCGTCCAGATTTTTCCATTGCTCGATTACAATTTTTTTCAAAGCCTCATATTCTGCCTTTCTAACTATTTTGTCGGCAGCGGCTATGGAATAAAAAAGCTCGCCCATTTTTTGGTAAAATACGAGCTGGGGTTTGTCCAGGGTTCCCATAATTTTAAGTTTATTTTATGGTTGTAAAACTAAATAGATTTCTATTGAAATTTTATGACATTCATCAGTTAAGAAAAACTGTTTAAAATCCTTACTTTTGGGGAATGAAGGTTTTTGAAGAAAAAGAGGGCAATATTTTCAGGATTCTTTCCGAGGCCATTTCGGAAGGTATTGTTATCGTTAACGAAAGTCAGCAGATTGTAACTTCAAATGATGCCGCGAGCAGAATGTTTGGCTATACGCCCGAAGAACTTTTGGGCGAGAACCTGAGCATTTTAATACCCAGGGAATATAGAAGCACCCATCCAAAGCAGGTTAATGAATTTTTGAAAAAAAGTAATCCCCGGCAAATGGGCCATGGGCGCGATTTGTATGGCCGCCACAAGGACGGCAGTGTTTTTCCTGTTGAAGCCGGATTGAACCCTTTTGAAGTTTATGGCAGTAAATATGTAATGGCTTTGGTTACTGATATTTCTGTACGCAAAAATCAAGAAAAAGAAATTATTCAGCTTAACTTATCCTTGGAGCAAAAAATAGATGAGCGTACCAAGGAACTTAAACAGACCATAAAAGAATTAAAGGAAGAAGTTGCAAAACGCAAAGAGGCAGAATATAAAATAAAAGAATCGCTTCGGAAGGAGCGTGAGCTCAATGAGCTTAAAACAAAGTTTCTATCGCTGGTATCGCACGAATTTAAGACACCATTAAGCGGGATTTTAACCTCGGCGACACTTGCAGGAAAGTATACCGAGACGGAGCAGCAGGACAAGCGTGAAAAGCATTTGAAAACCATTCAAAGCAAAGTAAAGTATTTGAACAATATCTTGAATGATTTTTTATCCATTGAGCGTTTAGAGTCTGGCAAAGCCAGTTATAAATTTGAAGTTTTTCCACTGAGTAAAGTAGTTAATGAGGTTATTTATAACGCAAACATGCTTTTAAAGGACGGGCAAAAAATAAATTATCCGAGCAATATTGATGAAATAATAGTGGATTTTGATGAGAAAATACTAGAGCTTTCCCTTACAAACCTTATAAATAACGCCATAAAATACTCTCCAGAATACACCACTATTGATGTAGTAGTAATACCCGAAAAAGAAAATATTTGCATCCAAATAATTGACGAGGGTATGGGGATCCCGCAAAAGGAACAGAAATATATTTTTAATAGATATTTTCGGGCGGAAAATGCACTGTTGGATCAAGGTACCGGCATTGGCCTTAACATAGTAAAAAGCCATTTGGAAAATTTAGGCGGTACCATTACTTTTGAAAGTGAACAGAGTAAGGGCAGCATATTTACAATTTCCTTTCCTACCAAAAATCATACAAATTAAATGAAGACAATACTTCTTATTGAAGACGATATCGCACTAAGAGAAAACACTGCAGAACTTTTGGAACTTTCCGGTTACAATGTTTTTACGGCCCCAAACGGTAAAGTGGGCATCGAAAAAGCTAAAAAGACCCCTCCCAATATTATTATCTGTGATATTATGATGCCAGAAATAGACGGTTATGGCGTACTGGAAGCCGTAGCTTCTGAAGAACGCACAAAACATATCCCATTTATATTTCTTTCTGCAAAAACAGAGCACAAGGAAATTCGCAAGGGCATGGATATGGGAGCTGATGATTACCTTACAAAACCATTTGACGAGGAAGAATTGTTAAGTGCCGTAGAAAGCCGATTGGCAAAAGCCAGTATATTGGCAATGCGAAAAAAAAATAAAGTTGAGGAGGCCGATGGGGGCGAGGAAAACCCACAGAATCTGAACCAGTTGAAAAACTTTTTTTGTGATGAAGGTGAAGCATCTAATTATAAAAAAGGAGAAACCGTTTATCAAAAAGGCGACCACTCAAACAGTATGTTTTTAATCTTAAAAGGGGTTGTGAAAACACATACGATGGACGCCAACGCTAAAGAGCTTATAACAGGTCTTTACAAGGCCGATGACTTTTTGGGATTCACTTCTTTTGACGATAACATTCCCTATAATGAAACTGCTACAGCTGTAGAAGAAACTGAAGTTGTAGGAATTTCAAAAACCTATGTGAAGGATATTCTGAAAAAAAGCCAAGATGTTTCCTTGGAATTGATGAATCTTTTAACCGATAATCTTTCCGAAATAAAGCAGCAATTAGTTAAAATGGCTTACAGCTCCGTTCGGAAAAAGACTGCCAGTACCATTCTTCAATTTGTGGAGATTATGGACAAAAAACCAAATGCCGCCCTACGTATTTCTCGAAATGATCTTGCTACCACTGCAGGAATCGCCACCGAAAGCCTAATCCGTACACTTTCTGATTTTAAAAAGGATGGAATTATTGAGATTGATGGTCGCGATATTCGTATTTTAGATTTGGAAAGCCTGCGCGACATTCAGTAACCTTCTAAAAAACACTCGGCGTGTTGCTTTTGGTAGTGTTTAAAAAACAATTTCCCCAAAACTGATTTTTATCATTTTCTGTGCCGGCCCATACAAATATTTTTGTCGAGAAGATTATGATACAATGATGAATATATTGATCCCCACAGATTTTTCTGAAAATTCACACAATGCCATTCGTTATGCGCTGGACTATTTTGCCGATATTTCAGTGAATTTTTATATTCTTCACATTTCGCTGAAAAATTCATTTTACAAAGAATTGGAACCCGATGGGTTCTTTGAAGCCTCTGGGGGCAAACATACTTTACAAACACCTTCGGCACTGTTAAAGGAAGAAATAAAAAAGTGTGAATTGTTCTCAAAAAACCCAAACCACAAGTTTTATCCCCTTTACGAAAGCGTGTTGTTGGTGGAAGCCATAAGAAAATACGTTGAAGAAAAGGAAATAGACTATATTTTGATGGGCACAAGAGGAACCTCAAAAACCAATAGGAGTAATATGGGCAGTAATACATGTGATGTGATCACTAAGGTAAAATGCCCAATATTGGTAATTCCAGAAAATGCGAGGTTCAATGGTATAAACAACATTGCATTTTTAACGGATTATAATTGCCTTTTACGAAACAGGGTCATCACTTCCCTTTCCGAGACACTGGATTTGCACAAATCACCACTTCGAGTGCTTCACATCAAAGCTCAAAATTCAGATCTTACTGCATCCCAAACGGACAACAAAGGGTTTTTGCATTACTTTTTCAAGGAAAAAAAGCACAGTTTCCATTTTGTGGAAAACAAAGACTTAGAAATTGGCATTCAGGATTTTGTAAATACCTGGGAAATTAGCCTAGTTTCCATAGTTGCCAAAAACCTCAATCTTATTCAAAGATTGTTATTGCGGCCTTCACTAAAATCTGTTAGATATACTGCAGATGTGCCTTTTTTGGTGCTCCATGAATAGTGTTTATAGCCTAACTTTAGGTGAAATTAGTTACTATTTAAATGGGGCAGAACAAAATCATTCTTCTTTACCAATTGGATAATCCTCATAAAAATCTTCAAAAGTTTTATTGGTGGTATAATTATCATTTAAAACCTTAAAGACTGAGAATACTAAAAAAGCTTGTCCAAATACAGTTAAGTAAAAAACCCAGCTAAACGGAAAATCCATTGCGGCAAAGATTGCGACCGTAATCAAAACAAAGGTGGTTACTACAAGATAGGTGATAGCAGAAAAATGCATAACTTTTTAGTTTTAAAGTACGAAATAAATGCTGGTCTGCTCTTAATTATTCCTTAAAAATCAGACTGTTGATTGATATTTATCATATTTTAATACTACTGTAATGTTTATCTTTACGTAATTGTTTAAAACATTCTGCCATGCGAAAAATACTCATCCCTACCGATTTCTCAGAAAACTCGATGAATGCGATTAAGTATGCGACAGAGCTCTTTAAATATGAGCAGTCTGAAATTTATTTGCTCCATGCTTTTTCCGATTCGGTATATGAAGATAAAGCCCGTTTAGCCGACGCGGTTTTTGAGGAATTACAACAAAAGGCACTTCAAAAAGCTCAGGGTAATCTGGAGGAAACACGGAAACAAATCTTCGGATTTTCACCAAATCCAAAACATACTATTCACACCATTGCAGAGTTTGGCCTGCTGGTAGATTCGGTAAATGATTGGGTAGAAAAAGAAAATATAGACGTGGTAGTTATGGGAACCAAGGGTGAAACTGCCGATAAAAAAATAACCTTCGGCAGCAATACGCTTCAGGTAATAAAATATGTAAAATGCCCAGTACTCGCCATTCCGGCAGTTTATGGAGATGTACATCCAAAAAACTTATTGTTCCCAACAGATTATCAATTGCCCTACAAACGCCGTGAGCTAAAACTAGTTAGCAGTATTGCGAAATGTTTTGTTTCGAAAATGGATTTCCTTTACGTTTCAAAATTTCCGTCACTCACCTTGCGGCAGCAGGACAACAAGAAATTTCTGGAAGCCTCTTTCTGTGATAACCAAATCAATTTTCATCAAGTTAGTGGTACAAATGTTACCAAAGCTATCAATACCTTTATCATTGAAAACCCTATAGATATGTTGGTAATGGTAAATACGCGCCATTCCTATTTGGAAAACATACTCTACCAGTCTACTATTGAAAAGATAGGGCTCAAAATAGACATTCCTTTTTTAGTACTTCAAAATCTACCGAGATAAACTTTTAAAATATTGAAAATGAAAAAAATTCTTGTTCCAACCGATTTCTCAAAAAATGCATATGCGGCTTTGTTTTATGTTACAAAACTATTTAGTGATGAAGCATTGCAAATAACAATTCTACATTCCTTTGGTGAAGAAGTAGGCAAGCTAACAAGCCGTGTGGATATTGGCCGTTCCGACAATATAATTGAAAAACTCTACCGTCAATCTAATGAGGATGGGGAGCAGCTGGTCCATAAAATCAAGCTCGACTCCTCTAAAGTTGCACACAATTTTGAAGTTATTTCCACGCCTGCGACTTTATCAAAAACTGTTAATAAATTAGTTTCTACCGAAGGGATAGATCTTGTGGTAATGGGAAGCAAGGGCCGCACGGGTGCCGAGGATGTACTCGTAGGAAGCACAACCGAGAAGATAACCAAGTCTTTGGAAGGTTGTCCGCTGCTCATTGTTCCCCGGGAGGTGGATTTCGTAATCCCTTCAAACATTGCCTTCGCCACAGATTACAATGATTTTTACCAACTTTCAAAGCTGCGACCAATAGTTCGGTTGGTACGGCAGTACAATTCAACTTTACATTTGGTACACGTGGGCAGTAAAAGTGAATTGGACACAAACCAACAACAAAACCTGGAGAAATACCAAAATGATCTTACTGAATATAATACACAGTTTCATTTCATCTCGAAAGGGGAAAGTATTTCTAAAACGTTGCACACTTTTATAGACAATAATACAATGGATTTATTGGCCCTGGTTTATCATAAACATGCTTTTTTAAAGCAGCTTTTCCGGGAGCCAGTAGTTAGTAGGGTAGGAAAACATACCCACATACCCACATTGGTAATTCCTATTAAAAAATAAAATTTCTAAAAATGAAAAAAAGAATTTTGATTCCCACAGATTTTTCAAAAAATGCCTGGAATGCAATAAAATATGCTATGGAGCTCTATAAAAGGGAATATGTGGAGTTTTTCATTATGCACACCTATTACCTTTCGGGGTATTCAAAAGAGAACTTATTGAGTCCGGAGCCTACTGAAAAAGATCTTAAAAAAGTTCAGGAAGCTTCCAAAAAAGATATGGAAAAGCTGAAGGTTCAAATGGGTTTTTATGAGGAAAATGACAACCATACATTTCATTATATGAATGAATTTGGGTCTTTTTTCGATGTACTGAAGAAAACTGTGGAAAAGCAAGACATAGAATTGGTAATTATGGGGACCCAGGGTGAAACGGACAATAAAACCGTGATTTTGGGAAGCAATGCCGTAAATGCGATGGAAAAAATACGAAATTGCCCAGTGCTTGCCATTCCTTCCAATGTGTTGTTCAAGGACCCCAATGAAATTGTATTCCCCACAAGTTTTAGAACCCATTACAAAGAAAAGGAGCTCGCTACATTGGTTGAAATCTCCCGCTGTACCAACTCCCCAATCCGTATTTTGCATATTCAAAAAGGGAAAAACCTTTCAAAAGCACAACTGGAAAATAAAGCTTTGCTGGAAAAAATTTTGGAAGCTGCCAGTTTCACCCATCATACTCTTTATGACATTGAAATCAATGATGGTGTACGCTGTTTTGTACAAAGCCGACAGAGCGAGATGATTGCCATTGTAAACAAAAAGCACAATTTCTTTGGAAGTGTGTTTTCAAACCCGATGGTCAAAGAACTCGGCAAGCACACTAATGTGCCACTTTTGGCGATGCACGATTTAAGAAATTAAACAAAATGGCAAAAAACCTCTCGGATATCGAAATCATAAAACATTCTGGCGAAAAGGCGAAGTTTTCAATTGAAAAATTAAAAACTTCGCTACGGAAAAGTGGTGCGGACGAAGCATTGGTTTACGAAATTGCAAATAATGTGCGCGATGAGCTTTACCAAGGTATTTCTACCAAAGAAATTTACAATCGTGCCTTTGCACTTCTCAAAAAAAAGAAAAAAGGCTACGCTTCAAAATATAAGTTGAAGAAAGCAATCTATGAGCTCGGGCCCACAGGTTTTCCGTTTGAAAAATTTATTGGGGCAATCCTTTTTTATAGCGGTTATGAAGTAAAAACTGGGCAATTTTTGCAGGGAAAGTGCGTAACCCACGAGATAGATGTAATAGCGCATAAAAATGGCCAATATGTAGTGGCGGAATGTAAATTCCACAGTGATGAAGGCCGAAATTGTGATGTGAAAGTGCCATTGTATATACACTCGCGCTATCGCGATATCCTTAATTTTTACGGGGATAGAAACCATGGGGAAAAACCCAATGAGGGTTGGGTAGTTACCAATACCCGTTTTACTGAAGACGCCATGAAATATGGTGCCTGCGTGGGGCTTTATCTTTTAAGTTGGGATCTCCCTAAAGATAATGGCATCAAGGACCGTATTGACCGTCTGAACCTTTATCCTATTACAGTTTCCACACTTTTAAGCCAACGCGAGAAACAGTTTCTGCTCAGTCGGGACGTGGTGCTATGCAAACAATTGTTAAATGATCATTTCTATTTGGACCATTTGGGAATATCACAAAAGCGGATAGAACGGATTTTAGAGGAGATTAAGCTTTTGTGCAAAAACCACTGATCATGAAAAAAATTAAAATTCATTTCTTCGGCGCAGCTGGAACCGTAACCGGTTCCAAATTTTTGATTGAAACCACGGAACAAAATATCTTAATTGATTGTGGAATGTTTCAAGGTGTTAAAGAACTGCGCGAAAAAAACTGGGAATATTTGCCCATTGATGTTTCAGAGATAGATGTAGTTTTGTTAACCCATGGCCACTTGGACCATACCGGTTATTTGCCGCGATTGATAAAACAAGGTTTTCGAGGAAAGATAATCGGTACTGCGCCAACGCTTGCAATTACGAAAATAATATTACTGGACAGTGCAAAAATTCATGAAGAAGAAGCGGAGAAGGCCAATGAAGAAGGCTATTCCAAACACAAACCAGCCGAACCTTTTTATAGCGTTGAAGAAGCTGAGGCTACATTTGGTTTTTTCCACGTTGAAGAAAAAGACCAGTGGATTGAACTTTCAGAAAGCATAAAATATCGGTTTCGGTATAATGGCCACATTCTTGGCGCCACTTTTATAGAACTAGAAATCTTTGGAAAAACCTTTTTGTTTTCAGGAGATATTGGAAGAGAACACGATTTGCTGCTTTTCCCACCCGAAAAACCAAAATGGGCAGACTATCTTTTTATTGAAAGTACCTATGGCAATAGGCTTCATCCACGGGAAAGCGTTTCGGAAAAACTGGTGGAACTCATCAACAAAACCATTCACAATCGCGGAAATTTGATTATTCCTTCCTTTGCGGTAGAACGTTTGCAGACGCTTATGTTTTTACTTTGGAAATTGTACAACGAAAATAAAATTCCAAACATCCCAATTTTTATTGATAGCCCGATGGGTAATAACGTGCTTTCTGTATTTCAAAATTTTCCGGATTGGCACAAACTGCCGTTGAAGGATTTCAACGCAATGAATAACAGAATGAACATTATTACTTCCTATAAAGAAACTTGGGAAACTATTGATAATCCGCAACCAAAAGTTGTTATAGCCGGTAGCGGAATGGTAACAGGTGGAAGGGTTTTGACCTATTTGAAGCAAATGATTGACAAAACAAACACCACCATTTTAATAGTTGGTTATCAAGCTGAAGGCACTCGTGGCCGCCAACTTTTGGAAGGAGCGTATGAGTTGAAATTCTTCGGAAAATATTATCCCGTAAAAGCTGAAATACATCATATTGAAAGCCTTTCTGCCCACGCAGACCAACAAGGGCTTTTGGATTGGACCAACAACATTAAAAACATCCCCGAAGAAACCTTCCTTATTCACGGCGAGCCGACAGCGCAGGATGCTTTTAGGGTAAAGTTGCATGATACTTATGGTTGGAAGGTGACTATTCCTAAATTATATGAGATTAAAGAAATTCTTGTAGAATCTTATTAAAAAAAATAAATAACAGCGTATAATTTTTATAGCTTCAAGGCTATCAGTTCATCATCTACATTGCTTCTTTATAAACAGTTTTTCTATTGTCTATCAATCTCTGGTATTGATAAAGCACACATTACATATAGAAAAATTTCACCTTAACAGATTAATTAAAATGTACAGTTTTCTGACATTGGTCATATACAGACCATTTGATGACGATGGTCATATTTACACTCTTTAATCGATTTTATCTTTACAAAAAATTAAAGAGTATATATTATGAGAACTTATAAAAAATTAAAACTAGCATTTGGAACCCTTTTATTAACTGCTTTAGCCCTACAAACTTCTTTGGCACAGACGTATCAATTAAGTAATGCTTCTTCTTCCTTAATAATAGATGGCACATCAAATATCCATGATTGGGATATAACTGCGGAAAATCAACAAGGAAAAATTGTGGTGGTTTTGGAGGATGGTAAACTTGTAAGGATTGATCAACTTGATTTTAGTGTTAAAGCTGAAAGTTTAAAAAGCGGAAAGTCCGGTATGGACAAAAACACCTATAAAGCTTTAAATACTGAAAAGCACAAGCAAATAGTGTATAAGCTAAAAAAGGTAAATGCTATTAACTGCACATCAAATAATAGCTGTAAGGTAACAACCAATGGGAGCCTTACAATAGCTGGCACTACTAATTCTGTTGATATCACATTCGATGTAAAGGTTGTAGGTTCTAAAATTATACTTTCTGGGAAAAAAACCCTTAAAATGACAGACTATGGTGTAGAACCCCCAACAGCAGTATTTGGAACAATTACCACAGGTGATGCCATCGATGTAAAATTTGAGTCAAATTTCATAAAACAATAAAAATAAATTTTAAAACAAAGTATTCACCCTTAAAATAATTAAAATGAAAACACTAGCCACTTATTTTTGTACCGTATTATTGATGCTTTTCGGCCTACAAACATTTGCACAAGTATCATTAACACGAGACTTGGACAATTTTAGATATCCCGACCAAAGAGGTATTAATCAATTTGAAGCTCCAAAAGACACCGCCTCCACATTTAATGGAGTAAATGTTCGCATAGGTGGGGCATCAACCATTCAGTTTCAAGCTTTAAACCATGAAAGTACAGGTGTACCTTTAGATGGAGATGGAAATCCGCTTGCACTTATTGAAATAGGGGATAATTTTAATTTACCAACAGCAAACTTAGATCTTGACGTTCATCTATATGATGGAGTGAGAATGCACTTACGAACCTATTTGTCTTCTCGCCACCACCCTGAACCTTATGTAAAAGGCGGCTATATCCAGATTGATAAGCTGAACTTTATAAGTGAAGGTTTTATGGAAGATTTAATGAAAAATGTTCGGATTAAAATTGGGCATATGGAAAATAACTATGGGGATGCCCATTTGCGAAGAAGTGATAATGCACAGGCTATTTACAACCCATTTGTTGGAAATCTTATAATGGACGCTTTTACTACCGAAGTAGGAGGAGAGGTTTATTATTTTAACAGTGGTTTCTTAGGTATGGTGGGTGTCACAAACGGTAAATTAAACCAATCTGTAGGCAACCCAGATACAACTGATCCATCGTTCATAGCTAAGTTAGGTTACGATAAGCAATTAAATGATGATTTGCGCTTTAGACTTACTGGTTCTGTATACCACACCAATAAAAGTGGCAATGCATATTTGTACCACGCAGATAGAGCAGGTTCAAGATATTACCTAGTGTTGGAAAACGAAGAGGCTTCAACTTCATCAAATTTTACCTCTGGTAGGTTTGCCCCTGGTTTTAGAAATGAGCTTACCGCTTTTATGATAAATCCTTTTGTTAAATATGGTGGCCTTGAATTCTTTGGAACCTTTGAAAAAGCCTCTGGAAAAGCAAATTCCGAACTTGATGACAGAACTTTCAACCAGTATGCTGCTGAGGTACTCTACCGTTTTGGTAATGAAGAGAATGTATATATTGGTGGACGTTATAACTATGTAGAAGGAGAAATGATGGGCGGAACCGATATTGATATTACAAGATTTAATCTGGCAGCAGGCTGGTTTATGACCAAAAATATCCTGGCTAAACTAGAATATGTAAACCAGAAATATGAAGGGTTCCCTTCTAACGATTTAAGAAACGGAGGTAAGTTTGACGGAGTTATGGTTGAAGCCGTAATAAGTTTTTAAAAATGCAATGTAATTAAAAAATAAGGTGGAGAAATAAAACTTCTCCACCTTTTTAAATTATAAAGCTATGAACCCTTTTATACTTTCCTGTTTGGTTTTTGTACTCAGCCTAAAGGGTTGGACACAAAATGATTTTAAGACAAAAACAGTTCAAATTCTTGCTAGTAGTGAACTTTTTATAAAAGGGGATACCAACATAAGCGAGTTTAACTGTAATTTTAATACCTTATATTTGGGTGAGTTTAAACATGTAACCTACTCCAAAAAAGAAAATGAAATCAGATTCAAGGATGCGATCCTTTCTTTAAAAAATAAGGGTTTTGATTGTGGCAATAGCGCTATAAATAAAGATTTTCATTCTCTGCTCAAAACTAAAGAGTATCCGATTATTACTCTTGAATTGACCGAAATAACTTTAAATGAACATAAAAAGGGCAAAGCTCACGTAAAAATTACCATTGCAGGAACAAAAAAAGAATATTCTTTTCCCATAGACTTTTTCTCTTCACCTACAAATCGTTATGTGGGTAAATTAAAATTGGACATTCGGGATTTTAATCTTGAACCTCCTAAAAAGTTGTTCGGGCTAATTGTAATTGATGAGAAGATTGAAATAAACTTTGATCTGGTGGCAGAAATTTTTTAATTGCGATCAAATTTTTATAACTATTAACAGTAAATGCGTTCATTAAGAGTGGTTTAACTTAGACATTTGTGTTATTTAATAGTTAATAAAAACAATAATAACGCAAATTTTATTTGCTAAAAACAACTACTTAAAATAATTGTAATACTGCTCCAGATTAATTTTAATACTTGATAAAACTTTGTTGCCATCCGCTATAGTCGATACCTTACTCAAAATCTCAATTTTTTCAATTAGCGGATGTAAAAAAATATGAAGGTTATCGTGTGGTGCACCTTTCATAGTACATTCTCTAACTACAACGTTTTTTACTTCATTAAGCTTTTTTGCAAGTAGGTGAAAGTCTTCCACGGAAGTCGTTTCATTGGTTTTAATCAACTCAATCATTTTGGCCACACCTTCTGTTGTTTCAGTATTTGCGCTCCATTTTCTACCATTATCTAGGGTTATTTCATTTACCCAGGAATTTTCGAATGTGTGCTGTTCATTATTAATATCCTGTTCATCTAACCCCTCAATAGTTTCTCTTTCTTCGGATATGGATGGCTTATGATTGGGTTCTTTACAATTTGAAAATAAAGCGGAAATGAGCCCTAGTGTTAAGATTGTTTTTTTCATAATAATATATTTTTCCTTGTGCCTTTTAATGGTGATCTAGTTTATATATCAAAAAAAGTATTTTTTCGGTAACCTATTTATGATTATAATCATAATTAAAATTTTTGAAAATGGGACACTTTGTTTCTAACTTAGGAGTTTGAAACAGAGAACCGTATATTTACATACCACATATTAATTTTAATCAATTAAATACCTCTAAGATGAAAATGCGCCTCATTTTTTCCTTTGTTGTTTGTACATTAATCGGTTGTTCAAGTAGCCGTTTGGTTGATGAATATAGAGATACAGAAACTCCAAATTTTCAGGCAAATAAAGTGTTGGTAGTTGGTTTAACACCAGATGGGGGGCTTCAGCGGCAATTTGAGTACAGCCTGCAACAAGCCTTGGAAAAGGAAGATGTAATTGCCGTAAAAAGTGTTGATTATTTTAAAAGTACCTTTTTTGAAAACAATCAAACCGAAGAAAATTTAAAAAATATTGAAAATGAACTTTTAACTGCAGGTTTTGATGCTGTGCTTTTTTCAAAAGTTACCGGACAGGAAAGTATGGTCACAATCGCTCAATCTTATAGAAACCTTACAAAATCCTTTGAATCATTCAGTGATTATTATAAGGAAAATAGACCTGTGTATGGTAATGAGCAGAGCGAAGACTATCCAGTTTATAATACCGAAACTTCATTGTACTGTCTCTGCCCCGGCAAGGAGCGTGAACTAATCTGGCGGGGCAAGATAAACATTGTCAATCCGCCGGGAGCTGCATCCACAATTCGTGATTATGTAAAAACAATTGTGAAAACGCTAAAAAGGAATAACCTTCTAATTGCAAATTAGTTTACTCGTGAAGTACCAACAGTGGTACAAGTGACCCATATTTGATTTTTGAGGTTTCTGAGCCAAATATAAAACGATCGAGAAAATTTTTGCGCTCCACTATCATGGCATGCAGTTGAACGGGAATTAACTGCTCAAAGGCATTAATGGCCATTGATGCGGGTATATTTTTAATAGAAAAACGTTCAAAACCTATTTCTTTGAATACCTCTTCAGTATGGTTCCTTTGCGAGGACAGTTCAATACTTTCTTCCTCTATTTCAAGAATTTTTAAGGAGGCGTTGTGTTTCTTTACTATTTCCGAAATGATATTGAGCGATTTGTGTGCTAAATCATATTGATAATTTAGCGATAGCAAAACAGAATTAATTTTTTCAAAAACAAAATCTTCAGGAATCACAATAACGGGACAATCCACGTTTCGTATAATTTTCAAGGTATTACTTCCAAAAATAACCTCTGCAGCACCTGTTGCACCGTTGGATCCCATTATTATTAAATCAATATTGTTTAACGCTACAGCTTGGTTTACAGCATCCACAATATTGTCAAAATCAATTTTTGGAACAAAGGTGAATTCCTCTCCTTCCGAAATTGATTCACAATATTGGACCATTTTTTCCAGCTCCTTTTTATTATCGTTCAAAATGCCTTCATAAACCGATGCACCAGGAGCACCATAAAGAACATCGGCAGTTATATAGCCCGAAGTTTTTTGCGAGTTGAGAATATGAAACGTACACTTTTCAGCTTCAAAAAATTTCAGAGCATACCTAATCGCATTCCTTGAGTTTTTTGAAAAATCTGTGGGTAAGAGTATGTTTTTCATCTTTTTGATTTTCTTCAAAAATAATTTTTATAATCAATATTTAAAATGATTTTAATCATAATTAAAGGGATTGAAAATCAAAATCTTTGTCCTTTTCATAAGTTTTATTGGGCTAGGAATTAGAGACAAAAAATAAAAGATAAAAATATCCTTATATGATAAAAATCATATTTTATAAAACGGTTCACCACTAAATTTGTCATATAAATTAATCTTAACTACTATGAAAATTATAATGAAATCCCTAGCCGCGATAGCAATCCTAACCTTGATAAGCTGTGGCGGAAAAGAAGAAAAAAAGAATGATAGCATCCAGATTGGCCAAAAGCCTGCAGCTACCGAAACCCCTAAAGAAGAACCAGCCTCAACGGAAAAACCTTCAGAGATGGTTGACTTAACCAATAAGGGTATTGGCCCAATTAAAAATGTAGAGCTTTCACCGGAAATAGACCAGGCAATGGCTGCCAAAGGAATGGAAGTTTATAAAACAAAATGTATGGCTTGCCACAAGCCCGACAAAAAGTTTATTGGTCCGGCACCAACTGGAATTTTAAAAAGACGAACTCCAGAGTGGATTATGAATATGATCTTAAACCCAGAGGAAATGACCCAAAAAGATCCGCTGGCGCACGAACTTTTAAAAGAGTTTAATGGTTCACCGATGGCAAATCAGGGACTCTCCGAAGAGGAAGCCAGACAAGTATTGGAATATTTTAGAACGCTTTAACACATACTTAAATAACCAACCCCTTGCAGGGTCTTAGAACCTGCAAGGGCTAAAACCAGAACCAATATGAAAACCTTTATTAAACTGCTATTTTTTTCAGCTGCGATCCTTGTTTTAGCAGCCTGTAAAAATGAATCTACCGAAGGTAATGCAACTGTTTCAGACAGTGCTGCAACGCCTGGCTCCACTTCAGAAAAACAAGGTCAGGCATTTATTGAGAATGACGAATCAAAACCGAATGTACTCCAAATTGCAATTGGCTCTCCAGACCACAGTACACTTGTAGCCGCAGTACAAGCAGCAGAATTGGAAAACGCTTTGGTGAATGCAGGGCCCTTAATGGTTTTTGCTCCTACCAATGCAGCCTTTGATGCATTGCCAGCGGGAACTGTGGAAGATCTTTTAAAGCCAGAAAACAAAGATAAACTGGCATATATTTTAAAAAACCATGTTACGCCGGGTAACTATTCCAAAGATTTTTTGAAGAAATTTAAAAAATTGGGACAGGCAAGCAATGAAAACGTTTCCGTGGAGGTAAAAGGAGATGATGTATTTGTGGGCGGTGCTAAAATTATAGCAAGCGTGCCAGCCGGTAACGGTATTGTACACGTGGTTGATAAAGTGATATTACCAGCAAACTAATCGATTGAATAATATAAATTAAAAACAATGAGAAAAACAATTAATATCTTGGTTTCACTTATTATGGTTGCCGGTTTGGTAGGCTGTAACAATGGTGGAAACAAAAAAGGAAACAAGGGGCAAGGTGGTTTAGCTACCAACGCCGCTGAAAAAGTGTATGTAGCTCCTGGGGAGCATGATGAATTTTACGCCTTTATTTCTGGAGGTTTTAGTGGGCAGCTTTCTGTTTATGGCTTACCATCAGGGCGTTTGTTCAAAGTGATTCCTGTCTTCTCCCAAGATGCTGAAAAAGCTTGGGGTTATAATGAGGAAACCAAACCAATGTTAGAAACTTCATTCGGTTTTGTGCCTTGGGATGATAGTCACCACCCAGACATTTCACAAACGAATGGTGAATTGGACGGACGTTGGGTATTCATAAACGGTAACAACACGCCGCGTATTGCACGTATTGATTTAACCACTTTTGAAACTGCTGAAATTATTGAAATTCCAAACAGTGCCGGTAACCACAGTTCTTCTTTCATTACAGAAAATACCGAATATGTTGTTGCAGGAACACGTTTTTCAGTGCCCGTGCCACAGCGAGATATGCCGATTAAGGAATATAAAGGAAACTTTAAAGGCGCCCTTTCATTTATTAGTGTAGATCAAGAAACCGGCCGAATGGGCATTAAATTCCAATTGATGATGCCTGGGTTTGATTACGACCTTTCGCACCCTGGACGCGATAAATCACACGGATGGTTCTTCTTTACAACCTATAACACTGAAGAGGCAAACACTCTGTTGGAAGTAAACGCTTCACAAAACGATAAAGACTTCATTGCAGCCGTAAACTGGAAGAAAATAGAAGAGTACGTAAACAATGGCGGCGGAACAAAAGTTCCAGCAAAATATGCGCACAATGTTTACGATGATGAAACACATACTGCCACCTCTACTATGATGGATGAAGTACTTACAGTTAATCCACTGGATGTTCCCGGAGCTGTTTACTTTCTTCCTACCCCTAAATCACCACACGGTTGTGACGTAGATCCTACGGGAGAATACATTGTAGGTAACGGAAAACTTTCTGCCGATTTAACAGTGCACTCGTTTACCAAAATGCTTGATGCAATCGAAAACAAGAAATTTGATGGGGAGGCTTACGGTATTCCAATCTTGAAATTTGAAGATGTACTTGCCGGGACTGTAAAACAACCAGGCTTAGGCCCATTGCACACCGAGTTTGATGGTAAAGGGAACGCTTATACAACATTCTTCATTTCTTCTGAAGTTGTAAAATGGAAAGTAGGAACTTGGGAAGTTGTAGATCGTCAGCCAGCATACTATTCCGTTGGGCACGGTATGATCCCTGGTGGAAACTCACGCAAGCCTTTTGGAAAGTATTTTGTGTCTATGAACAAGATTACGAAAGACCGCTACTTACCAACAGGACCAGAGGTTACCCAATCGGCCCAGCTGTATGATATTAGTGGCGATAAGATGGAACTTTTGCTGGATTTCCCAACAATTGGTGAGCCACACTACGCTGCCGGTATTCCAGCAGATATTGTTGCAAAAAATTCTAGACAAATATTTAAACTTGCCGAGAACAAGCACAAATATGCCACACTTTCTGATGGCGATGCAAGGGTAGAGCGCAATGGAAACGAAGTTCATATTTATATGACGATGATTCGAAGTCACTTCAATCCAGATAATATTGAAGGTATAAAAGTGGGCGACAAAGTTTATTTCCACGTCACAAATCACGAGCAAGATTACGACGTGCCCCACGGTGTGAGCATGATTGGGGCAAATACTTCTGAATTGCTTATTATGCCAGGCCAGACCGAAACCTTTGTTTGGGAGCCTAAACAGGCCGGAGTATGGCCGTTTTATTGTACTGATTTCTGTTCTGCGCTGCACCAAGAAATGCAAGGGTATGTTCGCGTAAGCCCAGCAGGTTCCAATACAGAGCTTAAATGGTCTTTAGGAGAAGATTAATAAAGAAGTTTTTAGTTGTGAAAATACTGGATTAGTGAAGATGGTATTTTCAAAGGAAAGACGGGGGGTTCGTTGATTTCCCCCCGTCTTTAAAAAAAACCTAAGACCTTGTCTTTTACCTAAATATTAAATCAGCTATCTGCACAAACGCTTAAACAGAAAAACCAACCGTACTGATGTTTAAGATTTAAAATCCAACAAAATGAGAAAAGCAGGAATATTAATGATAATTGGCTCTTTGTTGCTATTGGGTCTGTTTAAATTTCCATTATGGAATATTATGTTGGGCGCACCTCAATATCCAGATCCGCTTGGAATGGATATTTATATTGAAGGGATAAAAGGCGTTCAGGAATTTGACATAAAAAATATTGACGGGCTAAACCATTACATTGGTATGAAAACCATACCACAGCCTGAAGATATGTGGGAGTTTGAAGTGTTTCCTACAGTTATCGCTATTATGGTTGCAATTGGCGTAGTTATTGGCTTGCTTGGTTTCTTCGGAAAAGTAAATTACAAGTGGTTTCTGGGGTGGTTCATTTTAATGTCAGTGTTGGGAATACTTGGAATGTATGATTTTAACGCTTGGCTCATTGACTATGGTACCAATCTAGACCCAAAAGCCATTATGAAATTGTTAAATCCAGACGGTACCCCTATGACTTATAAACCACCTCTTATAGGCTATCAAAAGATGCTTAACTTTGATGTAGATTCATGGCCGGCAACAGGCGCATATATGATGTTTGTGGGTATGATGCTAACGGTCGTAGCTTTCTTTGTTGGAAAGAAAGAATATAAAAAATTAAGAAAAATTAAACCTTAAAACAGTAACTGCATAATGAAACTTTTTTTCTTGTTAAGTATAATTACCGTGTTGCTTGTATCGTGCAACGTAAGTCCACAGCATATAGAATATGGAACCGACGCCTGCCACTACTGTAATATGACCATTGTGGACCGTCAACACGCGGCACAGCTTGTGACGACTAAAGGAAAAGCCTTTAAATATGATGCCATTGAGTGTATGGTCCATTCCTTACAGGATGATAAAAATGATTCAGAAATTGCGCTCTATTTAGTTGCCGATTTTAACCAAGCAGGGCAGTTGATAGACGCTACTATGGCTTTCTATCTAGTGAGTGAACAAATTACCAGCCCCATGGGTGCAAATCTTTCTGCTTTTGAAAATGAAAAATCTGCCCAAAACGCAAAGCAAAAATTTACTGGAGAAGTATTTTCTTGGGAAAAAATTCAAAAGCATTTAAAACAATAATGTAAAATCTTAAGTAAAAATCCCGACTAAACAAACCCTTTTTTTAATTAGTAGTCTTATCTTAAAATTGAAACGCACACTTCAAATATTCACTTTTATTTTCTTTGTTTTTTATTTCGCTCAAGGCTGGACAAAAACAATAACTGTTTGCCAGAACTGTACAATAAAAACAATTCAGGAAGGAATAAACCAGGCTTCGGAAGGAGATACGGTTGTGGTGAAAAAAGGAAGATACCCAGAATTTAATATAACCATAGACAAAAGCCTTATTTTGCTGGGAGAAAACCTTCCCATTATTGATGGTCTTGACAAAGGCGAAATCATCAAAATTGTGGCAGACAATGTTACTGTTGATGGTTTTAAAATTATAAACGTGGGCACGAGCTATACTTCAGATTACGCTGCGGTTAGAGTAATAAAAAAAGATGGTTTTTTGATCCAAAATCTGGAACTCGAAAAACTTTTCTTTGGAATATATCTAGAAAAAGCCAATAACGGAAAAGTGCTGAATAACACCATAAAAGGCGATGCCGTGAACGAATACAATTCCGGCAACGGCATACAGCTTTGGTACTGCAAGAATGTTGAGGTTAGTGGAAACAACGTTCAGAACGTTCGCGACGGAATCTATCTGGAATTTTCAGACAATATTATAATCAGCCACAATCTTAGCCGGAACAACCTGCGGTACGGGCTGCACTTTATGTTCAGCAACAACGATATTTATGAATACAATACTTTTGAGAACAATGGGGCAGGTGTGGCAGTCATGTTTTCGAAATTTATTGAAATGAATAATAATGTCTTTATGGAAAATTGGGGAACTGCTGCTTTCGGACTTCTTTTGAAAGAAATTAACGATGCCAAAATAACAAACAATGTTTTTAAAGAGAACACCGTGGGAATAAACATTGAAGGCAGCAACCGTATTGCTTATAAAAACAATAATTTCATAAGTAATGGTTGGGCAATAAAAGTGCGCGGTGCTTGCTACACCAACATTTTTGAGAATAATAATTTCCTGTATAATTCTTTCGATATTTCATACAATAGCAACCTGAACGACAATAAGTTTAGCCATAATTTTTGGAGCAATTATACGGGTTACGATTTGGATAAAAATGGCATTGGCGATGTACCGTACCGTCCCGTAAAACTGTTTTCCTATATCGTAAACCGTACTCCGGAAACCATCATTCTGCTGCGAAGCCTGTTTATAGACATTATAGATTTTTCAGAAAAAGTTTCCCCCGTTTTTACTCCTGATAATTTGGTAGACGAAAACCCAAAAATGAAGCCCATAAAACATGATAGAAGTTAAGAATTTATATAAAAAATTTGGCAAGAACGAAGTGCTCAAGGGCATCGACCTCACTATTGATCGCGGTGGAATATTTTCCGTACTCGGCCCAAACGGGTCTGGAAAAACCACGCTCATAAAATGTATTTTGGGAATGGTTTTGCCAGATTCGGGACAAATTTTCATCGATGGGAAACCGTTGAAAAACAATTTCAAGTACCGAAATGAAATAGACTATCTGCCACAAATAGCAAACTTTCCGGGCAATTTGAAAGTGAGCGAACTTATTGATATGATCAAGGATCTGCGCGATGCCAAAGCAACAAAAGATGTAGAATTGATCGAACTGTTCAAACTGCAACCTTTTCTCAATAAAAAACTGGCAAACCTTTCCGGCGGCACGAAACAAAAGGTGAATTTGGTACTGACATTTATGTTTGACAGTCCTTTGATAATCCTTGATGAGCCCACGAGCGGTCTCGATCCAATTTCACATTTACGGTTAAAGAATCTAATTTTTTCCGAAAGGGAAAAAGGCAAAACTATTTTGGTAACCTCACACATTTTAAGTTTTGTGGAAGAAATTGCCGACGAGATTGTTTTTCTTTTGGAAGGAAAAATTTATTTCAAGGGTAGTATTCCAGATTTGAAGGCAAAGACCGAACAACCCGATTTTGAACACGCCATAGCCTCCATTTTATCCTCAAGTTATGCTTAAAATATTAAAATACAGTTTTTACGATTTAATGCGCAGCCGCTGGAGCTACGTCTATTTTCTCTTCTATTTATTGCTTGGCGTTGTACTTCTATTTTTGAACAACGATCTATCAAAAGCGGTGATAACCCTAATGAACGTTATCATTATTTTGGTGCCGCTCATCGGGACCATTTTTGGGGTCATGTATTATTACAACTCCCGCGAATTTACCGAACTGCTTTTGGCACAGCCCGTAAAACGTAGTTCTATTTTTCTCGGTCAATATTTTGGAGTGGCAACCTCCCTCTCCATGAGTTTGGTCATTGGCCTCGGAATGCCTTTCGTTTTCTACGGCATTTTTAACAGTAGCGCTATTTGGGATTTTTCACTCTTGCTTGTAACCGGCGCGTTTTTGACCTTCATTTTTACCGCGTTGGCTTTTGTGATAGCACTTTCAAACGAGAATAAAATCAAAGGTTTTGGTTACGCCATACTTTTGTGGTTGTTTATGGCAGTAATTTATGATGGCATCTTTTTAATGTCGCTATTATATTTTGAGGATTATCCGTTGGATAAATTTTCACTTATCGCAACCATGCTAAACCCGGTAGATCTTTCGCGGGTTTTGATACTTTTAAAACTTGATATTTCTGCCCTTTTGGGATATACCGGTGCCGTTTTTCAGAAATTTTTTGGAACCAGTTTAGGTTTGACGCTCTCTTCTGTATTGTTGACCTTATGGGTTTTAGTTCCTACTTTCTTTATTTGGAGAATTGCTAAGCGGAAGGATTTTTAATTGATTTTTTATATGATATTGATACCTGTTATTATAACGTGATATTATTTCAATAATTGGAGACAACCCACAAAAAATAACGTTTTATAGCTACTTTATCAGCATCGAATAAAACATTTTCCCTTTTAGGAAATGTTTTATAATATAACTTTTGATCTTTCAAATATTATTCAGTCATCTTAGTCGCACCCGCGCATCAACAGCAACAATACTTTTCCAGGTGCCAATCAAGGGATTGATGTCCATTTCGGTAATTTCCGGGACAGCTTCTGCCAAAGCCGAAAGCCGTTGGATGATTTCCACAAATTGGTTTTCGTCAACGCCCTCTCGGCCCCGCGCACCCTGAATGAGTTTATACCCGCGAAGCGATTGGACCATTTGCTGGGCTTCGTTTTTTGAAATAGGGCTTAAACCCGCCGAAACATCGTTCAGCACTTCTATAAATATCCCGCCCAAACCGCAAAGTATAGTATGGTTGAAACCTGGCTCTTTCATTACGCCCACAAACAGTTCCAGTCCCGCCAGTTGCGGCTGTACCATTACTGCCCTTGCGGAATCTATTTGCATCAGCCTATCAAAGGTTTCCGAAACTTCTTCTTTGGAAGTAATGTTCAGCACTACACCTTTTGCATCACTTTTGTGGAGTGGACCCACAACTTTCATCACCACAGGAAATTCCAGGGAATCCATCGCGGCGAGCAGGTTTTCCTTTGAATTTTCCACCAGTTCCATAACCCGTGGAATTCCAGCCGCATCTAACAGCTTCTGCGTTTGGGGGGCATCCAAATAACCCTCGGAGGCCGTATCGATAACGCCTCGTATTTTTTCGATGTCAATTTTCGGGAGTGAAATTGCTTCGGAAACAGGTTCCGGCGTATTGAAAACCTGGGAGAGAGCTTTCCCCAAAACCACTTCATCGGGGAAGTTGATGTGCCCTTTCTTCAAAAATGATTGAATTTCACGTTGCGCATTCACCACGGAAGGCAGCACAGGAAAAATGGGCTTGTTACAGATTTCGAGTTTGACGCTCAACACATTATAAACATTTTCCACATCAAAAAGTCCCGGACTGCCGAAAACCACGGCCATCGCGTCTATGTTGTCAAATTTGTGTTCGCAGTAATCGATGATGATACCCAATTGTTCGGCAGTGCCCGTGGCCAAAAAATCGATGGGGTTGGCTACGGAAGAGCCGGGGTAGAGAAAGGTTTTCAGCTTTTCGGCATCAGGTCCGGATATTTCGGGAACTTTTAGGCCGCCTTTTGAAAGCTCATCGGCCAGCATCACCGCCGACCCGCCGGCGTGGGTAATGATGGCAATGTTTTTCCCCTCCAGTTTTTTGTAGTTGAAAATTGAGGCCACGCTCAACAGTTCCTCGCGGCTGCTGCAATACACAATCCCCGCTTTGTGGAATAGTGCGCGCACCGTCATATCGCTACTCGCAATCGCTCCAGTATGCGAAGTGGCGGCACGACTTCCTTCGGTAGTGCTCCCTGCTTTAATGGCCGCTATTTTCGCACCTTTTTTTATGAGGGACGAAGCGTGTTTCAGCAGCTTTTGCGGATTGGAAATAGTTTCGAGATACAGCAATTTAATCAACGGGTCTTTTTCGGCATCGAAGTTTTCGTCCATATATTCCAAAATATCCTCAACGCCCGTCTGGGCTGCATTTCCAACGGAAAATACGTTCACGAAGGAAACGCCCAGCGCCATTCCGGCTTCCATAATAAAGACTGCCGTGGCGCCCGACCCCGAAATGAGGTCGCAACCCTTTGGGTTGAACTGCGGCACGGGAGCGGTAAAAACGCCTTTGTAATTTTCGGTGATTACGCCGATGCAGTTTGGGCCAATCAGGCAACCATCAACCGAATTGACTGTCAAAACTATCTGCTGTTCCCATTGTTTTCCCTGTTCGCCCGCTTCGCCAAAACCTGCGGAAATGATTATAAAAGCCTTCGTGTTTTTTTCTTCGGCTAAAATTTTTACCGTTTCGGGACAATATTTTGCGGGAATGGCAAGAATGGCGAGGTCAGTTTCGGGAATTTCCTTTACTTCAGAAAAACTCTTTATGCCTTGAACCCTTTCTTCCTTTGGGTTCACCGCGTAAAGATTTCCCGCAAACCCTCCGGCAAGAATATTTTTAAGCATATTGCCACCGGGCTTTTTGGTATCATTGGAAGCACCGATTATGGCGATACTTTTCGGATTTAGTAGTTGGTTGTTGACCATATTTTTTAGAAATGAAGTTGAAATGCAAAGTGAATTCGAGGGATTTTTGGGAAGTACGAAATTAAAAGATGTTTAAGTCCTAAAAACTGATAAATATCATATTTCGCACAGCAGTGAAAAGGTATTTTTATGCCCAAATAATTCAAATTGAAATGGTCTCCAATCCAAGGCCTTATATTTTTATTATGGCGATTTTGCTCGCCCTTTTCGGCTTTTATAACTATGTAATCTATAATACCGACGGCTACGTGGCCGTCGAAAAGTTATCTCCAGTGGCAGTGAAAGGCCAGCAGCTGTTCCAAAGCAACCGTTGTTGGTCCTGTCACCAATTGTACGGTTTGGGCGGATATTTGGGTCCCGATTTAACCAACGTGTATTCTACAGAAGGCAAAGGCCCAAACTATATAAAAGCGTTTTTGAACAGCGGGGTGAAGAGTATGCCGCAATTCCATTTTACCGAAGAAGAAAAGGATGCCCTCGTGGAATACCTGAAACAGGTGGATGAAACGGGCATTTATCCAAATTATGACGCCGAGATTGAGGCCACGGGCTGGGTTAAAATAAAGTATCGAAATGAAGAATAAAGTGCCGCTCTATTTCTTGTTGTTTGCGCTCACCGCCCTGTTTTTAGGCATGCTCTTTGGGCTTACCGCATCGTTTCAATACCTCTTGCCCGATTTTTTAAAGGAAACCGTTCCCTTCTCCAAACTGCGGCCCTTTCACGTTACTTCGGAAACTTCGTGGATTGTGCTCGCCGCCACGGGCAGCATCTATTTCTTTATCGCTTCGGTTGAGAAATTTGAACTTTTCTCGCGCAAATTACAATCGCTGCATTTCATACTTTTCCTGTTAACGGGCGTCGCCATTTATTTCTCTTTTGCTTTCGATTATACCGAGGGGCGCGAATATTTTGCCTTCAAACCCATTTTGATGATCCCGATATTACTGGGCTGGGTACTTTTCGGTATCAATTATTTCAAGACGCTTTATACCAATATGAAAGGCTGGCCCGTCTATTTTTGGATGTGGGGCACGGGCATCGTTTTTATGTGCTACCATTTGATGGAGGCGCATTTTTGGCTGTTCGATTTTTTTAGGTTGCATTTTATAAAGGATTTTGCCGTACAATGGAAATCCACCGGCTCGTTTACGGGCTCGTGGAATATGCTGGTTTACGGTATTTCAATTTATCTGATGTCCAAAATCAAAAAGGATACCGACGTGGCTACCAATAAAATGGCGTTTTTCTTCTACTTTTTGGGACTCACCAATTTGATGTTCGGCTGGGCGCACCATACCTATTTACTGCCCACACAGCCGTGGATCCGCTACGTTGCCTATGCGATAAGTATGACCGAGTGGATTGTTTTGGCGTCGATTATTTACAATTGGAAACGCTCTGTTTTAAAGGTAGAAAAGGAAAACCACCCAATGGCTTATCGGTTTCTGCTGGCAACCGATTTCTGGATTTTTATAAATATTATTTTGGCGCTGTTGTTCTCCATTCCTGCCATCAATTTCTTTACCCACGGCACGCATATTACGGTGGCGCATTCTATGGGAACCACGATCGGCATTAACACGACGATACTTTTTTCGGCGCTATTTTTTATTGCCTATTCTTTGCGGCCAACGTTTCAAACCGATACCAAATGGGTGAAGCGCGGTTTTGTGACCTTCAATATTTCGCTATTTATCTTTTTCATTTCGCTGATAATTGCCGGAGCCAAGCGCAGCTACTGGATGTACGTTTCTAAGGAAGAATCGTTTGCTGAAATGCAGGATTCAATCGTGCCGTACTATATTTCGTTTTTCATCTTTGGAATTGGGATTTTTGTTTCGCTGTTGATCGTTGCAGCGCCTATTTTCAAAGCATTACTTCAAAAAATTAAAACTTGATTCCCGATGGATTTACTTCAAAAAATAACTGAACTGAAAAAGCAGAAAAATGCTGTAATCCTCGCGCACTATTACCAAGTGCCAGAAATACAGGAGGTGGCCGATTATGTGGGCGACAGTTTGGGCCTTTCGCAAAAAGCTGCGGAAACCAATGCCGAAATGATCGTTTTTGCCGGCGTGCATTTTATGGCCGAGACCGCAAAGATTTTGAACCCCGACAAAAAAGTTTTATTGCCCGATTTGCTGGCGGGTTGCTCGCTGGCAGATTCGTGTCCGCCCGATGCTTTCCGGACATTGGTGGAAGCGCATCCGGACCATATGGTGATAACGTACGTGAATTGTTCTGCGGAAGTAAAAGCCTTGAGCGATATAATCTGTACCTCTTCCAATGCCGAAAAAATTGTGAATTCCGTGCCAAAGGACGTTCCGATTATTTTTGCGCCCGATAAAAATCTGGGGAAACATATTCAGAAGAAAACCGGACGGAAAATGCTGCTTTGGGACGGTGCCTGCATTGTGCACGAAGCATTTTCGATGGATAAATTGCTAAAACTTTACAAAGAGCACCCGGGTTCAAAAATTATTGCGCACCCCGAAAGTGAGAGCCATATTTTGGAGACCGCAACTTATATCGGTTCCACGGCGGGCATGATTGATTATGTGAAAATGCATCCTGCGGAAAAATTTATAGTCGCCACCGAAGCCGGAATCCTCCATAAAATGCAGCAAGAAGTACCGCAGGCAATATTGATTCCCGCACCCGCCGAAGAGGACAACACTTGCGCGTGCAGCGAATGCGCATTTATGAAAATGAATACGTTACAAAAACTCTACAATTGTTTGCTGAACGAAACCCCGCAGATAGAGGTTTCGGAGGAAATACGAAAAAAAGCCATTCTGCCCATTGAGCGAATGCTGGAACTATCAAAATAATGCTGGAAACCAATTTTTTGATCATCGGTTCGGGCGCTGCGGGTTTAACACTCGCAGTGAAACTTGCTACGGAATTTCCGAAGAAAAAAATCACGGTCGTAACCAAAGCCCATCAATCGGAATCGAACACCAAATATGCCCAAGGCGGCGTAGCTGCAGTTTTTGATTTAAAGGAAGATTCCTTTCAAAAACATATTGAGGATACGCTGATTGCCGGCGACGGACTTTGCGACAAAACCGTTGTGGAAATGGTCATAAAAGAGGGGCCAAAAAGATTGCGCGAACTGATGGATTGGGGCGCTAAATTTGACACCGATGCCGACGGCGAACTCACGCTGGGCAGGGAAGGAGGCCATTCAAAATTTAGGGTAATACACCATAAAGATACGACGGGAAACGAGATTGAGCGCACGCTTTTGGAACGCGTCAATCAACTACCAAATATAACTTTGCTGCCACATCATTTTGCGATAGATTTGATAACCGAGCATCACTTTTCCGAAGAAAGGACTGAAAATCTTTCGTGTTACGGCGCCTATGTTTTGGACCAAATTTCCGAGAATATTTTTACGATAAAGGCCGACTGTACCACGCTGGCTTCCGGGGGAATGGGGCAGGTTTACGGGCACACCACCAATCCTGCGGTTGCAACGGGCGATGGCATTGCGATGGCCTATCGCGCAAAGGCGCGCATCCAAAATATGGAGTTTATACAGTTTCACCCAACGGCGCTGTACGACGGAAATAACGGCGCTTCATTTTTGATTTCGGAAGCTGTGCGTGGCTTTGGAGCATTTCTTCGGAATAAAAAGGGCGAACGATTTATGTTGGAATATGATGAACGCGGCGAATTGGCTTCCCGCGATATCGTTTCGCGGGCTATAGATTCTGAAATGAAAAAATCGGGCGACGATTGTGTTTTTTTGGATTGTACGCATTTGGATAGTGTCGATTTCAAAAAACACTTCCCAACTATTTTTGAAACCTGTTTGCAGCGAAACATTAATGTGGCAAAAGATTGGATTCCCGTAGTTCCGGCATCGCATTATTTGTGCGGTGGGGTGGTGGTTGATATGTATGGAAAGACTTCGGTGGAAAATCTTTTTGCCTGTGGCGAATGCTCTTGCACCGGCTTGCATGGTGCCAATAGACTGGCATCCAATTCGTTGCTGGAAGCGTTGGTTTATGCGGACCGCATTTTTCAGTATCTCTGTAAACATAAGCCTTTACGGACGACCAAAGCCATTCCGGAATGGAATGACGAAGGCACGGTTTTGTTGAAAGGTTCTGATGTTCTTCAACAAAAAACGGAGCAGTTGCAACGGTTGATGCGACGATATGCAGGCGTGGTTCGGAATAATAGCGATTTAGAAAAAGCATCGGCACAGTTGGAGGTTTTGTATTTTGAAATGGAAGCCCTGTACCAAAAACACAAATTAAATACGCCCCTCTCAGAGCTTCGGAATATGGTAAATGTGGCGCATTTGATTATTCAGCAATCCATGAATCGTAACGAAAACTGTGGCGGTTATTTTAATGACGATTATAAAACATATATAACAGAAAAATTATGAAGACTTTACTAGAAAATTCGGTTAAAAAAGCAATGGATTATTCCGAATACAACTTGCTTTTTAAACAGTTAGTGGCGGAAGGCCGAACCACTGGTGAACCTACCCAAGAAAAAATTGATTATACAAAACTGAACTTTAGCCGTACCAAGCGATTGGATAAAACCGCAGAAATTGCAGAAGAAAGCGTTGAAGTTTTCAAAAATATTTCTGAAAAACAAACATGGCTTGTAATCAGCGAACCGTGGTGTGGCGATGCCGCGCAAACGCTTCCGATTTTGAACAAGATTGCGCAACTTTCGGAAAACATCGATTTGAAGATTGTGCTTCGCGATGAAAACCCCGAATTGATGGATGAATTTTTGACCAATGGTTCGCGCTCCATTCCCGTAGTTATTATCCTTGATGAAGATTTCAACGTAATCAATACTTTCGGTCCGCGCTCGAAGGCCGCGACAAAATTGGTTGCCGATTACAAGGAACATCACGGCAAAATTGACGACGCCTTTAAGGAAATGCTGCAAGTGTGGTATAATAATGATAGGGGAGTTTCAATAATTAATGATATTTTGGAAGCTCTGATTGTAAAAGCGTAAAAGGAATCAAAACGACGATTTGACCCACGACAAACAGAATAATTACTATCACTCGGGTTTCAAACCGTTGTGCTTCCAACAGTCGTAATTTCAACTGTGGTGGCTACAACCGTCGTGGCTCAAAAGTTCAATTTTCAAAAAATCTGACCAAAGTCATTTTAGAAGCAGATAAGATTCCCAACCTTTGCATAAAACTTAAAAATTATGCAAATCGTTTCAGCCCAAGAGGCCATATCTATAGTAAAATCTAATAATCGCGTATTTTTTCAGGGAGCCGCAATGACGCCCAATTTGTTGATAGACACCTTGTGTGAACGCTATCGCGAACTCAAAAATGTAGAAATAATCCAAATCCACACCCACGGTGAGGCTAAATATACACAAGCTCCATACAACGAAGCTTTTAAGCTTTCAAGCTGTTTTGTGGGTGATAACGTTCGGAAAGGTGTTAATACTATTCACGGCGATTATATTCCAGTTTTTCTGAGTGAAATCCACTGGCTTTTCAGAAGAAACATCCTGCCTTTGGATGTGGCTTTCATTCAAGTGTCTACCCCAGACAAACATGGGTATTGCTCATTGGGTGTTTCAGTTGATGTTACCTTGCCTGCCATACAAACAGCAAAACACGTTGTAGCCCTTATCAACCCAAACGTTCCGCGAACCCATGGCGATGGCATTATTCATATAAAAAATATAGATTTTGCCGTAGAAATTGATGAGCCTATTCACGCATCAATATTGGGAACACCAACAGATATTGAAGCTACAATAGGAAGGCATGTTGCTGGATTGGTGGAAGATGGCGCAACGTTACAAATGGGCATTGGCAATATTCCAAATGCCGTGCTTCATAATTTGGGCAACCATAAACGATTGGGAATTCACACCGAAATGTTCAGCGACGGAATACTTCCTTTGGTAGAAAAGGGAATTATCACTGGGGAAGATAAAGAAATCAAAACTGGCAAAATAGTTACTTGTTTTGCGATGGGTACCCAAAAATTATACGATTTTATTGATGACAACCCAATAGTGCATTTTAAAGAAGCCGGCTATACAAACGATACTGCTATCATTCGTAAAAACCCAAAGGTAACTGCTATCAATAGCGCCATTGAAATTGATTTGACGGGACAGGTTTGTGCGGACAGTATTGGTATGTATCAATATTCCGGTGTGGGCGGGCAGATGGATTTTATACGAGGCGCTTCACTTTCAGAAGGAGGAAAGCCTATTATTGCTATGCCTTCAGTCACTAATAAAGGGATTTCAAAAATTACCCCGTTCTTAAAGGAAGGAGCCAGCGTTACTACCACCAGGGCACACGTTCATTATGTGGTTACCGAATATGGAGTAGTTAATCTTTTTGGAAAAGGAATTGAACAGCGGGCGAAGGCACTTATTTCCATTGCGCATCCCGATCACCGGGAAGCCTTGGAGCGCGAGGCGCGAAAGCGTTTTCATAACTAAAGTTATAAGGTTACTTTTTTTAAAGTGGATAAAAGGAGCTATTTTTTTAAGACAGATTTGTCCTTGAATAATATTGTTATTACTTACTTTTAAAGAAAATAAATCTATATGTTTTCAAAAGCTTGTGAATATGGTATTCGTGCCGTTCTATTTATAGCTAAGCAATCCCAAAAAGATTTGCGTCCAAATATTACGGAAATATCCAAAGCTGTAGATTCTCCAGAACCATTTACAGCCAAAGTTTGCCAGCAGCTTGCCCGTGCTGGTATACTTCTTTCAAAAAAAGGGCCCAATGGCGGATTTTATCTTGAAAAAGACTCCACTTTAAAACTGGCTGAAATAGTAGCAACAATTGATGGAGATAATATTTTTAAAGGGTGTGGCTTGGGACTTCGGGAATGCTCTTCGGAACATCCCTGCCCTGTTCACGATCAATTTATGGTCGTGCGGAACGGTTTAAAAAAGATGTGTGAAAATACGTTGGTAATGGAGCTCGCCGCAAATTTAGAAGAAGGCGAAACGTTTTTGAAAGTTTAAGATTAATTACATGCGCGCAAATACAGGATCAAAATATGTTCAGAAATGGAAAAGAAAAAGCCTATAAAACGTCACAAGGCATTACAACCTTTAAGCCGTCAGCATCATTTTGGGCTGCTTTTCAGTTGGAAACTGCGCAAAGGTTTCAGTAAAAATATTGATCCAGAAAGACTTCAAAAATATGCTTCTTGGTTTTTTGAGAAAGAAATTAAGCCACATTTTGAAGCTGAGGAAAAGTATGTTTTTACGGTTTTGAAAGAAGAGAATGAATTGATACATAGAGCCTTAAAAGAACACAGGCGAATAGAAAACCTTTTTAAGGAAAACGAAAATCCTGAAAAATCCCTAAGGCAATTGAAGCAGGAGCTCGATGCACACATTCGCTTTGAGGAACGCATCCTTTTTAATGAAATCCAAAAAGTGGCTACCGCCAGCCAACTTGAAAAAATTTCGGAAATCCATTCAGAAAACCCATCCCGGCCTGAATATCCTGACCCTTTCTGGGAAAACTAAGAATTTCTTTTACAAATCCTTTATTAAGATAAAAATATCCTTTTATGATATAGGTCATATTTTGGTTGTCATTTTATGTGGAAATTTGTTCCAATCAATTCATAAAAATAAATACTATGACAACACTTCAAGAAAAAACAGTAGCCGATGTGGTTACAGACAATATAAAAGCAGCCCATATCTTTAAAAAACACGGCATTGATTTTTGCTGTGGTGGAGGCATTAGCATTAAAAAAGCCTGTGAAAAAGCAAAAATTGATCCAGCTATGTTGGAAGCGGAACTGCTGGGCCTTGATGTCATCCAGGATAGGACCAAGGATTACAACAGTTGGAAACTGGATTTTCTTACAGACCATATTATCAACATTCACCATACATACGTTGAAGAAAATAGTCCGCTGCTTTTACAGTATGCCCAGCGTGTAAACCACGTTCACGGCCATCATTATACAGAGCTTGGACAGATTGAGACTTTGGTAAAACAAGTGGTGCAGGAGTTGGCTTCACATATGAAAAAGGAAGAATTGATTCTTTTCCCTTTTATTAAAAAACTTGTAAAGGCTGAACGCGAAGGTGGCGATATTCCCGCCATCCATTTTGGAACTGTTGAAAACCCCATAAAAATGATGGAAGCCGAGCATGAAGAGGCTGGCGAAATATTGCGTCAAATTGCAAAATTGAGCAATAACTTTACACCACCAAAGGGTGCCTGCAATACGTACAGGGCTTTTTATGCCAAGCTTGATGAGTTTGAGCAGGATTTGCACCAGCACGTACATTTAGAAAATAATATTCTTTTCCCAAAAGCCTTGAACTTAGAAAAGAAATTAAAGAAAAGCTAATCTGTTTTTAGAAGTATCCACAGCCCCAAATCTTAGACTTTTTTATTTGATTGGTTTTTTTGAGCAGTTCGGTATTATGGCAACTTTGAATGTTTGTAGCCACAATCCGAACTGTTTTTTAATTTTGAATCTTGATGAATTTAAGAAAACACATAGCCTTTGCGCTTTTCTATTTTCTCCTGGTGGCGCTTATGGGAGTTTTGCTACGCCTTTTTTTTGTCACCCCCCTTCCGCTTAATTATAAATACATATTGCATGCACATTCGCATACGGCGCTTCTTGGCTGGATTTATTTAGGGTTGACAACTTTGATCTTCAAAATTTTTCTTTCCGAAGCACAAAAACCGAAGCTCTACCAACGTATTTTTGTGTTTACAAACCTGTGCATAGTGGGAATGCTTATAACCTTTCCCATTCAAGGGTATGCGTTATATTCCATTATTTTCTCTACGCTGTTTCTGTTTGCTTCCTATTGGTTTGCCTGGTTCGCGATAAAATATATTCCGCAGCATTTTAAGAAACGGTTTTCTTGGAAGCTTATAAAAACTGCGTTGTGGTATTTGGTTATTTCAAGTGTTGGTCCTTGGGCAATCGGGGGTGTGATGGCAACCTTGGGCCCAGGGTCTATTTGGTACAAATCTTCCATTTATTTTTATCTTCATTTCCAGTATAACGGATGGTTTATAATTGCTCTTTTGGGGGTACTGTTTTATGTTTTAGAAGGAAAAGGAATTCAATTTAATACTGAAAAACTAAAATCATTTTTCCTTCTTTTGAACGTTGGTGTACTATTCACAGTCTTTCTTTCCTTTCTTTGGTTTGTTCCGCCCACAGCTATTTATATTTTGGGACTGGCTGCAGCAGTGGCGCAGCTTTTAGCCTTTTATGAGTTGTATTTTTTACTGAAAACCCATTTTTCCGTTTTAAAAACTGCTGTAGGTAAAAATGCCTTTTTTTTTCTGAAAATAGCAGGAATATTAATGGTTTCTAAACTTATAATGCAGCTCTTTTCCGCATTTCCATATGTTGCAGATTTAGCTTATCAACTAAAGGATTTTGTAATTGGATATCTACATTTAGTTTTCTTAGGCATCGTTATCACAACAATGCTAGCGTTTCTGAAATACTTTAAATTAATTACGTTGCCCAATAGTTTTCTACGACTCTTTCTTTTTGCATTCGCAAGCACAGAGCTGCTCATTTTTTACAAAGCTTTCGCACTTTGGTTGGGGCTTCCTTTTTTTTCGGAATATTACTTACTGATCGCAATTTTAAGTTGCACATTTCCAGTTGCGGTGGGAGTTTTATTTTTAAAAAACCTTAAAAATTTATATCTTACTCCATAAAGCACGAAATTGTAAACATTCCATTTTCATAATTAGAATCAAAGTTGATAAATATCATTTGACAAAATTAAATCTGTTGCAACCTTTGCAAAAGGTATAACGAGCAAATTTTAGATTGATGGTAAACTGTTTCCATTGCGGCGATGCGTGTTTGGACGTTGAAATTAAGCATGAGGAAAAATCCTTCTGTTGTCATGGGTGTAAGACTGTGTTTGAAATTCTGCACGATAACGATTTAAGTTATTATTACGACCTTGAAAAAAACCCTGGAATTTCCCCAACGGAAATTTCAGGAAAGTATGACTTTCTGGACAATGAGGCGATTGTTGAAAAATTGCTGGAATTTAACGATGGCAATACGCGGATTGTTTCTTTTTTAATTCCTTCCATCCATTGCAGCAGTTGCATTTGGATTCTTGAAAACCTCAATAAACTTAACCCAGCAGTTAAATCTTCACAAGTAAACTTTCCCGAAAAAACGGTACGGATCACCTTTTCTGCTGATGAAAATTCACTGAAGAATCTAGTGATTCTTTTAAGCCGAATAGGTTACGAACCCTACATTTCGCTGGACGATTCCGAGAAAAAGGAAAAAAGCGTAAACCGAAGCCTCATTTATAAACTGGGCATCGCAGGCTTTGCCTTTGGAAATATTATGTTCCTCTCATTTCCAGAATATTTTGAACATTCTGAATTTTGGCTGGACCAGTTTAAACCCTTTTTCCGCTGGTTGATGTTTGCATTCTCACTGCCCGTTGTTTTTTACTCGGGAAGTGGGTATTTCACTTCAGCATACAAAGGCCTTCGTTCCAAAATCTTAAACATAGACGTTCCCATAGCGTTGGGAATCGCTGTGCTTTTTATTCGAAGTACGATAGATATTGTTTTCGATTTGGGCACAGGCTTTTTTGACAGTCTCTCGGGCCTTGTATTCTTTTTGTTATTGGGGAAATTTTTTCAGCAGAAAACTTACAGCTACCTTTCCTTTGAACGCGATTACAAATCATACTTTCCAATAGCCGTTACCAGACTTTTCAGAAACGCTGAAGGCAAAGTAACTGAAGAACAGGCCGAGGTTTATACCATACAGAAAGGCGATCGCTTGCTAATTCGCAACAACGAAATAATTCCCGTAGATGCTATTTTAATCAAAGGGAACGCGCTTATTGATTACAGTTTTGTTACCGGGGAAGCGGAACCCATTAGCAAGCAAAGTGGCGATAAACTCTTTGCAGGTGGAAAACAGCAAGCCGGGATTTTGGAAGTTGAAGTTTTAAAACCTGTCGCCCAGAGTTACTTGACGCAACTGTGGAGCAACGATGTTTTTAGCAAGGATAAAACCGGCGTTTTTGAATCAATAACTGACAGCATCAGCAAACGTTTTACTGTCGTTTTGCTTTCAATAGCCTTTATTGCTACCATTTTTTGGCTTGTGGTCGATCCTTCCAAAGCGTTTAATGTGTTTACTTCGGTTTTGATTGTTGCCTGTCCGTGTGCCATTGCATTAGCTGCGCCGTTCACTTTAGGGAATGTTTTGCGAATCTTCGGAAGGGAGAAATTGTATTTAAAGGAAGCTTCGGTTATTGAACAAATGGCAAAGCTGGATACCGTGGTTTTTGACAAAACGGGAACTCTCACAACCAACCAAAAAAATATGATCACCTATGAAGGCGTTGCGCTTTCGCCGGAAGAAAAACAATTGCTCACGAGCACACTTAGGGCATCAAGCCATCCTTTGAGCCGTTCGCTCTACAACATTTTGGATAAAAATAATATCCAGACCTTGGATGAATTTGAAGAAGAAGTAGGGAAGGGGATTTCCGCCACTTCTAATAATAATTCCATAAAAGTAGGTTCGTATGATTTTGTTGGAAATTATGATGGGATGATTTCCGAAGTTAAAAACAGAACTACTGTCCATGTGAGTGCCAACCAGGTTTACAAAGGATGCTACATATTCAATAGCGAATACCGAAAAGGGGTTGCCGAAATTTTTGAACAGCTTGAAACGGATAAAGAAGTAATAGTGCTTTCAGGCGACAACGAAGGCGAACGCAAACGTTTGGAAGCATTACTGCCAAAAGGAACTAAACTGTTTTTCAATCAAAAACCGGATGATAAGCTTAATTTCATAAAAACCCTTCAACAAAGCGGAAAACAGGTATTGATGATTGGCGATGGATTGAACGATGCAGGAGCATTAAAACAGAGCAATGTAGGTTTTGTGATCTCAGAAAATACAAATGTATTTTCACCAGCCTGCGATGGTATTTTGGACGCTTCCCAATTCAAAAAAATTGGGGATTTTCTAAACCTGTCAAAGAAAGGAGTGAACATCATAAAATGGGCTTTTGTGTTTTCGCTGTTTTATAATTTAATAGGTTTGGCATTTGCGGTTACAGGACATTTACAACCCGTAGTTGCAGCCATATTAATGCCTTTAAGCTCTATAAGTATAGTGGTTTTTACAACCTTGGCGACCCAATATGTGGGAAAGAAATTAAGAACGGATATAAATAAGTAAAATTGACAAATGTCATATTTTAAAGAAGTTTGCAATAATATTTTTGAAAAATAATTATCAGGTATGACCATAATCTATATGCTCTTGGCAATCAGTGTTTTTGTGGCGCTCATTTTTTTTGCACTGTTTATTTTTTCAGTAAAAAAGGGCCAGTATGATGATACCTACACTCCTTCCGTACGTATGCTTTTTGACGATGAACTGGTAAAGGAAGGCTCTTCAAGCCCTAAGAATACTTCAAAAGAAAATAAAACCAATCCAGAAAAATAATTCTATTAACACTATGCAAACAGAACAGTTTTACTATGACAACAAGATTGTCAAAAAATTCATCAATGCAACCATTTTTTGGGGTATCATTGGTATGAGCATAGGCTTGCTGCTAGCCTATATGTTTTTGTTCCCAAACATGACTGATGGTGTTTCCTGGCTCAGTTTTGGGCGTTTAAGACCCTTGCACACGAATGCGGTAATTTTCGCTTTTGTGGGTAATGCCATTTTTGCGGGAGTCTATTACTCCACCCAACGCTTGCTGAAAGCACGAATGTGGAGTGATTTTTTAAGTAACTTGAACTTTTGGGGCTGGCAGGCCATAATTGTTGGTGCTGCTATTACGCTTCCATTGGGTTACACAACCTCAAAGGAATATGCCGAACTCGAGTGGCCCTTTGATATTGCCATTGCGGTAATATGGGTAGCTTTTGGTCTAAACCTAATTATGACAATGGTTAAAAGACGTCAGCGCCACTTATATGTGGCCATCTGGTTCTATTTGGCAACCTTTGTTACAGTAGCTGTTTTGCACATAGTAAATAGCATGGAGCTTCCCGTATCTGCGCTTAAAAGTTATTCGGCGTATTCTGGCGTTCAGGATGCTTTGGTACAATGGTGGTATGGGCATAATGCGGTTGCTTTTTTCCTAACTACGCCTTTCCTTGGGTTAATGTATTATTTTGTGCCGAAAGCGGCCAACAGACCTGTATATTCCTATAGGCTTTCTATAGTTCACTTTTGGTCCTTGATATTTATTTATATCTGGGCGGGGCCTCACCACTTACTTTACACAGCGTTGCCAGAATGGGCTCAAAATTTAGGAGTGGCTTTTTCGGTAATGCTTATAGCACCATCTTGGGGTGGGATGATAAACGGACTTTTAACGTTGCGTGGCGCTTGGGATAAAGTTCGCGTTGATCCAGTATTAAAATTTATGGTTGTGGCAATTACCGGCTATGGTATGGCAACTTTTGAGGGGCCCATGCTTTCACTTAAAAACGTAAACGCGATAGCGCACTTTAGCGACTGGATTATAGCTCACGTTCATGTTGGCGCACTCGCTTGGAACGGATTTTTGACCTTTGGTATGATCTATTGGTTGGTACCGCGCCTATTCAAAACAAAATTGTATTCCATTAAATTAGCGAACGCCCATTTTTGGATAGGAACTTTAGGTATCATAATGTATGCACTGCCTATGTACGTTGCAGGTTTTATGCAAGCATCAATGTGGAACCAGTTTAATCCAGATGGAACATTAACCTATGGAAATTTCCTAGAAACGGTTACGGAAATCATCCCTATGTATTGGATGCGCGCCATTGGTGGCAGTCTGTATATTACTGGAGCGTTTATAGCACTTTATAACGTAGTGATGACTGCGCGCAGGGGTAGTAAGGTCACCGATGAACTTGCCGAAGCAGCACCATTAACACCTGTAACCAAAAGGCAAACTTCAGGGGAAGGTTACCACACTTGGTTGGAGCGAAGACCTATCAAATTGACTATTTATGCAACTATTGCAATTCTAATTGGAGGGGCTGTGCAGATTATTCCATCCTTAATGGTGGACGATTACGTTCCCGTAATTTCAAGTGTGAAACCTTATACACCTTTGGAATTGGAAGGACGCGATATATATATTCGTGAAGGCTGCGTAGGCTGCCACTCTCAGATGATTCGTCCTTTTAGGAGTGAAGTGGAACGCTATGGCGAGTATTCAAAATCTGGAGAATATGTGTATGACCATCCATTCCTTTGGGGAAGTAAACGTACAGGGCCTGACTTACACCGAGTGGGAGGAAAATATTCCGATAACTGGCACTTAAACCATATGTACGACCCACAGAGTACTTCATCAGGTTCTATAATGCCTTCCTATAAATGGTTGATAAATACAGAATTGGATAAATCAGATACCGAGACAAAAATGCGCGCCATGGTTAGTTTGGGAGTGCCCTATACAGAAGAGGAAATAGCCCGTGCGCAAGAATGGATGGATGAGCAAGGAACCCAAATTGAGAAAAACCTTTACAGCGATCCCGACTTTGTAAGTACGTATGAAGCAAGTAAAAAATATGCAGAGGAAAATGGAGAGGATTTTATTGAAATGAAAGATCGTGAAATTGTAGCGGTTATAGCTTATTTGCAACGATTGGGTACAGATATTAAAGTACAAACCACCGAAGATGCTTCGGCCAAAAACGAATAGTTATGTTGAAATTTGTAAAAGGAAACCTCGAGAACATAGATAACGTTCAAATATATCCAATGATTTCTTTATTGATATTCTTCGTATTTTTTGTGGTGCTTTTTTATTGGGTAATCACCGCCAAAAAAGAACATATCAAAGAAGTGAGCAATATTCCATTGGAAGACGATACTAACCACCAAAACGAAAAAATACTATGAAAACCACAGCATCATTTTTAAGGGTTATCGGTTTTGCGATACTAGCCTTCTTTCTCTTAGAGCTTACCATTGGTTCCGGTGAACAGTGGGCCATAATAAAATACCCGATCATTTGGGCTGTTTTGGCAATGTTGCTTTTTTTCGCCATAGCTTTAGAAACTATCGCTGCAGCTTTACAGCGTATTCTCTTCGGTGGGCTGAATCCCGAAGCGAAAGAGCGCTACCTAGCTGCTGAAAAGCTAAGAGAACAAAACCGTTTCGGATGGTTTAAAAGAAAATATAGCGAAATGCTCGGCGCAAAACCTGTTGAAACAGAACAGGAAATTGTTTTGGATCACAATTATGACGGCATCCGGGAATTGGACAACAAACTTCCACCTTGGTGGGTATATATGTTCTATGCAACTATAATCTTCGCCGTTGTGTATTTGGTGCGCTATCACATTTTTGACGGTACAGATCAAAGAGAGGAATATGAAATAGAAATAGCACAGGCAAAAGCAGAGGTTGAAGAATATAAAAAGAATAACAAAGATTTAATTGATGCCAATACAGTGGAACTACTTACCGATGCTAGCGATATTGAAGCCGGAAAGAGCATTTTTGTCGCAAACTGTGTAGCCTGCCATAAAGATAGCGGTGGAGGAGGTATCGGGCCTAATCTCACAGACGATTATTGGATATTGGGCGGGGGAATCAAAAATATTTTTCACACTATAAGTGAAGGAGGCCGAGCCGGAAAAGGAATGATTTCATGGAAAACAGACCTAAAACCTAGCGAGATGGCCCAAGTAGCAAGTTATGTTATGACACTCCACGGTACCAACCCTGTAGATGGTAAGGAACCTGAAGGAGAGGTGTGGGTAGATGAAAATGCGCCAGTGGACAATGTGGAAGTAAAAGTAATAGACTCTACCACAATTAAAATTGAAATGAACAATGAGCCCGTCGTAGACGATCTTCGAGCAGAAGGGAAGTAAAAACATTTAAATTAATAATTTACCAAAACAAAAGACACTTTGGATACTCCCGAAAACGAACGGTTTAGAGACAGCATCGGTACAATTAACGAAGAAGGTAAAAGAGCTTGGGTTTATCCCAAAAAACCTTCCGGCAAACTGTATGAATACAGAAAATATGTAAGTTACTTTCTGCTTGCTTTTCTGTTTGCTGCTCCGTTCGTGAAAATTAATGGAAACCAGTTCCTGCTCTTTAATGTTTTGGAGCGCCGTTTCAATATTTTTGGATTCCCCTTTTGGCCCCAGGACTTTTATTTGTTTGTTATAATGATGGTGATTGGGGTAGTTTTCATCATATTTTTCACTGCGGCTTTTGGAAGAATCTTTTGTGGATGGATTTGTCCACAGACTATTTTTATGGAAATGGTTTTCCGCAGGATTGAATATTGGATTGATGGGGATAGGGGAGCACAGATACGTTTAAGCAAACAAGCGTGGAATGCTGAAAAAATTAGAAAGCGAGTATTAAAGTGGTTTATATTCTTTGTAATCTCTTTTTTAATTGCAAATATATTCCTTGCGTATTTAATAGGAAGTGACCGCCTCATACAATATGTTATTGAGGGGCCATTGGGGCACATCAGTACCTTGATTTCCTTGCTGATATTCACTGGCGTGTTCTATTTCATATTTGCTTGGTTCCGCGAACAAGTCTGTATTATAGCCTGCCCTTATGGGAGGTTACAGGGAGTATTGCTGGACAATAAATCTATAGTTGTGGCATACGACCACAAACGTGGCGAAAAAGAAGTGGGGCGTGCCAAATTCAAAAAGAATGAAGATCGTGAAGCTACTGGCAAAGGCGACTGTATAGATTGTTTTCAATGTGTACATGTTTGTCCCACGGGTATTGACATCCGTAACGGTACGCAGTTGGAGTGCGTTAACTGTACCGCTTGTATAGACGCGTGCGATAGCATTATGGAAGCGGTAAATCTGCCAAAAGGATTGATTCGTTACGCAAGTGAGGAGAATATTGAAAAAAAGGCAAAATTCAAATTTACGCCACGCTTAAAGGGGTATACCGCAGTTTTGGTGATATTGATAGGGGTTTTAACGGGTCTTTTATTTTTGAGGAGCGATGTAGAGGCAAATGTGCTGCGTCTTCCGGGACAATTGTATGAGCATAAAGAGAATAACATAATCAGTAATGTTTTCACCTATAAATTGCTTAACAAAACTACGAGGGATATTGAAAATATTCACTTTAAACTTAAGTCGCATAAAGGAACGATTCATACCGTAAAACAAGGTGAACTGGTTGTTCCAGCACAGGGATTGGCCGAAGGAACCCTTTTTATAGAAATTAATAACGCTGCCTTAACGGGCGATAAAAACAGGGTGGTCATAGAAGTGTATAGCAATGGAGCCTTAATAGAAACTACCAGCGTTACCTTTCTTGGGCCAAGAAATTATAATTAAGAAAAATTAAAAAGTAGGTTATGAAAATAAATTGGGGAACAGGACTAGTGATTGGAATGATATTTTTTATAGGCTTCATTTTATTTTTTGTTATAAAAATAAGTACCGATAAAAAGTACGATTACGATTTGGTAACGGAAGAATATTATAAAAAGGAATTAGTATTTCAAAAAGAAATCGATGACAGAGCAAATTCAAATTCCTTGGAGGCTAACATTATAGGTAAAAAAACTGAGAAAGGCTGGATGCTAACTTTTCCCGAAAACCTTGATTATACCAAGATTACAGGTACTGTGTTTCTTTATAGACCCTCCAATAAAAATCTTGATTTTCAAGAGCCTTTGAAGCTTTCGTCCAACAGCTTAGTAATAGCCGATGAACGTTTGGTTGCCGGCCGATGGAACACTATTGTTCAATGGAGTTATGAAGGAAAAGATTATTTATATAAAAAAGAAATAGTTTATTAATAGACATTGAATGCTATACACCGCCCTCATATTTGGATTAATGGGAAGTTTCCACTGCGTGGGAATGTGCGGGCCTATTGCTTTCCTATTGCCCGTAGACAGAAGTAATAATCTGAAAAAAGTTGGACAGATTTCACTATATCATTTCGGAAGAGTACTCGCATACAGTATTATAGGATTTATTTTCGGTTTGGTGGGTAAAAGTTTGAATCTTTTCGGCTTTCAGCAACAGCTTTCTATTTTAATTGGTGTTTTAATGCTTGCCGTTATTTTCATTCCGCAGAAAACCTTTAACAATCACAATTTTTCAAAACCTATTTACAGAATCATTTCCAAAGTGAAATCTGCATTGGGAAAAGAACTCAAAAAGAAAACCCCCGATACTTTTTTGACCATTGGTTTCTTAAACGGTTTTTTGCCGTGTGGTTTGGTCTATATGGCGGTTTTTGGAGCCATTGCTTCTGGCAATGCTCTTGAGGGAAGTTTGTATATGGCAATCTTTGGATTGGGAACCATTCCATTGATGACGTCGGCCATTTATCTGGGTAATTTTTTAAACGGGCAGGTACGCCAGCGCATCCGCCGCGCAATTCCCATATTTGTAGCAATTATAGGCTGTCTTTTTATAGTTCGTGGTATGGGTCTGGGCATTCCGTATATTTCACCAAAACCCATGACCGAAAGTGTAGATGCCAATTACAACTGTCACACCGTGACTTCAGAAGATAAAACAATTTTTAACCATTAAAATATTGAAATTATGACAACTACAATGATTCCCTTGGCAAATTGGGGTATGGGTACGGCCCTCATCATTTTCTTTGCAGTTTTATGTGTTGTGCTTTCCGCCATTGTTATCAACTTTGTTATGGGCGGTAAAAAAAAGAATAACGAAGAAATAACTACCCCTAAAGATGAAAACATTTAAAATTGATACATTATGAAAATTATAAACTCTATTCCACTGGTTGATTTTAGTGGTGGCGTAGCAGCAACTATAATTTCAATAGTTGTTTGCTTTGCTCTTATCGCTGGGCTAATTTTTTATGTGAAACGTAGCAAAAAGCGAAAAAACATGGTTCATAATCGAAAAAAGAAGAATGACAATCCCGAAAGAAAAGGTTAGAATTTCAAAATATTAATATTTATTTTTTTCTGTTTTTCAAATATTATCTTCTTATTTGGCCAATTCAATGATGGCTTGCACCGTTTCTTTATTGTCAACACCCAAGCCTTCCTGCTGATGCACCATTTCACCATGATGGTCAAAAACACTTATAATATTTGAATGTGAAAAATCCATCGGAGAGATTTCTTTATAATTAACTGCCAACACAGCTGCAAATTCGCGGGTATCTGCTTCGGTTCCGCGAAGGAAGAGCCATTTATCATCCTCCATTTCATTTTCTTTACTAAAAGCTTTTAGCCTTTCAGGGGTATCGGTTTCTGGATCAATGCTTACAAAAACATATTGTACATCGTCCTTTTTTTCCTCGGGCACTTGTTTTTCAATATTGCGCATATCTGCAACCAAACGTGGACAAGCAGCTTTACAGGTTGTGTAAATCATAACCATAACAACTACTTTTCCTTCAAGGTCTTTCAGTTCAATTTCTTCTCCATTTTGAGTGGTCCAATGGGAGGGAAGATTATAAATAGACATTTCCGGAATGGCTTCACTTACGGCTTTTTTCACTTTTGCAGAATCAGAGGTGTCTGTATTTTTTTCTGAATTACTATTGCAGGAAAAAAAGCTCCCCAAAGCAAATGCTATTACCAAATATCTAAATTTTTTCATGTTTCTAATTTTTAATTTTCAACATCCTTCGCACATCGAAAACCTAAGTTTTGTGAAGAATAGCGAGCCTTCATACTTCCCCGAAAGGCATAGCGCATAAATGCCGCATAATTCATTAAATCTGAAGCTCCTATTGCCGCGCTTCCGCAGAAGAGATTGGAGTCTTTGTCAACGTCTTTTCGGGATTCTCCCGATATTAATACCGAATTAAAATCTAAAGTCCATTCCCACACCAAACCGTGAAGATCGTAGATTCCCCAATAATTTTTGAAGGTTTCGCCTATAGGGTTTTTAAAGGTTTTTGGGGTTTCGTACCAGTTTAGGATGAATTGGTTGTAGGTTTCTAGTCTTCTTGCATCCTGCACATTTTCATTGGCCATAGCAGCAAACTCCCATTCGTCCATTGTGGGTAGCCGTTTGCCTTGACATTCACAATATTTTTTTGCTGCAAACCAGGAAACATTTGTTACGGGAGCATTTGGAAGGCCTTGAAAAGCTTCGTCATTCTTCCAGTTTGTTAAATAGCTTTTATCGGCAAATAGGGTTTTGACATTGCTTTTTTTCCATTGCGGATATTCTTTCACGAATTTTAAATATTCGGCATTGCTTACGGGATATACATCCATTAGAAAAGGATCAACCTTTACAGTTTGGTCCTCGGCGCCATATAGCGGAAGATAAACCCCGCCCTTCACTAAAGCCATATTATCATTTTGGGCTGCGACCTCGCAAAATAATAATGAAAAGACTAAGAAAAGGGCGGAGCTATATAATTTCAATTTTTACAATTTTATTATTTGTTTCTAACGGCTTGAACCATTGCTGGGGTAACTTCTTTTTTAGAATTTCCCCAACTGTTATAAACATAGGTCAGTACATTTGCTACTTCTTCATCACTAAGCGCCTGTGCTGTCATAACGCTGTTATACTTTTTACCGTTTACAGTTATTTCACCGGTTTTACCGTGCAATACAATATCGATTGCTCTGTCCACATCGGCATTTAGATAATCAGATTTTGCCAAAGGAGGAAAAGCGTTCTCAATCCCTTTTCCATCAGCTTGGTGACAGGCTGCGCAAGTAGCTAAATATTGATCCTTTCCAAAGGTCATACGTTCTTCAAGGCTTAAAGCTTTCACCTCTTCTTTTGGTTCTTTTCTCGTACCGTTGGGCATAGACTGTATTGCTCCACCTTCAGGAAGATAAATATCATCGCGGATTTCACCAGAATAGATGCGCTTGTCTTCTTCGCCTTCTACTTTTAGCATTGCCAAAGCACCTTTATTGAACGCTCTGAAAATAGAGTGGTCTACAAGTATAAAGGTTCCGGGAACATCTACACGAAACTCCACAATTGCTGCACCACCTGCAGGAATTAATGTTGTTTGTACATTTTCATTGATCATATCACCGCCTTCCACGTGAACTTTGTCAAAAATTTCACCAATAACGTGGAATGAGGAGACTAAGTTTGGCCCACCGTTTCCAACGAAGAGACGTACTTTTTCACCCACTTTTGCAGTAATGGCATTGTCGCCAGTCATTGCTCCAACACTTCCATTAAAGACTACATAATCTGCCTTTTCATCAATGGCTTTCTGCATATCGAAGGCTTGTAAGCCACGATCGCCATATTTGCCTTCGGTATAGAAATCACCTTGCATGATGTAATATTCTTTGTCCACTGGAGGCAAACCACCTTCCGGCTCTACCAAAATAAGCCCGTACATGCCGTTGGCAATGTGCATTCCCACGGGCGCGGTAGCACAGTGGTAAACATACAGTCCAGGATTAAGCACTTTGAAAGAAAACACTTTTTCATGGCCGGGAGCTACAAAAGATGACTCTGCCCCACCACCGGGACCGTTCACGGCGTGAAGATCTATGTTATGCGGAAGTTTGTTGTCTGGGTGATTCTTTAAGTGAAATTCTACCTCGTCGCCCACGCGGGTTCGGATGAAACTTCCCGGGACGGTTCCGCCAAAAGTCCAATAAACATATTTAACGCCATTAGTCATTTCACCCTCACGTTCTTGGATTTCCAAGTCCACGATTAGTTTTTTGGCCATTCGTTTTCCTACGGGAGTAGGCACATTTGGTGGAGAAGTAAGTTCCGCAATCATTTCTTGATTTACAGGAATTTCTACAGTATCGTTGTATTTTTTCTCTGACTGGTCATTTACACAGCCCGAAAGAAAAGCAACCGCGCCAAGGCCCAGCAGCATATTGGTAATTAACTTTTGTTTGATAACTAATTTCATAGGTTCGGTTTTTAAAAAGTGGTGGTTTTATTGGTTATTATTTTCAATTTCTGGTTTTTTCCAAGTAAATAAAGCAGGGTCTATCGTCACCATTACCCATGCCCAATTATTTGTATTTCCATCAAAATTATTTTTCAGGATTTCAATTCCTTTTGAAATAAAAAAGTGTGAATATCCTGCCTGAATACCTGTAAAATTGCTCGTTTTGAACGAAGTTACTAAATCTACTTCAAAACCCAAAACTTTTGAAGTATTGTCATCTATTTCCGCGGCAGCGAAAAATTGATGAAGCGCCAAATAAACGTTTGATTTTTTAGTGAAGGCATATTTTACATTTCCATAAAAATCTACTAAGCCCACATTGTTAATATGATTGCCTACATAGAAATAATCCATAAACCCATTAAACTTGTGATTGGTTCCATAAAGTGGGTTAAAGGCTTTGTTTTCTCCATTGGCAGGGGCGCCATAATCATTTCCGCTTTGCAGTTCGGCACCTATGCCAATGCGTAGATTTTCCAAAGCAGAATAATTCGCCTCCAATGAAAGAAGGTAGGCGCTTAAATCATTATTTGCCACGTCATTCCCGAATTGATAGTAGAGATTTGAAGCAAAGTTGAATTTACTCAAATTCGCGTTTAAATGAAGTCCTGCGGTTTGACTATAGCGCGTATCGTTTTTTGATTTGTCGGTTTCATCAATATATTGCAAACCGTTGTTCAAAAAGAGAAAACTTGCTGATAATTTTTCCCAATCCTTGTCAAGCCAAACATATTGAAGGCTTTTATAGGTATTTGTTTTAAGGATATTTCCAGTCAATGCTTCTCCATCTTGGTTGTATGCAGCTCCGAAATGTAGCTTCAAAAAGCTGGGTTCGTATTTTAAAATAGCAGCATCGTGGCTTCTTCCTTGTTGCGCCCAGCCTACATTTCCGAAGAAACGCTGGTCGTCGTAAACAATTTCCTGACGTCCAATTTTTAAGGAAAGGTCTGGAACCATTACAACATCTGCCCAAGCTTGATGCAACGAAAATCCGTTTTCGTCTGCTACATTTAGCTGCGGAACATCGCCCCAAACCCTTACATCCTGAGGACTTAAATAAAAATGAAGCTTTTCGGTCTTGTAACTGAAGTTTAATCTTGTGCGTTGCGAAACAAAGGCAGCAGGCTCTGTATTATCTGGAAAAAGATTTTTGTAGCCGTGGCGATATTCAAAACGTGGGCGAAGCTCTGCATCTAATGTAAACTGTGAATATATGTTAGTAACTGTAAGAATAAGAATTACCAAGAAAACATATTTTGGGGCGAACATAATAGCTATAAATTTATTTCAGATACAAATATCTTATTTTGTTGTGGTAACAAATATGACGTTTATCAGTATTTTAAAAAATCTGAAATTTTTAAAATAATTTTTAGATAGTCATAGAAAAAAGTTGCGTTTCTGGTTTGCTGCGCTGCAAAAGCACATCAAAAGCCATACAGATGTTACGCACATAGGGACGCCCCTTTTCGGTAATTTGAAGTGTTTTGGAACCTATGTTTACCAAGCCATCATCTTCCATTTCTTTAAGTTTTTCGAGCGCTCCGGGCAGTTCCTCAAATTGAAGCGAAGCATCTTCCCACGAAGTTTCCAAACGGCACATCATATTCAAGATATGTTTGCGGATAATAAGATCTTCTGAATTTAAAATGTGTCCGCGATACACGGGAATAATATTTTCATCTACCAGCTCCTGATATTCCTCTACGTTTTTTACATTTTGCCCAAAACTGTACCAGCTATCGTCAATTGCAGAAACACCTAGTCCCAGCATCAATTGGGTTTTGCTATCGGTATAGCCCATAAAATTTCGGTGGAGGGTCTTATTTTCTACGGCTTTATAAAGGCTATCAGTTTTAAGGGCGAAGTGATCCATTCCAATTTCTATATATCCCGCTTCTTCAAGCATACGCTTACCAGTTTCGTACATATCACGCTTTTCAATGGCACTGGGAAGATCTTCTTCTTTAAACCCGCGTTGGCCATTGCCCTTTATCCACGGCACGTGCGCGTAGCTGTAAAAAGCAATACGATCTGGCATTAACTCCTTTGTTTTCTCAATGGTGTGTATAACGTGTTCCTTTTTCTGAAAGGGAAGTCCAAAAATAATGTCGTGCCCGACTGAAGTGTAGCCAATTTCGCGGGCCGTTTCGGTTACGCGTTTTACATTCACAAATGGCTGCAACCTGTGGATCGCCATTTGTACGGTTGGATTGTAATCCTGAACCCCATAGCTAACCCTTGTAAAACCATAATCAAAAAGCGTCTGCAAATGTTCTTCGGAAGTATTGTTTGGGTGTCCTTCAAAGCTGAAAGATGGATTTGGGGCTATGGTTGCATCTCGAAAAATTCCTTTAATGAGCAATTTTAGATTTTCCGCGGAAAAAAAAGTAGGCGTACCACCGCCAAGGTGCAATTCTTTAATTATGGGTCTTTCCGTAAATAATTTCAAATAAAGTCGCCATTCCTTTAAAACAGATTCAAGGTAGGGAGTTTCCACATTGTGGTTTTTTGTGATACGCTTGTTGCAGCCACAAAAAGTGCAAAGGCTTTCACAGAAAGGAAGGTGAATATAGAGGCTTATGCCTTCTTTAGAATTACTTTCAGAAAAACTTTTAATTACTCCTTTTTTCCATTGGTTTAAAGAAAAATCATCGTTTTTCCAATATGGAACTGTGGGGTAACTGGTATAACGTGGTCCGGGAACGTTGTATTTTGAAATTAAACTGTTTTGCATCACTCATTTTCTTATGGGCGCAAAATTACCTATGGTGCGGTTGCTGTAAAATGATATTTATCAGTTGAAAGGAATAAGAAATCCTTGCATTTCGGCTTTATATAAAAAAGAGCACTGATTATTTCAGTGCTCTTTTAAAAAGTCGGGATGACAGGATTTGAACCTGCGACCCTACGCCCCCCAGACGTATACGCTACCAGACTGCGCCACATCCCGAAAATTGAATGGCAAAAATAAAGAAATTTAAAAGTTCTACAAATTGTTTTGCCTTTTAAAATTAAGCATTATCGAAAGAGAAAAATAAAAGCTTTTTTTAAAAGATTTTATTTGATTTAAACCTTAAAAATATTAATACTGTAATAGCGTATAATGATAATAAAATAACAATTCTTCATAACTTTTGGGTTTTCATTCCTCTGAAAGTTGTTATTTTTACCATTCAAAAAATACACAGGAATACAATTATGAGCGAAACTATTGAAAGAATAAAATGCCTGATTATTGGCTCAGGGCCAGCAGGATATACTGCTGCCATTTACGCCGCACGTGCCGATTTAAAACCTGTAATGTACACAGGAATGGAGCCCGGCGGACAATTGACAACCACAACTGAAGTTGACAATTTTCCCGGTTATCCGGAAGGGATAGACGGCCCAACGATGATGGTTCAATTACAGCAACAGGCAGAGCGATTTGGAACAGAGGTGAGAATTGGAATGGTTACAGCTGTTGAATTTAGCGATGAAGTTGGCGGTATCCATAAAATCACTGTTGATAACTCCACAAAACTTGAAGCCGAAACCGTAATAATTTCCACTGGGGCAACCGCAAAATATTTGGGTTTACCAAGCGAACAAAGATTGCGTGGCGGCGGGGTTTCGGCCTGCGCTGTTTGTGATGGTTTTTTCTACAAAGGTCAGGATGTGGCAATCGTGGGAGCAGGGGATACCGCAGCAGAGGAAGCTACTTATCTAGCTAACATTTGCAACAAAGTAACCATGCTTGTAAGAAAAGATTACATGCGGGCCTCAAAAGCGATGCAGCACCGCGTTAACAACACCAAAAACCTTGAAGTACTTTATAACACCGAAGTAGATGAAGTTTTGGGCGAGCAGGTAGTGGAAGGTTTACGAATGGTAAATAACCAAACAGGTGAAAAGAAAGAAATAGCAATCACGGGATTGTTTATTGCTATTGGTCACAAGCCAAATACCGATATTTTTAAAGGACAACTTGAAATGGACGATACCGGTTATTTGATAACAAAAGGAAAATCTACCAAAACCAATAAACCCGGTGTATTCGCGAGTGGCGATGTGCAGGATAAGGAATATCGTCAAGCTGTAACTGCTGCCGGAACCGGCTGTATGGCTGCGCTTGATGCGGAACGTTACCTTGCTACAATTGAAACGGAAGTAACGGCATAACAATCTTCATTATATAAAAAAAGCCGCTGTATTCGCGGCTTTTTTATTTTTTTTTATTTTCCAGTTTACAGTTTCGTAAATGTCAATAGTTCAATATCGCCATTTCCACCACTAACATCGGAAAGTTCTATAGTTGAATTACTAACTGAAACGATTTCCCAATCATCATTAAGTTGGTTAAACGGAGTCATTTGCCCAAACTGAAGCACCAATTCCTCACTACTTGAAGAATTATCATAAGCCCAAGTTCCACTTTCGGTCAAAAGATCATTTTGTGCTACTACTGAACCATCTTCCTTGAAATCGAAAACAAAGCTTTCAAAATCTATTGTATGGTCAGATTGGCCATCAAAGTAATTACTGATTTCCCATTCGCCCTGAGGAAGGGTGGTTTCTATTTGTTCAAATTCATTGGTGTTTGCATCGCCAGAATCATCATCAGAACTGCAGGATAATGCAATTACTACTACTGCTAATAAAATCAATATCTTTTTCATAATTTTTTTGTTTTTTCTAATGTTGTAATTTAAGTAGAGAAAACCTCTTAAAATTTTTATAAATGATAAAAGACCTAACAAAGTTTTAGCAAACTGTTAGGCCTTTTTGGCAATTCAAGGCGTTTTAAAAATGAAATAATGTCGATAGCTTTACATTTTATGCACACTGCCCGAATGGCTTTTATTTGAATTTACTGATACAGGGTTTCCGTAATAATTTATATCTCCACCGCTGCTTACATGGGTTTCAAGTTTTTCCTGAACGTTTACGGTTACTTCGGCACCACTGGATGCTTCCGCATTACAATTTAGCACTAAAAGCTCTTTAGCATTTAATTCACTACCGCTTGAGGCGTCCGCATTGAGAGATGACGCTTTGCCGGAAATTTTTAAATCGGCACCGCTACTGGTTTTAGCGATTAATTCCTGGGCAAAGACTTCTACTTCCAAATCGGCACCGCTGCTGCTTTTAAGGCTCAAATTCTGGCTTTTTATTACAGAATTTCCGGTAACATCGGCGCCGCTACTGGCTTCCACAGTATTGAGCTCTTTGAATGTAACGTAAACTTTTTTGGCATTGGAACGCCCAATATTTTCAGAAGTGGTAATGTGCAGTTTTCCATCTTCCACATCAGTTTCAATATACTGAAGCAAATTTTCGTCAGCTTCCACTACAATTTTGTTTTCATCACCTTGGGTAAGATAAACGTCAAGCCCGGCACTGCCGCGTACTTCCGTAAAATCTGCGGTTACTTCGCGTTCTTCGGTTACAACCTTTCCGTTGCCGTTTTCTCCTGTGGTAATATTCAGGTTACAGGCACCCAAGATAAGTGCTGCGCCTATTGCGATTATAAAATTTGTTGTTTTCATATCGATTGGTTTTTGGTTATTAATCTATGGTAATTGTTATGGTTTCACTGGTATTTGTGGATGCGGTATTTTTATTATTGAAATCTTCTTTTACTTCTTCCTCCCAGTTTTTATTGATAGTTTTTACACTGTCAATAGTTTTATCGGAATGGAAGATTTCTGTGGAATCCATTTCATCAACCCTTTCATCTTTCTCTTTGCAATCCAGGCATTGTACCTCGCTTTTTAAAATTCTGTAATAGTGCGCTTCGTTGTCCCAATTGCTTAACTCATCAAAATCTGAATTATAGCCATAATAGGAATTTGCATTCTCTTCAGAATAAATTACCGTGCCTTCGGGTACATAAACCGTTATTTCAATTTGCTGGTCGCGGTATTTATTTTTTGTATCGGTAATAAAGAACCCATCCAGCAATAAGCTGTTATTTTCAAAGGAATACTTATATTCAATAGCTTCTGCACGTTTTTTTGCGTCGAGGTGATTGTTGCCCTCTGCTGTTTTTTCAATTACAATTTTTCCTATGGAATCTTTTGTGGATTCAATATTCAATAGAATATCGCTTGAATAAATTATTCTTTTGTCATCTTCGGTATATTTCAATTCAAGACCGTTTTCACGGCTCACTTCATAACTATATTGTTTATCGGCGCGCATTGCAATTCTCAGGGTATCTCCTGTGCGAACAGCAAGGGTCTGCTCTTCAATGAAGTTGCCATCGTAAGCTTGTTCTGTTGCCTGTTTTATTCCCAAAACAGCCAAACCAATTACCGACAATGCCCAAACTACAATCAGTAGGATTTTTACGGTAGAGCTCATCGATTTCAGATTGCTAATTAAAAGCTTCAACCCTAAGATGAACAATACAAAAAATGGAATGCCTACGGCAAACAGGGATAGCAGAGCAATCAGCCACAGAGGTACATTGGTTGTATCAACCAGCGCGATATACTCGGTCAACTCTGAATTGCCCCAAAAATCTATCGATCCAAAGGTGAAAAAGCCTACAACCAAACCAATTATTGTGGAAAGGGAAACAATAATTATCAGTACGCCGATAAATTTTACAAAAACTTTAAAAAGTGTCATTATTAAGATTCCCAAGCTATCAAAAAAACTGGATGCGCCACTTTTCACTTTGTTGCCGTATTTGTCATAATCTACGTTTTTTACCCGGTCAGTAACATTGTCAAAGCCTTCTTTGAATTTTCTTTCAATGTTGGAAATATTCACGGGTTCGCCGGTCATTTTAAGTTTTTCTGAAGTAGTGAGTGCTGGCGGAACCAGTATCCACAGCAGGATATAGACTACTATTGGAGAGCCCATTCCGGCAACAACTAAAAGTATCCACAAAAGACGGATCCAAATAGCGTCTATGCCGATGTAGTGCCCAATTCCGGAAGAAACCCCAGAAATATATTTGTTGTCAACATCACGAAAAAGCTGTTTGTGTGAAGCAGTAGCCCTTGATTTTGTATAGGTTTTTGAAGAAGGGGGTACATCTTCAAAAATTTCGTCGTCAACTTCATAATCTTCAGGTTGTCCCATCACTGAAATCACTTCGTCAAGATCTTTTAAAGTGACTACCTGTGAAGGGCTTTCTATTTTTTCAGAAAAAAGTTCGCCAATGCGGGCTTCAATGTCCTGCATAATTTCTTCACTACCGTCAGCTCCTTTCAGCGATTTGCGGATGGCGTCTAGGTAGCGCGAAAGTTTCCCAAAGGCATCTTCGTCTATGTGAAAGGAAGTGCCTGCCAAATTTATATTTACTGTCTTGTTCATTTTGTGTTTTTTTCGCTGGTTACTTTGTTCACGGCCTGTTGCAGTTCTGCCCAGGTATCGTTCAATTCGGTTAAAAATAGTTTACCGGTATCGGTAAGTTCATAATACTTGCGTGGCGGTCCGCTGGTAGATTCTTCCCAACGGTAAGAAAGCAAGCCCGCATTTTTTAGCCTTGTGAGCAGCGGATAGATTGTGCCTTCCACGACAAGCATTTTTGCGTCCTTTAGGGTTTCCAGTATGTCTGAAGTATAGGCCTCGCCGTCTTTTAAAACGGAAAGGATACAGAACTCCAAAACCCCTTTTCGCATCTGTGCTTTTGTGTTTTCGATTTTCATAATTGTTCTTTACTTGTTTTTAATTCTTGTTCGCTATTGTTGATGAATGAATAGGGGAGCACACTTGTGGTTTCTTCGCATTGTTGATGAGTCAATGCGCTAACAGTTTCCTGTTCCGTGGGCATACTTACACCTATAAACTGTAAAATGGCGGCCAATAGGTAACTAACTAATGTGCTCATTTTGAATAGGGTTTTTAAGGTTGGTTTTTATAAATGATATACTAAGTGGATAATTATAAAGTTTTCCGCGTGAAGCGTGGATGGAGGCATTGATTACGGCATACAGCTCAAAAACGAACAATGCCAGAAGCAATAAAATGGCCAATCCGAACAATAATATGTATCCTGAAAGATTTTGAATGTTGTTTACTGAAAACTCCCCCGCATTGTGATCAATGGTTTCAATCAAAGAGATAAAATCCGTTGCGAAAATGATAAAGAAGGGAAGGCATATCAATCCTATTAATATGGTATATACCAAAACACTCAATTGAAAATTGATTGCCTGTTTTCCGTGCTCGTCCACAAAAGCCTTTTCCTTATTGAATGTCCAAATCAATAATGGCGCGATAAAATTCGCGAACGGGAAAAAGTATTTTAAAAAGGTAGATAAGTGAATAAATGCACTTACGTTTTTCTGGTTTTCTGAAATTGTAGTTTCCATTGCTTGTTATTTTCTTATGCAAATATATGTCTAAAAGATAGTAGTATGTTACGCATAGTACTAAAATTAACATATTTTTAACAAATAGGATGTGTAGGATATATTGAATATCTTCGTGAACTATTTAAGTCGAAATGAAACTGAGCCCAACTAAAATCAATACTTTTCTATTGTTTAAATTACCTGCTGCATATTTTACTGGAGTGCGTGTAAAATCAATTTCAGAAACCACTTGCATAACCACGGTAAAACATCGATGGATAAACCAAAACCCGTTCAAATCCATTTTTTGGGCGGTACAGGGGATGGCTGCAGAGCTCAGTACCGGCGCAATGATTATGGCGAAAATAAAGGAAAGCAATAAAAAGATCTCCATGCTTGTGGCGAATAATAGCGCAACTTTCACTAAAAAGGCTAGGGGCAGAATTCTGTTTACCTGTACAGATGGTGTAATGATAAATGAGGCCATTAATAAAACTATTGCTACGGGTAAAGGTCAAACCATTTGGATGAAATCGGTAGGAAAGGACATGGCCGGAGATGTGGTTTCTACTTTTGAATTTGAATGGACTCTGAAGGTCAAATAATGCAAACATCAATCTTTTAGGGATTTGTATAGTCTTGAGGGTTGGTTAACAATTTTTTAACAGAATGAATTAGACTTCAAACAGAATTTAATTGAAAAAAATTAGTTATATTTAAAACTCATTAATACAAAACTTCTTCTGCCTATTGTAAAAATCTACCTACTTAAATTTTTAACTAAACCTCAATTAGCTATGGCAAGAGCAATGTTTGATTACACCAAAGCTGTACTTTCAAAAGTAAGTTTTGACGTCAATTTGTTTTGCAAGGAGTTGAAGAAAGCGTTAACCAGATTGCTTCCCTACGAAGTAGAAGAACTAAAAGTCTGGATTGATTCGCTTATCAAGCAGAACCCACAATTAAATCAATGTCTAATTTATTTAAACCCATAAAAAAATCCCGCTTTTACTAGCGGGATTTTTTAGTAATTGATTAAGCGTTAAGGGTCATAAAGTTGTTTTCATTAATAACTTATAACTGAAAGCCGACTTTTTTTTAGTTGGACTGATGATTTTCACGTCCTGAAAAGCAATTGCCCCGCGGATTACGCCAGAAATAATATCGTGCAGTGCATTGATAATTTGCATTTTCAACTCACTTTTACTGTAAATCAAACTCACTTCGCGCGCTGGGGAGGGTTCTTTAAAATATTTTAAGTTTTTGGTTTGGGATGGCAAAATGTCCAACGTATGTAAATAGGGCAGGAGCGTCATTCCCAAGCCTTCATCTGAAAGTTTTATAAGGGTTTCAAAACTTCCACTTTCCAACTGGAACTTATCGTGGCTGTTGTTTTTAGAGGCTTTGCAAAGATTTATTATCCCATCGCGGAAACAATGTCCGTCTTCCAGCAATAATATATCCTCGATGTCAAGATCAATGATTTCCAGTTTTTCTTTAGAGGCCAAACGATGGTTTTCCGGAATGTAACCCACAAAGGGCTCGTAATAGATAGGCCTTTCTTTAATTTTTTCCTGACCCAAAGGCGTTGCAGCAATGGCAGCATCTAAGTAGCCATCGTTAATTTTTGCAATGATTTCATCGGTATTCAGTTCTTCGATTTTCAATTGCACCTTTGGATAGCGGTTTGAAAAACTTTTCAGAAACATGGGTAACAAAGTTGGCATTACCGTAGGAATAATACCAAGTTTGAAAGTCCCGCCAATAAAGCCTTTTTCCTGATCTACAACATCTTGCATGCGTTCCGACTCATTGACGATGTTTCGAGCCTGCTCTACAATTTTTTTACCGACGCCCGTAAGTTCAATGGGTTTTTTACTTCGGTCAAAAATCTGGATTTCAAGTTCCTCCTCCAGTTTTTGAATCTGCATACTAAGTGTGGGTTGAGTAACAAAAGTTTTTTCGGCGGCTTTTGTGAAATTCTGCTGTTCGGCCACGGCCAAAACGTATTTAAGTTGTGTAATTGTCATTGTAAATTATATTTATGCAAATTTACATATTTAATCAATATAATTTATAATGAAAATTTAAAGAAGCCCTCTCGCCTTTATTTCCAAATACTTATTAATTGTGTTCACCGTAAGATTTTCCGGCGCGGTAAGAATGGATTGGATGCCGTATTTGTGAAGTTCGTTAACTATTAGTTTCTTTTCATAAATAAATTTTTCAGCAATCGTCTTCTCAAAAACTTGATGGGTCGTGGTTGCCTTTTTATTCATAAATGATTTCAACTCGGTATTCTCAAAAAAGATAACCACCAAAAGATGCGTTTTATTAATTGCCTGCAAATACGGCAACTGACGGTGCAAAGCATCCATTGTTTCAAAATTTGTGAAGAGTAAAAGCAGACTTCGTTGCTTAATATGTCGCTTCACATCAACATACAAACGCGAAAAATCACTTTCTGAAAAATCGGTTTCCACGTTGTAAAGTGTTTCCAATATAAGGTGCATTTGCACACTTCGGCGTTGTGCGATGACACGGTCGTCCACTTTTCGGGAAAACGTGAACATTCCGGCTTTGTCGTGTTTTTTGAGGACTATATTTGAAATAACGAGCGTAGCATTAATTGCATAATCCAGCAAACTCAAGTGGTTGAAGGGCATTTTCATCACCCTCCCCTTATCAATCACCGCATAAACTGGCTGCGATTTCTCGTCCTGAAATTGGTTCACCATCAAGCTGCTTCGTTTCGCCGTGGCTTTCCAGTTTATATTCCGCACATCGTCGCCCGACGTGTAATCCTTTATTTGCTCAAACTCCATGGTATGGCCAATTCTTCGGATTTTTTTAAGTCCGAAAAGTTTCAGTTTATTGGTAAAAGCGATGAAATCATATTTTTTAAGCTGAAGGAATGAAGGGTAATTTGGGACCATCGCTTCTGCGGAAAATTGTTGTTTCCGGGCAACCAATCCCAAAACCGTAGAAGAAAAGATGTTCAAATTTCCGAAGTGATATTCCCCGCGCTCTGTTGGCCGGACTTGATAGGTGAATTTTTTTTCTTCGGAAGCATTTAAAATAGCTTCAATCTTAAAATCGCGAACCTGCCATTGAATGGGCAATTCATCAATAATCTTCACAGAAGTTTTAAACTGAAACCTATTTACAACCTTAATTTCAATGGAATTATCATCACCGTTGGAAAGCTTTTCGGGAAGTATTCGCTGTGCCTGAATTCCAGTTTTATTTCGATATAATAAGAAGATATCGAAAACAAAAACTCCCAAAAGCAAATAAAATAAAAGCTTAACCACGCCAAACAATTCTTGGAAGAAGTAAGAAAACACAAACATAACCGCCAGCGAGAACAGCACGCTGAAAAATCGTTTTTTTAGGTATAGGCTTTTAAGGAATTTCTTCACTTTTTAAAATTTGTTTCAGGTTTCGGGTTTTTCTATTGGCCATCCGCTATTGAGCGCCCAGCACCCAGCATCTTTATCTCGGAATTTCGATGGTTTCAATAATCTGTTGAACCACTTTATCTGCCGTTATTCCTTCCATTTCACGCTCTGGGGTTAGCATAATTCTATGCCTTAAAACCGAAGGAGCAATTTTTTTAATATCGTCCGGCGTTACAAAATCGCGGCCGTTCATTGCAGCCAATGCTTTGGAAGCATTCATAATTGCCAACGATGCACGTGGCGAGGCGCCCAAAAATAAGTTGGCGTTGGTCCGCGTATTTTCCACAATTGCTGCGATGTATTTCAGCAAATTGCTTTCAATGATTATCTGTTTTATGGTGTGTTGGTATTCCGCAATCTGTTTTGCGTTCAGCACTTGTATCACGCTATCCAAGACGAAAGCATCCTTCCGGTGGTGCTCGTTTTCAAGAATGTGGATTTCCTCTTCCAAAGTGGGGTAGGGCACATTTATTTTAAAAAGAAAACGGTCCAATTGCGCTTCGGGCAGGGCGTAAGTTCCTTCCTGTTCTACAGGGTTTTGGGTGGCAAAGACCAAAAATGGCGGTTGCATTTTATATTCGGTACCGTCCATTGTTACTTGGCGCTCTTCCATTATTTCAAAAAGTGCAGCTTGCGTTTTTGCGGGCGCACGATTTATTTCGTCAATCAAAACAATGTTTGAAAAAACGGGACCTTGTTTGAATTCAAACTCGCTTGTTTTTACGTTGAAGATTGAAGTTCCCAAAATATCGCTCGGCATCAAATCTGGCGTAAATTGGATCCTGCTGAAATCTACTGCCAATGTTTTTGCCAACAATTTTGCGGTCAAGGTTTTCGCAACGCCCGGAACGCCTTCAATTAACGAATGGCCGTCGGTAAGTATTGAAATGATTAACATTTCTAGCATATCGTGCTGCCCAACGATTACTTTGCCTAATTCAGCTTTTATTTTTTCAACCGCTTCCTGCAGATTTTTTAAATCGATTCGCGAATTGAATTCCAAGGGATTTTCCTGTGTTTCTTCCATAATTTTATAGTCTAAATGCTTCTATTTGCTTGTTCAGTTCCAGTAAATCGGCTTCGCTGTGCACTGATTGTTCTTTTAAGTGTTTTATTAAGTGCATTAATTTCTGGGTCTTTTCGAAGGTGTTTCCACTTTTCAGTGCCAGTTTTTTAATGAAATCTTCTGTAATATCATTGGTGTTTAAATAATATTTTGAGCGAAGAGTTTCCAAAAAATAGGTGATTTTCTTCGCAATAATATTACCATAATCTTTGTGTTGAAAATAGAGGTCGCCAATGGTTTTGGTAAATTCCACCGAAGTATTTTCAAGCGGTTTTATCACTTCCACAACGCGTTGCTCGCGTTTACTTTTGAAAAGCACAAAAATCAGCAATCCGCCCATCAACACATAATATGCCCAGGTAAGCGGCGCTTGGTCCAATACAAAACGCATAGGCGATTCCACAACTTTTCGGCCAGATTTTAGATACTCATCCCAATAAATTTTATCGGCATCTATATAGGAAAGAACATTTGCGGCATATTGCGCATTGCCTTTCAGCAAGTAATAATTGGAAAATGCTTCGGGCAGGTTGTGCAATAAAAACTGTCCTTTTCCGAAGTTTACCTTCACATAATTCAAATCCCCCAAATCGTTATCGGCCTCTTCATTTTCATAATACCCCAAGGCAGTGGTTTTCAAAGTATCTATTTCAATAAAAGAGGCTTTAAAAACGCCTTTTTTGAAAGCGGGAAGTGAATCCTGTTTCAACGATGGCGAGAAAAATTTTGGGTGAAGTTCTTCCTCTAAAATGTTGTAGTTGGCGGCAGAATCAATATTTAATGAATCACGTAGAATATACCCAATGCTTCGCGACGAAATGAATACGGTATTTCCTTTTTCCACATACTTTAAAATTTCATCTGCCTGTCTTTCATCAAAGAAAATATCATCATTTATAAAAATGTAGGCTGAATTTTGAGTATAGGTGCTGTCCGTTAAAAATTCATACGGGTCTTTGTCAATCTTTTCTATTTCAGCATTTTTGAATAGTGAAGCGGCTTCCTCAAAAAATACAAACCCACCAAAAGGAATTTTATCTATCGAAGTATAGCTGGGGCGCCAATTTATGGGTTTTGGACGCACAAGCTCGGTAATCACGATGATAAGCAGCGCTATCCCAAAAACCCAAAGTACTCTTTTTGAACGTTTATCCAGCATTTTTCAAGTTTTGGTTCAGTCTTTCAAAATCTTTTTGAGCGTTTTCAAAACCGGCTTTGTCCAGCGCATATTCGCCGTACCAAATATTATCGTACAGGTAAGAAGTTTTTTTGAAATTTTCCTTTAAGGCTGCGTTTTCAATTTCGCGATAGTAGTCACTGTTGGTTTTTTCAAAATGCCAGTTTATAATATTGTTTAAAGAAAGCAATTTTAAGGATTTTAAGTACATATATCGTATTGCCAGTCGGTAATTTTCTTCTTTTAGGGCATTCTTGATATAGCTGTCCAGATCGATATTTTCAATGTGCTCCTCCTGAATATTCAGTGGAGCCACCATTTTGCTTTTTCTGCTGAAAAATGACGAAGCATTATCGCCCACGAGCAATTTCACCAGTATGTAGATGGCAAAAACGATAAGCAAAATGTACACGATAATTTTTATGATTTGATAGGCTTCCGGTGAAAGATGGAAACCAAAAATATCGCCCATTCTATTAAAGAACCAAGTGATGGCACGGCCTAAATAATTTTCTGCTTCACCTTCCATCACGTCGTAATCAAAATCGTTTCCGGAATATTTCTCACTTAAATTTTCTGAGAAATGTTTTGGAATAATCTTACTGCTGTCAACGGCCACTGTAAGACTGTCCGCTTCCGCAGCTTTGGCCGCGAGGAGATTTAAAAGAAAAAATATTATAAAAAGAAATCTACTCACCGGCGCCTATGTTTTCAATACGCTCGCGCGTGGCTTCATTATATGTTTCTTCGTGAACGGAGAAATAAAGAATACCGTTTACAAACTGAATCATGGATTGATTAAGGGTGTATAGGATTAATAGTATAGATAGGGCAAGCGTCCAAACCACGCTGGCTCCTGCGGAATTTGCAAGATCTACGCCGCTATCTAAAGAATGAAATGCATAAATTCCAATTAAAATTCCGGGAACCATCATCACCACAAGCATTAAAATACCAAGCAACATCCCGATAATAAGATTTGTGAGCACACTTTTCCAAAAAAAGCTTTTCAAAAGTTTCCAGCCTTCACCAAAAGCATCTATTACATCTTTATTACTGTTTATCATAGCCATAAATGCAAGACCCATCCAGCTGGTATATGCAAGAACGATTAAATAATATGCGAAGGTTCCGATTATTGGTATAAACCCCAAGATCATTCCCGCAACCATAGCAACTACATAACCAATAACCATTAATATTATGAAGAGAATAATTTTTCCGAGGTTTTGTTTTACCATTTCCCAGACCTTTCTTTTTTCTACGGCGGCACCCCTGTTTTTTTCATATTCTATTACGTAAACCGCAGCAAGACTATAGTTTAGCACGGCTGTAATTATATACAGAATGAAAAATCCCATAAACCCCAAGCCCAACATTATAAAATAACTTGAATTGTCACTTTCAATTCCATAGGTATTTGAGGCATTATATGCACCTAAGAAACCTGTAACCATTAAATAGCTTACTCCTAAGAAACTTAAAATAAAAAGCCCGTTGTAACTAATGAAGATGTTTAAAAAAGGCTTAAAATTCTGTTTGAAAAACTCAAAGTAGGTAGTAATCATTTCGCCTACATCGCGTTGCTGTTTAAGTGGTATATATTTGTCTTGCATGCTTTCTGTTGAGGATAATTGGATAAATAACGTAATAAAAAATAATAAGTGCCAAGGAGCTAAAAATAATGGTCATTGCCAACCATACAGGCATATTGCTGTAACGGGTTATAAAGCCTTCAATAAACCCTGCAATGATGAAAAAGGGAATGGTGCTAACCACAATCTTAAGGCCGTCCTTCGCGCCTTTTAAAAATGAAACTTTCCGAGAATATGTTTTTGGAAAAAGAATACTGTTGCCCATCACCATTCCCGCGCAGCCTGCAATTACGATTACCGAAATCTCAATGGTTCCGTGCAGCCAAATGCTTTTTGAAGCTTCAAAAAGTAAATCGCGGTTATAGAAAAAAGTGAAAAATGCCCCGAGCATCACTCCATTACTGAATAGTATGTAAGCCGTACCTAAAGAGGTAATTACTCCGAAAGCATATGCCAAAAACGCTACGCGAATGTTGTTAATAGTGATTCCCAAAAAAGTGCCAATCTCGCTCCCGCTGTTGTAGATGGCGGTTGGGTCGCCTTTGTCAATATTATTCAAGGTTTCATTTACATAACCATCACCAAGAATCAACCGTACAAAGGAATCATCATTCAATGCTGAAATGGCGCCAATGGCTGTAGCTGTCGCAAAAAGCAAAAAAGAGAAAAAAAGCATGCGTTGGTGCTCCTTGAAAAACAACGGAAACTCTTCCTTCCAAAAACTTACAATACGGTTTTTTGTCTCCTTTTTGTTTTTATAAATTTTTTGATGCGCTTGTGATGCCAATGAATTCAAATACTGGAGCGCCTTGCTATCGGGATAATAGGTTTGCGCATAGGCGAGGTCGTTGGTCAAGTGGAGGTAATGGTCGGCAAGCTGGTCTGGACTTATTTTTGAATTAAGTGTGATTGCTTTTTCAAAAGCAATCCATTTTTCCTTATTTTGCTTGACGAATGCTGCTTCGCGCATCTGTTGAAATTTTTGGATAAATATAACCACTTGCTTTTACATGGCAAACTTAGAAATCAATACAACCCAAAACGTAAACCTAGACTATAAAATAGTTAGTGTTGGGGAGCGCATCTTAGCCTTTTTAATAGACATCTTCCTTTTTTCTGTATACTTTTTTATTGTAGAATTGGCTACTGAAGCTATGAATATGGCTTTTAGTGATAATTGGACGGTTTTTGGTTTGCAACAATTGCTACTTTTGCCAGTAATGTTCTATTCGCTGTATATGCATACACTTTTCAACGGAAGGACAGTCGGCAAAATGGCTTTGAAAACACGAGTTGTAAAAGTAGATGGAAATCCCGCCCGCTGGAGCGATTACATGGTTTTGTGGATGCTGCGTTTGGTAGATATTTGGATCTTTTTGGGTTCCATTGGGTTGCTATCCATTATTTTTTCTGATAAAAGACAGCGTGTGGGAGACCACGCTGCGGGAACGGTCGTGATAAGTACAAAAAACAAAGTAAAAATAAGCCATACCATTTTAGAAGAAATAGCTGAAGATTACCAACCTAAGTTTTTAAACGTCACGAAGCTCACCGATAAAGACGCTAGACTTATAAAGGAAACGTATCTTATCGCACTAAAATCAAACGATTTCAAAACACTACATACACTTAGGAAGAAAGTGGAAAGTGTTTTGGAAACTTCTTCAGATTTATATGACAAACAATATATAGATACCGTTTTGCGCGATTATAATCATTATACACAGAACATGTGAACCTGATATTATTAATAGATATTTTGGGGACCATTGCGTTTGCCATTTCTGGAGTACTAACGGCACTCAACAAACGCTTGGACCCATTTGGAATTTTGATAATTGCCTTTGTAACTGCTGTTGGCGGTGGAACTTTGCGCGATGTTCTTATTGATGCAAACGTAGCTTGGATGCGTAACCTGACCTTTGTTTACGTTATTTTCTGCTCTACAATTTTTGCGGTAGTTTTCAGAAAAAGACTTGGTTACATTCGCAGATCACTGTTTTTGTTTGACACTATCGGTATCGCGCTATACACTATTGTAGGTGTGGAAAAAGGCATTGCCGCAGGTTTTCACCCTATAATTTGTGTTGCTTTGGGAACAATGACGGCCTGTTTTGGAGGAGTTTTGCGAGATATTCTTTGTAATGAAATCCCGATTATCTTCAGAAAGGAAATTTATGCCACGGCTTGTATTTTGGGTGCTTCGGCCTATTTTCTTTTACATTTTACCCCAATTTCTGAAGATTTTATAGTTATCATTTCTGGGTCAATTGTAATTATAGTTCGTTTGTTTGCCGTTTATTTCAATCTTTCGTTGCCGAGTATTTATAGGAAGGATGAGTTGGAAAATAGATAAATAATTATTCAATTTATAAAAAGTATAAAATTCCATTTAAAATTATTTGGAATTTGGAGCTTGAAATTTGGGGATTTCTCACTCAATCACCTTAGCACTAATATAAATATTGTTCAAAGGCCAATCCCCATCGTCCGCTTTCACCTTTGAAATTTCCTCTACCACGTCCATACCCTTGGTCACTTTCCCAAAGATGGTGTATTTTCCGTTCAAATGCGTTGTAGAGGATTTTGGCCCAAGGAAGATGAAAAATTCATACGGAGCTGTTCTGTTATCGGGGTTCTCGCGGTATTCCTTTGCGCCCGAAACCGTTCCGTATTCATGAATTCGGCCGGGAACGATTTCCGCGGGAAGCAAGTATTCCTTCCCTAGCTCTGCGCGTTTTTTCTGCGTTGAAACCAAATCACTATTGCCAGCTTGAATTATAAAATTTGGAACCACGCGATGAAAAAAGGTTTCGTCAAAATAGTGCTGCTTCACCAAATAGATAAAATTTGCACGGTGCAGCGGCGTGTCTTCGTAAAGTTCTAATTCAATATCGCCAAAACGGGTAGTTACCAAAACCTTTGTTTCGGGGTTTTCCTTTCCGTATTCGGTTAAAAACGAAACCACATTATCGTTCGTAATTTCAGGATAGTCTGTTTTTGCCGAATCAATTTTTATATTTTGCTCACTATCATTTTTATTTTCCTTTTGAACTTCAACATCAGTTTCGGACTGCTTTTTCTTATCTTCACAGCTTCCAAAGAACAGAACAATTCCCAGGCTATAAACAAACAACTTCTTCATAAATGGATTTTCGCGATTTTGAAAAACGGATTGTAAAAGTAACAAAAATGGAACTTCCAGGCGAAACGGTCCAATTTAAAATGGCGCCTATGGAGCGTTTGCAGGAACTGAAGCGCGTTGCCCGCGGAAAAAACACAGCAAAAAGGGCAGGGGTGATGTCTCTTTTTTATCCGTCGGAAGATTTTGAAACGCGGTTGATTTTAATTCTTCGGAAAACATATAAAGGCGTTCACTCAGCACAGGTTGGTTTTCCCGGCGGCAAACTTGAAGATAAAGATAATTCCATACAAGATGCGGCCTTACGTGAAACCGAAGAAGAAGTAGGCGTTTCGCGAAATACCATTTCGGTTTTAAAAGCGCTAACAGAAATCTATATACCGCCCAGTAATTTTTTTGTGCAGCCTTTTTTAGGAATAACCGCCCAATCCCCAAAATTTATTCCGCAGGAAGAAGAAGTGGAAGCACTGATAGAAGTAACCCTCCGCGACTTGATGGACGATTTGAATATAACCACACAAACCCTGTCCACCTCCTACGCCAAAAGCATCGAAGTGCCGGCGTTCAAACTAAACGGACATATAGTATGGGGAGCTACAGCTATGATGCTCAACGAAGTGCGCGAATTGCTTAAAAAGGTACTGTAATGGCTTATTTTAGTATATTTGTATTGCTTAGCCTGTGGTTGGGGGCTGTCATAAATTTCCAATCTATGGCTACTTTTATTACGCAAATTGAATACTGACCACTGATTATTAAAAAATGAGTCTCTTTAAAAAAAATCCTTTTGGGCATATACTTTTTTTAAAACTTTGGCTAATACGCATAGCAGGACTATTAACTCACCGAAGGTTCAAAGGTTTTAATGAGTTGAAAATTGAAGGAAGCGAGATTCTTAGAGAGCTTCCAGATAGAAATGTACTTTTTGTAAGCAATCATCAAACTTATTTCGCAGATGTTGCGGCCATGTTACATGTTTTTAATGCTAGCTTGCACGGCCGAGAGGATAGCATTAAAAATGTTGGCTACCTCTGGAACCCGAAACTGAATATCTATTTTGTTGCAGCAAAGGAAACCATGAAAGATGGTTTGTTGCCAAAGATTCTTGCCTATGCTGGTTCTGTAAGTATTGAACGCACTTGGCGTGAAAAAGGAAAAGAAGTAAACAAGCAGGTGAAGATGAGCGATGTAAGCAATATAACCAAAGCGCTTAACGATGGTTGGGTTATTACCTTTCCGCAGGGTACCACCAAACCATGGAAACCCATACGAAGAGGAACTGCACACATTATAAAGAAAAACAAACCTGTAGTAGTGCCCATTGTTATTGATGGTTTTAGAAGGTCTTTTGATAAGAAAGGACTTCGAATAAAGAAAAGAGGCATTCTTCAATCCATGGAAATTAAGCAACCGTTGGATATTGATTATGAAAATGAAACGATGGAGCAGATTGTGGAAAAGCTGGAATACGCCATTGAACAGCACCCTTCTTTTCTGAAAGTAATACCTTCTTCTGAAATACAAAGCGAAGAAGAACTTAACAAAGAACGGCAATGGCGGTATTAAAAAAAATAGCGGTTCTTAGCAGCAGTGTCTAGTGTGTTAATTTGAAAATTGAATTATTCCACTTCGCCTATAAATGAAACCTTTTTAAATTTCTATCTTCTTTAACTCTTTATAGTTTTTGTGCAATTTTCTCAAAAGGATTCCGTAGACAATCCTATAAAATAAAAGTATAAAGCCAATCATCACAATTCCGAAAAGTATTTGAATAACAAAGAACATTTTCATAAACCTTTGTTGTGAAATATTTGTGATACCGTAATCTTCGGTCATAAACTGGAATACAATATCTTGATTGAAATAGTAATAAAAATTAATTCCTATAATAAGCAAAATAGACCCTGTAACATTGTAAATCACAAAATACTTGACGGTTTTTCGTGTGCGCAGAATATTTTTCATCAAGTCTTTTATGGAATCTGTTGTTGAAATCTTACGGTAGTTTAAGTAAAAAAGAACTATAAAAAATCCAAACACCGTATAGTTAAGCACGTTTACACCCACCAAAACATTGTGAAGACCGATATCATCGCTAAACTTGGTACTGGATTCGGGTACCATAAAGGAAAGAAGAGTCCAAAATAGAATTTCGGCAATGCTTATGTAGAATATCCATTTCACTATTGAAGAGGATTTCTTCAACAACATTTTATAAATATCCTCATAGGAAAGTTTCGGAAGTTCATGCTCCCTGCTTTGCCATTGTTTTTTTAATAGTTCCAGTTCATCCATTGTGGGTTACGGATTTAAAATGGTTCGTAATTTTTCTTTTATCCTGTTCATTTTAACGCGTGCATTTACTTCAGTTATCCCTAAGGTTTCGGAAATCTCCCTATAGTTTTTGTCTTCCAAATAGAGAAAAACCAATGCTTTGTCAATATCGTTCAGATCCTTCACGGCACTGTACATAAGCTTCAATTGTTGTTCGGTTGTATCATCATAAGGTTCTGAGGTAATTTTAAAACTAATCCCTTCAAAATCCTGTGTTTTTATGTTGCGTTTTGATTTTCTGTAAAGCGTTATTGCGGTATTTAGAGCCACGCGGTACATCCAAGTACTAAATTTTGAATCGCCCCTAAATTTTGGGTATGCGCGCCAAAGCTGAATGGTTATTTCCTGAAACAGATCGTTATGAGCGTCACTGTCGTTGGTGTATAACCTACAGATTTTGTGTACAATGTTCTGATTCTCCTCTAGTTGGGTCACAAAACTATGTTCCAGTTCTTTGTTCAATGGTAGTTTGTTAGCTTTAGATTAGTATTTATGCAAAGAGGTTTGTTACAAAAATCATAAAAATTAAACGAACTCGCTCTACAATGCCTAAATTTAGGGTATAAAATCAACAGATGAATATTCCCGAAACCGATGTGCCCCGAATAGTCGTAATAGGCGGCGGATTTGCGGGTATTTCCTTCATAAAAAAACTTCAAAAAGAAAAAATACAGATTGTACTTTTTGATAGGCACAACTACCATACTTTTCAACCGTTGCTATACCAAGTTTCCACGGCAGGTTTGGAACCAGATTCTATAGCATATCCACTTCGGAAGATTTTTAGGGAAAACGCCGATTTTCACTTTAGAATGGCTGAGGTTGAGAATATAGACACTGAAAAAAATACAATCCACACTTCTATTGGCAGCTTGCAATATGATTATCTTGTTATTGCCACGGGCACCCGCACCAATTTCTTCGGAAATGAGAATATCGCAGCAAACAGTATGCCCATGAAAACAGTACCTCAAGCCCTAAACATTCGCAGCTTGATGCTTCAGAATATTGAAAAAGCAGATATAACTACTGATGAAAGGGAAAGAAAGCGCCTGCTGAATTTTGTGATTGCAGGCGCAGGGCCTACTGGCGTAGAGCTTGCGGGAGCTTTGGCTGAATTTAGAAAAGGAATTCTTGAAAACGATTATCCCGAGCTGGAAGAAGAAGAAATGAAGGTCCATCTAATTGAAGGATTGGACCGGGTACTACCGCCAATGAGTGAACAAGCTTCGGAAAAGGCACAAAAATTTCTGGAAAAACTTGGGGTTCAGATTCATTTGAAAACTTTTATAAGCGATTATGACGGTAAAACGGTTACCACAAAAGATGGAAAAAAATTTGAAACCGCAACGTTTATTTGGGCTGCCGGAGTTACCGGAGCACCTATAAAAGGAATAAATGGCGATGCTTTAATAGAAAAAGCCAATCGATATAAAGTGGATGAATTCAATAAAATAAATGGTTTTGAAAATATTTATGCACTGGGCGACATCGCACTAATGGAAACCGAGGAATACCCCAAAGGACATCCACAGGTTGCACAACCTGCAATTCAACAAGGAAAACAACTGGGGAAAAATTTCAGAAAAATGCTAAGAGATGAACAAATGGAGCCTTTTGAATATTTTGATAAAGGTACCATGGCCACAGTAGGTAGAAATAAAGCAGTAGTAGATTTGGGCAAGCTGCACTTTGGTGGTGCTATTGCCTGGTTTTTATGGATGTTTGTTCACCTATGGTTTTTGGTGGGTTTTAGAAATAGGGTAGTAACGTTTTTTAATTGGACATATAGTTATATTAACTATGACCGTGCTGCGCGGCTGATTATCCGTCCATTTAAAAAAAATTAATTGTTATTTGTTGTTGAGTTATTTTAAAAATGCAACCTGTGGCTTATTGAACCTTTACCGCGATAGGTCCACCATTTGAAACCCAACCACCACCAATTTCATCAATGTTAACATCCAACTCATCGGAAGTTTCAATCTTTTTGAGATTTACTTTTACTTCATCATAAGTGTCAACACTTTTAAGGTTTACGTTTAGTTCGTCATAAGTGTTAATATCAACCAAACGTACGTCCATTACCTCCGTAAAAGTTTTATTTGGTAGAGTTTCGGTCTCATTTGCGTGAGCGGATGGAATAAATTCAAAGTCTCTCATCACATTTATGGTAAGGCAAACAGCGATGATTGTTAAAATGATTTTTGTGTAGTTGTCTGTTTTCATAATTGTAAATTTTATAGTCTTGTAGTATTATAATTTTTCATAGGTGACCAATGCAATCTCCTCACTTTTACCGCGTAGCTTTTCTTTCCCCATTTCTTTTTTGGTAACGCCTTTAGGTAATTTATAGGCAATATCGGCAAATGGTTTTGAAGCCAAAATTTCTACGTCCAGTTCTTTGCACATGGCCTGAATACGTGAAGTAGTGTTTAACACATCTCCAGAAAATGCAATGTCACGTTTTATCTGCCCAATTTCACCAACCATTACCGTGCCGTAGTGAAGACCGACTTTGAATTCGGGAACGACACCGTATTTTTTTAAATATTTTGGGGCTTTATATTTAATTATTTTTTTCATGCTATAGTAGCATTGTATAGTATTTCCGCGTTTTAGGCCCCATTTCATTTTCCAGGACACAACCACTTCGTCACCCACGTATTGATAAACTTCACCATGAGTTTGTACTATGGCAGGGGCAATATGCCTAAAAAAATCTTTCAAAAAATTAAAGTATTTCTCTTCACCCAAATTTTCGGCGATTCCTGTAGCATTTTTAATATCGGCAAACATGAAAATACGCCTTTCGTGCTTTGGGCGAAAATATCTTCCTATTAAATAATCCGGAAAAACCCCCGGTCCATACTTATCATTCACCATTAAAACAATAAGCGTTACCAAAACGATGAAAAGCCAAATGATATAATTCTTAATGAAAAGCCAAGTGCCAAAAAAAGAAACTGTTTGCTGAAGCACTTCCGAAGTATAAAAAGGAACTCCCAAGTCTTCACTTGTTATATACAATGCTCCAATGGCACCTACCAAAAAAGCGGTGACGGTGTAAGCGATTATTAAATAAAGAAGGGCTTTCCAAAAAACCACACGCCTAAGCCAGCGCTCCATTAAATTTACGGTTACAATGCCACCTATGAGACCAGCTGAAATAGCAACAATTAGGTTTGCCATTACTGCTGAATAAAAATCGTAGCTCGAACTCAATACACCGTTGCTCTTTAGGGTGATAAATTCATAAAAAAACATGACACTTGAAATGATGACCCAAGCTATTAATATCCAAAAGGCGCGTCGGGCATAAAACCACAATTGTCGTGTGGTGTATCTCTCAAAATTTGGTTTTATTGCCATTAGCAGTTTTTGTATTTATCATGAAGACCAACGCCATTTTTTATCATAGGAATGCACTTTTCCAATCTACTCTTTTGGGTAGCTTCACGCTTTGCTTGCCCAATATATTCAGCATATTCGCGCTGTTTACCGGGAGTGAGTTTTTGAAAATGATTTTTCAATGAAGCATCTTTGTTGAAAGCATCTTCAAGTAAAGAGGGGATTGAAATACTTTTTTTTCTCACGGGTTTCAATTCCTTTCCAGCTTTGCAGTTGGCAATGGCTTCTTCTATATATTCCAAAACAATTTCTGGTTCAATTTTATCATTCTCTTCAAAGCGCCATTGGCGCAATGCTTTGGTAACACCTTCTTGCGCATTGATAAGTTTTTGGTGTTTGTCTTTCAAAAAAACACCCTGGTGAAACCAGAGGGCCAGATGATTTTTGAAATCGGCCATTCCCACTACCATTTTTCCGTCTAAAGTGTAGGTGGGTTTCCCCCATTTTATTTCTTCCTTTAATTCGGTTTGCAATATAATTTCGCGGAGTTTCTGCAGCTCTTGCTTCCACTTGGTTTGATTTTTAAAGAAGGCATCCACTTTTGTTGAATCGTCCATTTCTATTTCTTTTCTTCCGAAGATACAATTTTCCCTTTCTTCTTTCCTAAAAAAGCTTTGTTGAATTTTTCAGTAAAAACCGTAAGACCCCAAAAAAAATAGATGATTGTATTTAGAAAAATTGGCTTGTTAAAAATAATTGTTGATAAATAAAATATATTTATTGTTTATCAATAAATAATTATCTATTTTCGCAAAGTAATTTTAAAATCAACCAAAAATGAAAACAAATATTATAATGAAAGTGATGAATATTATATTCTGGATAATATTCATTGGTTTATGCATAAAAACAGGAGCTTTGCTCGTCTCTCTTTTTGTGACCCTTTTTATAAATTCAAATGGTGCAGCGGATACTTATATGGGGCTGGATTTGCTAAATGTTTACAATTTTAACGTGGAATATTATCTTGGCATAGCCAGTTTTTTGATAGCGTTGTCGGCTTTGAAAACTTATCTTGCTTATTTAGTGATAAAACTTTTTATGAAATTTGATATAAATTATCCCTTTAACCAAAAAACAGCCTCGGCAATAATAAATATGAGCTATTACGCGCTCAGTATTGGCGTAGTTGCTATAATAGCTGAAAACTACGGCAGTCGTATTATGAAACAAGGGTTAATTTTACAAATTGATTGGGGGGCAGAACCGTTTTTGTTTTTTGCGGGTGTCATTTACATCATCGCATTGGTCTTTAAAAGAGGAGTAGAAATACAAAACGAAAATGAACTAACAATCTAATTATGCCAATAGTTGTAAACTTGGACGTAATGATGGCCAAGCGAAAAATGTCATTAAACGAACTTTCTGAAAAAGTTGGGCTCACGCTTTCTAACCTTTCCATCTTAAAAACCGGAAAAGCAAAGGCGGTACGCTTTAGCACTCTGGAAGCTATTTGCGAAGTTTTGGAATGTCAGCCTGGAGATATTTTAGAATTTGTGGAATGATCTTAAATAAATACTTCTAAAAAAAATGTAAAGCTCAAAATTACAGTTGAGCATTTCATTTTTACAGTTCAGCATTTTAATTTCTGAAAAGAGTAGCCAATATTTCATCTTTGAACTGAAAATAAAACCAACCATTTTATGAAGATTTCAGTTATCACTTTTTTACTAGTTATTTTTCCAAGCTTTCTATTGGCGCAAACCACCATTTCAGGAACGGTTATGGACAATAAGGGAGTTCCAGTTTTTGGAGCCAATGTTTATTTGGAAGGCACTTACGATGGAAGTACTTCAGATGAAAGCGGAAAATTTTCATTTGAAACTTCCGAAACCGGAACACAAACCTTGACTATTTCTTATGTTTCTTTTGAGCCCACAAAAATCATTGATGATGTTTCAACGATGAAGCACCTCAAAATAACGCTTCGCGAAGACGTTAATTCACTGGAAACTGTAACTATTTCCGCCGGATCTTTTTCCGCAGGTGATAACAGCAAAATCTCCGTTTTAAAACCTTTGGACATTGTTACAACCGCAAGTGCTTTGGGCGATTTTGTGGGGGCGCTACAAACCCTTCCCGGAACCACGACTGTCGCTGAGGACGGTCGCCTCTTTGTACGCGGGGGTGATGCTGGTGAAACCCAGATTTTTATCGACGGCATTCGTGTGTTTACGCCCTATTCACCTACTGCAAACAATGTTCCTACACGCGGGCGTTTCAGTCCTTTTCTGTTTGATGGAATTACCTTTTCCACGGGCGGTTATTCTGCCGAATATGGGCAGGCACTGTCTTCCGTTTTATTATTAAATACAATTGATGAACCTTCGCAAGAAAAGACTGATATCGCCATTATGAGCGTAGGTGGTGGTCTTGGCCATACTGAAAAGTGGGAAAAGAGCTCGTTGAGTGTTAATGCTTCTTATATAAATTTAGGACCCTACATAGCAATTTTGCCAGACAGGAATGATTGGCAAAAACCTTTTGAAACAGCTTCGGGAGAAGCGGTTTTTCGGCAAAAGATAGGCGATGGTCTCTTAAAAATTTATGGAGCTTTTGATACTTCGGATTTTGAACTTACCCAAGAAGACATAAACCAGCCCGAAGGAACACGCTTTAAGCTAAACAACCAAAACTTTTACACCAACGCAAGTTACAGTGAAATGCTAAATAAAGGTTGGACCATTTTTGGTGGTGGAAGTTACACTTACGGAAAAACTAAAGTTGGAATTGATGAAGCAAATATAAAAGATACTGAGAATTCAGCACATCTTAAACTGAAGTTGAAAAAACGTTTTAGCAATCGGTTTAAATTAAATTTTGGAGTTGAACAATTTTTGACCGACTTCAATGAAGATTATGACGACCCCAATGTTGATGCAAAGTTAGGTTTCAACAATAATATTTCCGCAGCATTTACAGAGGCCGATATTATTTTTTCACGGAAACTTGCCTTAAAACTGGGCGTTCGTGGGGAGTACAGTGAATTATTTAAAGAGTTTACGGTTTCACCCAGAATTTCTTTTGCGTACAAAACTGGAAAGAGCAGCCAGCTTTCTTTGGCCTATGGCGATTTCTTTCAGCAACCGGATAGTGAAGTGCTCAAATTCACAAACAATCTGGAAGCCCAGCATACCCAACATTATATTATGAACTATCAATACTCAGCCAATAATAGGATTTTTCGTGCTGAAGTCTATAGAAAGCAATACACCAATCTTGTAACTTATAATGATGAATTTCCAGACATAAATACAACATTTAAAAACAATGGCGATGGCTTTGCGCAAGGACTTGATTTGTTTTGGCGCGACAATGAAACACTTAAAAATATAGATTACTGGGTAAGCTATTCCTACTTGGATACCCAACGGAAATATAAGAATTATCCTTTTGAGGCCACTCCGAGTTTTGCAAATACGCACAACCTTTCCGTGGTTGCGAAATACTGGATAAATGATTGGAAAAGCCAGATAGGTTTCAGCTATCAATACGGTAGCGGCAGAACTTACACCGATTTGAACGAGCCTGGATTTCTTCAGAAAAAAACCAAGGGATATAACAGTTTAAGTTTGAATTGGGCGTATTTAATTTCACAACAAAAAATTCTCTATGCTTCAATAAACAATGTTTTTGCTTTTAAAAACGTGAATGGGTATCAATATGCCAAAACTCCCGATATAAATGGAAACTTTGCCCGCCGAGAGTTACTTCCCGCTGCAGATCAGTTCTTTTTTGTGGGCTTTTTCTGGACCATTAGCGATGACGGCAAGGACAACCAGCTAGATAATCTATAGTAATCACAATTCATCTGTAAAATTCAACAGTTCAGAATTTCAATTTTTAAAAGCTAAGTTTTTTAGGGGAAATTTGAACAACAATTAATACTAACTAAAAAATTAGAAACCATGCAAAACGTAGTCACTTATTTAATGATTTTTTTCACGGCCCTCATTATGCAGGGGCAAACAGATTCTGCAGTAAATGCAGCTGCCCACCCAACCAAATACCAACAGGGAATGCGTAAAGCCTTTCAGCTTTGGCAGGAGAACAAATCGTGGGAAGCCGCAAATGTTTTTGAAAGAATCGCGGCAGCAGAACCTGATAACTGGTTGCCTCCTTACTATGTAGCTCAAATTAATGTAATCAATAGCTTCACTGAAAAAGACGCAACCAAGCTGAAAGCGCAATTGGATAAAGCACAGGATTTCATTAACGATGCGACTGCAATTTCAAAAGAGAATCCAGACTTACTGGTTTTACAGGCACAATTATATACGGCTTGGATTGTTTTTGACGGTCAACAATACGGAATGACCTACTCCCCAAAAGCTTCAGAACTATACAGTAAGGCTTTGGCGCTCGCGCCTAACAATCCACGTATAATTTTGGCAAAAGCCGAATGGGATATGGGCGGTGCAAAATATTTTGGGCAATCCATTGAGCCCTATTGTAAAGACATTCAGCGGGCCATTGAACTTTTTGCTACCTTTAAACCAGCAGGTGAATTTTACCCAACATACGGCGAAGAACGCGCAAAGCAGATACAAGCAGAAAGCTGTAAATAAAAAATTTGCTGCAAATTCACGAGTGTTTTTTTAAATCATTCGTGAATTCGTAGCTAACAAATAATTATTTCAATGCGTATTTTAAAGGATTTTGGTAAGGCTTTTTTTGTAGGAACCCTAGTTTTTATTATTCTGGGTTTGATACAGTATGCCAACGGATATCAGTATGATAATGGAAGGGATATTCTTATCACTTTTCTATATAATCAGCTGTATGCCGTGATTCTTTATATGGTGAATGCGTATTATTTTGATTTTTTGTTAAAGGTCTTTCCTAATGAAGTCTTTAAGCTGAAGAACCTTTTAAAAGGACTTTTCGGGGGAATTCTTGTTACTCTTTTGGCACTTTTCCTAATAAGGATCATAACGGAAGTGCTTATAGATGGAAGGGGCTTTTCAGAGTTTATTGCTTCCGAAAAGATGCAGTATTACTACATTTCATTTGTAATATCTGTAGTGGTCACGACCATTTTTTATGTGGCCTATTACTACAGAAATAAGCAGCAAACTATTGTAAAGGAACAGAAAATAATTGCCGGTACGGCTTCGGCAAAATTTGATGCCCTTAAAAACCAACTGGATCCGCATTTTCTTTTCAATAGTTTAAATGTACTCACCAGTTTAATTGAAGAAAATCCCGAAGCCGCTACACGTTTTACTACTTCGCTTTCCAAAGTGTATCGCTATGTTTTGGAACAAAAAAATAAAGAGTTGGTTACGCTGGAAGAGGAACTGAGGTTTGCGGAACTTTATATGTCGCTACTGGCGGTACGTTTTGAGGACAGTATTGTTTTTACTTCACCTTCAAAATTGGAAAACCCGCAGGCCAAGGTAGTTCCGTTATCGCTTCAACTTTTGTTGGAAAACGCAGTTAAGCACAACCAGGTTATGCCTTCGAAAAAACTTTATATAACTATTTCAGAAGAAAACGGCAATTTGGTTGTCACCAATAACAGTCAGCCAAAACAGGTTTTAAAAGAGAGTACGGGCGTTGGGTTGCGCAACATTCGCGACAGGTATGCACTCTTGACGAAACGCCCTGTAATTATTAACGAAAGCGAAAAAAAGTTCAGCATTGCAATACCCATTTTGGGTGAAAATCTTCAAATTATGAACACACCGGATGCTTATATTTCAGAAAAAAAGTACAAACTCGCTAAAAAACGGGTGGAAAAACTAAAAGGGTTTTACATTCACTTAACGCTATATATTTTAATGGCTCCGGTATTTATTTACTTAAATTATATTTCCCGGGCGGGCTTTCCGTGGGCGCTTTTCCCGATAGTTGGTTGGGGCATTGGGGTTATGGGCCACGCTGCGGAAACTTTTAATTACAACCCGTTTTTTGGCAAGGATTGGGAAGCGCGTAAAATTCGTGAGCTAATGGATAAGGATGAATAAACGACAGTCCATCCCCCTAAAGCTACAGTTGGGAGATCGTATTTTTTTGAAGCCTTTAATCTTTGATACCTTTATACTATAATTAAAAACTACAATTATGGAAACCGAAAATAACAAAGACAACAAATATTTTAAAGCCAAACAACGGGTGGCAGAGATCAAGAAATTCTACACCAGTTTGATGTTTTATGTAGTATTCATTTGCGCTTTGGCAGGACTGAATTACTATACCAATGAATTAAGGTATCCATGGTTTTTGTGGGCAGCATTCGGTTGGGGAATCGGGATCTTTTTTCAGGCCATTAAAACATTTAGATGGGCGCCATTTATTGGCAAGGACTGGGAAGAAAAAAAGATGAAACAGTTTATGGAAGAGGAGGAACAAAAATCTAAAAATAATTGGAACTAATGTATTCTGAAAATTTAAAATGGAGAAAGGCCCGTAGAAGGGTAGATGCGCTAAAAGGATTCTACAAACATCTGTTGGTTTATATACTTGTAAATGTTGCCCTGTTTATTATAAGGGGAAGGGTTTTGGAATTTTTTCAAATTGAATCGAACGATAAAAATTTTGTTGAGTGGATTGATTGGAATATTTTGATAGTTCCACTGTTTTGGGGCATCGGGCTACTCTTTCACGCGGCTAAGGTTTTTCAATATAAATTCAAGTTCCTAAAAAACTGGGAAGACAGACAACTAAAAAAATTTCTTAAAGAAGAATAAAAATCACTACAATGGACACCAAGAAAAGTTTGGCCTACCTGCGGGCAAAGAAAAAAGTGGAAACCCTAAAGGGATTTTACAGTCACTTGGCGGTGTATATAATTGTTAACATAGCGATTATCCTTGTTTCGGCCAATGTTTTTAATGCTAAGGAAATAAACTTTGCACATTGGAGCAATTACGTTACCGCTATTTTTTGGGGCATCGGTTTGGTGTCTCACGCCCTGTACGTGTTCTTTGTTATGAATGTGAACAATAATTTTCTAAAACGCTGGGAAGAGAAAAAAATAAAGCAATTTTTGGAGCAAGACCTTTAGAAATCTACAACTTGAAACCAGAAACCAACCCTATGAACGTACTGATCATCGAAGACGAAAAACCCTCTGCTCGTTACCTGCAGCGGATGCTCGAAAAGCAAAAGGTAAACGTAAACCAAATGCTGCATAGCGTGGAAGAAGCTGTGGTGTGGTTTCAAAACAATGAACATCCCGATTTGATATTTCTCGATATTCAATTGAGCGACGGACTTTCCTTTGAAATTTTTGATACGGTGGAAGTAAACAGTGCAATAATTTTCACCACGGCTTTTGATGAATATGCCTTGCAGGCATTCAAACTGAATAGTATTGACTATCTATTGAAACCAATTGACGAAGCCGAGCTTCAGGCTGCCGTTAAAAAGTATAAATCCTTTAAACCTAGCCCCGCAAACGTACAGCTCAATTTTGAGGATATTAAAAAACTGCTCGTAAATCCTGTGGAGCGCGAGTATAAAAAGCGATTTACCACAAAAATAGGGCAGCACATAAAAATGATTTCTGTTGATGAAATAGAATGTTTTTATTCTGAAAACAAAGGTACATACGCACACACCGTAGATGGCCGCGATTATCTATTGGAAACTACTTTGGAACAACTGGAGCAGGAACTTTCTCCGGCAACGTTTTTTAGAATAAGCCGGAAGTTTTACATAAATATCAATTCAATAAAAGATATAATTGCGTACACAAATTCCCGGCTTCAATTAAAGCTTAATAGTTTTAAGGGACAGGAAGTGATTGTAGCCCGCGAGCGTGTTAAGGATTTCAAGCTTTGGTTGGAGTAGCTAATCTTTTCTTTTTAAAGTTTCAATTCTATTTTCCTGAAAGGAAGACGGTAAAAGCTTCGGAATAAATTTCACCAAAAGCGGCAAAAGAACCGTTCCGCCGGGCAATAGAAATATTGTAAGCGATGGGATGGTTTTACAAATATCCAATAATTGTTCTTTCACTTTCGATTTTTCTTCAACAGAAAGATCGCGGAGGGTGGACTGCCCAAGCAGCACCATCAATTCGCCACTTTCCTCCAGTTCGCGTGCCAAACGGTCTTTGTTGCGGATAATCAACAATTTTACAGTTGAAGCAGATTGTTTGTAAAACTGCTTCACTGGGTGCGAATATTCAAAGAGTAGGATTTTTTCTGTATAATTTTTTGAAAAAGTATTTAGCGCCAGCAGACTTTTTTGAAGTTCGGTTTCAGGATAATCAAGTGTAACCAAAAGCTGCTGTAAAAATTGATGTTCTATTTCATCCATCTTTAAATCCTCCCACACGGTAAGGCAGCAAAGGTCAAGCAGATATTTTTTCTCCAATGAATTTTTGCTATTCTTCAAATAATTTAGGCTTTCCAAAAAAGTGGCCGCGCCGCCTTCAGTATCATCAATTATATATTGTGAAGAAGTTTCAAATAGTTCGATTAACAGTTTGTCGTACTTTGTTTTTTTCTTTTTGGATTTCAAAGTATAAAAACAGCCAGTTAACACAAAGGCTTCCAGTTGTTTGTAATATTTTTTTGCAGAATTTGGCTCTGAAAGCCATTGCTTGTATGCCAAAACGTCTAAATAGAGAAGGGCATAGGTAAGTAATGAAACGGTATTCTTTTTAAGAAGAGTATTTGCTTCCTGCAAACGCGTAGAAAGTATATGTTCCAAATTATTGACTGGACTTTGATTGAGTGAAAATTTGTGAAAAAAACCAGTTTTCTTCTTTTCCAGATCTTTGTAGAATAACAAAATACTAGCCACAGCTTCCTTATTATCTACGGTTTTATTTTCTTTATAAAATTGAAACAGCAAAGCGTGGAAGAGGTTTATTTTTGTAAGTTCTTCCTTGGTAAGTTTTAATTTACCGTACGATTTTTTAGGTAGAGCAGCAACCGAAATTCCATATATAAAACCGGTTTGCTTTAAAGCGTCATAAAATTCATGTTCATCATTATAAGGTGCCACGAGATCGTTCGTATCAAAAAGATTTAGAAATTTTAAGATCCAATCTGGTGCGGAGGGGTTCATCGTGTAAATAATTGACTATTTTCGGGCAGTCAAAATTAGTGTTTTTTTACGTTAACAAAAGATTAACGCTCTTATAAAAACCATGCTGTTACATTTAAACGTAAGTATAAGCGAACAAGTAAAAATAAATAATATAAACCAACAAAAAAGATGAAAAAATCAAAAATTTTTGCAGTAATCGGTGGAATAGGCGTAGCCGTACTATCGATATTTTTAATATCCGCAGATCACATTGACGCTCCAGCAGTAGCAGGAACCAATGCGGATATAACAGACTTTTATGCCTTTCAGGGTGAAAATAGCGGAAACCTTGTTTTTGCTACAAACGTTCAAGGGCTCTTGGCTCCAGGGCAACCCACGGAGCAGGCTGAGTTTGACGAGTCAGTTTTAATTGAAATTAATATTGACAATAACAACGATCTTAAGGAAGATTTAGTTATTCAAGCTATTAGACGTGGTGACTCCATGTATTTCTTTGGACCAACCGCACCAGCAACGCAAGGTTTGCAAAGTACAATTGCAACTTCAACCCGCAGAAGCGTAAAAATTTCTACCAAGGATGATGTCCAAACAGCTGAAATAGATGGTATGAAGTTTTTTGCGGGACCCCGCGAAGATCCTTTCTACTTTGATTTCAATCAATACAATGAAATTTTAGCGGGTACAGCAACCAGTTTTGACAATCCGGGTACCGACACCTTTGCAGGCTCAAACGTATTGAGCGTTGTAGTGGAAGTTCCAAAATCCATGCTTCCAGGAGGCGTAGCGGGTGTAAATCCATTTGCACCCAACACACCTATATATAATGTGTGGGTTGAAGCTAAAAGAAAACAATAAAAATTGCTAACCTTAAAAATTTAAAAAAGATGAAAACATTAAAATATATAACCCTTTTTGCTGCAATTTCAACATCACTTTTATTTGTGCAGTGTAAAGATGACGACGATAACGTAATAATACAGGAAACCTGTACCGACGGAATCATGAACGGTGAGGAAACAGATGTAGATTGCGGTGGGCCTGACTGCACACCTTGTGGGCAAGTACTTGACTTCAGCGGAACCTATATGCAGGAAGACCAAATGGGTCGCCCCGGTATTAACACGGTTTTTGGAACAGATGGTTTTAAAGACACCTTTAATGTAACCGTACCTTCAGAAATGCAAGCTGCATTTCAGGATAAATTTGAAACTAAATTATTGGGTTTAAATCCTGGATATACTGAAAACGCATTAGGTCTTGACGCCACTACTTTTACAACAGTACTTTCCAATGATGTATTGTGGGTAGCAAAAACAGGTATCACAACATACTTTAACGGTACCGAAATATTGACCGGTAGAACCTTGAGCGATGATGTGATAGATGTATCATTACTATTGATCTTTGGCGGTCCTGATGGCTCTGAGAATCCAGGCTTGACCAGCGATGGTGTGCCATCAAACGATGTTGCTTTTTCAAGTAGCTTCCCATATTTGGCTGGACCATTTTAATAGACCTAATTTAAAATCAGAAAAGAGAACCGTCTGTGTTCTCTTTTTTGCTTTAATAGATTTTAAAAGGTAAACCAACTTAAAATATCAATTATGAAAAAAATCATCACAATACTTTTCATTGCTATTTTTTTTGGATGTCAGGAAAAGGCTGAAAAAATCACCGATAGCAATGATTACAATAAATATTTAATTACCACAAACATTCCTTCAAAAGAAGCGATAGAAAAAGATTATGAATTTTGGCAGGAAAAGTTCAATAATGATTCCACACATTTGATGGAGATGAATCGTTTATCTGGAATTCACGCAGCACTTTTTGGTAGTACGGGCGATATTTCCCAATTAAAAATTTCAGAAAAATTAATAAAAAAATCCCATGATATTGCCGCTCGCAATAAAGATACTTATTTGCGGAGTCTGGCCCACAATTATATTTCGCAACATCGTTTTAAAGAAGCGCAGGTTTTGCTTGATAGCGCTTATGCATACCCAGATAATAAAAAGCAAACGGAAATGATGCTTTTTGACGTGGCGATGGAATTGGGTGAGTACGAGAGGGCAGATACGCTATTGGGAAGAATTAAAAGCCCAAAAGATTTCAATTATTTAATCCGTTTGGCAAAATGGAGCGATCACAACGGAAATTTGGAGGCTGCAATAAAATATTTGGAGCAGGCAAGGCAAGTTGCCGAAGAGCGCAATGACCAGGCACTAAAATTGTGGATTTACAGCAATATTGGCGATTTTTATGGGCACGCTGGCCGACTTTCGGATTCGTACAATAGTTATCTGAAAACACTGAAATTAGAGCCGGACAACCATTATGCCAAAAAACAAATTGCGTGGCTGGTATATTCTTCCGAGAAAAATGCAAAAGAAGCGAATAGGATTTTAGATTCAATAATGGTAAACCATAAAGCACCGGATTATCACCTATTGAAAGCTGAAATAGCAACCTACGAAGGAAATTTTTCCGAGGCAGAAAAGCAAAACGAATTATTTATAAAAACTGCGGAAAACCCTGATTATGGTGCAATGTACAATACGTATTTAATTAATCTATACGCTGAAACCGATCCAGAAAAGGCCTTAAAATTAGCAGCGATGGAAATTAACAACCGTGCCACTCCAGAAACATACCAATTGTTGGCATATGCACAACTAAAGGCGGGTCACAAGGAGGCGGCGCTAAAAACCATTGAGGAATATGTAGCGGGCAAAACTGAGGAACCCAAGGCACTGTTTCATTCTGCATTGGTTTATAAAGCTAACGGAATGGAGGAGAAAGTAGCTACTTTAAAAGAAGAATTGCTAGGTGCCACTTACGAACTGGGACCTGTAAAAGCAAAAGAAATTAAAAATTTGTAAGTAATTGAAAACCATAGTTGGCAGTTTTACGTAAGTATTGTTGAGGTTGGTTATCTACCAAGATATTGGTAGATTTTACGAAACCGGTTAATCCCGGTTTTTCAGAGTTTTTTTGTTAGTTGAAGCGTCCGCCATTGGCGGACGCTTTTTTAATGGGAATGTTTCTTTGTTTTTTGCTCATCCACAATACTTTCTCAGCTACTTAAAATTAAAAGGCCCTACGTTCTATGCAGGGCTTCTTAAAAATCTTTTTTTTTAAATAGTTATCATTCCTAAAATATATAATTGAGACATTGTTGGTGTTTCACTTCCGCCTTCAGGCTCTAAGGTTATACCAAAGGCTTCTGGATCTGGGAAATTTACAAACTTATAGATACCTTCTCCTATTTCACTTTCCGCTGAGATCAAACCTACACTGGTTGGGGTGAGTGGTTCCATTTTAAGCGACCACACTTGATAAACTTTTCCGCGGGGTGGTGTAGGCAGTCCTTTGGTATCAATATATGCAATGCTCTCTTTTTTATTTAAATATACTTTTGCAAATGCTTCAGGTGCTACAGCCTGGTTGCCCGGTAATGTATATGCTTGGTAATCTTTCGATCTTAAAACTTCAAGCACTTCATTATTTTCAGCAAGCTGGGTTTCGGTATTGGCTTTTTCTTCGCGTAGAATGGTATTTTCAGTGGTTGTAACTTGAATTGAATTATTTAAATCACTGTTTTGTTTCAACATCCACATGATGCCACCCATAAATAATATTGCTGCGGCCCAACCCGTTATGGCAGCCCAGTTCAATGATCTTATTTTATCATTTGCGGTGCTGTTATTATTTCTGATTTCGTTTAAAATTTCTGTCCAGGTCATGGCCTGAACAGGCGGGGAAACAGTTTCGGCTAAAAGCAAGAGTGACTCCTCGATAAGTTCGAGCTCGCGACGTACTTCGGGATAAGTATTAACGCCTTGTTGCACAATTTGCGCCTCGTCGGGAGGCAATGCGCCGCATACATACATTTCCAATTGGCCTGAGGCTATAATTTCTTCGGGATCCATAATATTTTATCCTAGAACCATTGCCCGTAATTCATTGATACAGGTTCGGTTTCGTGTTTTAAGTGTTCCTAATGGTATTTCTAATGTCTTTGATGCTTCGGCCTGGGTAAATCCTTTAAAATATAAAAGGTCTATTATTTTTACACAAGCTGGTTTAAGCGCATTCACGAACTTTTGTATGCCGATGGCATTGGTTTTTTTGTTTAGACTATCTGAGGATGACAATATATCTACGAAATTTGTGGTACTTAGGTTTTTTTTTGAATTTTTAAATGCTTTTGAGCGTGTTTCGTCTATTGCCGTGTTACGTGCAATATTCAAAAGCCAGGTAAAAAAACGACCTTTATCTATAGAATATGAACCAGCATTGTTCCAAACTTTTATAAAAACATCCTGTAAAAGTTCCTCTGCGGTTTCTTCATCTAAAACGATACTGTAAATTATTCCTTGGATAGCTTCGCAATACATTGTATATAAACGGGAAAAGGCTTTTTCGCTCCCATTCTGCATCTCAATAATGAGATCGTTAGGTTGTTCCATTGATGGTTGATTTTTCAGTAAATGTACAGAAATAATTAATTAAAATTTATAATTGATTTAGAGGTGGAGTTAATATGAAATTACAGTCTTATGTATTAACTATGTTAAATTTCTTTTGAATTTTAAGAAAACCTTGTGAAAAAACTATTTTTTAATAGCTTTACAAAAACTTAACCGACTTAAAACGAGTATTAATCTAAACAAAATCAAAAAATGAAAAAAGTTACCCGGATTTTATTCCTGGCACTGGTGTGTTCATTTTCGAGCACATTGATCGCACAAAACTTTTCAAAAGGAATCAACCAACAGTTGGGGCATTTTGTAGAGCAGAATGAACTATTGCCACAAGATGTCCAGTGGCAAATTACGAGTGAAACTGTTAGTAGCATTAGCGGAATTCAGCACGTTTACTATAGACAGGTATTGAATGGTGTTGAAATATTTGGCACGGAATCTAGTATTCATTTTCTATCTAATGGAGAGGTCATATCGCAGAATAGTAAATTTATAAAGAATACTGCCCAAAAACTAAAAGGTTCAACTACACCAGCGCTTACGGCAGCACAAGCCGTACAGGCCGCGGCAGTACAATTGGGCTATACAGTTAACGGGTCATTATCAATCTTGGAAAGTGCCCAGGGGGTTGACAGAAAGACACTGCTTAATGACGGTGGAATTTCATTAAGTCCTATACCTGCAAGGTTGATGTACGCAATTACTGAAACTGGAGATTTGGTTTTAACTTGGGATATTTCAATAGAAGAAAAAAGCCAAGAAAACTGGTGGAGTTTAAGAGTTGATGCTGCAACAGGAGCTATTGTTAATAGAGCTAACTGGACGGTTACTTGTGCAATAAATCACGATCATAGCGATGATGTAAAAGAATTAAACTTTAACACTAATCTTTATGATATTCCAAATTACGATGAATTGATTCGAGATGCTGCTGGATGTAATGAATGTTATGAGGTATTTGCATTACCACTTGAAAGCCCATATTATGGTAGCCGCACAATAGAGAGTCAACCTGCTAATGCTACAGCTTCTCCTTTTGGATGGCACGACACTAATGGCGCTGCTGGTGCAGAATATACTGTAACACGTGGTAATAATGTGAACGCCTATGAAGATGGCAATAATCCAGGTTATCAACCTGATGCCGGAGCAAACTTAGACTTTATAGGATATCCTTTCAGCCAAATTTATACCAGTGGTAACCAATACGAAGATGCCGCTATTACCAACTTATTTTACATGAACAATATTTTTCATGACATCATGTATCAATATGGTTTTGATGAAGAGGGTGGTAATTTCCAAGAAAACAACTACGGAAACGGTGGCGCTGGAAGCGACTCTGTAAATGCCGAGGCGCAAGATGGATCAGGAACTTGTAACGCAAATTTCTCGACACCTGGGGATGGAAGTAATCCAAGAATGCAAATGTACATTTGCGGAGATAAAGATGGAGATTTTGATAATCTGGTAATTCTTCATGAATATGGTCATGGTATATCAAACCGTTTAACAGGAGGCCCTAATGCCTCTAGTTGTTTGCAGAACCAAGAACAGATGGGAGAAGGCTGGAGTGATTTCTTTGGTGTGTTATTGACTATAGAGCCTGGAGATTTAGGCACTGACGCTAGAGCAGTAGGGACATATCTTTTTGGTCAAGGCCAAGGAGGTGGAGGTATTCGTGATTATCCTTACAGTACTGATATGGGGGTAAATCCACAAACGTATGATTTTATAAAGACTGCGGCCGTACCACACGGTGTCGGCTCTGTATGGGCTGAAATGCTTTGGGAAGTAACTTGGGCATTGATTGATGAGCACGGATTTGATTCAGATATTTATAATTTTACTGGTGATGTAAACCAAGATGCTGGAAATATTCAGGCGTTGGCATTGGTTACTGAGGGTATGAAATTACAACCTTGTAGCCCTGGTTTTGTTGATGGCCGTGATGCAATTTTTGCTGCAGATCAAGCATTGTATGGTGGTGCTAATGAGTGCCTTCTATGGGATGCATTTGCAAAAAGAGGATTAGGATTCAGCGCTACGCAAGGCTCCTCGGGCAGCAGAAGTGACGGTACACAAGCTTTTGATACTCCCTCACAAACAGCTTCTTTATCTGTACTGGAAGAAGTATGTGCATCCTCAGAAGTCTTGACAGATCTTAGCGGTGGAACTCCCAGCGGAGGAACCTACAGTGGCCCTGGCGTAACTGATAATGGCGACGGATCTACTTTCACTTTTGACCCAGCAGCTGCAGGAGTTGGTGTACATACAATAACTTATGATGTTCCCGGCGGACCTTGTTCTATTGCATCTTCTGCAACAGATACTATTGAAGTACTTGCAGTACCCCCTGGCCCAACTACTACCGGTGTAACCGATTTTTGTGTTGGAGAGGCCGTAACTGTTACAGCCACCTTAAATGACCCTTCTAATGTAATACGATGGTTTGATGCCCCCACTGGAGGTAATTTCCTTTTTGAAGGCACTTCATACACATTTACACCTTCTGGCTCTACTAGCGTATATGCACAGGAAAGTGCTCCTGGGCCACTATCTCAACTCGTAATTTCAGAAATTAACCTAGAAACTCCGGATAGATTTGAAATTCAAAATGTAGGAGTTGCAACAGATTATACTGGCTATAGAGTTGCTGTAAGTGAAACTCCATATCTAGATATAAATACTGTAAATCCGATTGTTAAGACTTTAGGAAATATGGCAGCAAACTCTGTTATGGATTGGAATGATGACGGTGGTGCTGGCTATTGGGGAAATAACTTATTTTGGGATAACAGTGGAACAGGATGGATTCTTATAATCGATCCTTCAGGAAATGTAGTAGATTCTGTATTCTGGAATTTCAGTGCTGCTGAAATCAACGGATTCAATGTTACCATTGGTGGCTTTAATATTACAGCTGCTGATCTTGATTGGACAGGAACAGGAGCATCCTTAACTACTGAGTGCGCTTCAGGATCTTTCAGAAGAGTGGGTGATACCAATGCAGCGGCTGATTGGACCGGAACTTGCGAAACCGCAGATTTCGGCACACCAAATAGTGATATAAACCTAGGAACCCCCGGATGTGCGGGAGAGCGTACGCTTACTGAGGTTATCGCGGAAACTGAAAACCCCGTTATCACTTGCCCCGCAAATGTTATGGTCCAAGTTCCACTAGGAGAACAATTTACTTTACCAGATTATACTGTTGATGCATCGGCAACTGATAACTGCCCAGATCCAGTAATTACTCAAGATCCTGCAGCTGGTACTATGGTTGGTCCTGGTGTTACAACTATGACTATGACTGCTACCGATAGCGCTGGTAATGAAGATACCTGTACTTTTACCGTTACTGTTGATGAGGTTTTGGGAGTTGGAGATAATGATTTTTCAAATAACATTTTGTTATATCCTAATCCTACAACTGGTACACTTACCTTGTTGAATAAAACTACAGCACAACTTAATAACGCAGTTATTACAGATGTAAAAGGTAGAATTATTAAAACAATAGACTTAACCACAGCGGGAATTGAAACTAATTTCTCTTTGGAAAGTCTTGCAACAGGTATGTATTTTGTAAAAATAAATGCAGAAAACAATAGTATTGTTAAACGCATTGTAAAGCAATAAGCTAAAAACAATTTTTTTTGATACCCGCGTCATTTTTATGACGCGGGTTTTTTTACACCTTTGTTTTCAATAACTTTGACAAATGAAAAAAATTTTATTCCTAGCTGGGAGTAACAGCAGCAAATCCATCAACCATAAACTCGTTCGTTTTGCATCATCACAAATAATGGGGCATGAGGTTGAACTAATTAAATTAACAGATTACGATCTTCCTATGTATGGAGAAGATATGGAACGAGAAAAGGGGTATTCAGTAAATTTAAAAATGCTTTATAATAAAATAAAAGAAGCCGATGCACTGGTTATTTCTGTCAACGAACATAACGGAACAGTTTCAGCTTACTTTAAGAATACCATTGATTGGCTTTCCAGACTGGACCGTCAGTTTCTCAAAGAAAAGAAAATCCTTCTGATGAGCACTTCAAACGGAAAACGCGGCGCTGCTTCTGCTTTGGAATACACAAAAAATGTACTTCCCAGATTTGGCGCTACCATTGTTGAAAGCTTTAGTTTTCCTTCATATTCAGAAAACTTTTCGGAAGAATCAAATTCAATTTCCAACGAAGTGCTACTCTTGGGATTTACAGATGTTATTCAAAATTTTGTGCATCAAATTGAGCAATAATGCGAACCATAAAGAAACTTTCTTTTTCTTTAAACGAAAATCTTAAAACAAGTTTACTGCTTTGGGCACAACAGTTTGATGAGGTTGTTTGGATGGACAGCAACAATTATTCACAAAAACATGCCACCTATCAGGCAATTCTGGCAGTCGATGCTTTTACCGCTATAAAAACTGATGCTCACAATGCTTTTGATAAATTAAAAGATTATCAACACTCAACGGCAGATTGGATTTTTGGCTATATGACCTATGACCTTAAAAACGATGTAGAAAAGTTGAATTCCAATAATTTTGATGGCTTGGGTTTTCCGGACCTATATTATTTTCAACCAAAAAAAATTTTCCTTTTTACTGAAAATAGTGTGGAGATGCATTATTTGAATATGGTCGCAGATGAAATTGATAATGATTTCCGGACTATTTCTGAAATTAATCAACACCCCGAAGAACCTGTCCATCAGAAAAATATAAAAATAAGCATCCGGACCTCTAAAGACAACTACCTTCAGAAAGTGGAAGAGGTGCTTGAGCACATTAAGCGGGGAGATATATATGAAGTAAACATCTGTCAGGAATTTTATGCCGAAGATGCTGAAATCAATCCATTGGAAGCATTTATTCAGCTCAATAGAATTTCCAAGCCTCCATTTTCAGTTTTTTTAAAGCTAAACAATATTTTTGCCCTTTCAGCTTCCCCCGAGCGCTATTTAAAAAAAACTGGAACTACTGTTATTTCGCAGCCTATAAAAGGAACGGCCAAGCGTTTGAAAAACAAGAAAAAGGATATAGAAATGGCGCAGCAATTGGCAAAAGACCCAAAAGAGCGCAGCGAAAACATAATGATTACAGATTTGGTGCGAAACGATCTCTCCCGCATTGCCGAAAAAGGAAGTGTTTCCGTTGAGGAACTTTGCGCCATCTATACTTTTGAACAAGTGCATCAAATGATTTCTACGGTTACCTGTAGTGTTTCGCAAAATACCTCCAGCGTTGAAATTTTAAGAAACACCTTCCCAATGGGCAGCATGACGGGTGCACCAAAAATTTCTGCAATGCAGATTATAGAAGAAACAGAAGATGCCAAGCGTGGGCTATACAGCGGGGCTATCGGCTATTTCACGCCCACGGGAGATTTTGACTTTAATGTTGTTATTAGAAGTATTCTCTATAATTCTTCCACTAAATATGTAAGTTTTTCCGTTGGTGGGGCCATTACAATAAATTCTGTGCCCGAAAAGGAATACGAAGAATGTTTACTTAAGGCAAAAGCTATGCGTGAGGTATTACATACTATTTTATAAGTTATTAAACTTATAAATCCTATTTATTAGTTTTTAAGCTAATAAAATACATTTATTAGTTTTTAAGCTAATAAAAAATGTATATTTGAATAAATATTAAAAAATGACCTACTCCGTAATATCTGGCGATATTGTTTCATCAACAGGTTTGCATATCCAAGACCGCAAATTGGTGGAAGAATATCTAAACATTTTGCTCCAAAACTTGAAGAAGGAATTTAATGTGTATGGTCGCATTATAAAAGGTGACTATCTGGAATGTGTGGTTCCGAATGCCTCTCAAGGGCTACAAGTGGCCCTTGCCATAAAAAGCTTTGTAAAGGCAATTCCCATCCAAATGAAAACTTATAAAAGCGAAGATAACAGGATAAAACAGTTCAAAACCCACGGAATAAGGCTAGCAATAGGATATGGAAAACTAAGCCGTTACAAACCGGAAGAAGGTATAATTGATGGCGAGGCCATTTACCTTTCAGGTCGGGAAATAAGTGGGGAGACAACCTACAACAAAGAACGCATCGTTATAAAAAACACCCTGTTTTTTGCATCAAAAAACGAAGATTTTAATAAAAATTTCCAACCTTTACTTGCATTGCTGGATGTTTTATTGAGCAAAGCAACCGCACGACAATGTGAAGTTTTGTACTTAAAATTAATGAACAACCAAGAAGATGAAATAGCCAAACGCCTAGGTATTGGCCAGTCTGCTGTAAATCAGCACTCTACAAGCGTTGGCTGGAATGCTATTGAAGAAGCGGTAAATTATTATAAAATGGTAATTTCAAAATAGAAGCTTATGGGATTAAAGGAATTATTGCTACTTCAATTCATCGCACACCTTTGTTTGGATTACTTTTTCCAAACAGATAAATTGGCAAACCAGAAAAATACAATTGGTTTTAAAAGTTCCTTTTTATATTGGCACGGTTTGGCGTGCTTTGCATTGGCGTGGTTATTTTCGTTGCAAATCAATTTTGTTTTCTTTGCGGCAATAATCGCCATAAGCCATTTCTTATTAGACGGGTTTAAGCGCCACCTTAATAACAATAGCTATTTTGGACGCTATGCTTTTTTTATAGACCAGACTGCACATTTGGCAATCCTTACCTTGGTAGTTTTTTGGTATGATAAATGGCACGCTATAATTCCTTCAATCGAGGTCTCCATAAATTTTAGGTACTTGCTTATAGTTACGGGGTATTTGGTCTGTTTAAAACCAGCAAATATATTTATAAGAGAAGTGTTCAGCTCTACTGAAATTCAAGTTAGTAGCGACAATGAAATGCCCAATGCCGGAAAGGTCATAGGCGTTTTAGAGCGTATTTTAACACTTACATTTATTTTAGTTTCACAATATTCAGCAGTAGGCTTTCTCATTGCCGCAAAATCTATTTTACGTTACGGAAACAATGAAACATTAAAAACGGAATATGTGCTAATAGGGACAATGCTAAGCTTTGGAATTGCCGTTATTGCGGGTATTATTATTAATTTCTTTTAAATTACAATCAGATTGTTAGCCCAATTCATAAAAGATATTGAAATTCATTTTTCTTTTTTAAAAGAAAAAAAACTGCTCATCGCCTGCAGTGGCGGCTTGGACAGTGTGGTTTTAACACATTTGATGAAAAGATCGGGTTTCCAGATTGCACTAGCACACTGTAATTTTTCCCTCCGCGGAAAGGAGAGCGATGATGATGAGATGTTCGTAATCGGTTTGGCAAAACAACTTGAAATTCCTGTGTTTGCTGAAACTTTTGACACCAAAACATTTGCCCGGGAACATAAAATTTCAACCCAAATTGCAGCCCGCGAACTCCGCTACGCTTGGTTTGCTGAAATTTTAAAGGATTTTAAGTATGATTATCTCTTGACCGCCCACCATTTGGATGATGATCTGGAAACATTTTTTATCAACCTTTCACGTGGTACGGGTTTAAATGGCCTCACAGGAATTCCAAAGCAGAACAATAAAATCATTAGACCACTTTTAAATTTTTCAAAAGAAGAAATTTCAAAATTCGCTAATGAAAACAGTTTGAAATGGCGAGAGGATAGCAGCAACAAAAAAACAGATTATCTTCGGAATAAGTTGCGATTGGAAATGCTGCCGAAATTTAAGGAAACCAACGAAGCTATTCTGAAAAATTTTCAAAAAACCCAGCAAAACCTACAAGATTCGCAAAGCCTCATTGATGATTATATGGCTTTGGTCTACAAACTTACAGTAACAGAAGCTGAAAATTCATATAATATAAATATCCCAAAAATTCTGGAACTGCCACATACTGATGCCTTGCTGTATCAATTGTTGTTCGACTTTGGGTTTACGGAGTGGAAAGATGTTTCAAACTTGCTGGACGCACAAACGGGAAAACAGGTTTTTTCAAAAACGCATCGACTTTTAAAGAACCGAGACGAATTAGTACTAACGGAAATCGATACAGAAAAAACCAATTATGAATTTTTAATTTACGAAGATGGAATAACCACGCCGATAAATTTAAAAATAGAACCCTCAAAGTATATTGGCGAAACCGAAAAAAACTTGATTTACGTTGCTTCAGAAAAACTAAACTTTCCATTAAAACTAAGAAAGTGGGAGAGAGGGGATAGTTTTCAGCCTTTCGGAATGACAGGAAAAAAAAAGCTCAGCAAATTTTTCAAAGACGAAAAAATAGCTCTTAATGAAAAGGAAAATATATGGTTGCTTTTATGTGACGAAAAAATAGTTTGGGTAATCGGTCACCGGATGGACGACCGTTTTAAAGTAACGAAAGAGTCAAAGAAGATTTTGAAGATAATTTGGAAAGCCTAATAATACAAAACTCCCGACCAGTGGCCGGGAGTCTTTAACAAACCTAACTTAGTAAACTTTAAAGTGCACCAAGAATATTTTCTATCCCCACAAAAAATATTGCTTTGTGCATTATCCACTAATTCTATAATCCAAATATAGGATAGGAAATAAATTTCCACAATACGTACTTACACGTATTTTTTTTCTGATGGAAATCATTTTGAATTGTAAACAATAATAGTAACTTTCCATTTATGAATAGACCAAAAAAAATAGGGGTTTTAACCAGTGGGGGAGATGCCCCGGGAATGAATGCTGCAATCCGTGCGGTTGTAAGAGCTTGCGCTTATTACAATCTTGAATGTGTAGGCATTTATCGCGGATTGCAAGGTTTGATAGAAGGTGATTTTAAAGAACTTAATGCCCGTACTGTAAAGAATATTATCAACCGCGGTGGAACCTTTCTAAAATCTGCACGATCAAAAGAGTTCCGAACTGAAGAAGGTAGAAAAAAAGCTTTCAATAATCTACAAAACGAAAATATAGATGCCTTGGTCGTTATTGGTGGGGATGGTACTTTTGCAGGCGCTTCCGTTTTTATTAAGGAATTTAACTTCCCGATTGTGGGTCTTCCCGGAACCATAGATAATGATATAAATGGCACCGATTATACAATTGGTTATGATACAGCTCTAAATACTGTGGTGGAAGCCATTGACAAAATTCGAGACACAGCAAACTCACACAATCGCCTTTTTTTGGTAGAAGTAATGGGCCGCGATGCAGGCGACATTGCCTTGAATGCAGGAATAGGGGCTGGAGCCGAGGAGATTTTGATACCCGAACAGAATATGGGCCGCGAACGTTTGGTTGAATCACTAAGCAGAAGTAAAAAATCTGGAAAAACTTCAAGTATTGTTGTGGTTTCCGAAGGAGACCAAATTGGTAAAAACATTTTTGGCCTTGCCCAGTATATCGAAGAAAATTTAAAAGAATATGAAGTTAGGGTTACCGTACTTGGCCATATACAACGGGGCGGCTCCCCAAGTTGTTATGATCGTGTGCTCGCAAGCCGTCTGGGCGTCGGCGCTATTGATGCACTTTTGCGCGGTGAAACTAATGTGATGATTGGTATCGTTCACAATAAAGTAGTTTCAGTTCCTTTTTCAGAAGCAATAAAGGGAAGTAATGAAATAGATGAAGATTTGATTCGCGTGGCAGATATCATTTCAATTTAAAAAAATAAAGAAAAATAAAATTAATAAATGAAGACGAAAATAGGAATTAACGGCTTTGGTCGAATTGGGCGTTTAGCTTTCAGAATAGCATCTCAAAGAAAAGATATTGAAATAGTTGCGGTAAATGATTTGTTGGAAGTAAATCATTTAGCATATTTATTGAAATATGACTCCGTACACGGAAAATATCCCGGAACAGTTGAAGTAAAAAATGGAGATTTGGTAGTTGATGGCAATAAAATAAGGGTTACGTCAGAAAAAAATCCAGCAGACCTGAAATGGAACGATGTAAACGCAGAAATAATCATTGATTGTACAGGAATTTTCAAGGAAGTAGATACTGCCTCATCACACTTAAAAGCGGGAGCAAAAAAAGTGATAATCTCTGCACCTTCCAAAACGGCACCTATGTATGTCATGGGCGTCAACCATACAGAGGTAAAATCTTCGGATACAATTATTTCAAATGCCTCATGCACCACAAACTGTCTTGCGCCGATGGCAAAAATAATAAATGACGAATATGGAATTGTTGAAGCTTTAATGACAACAGTACATTCTGTAACAGCCTCACAGTCCACTGTGGATCAGCCTTCAAAGAAAAATTTCCGAATGGGCAGAAGCGCATTGAGCAATATTATTCCCACAACTACGGGTGCAGCTGTTGCTGTAACTAAAGTTATTCCAGAGTTAAAGGGAAAATTGACTGGAATGGCTTTTCGTGTTCCCACTGCAGATGTTTCGGTGGTTGATTTAACTGTTAGAATTAAAAAAGCAACTACATACGAAGAAATAAAAGCACTTTTCAAGAATGCTTCTGAAAATGAGTATCACGGAATCGTGAATTATACAGAAGACCCAGTGGTTTCGCAGGATTTTGTCTCCGACCCGCATATATGTACTTTTGATGCCAACGCCGGCATTGCGCTTAATGATAATTTCTTTAAGTTAGTGGCTTGGTACGATAACGAATATGGCTATTCTGCAAAATTGGTTGATCTGGCCGCGCACGTTGCAACTTTATAAATTATGATTTTAATAACCGATGGAGGCTCTACAAAATGTGATTGGGTTTTGTTAGATAATTCCGGCAATCTAGTTTTTAAAACAGCTACTTTAGGTCTGAACCCAACGGTTGTTCCAAAAGAAGAATTATTGCTTCGCATTGCCTCAAATGAAGATTTAAAAAATGTTTTCCAAAGTGCTGAACTGCTCGATTTTTATGGGGCTGGTTGTGGCACGCCCACATTGCGAAACATTTTAATGGAAGTTTTGGAAACATTATTTACAAATGCAAAAGTAACCGTTTCCGAAGATATGGTTGCGGCAGTTTTTGCGACTACAACTGAAGCGGGAATTGTGTGCATTTTGGGTACAGGCAGCAACAGTTGTTATTTTGATGGAACTGACATCCATGCGCCAACCCCCGCTTTGGGCTTTATTCTGATGGACGAAGCAAGTGGCAATTATTTCGGAAAAAGATTGATCCGCGATTTTTATTATCATCGAATGCCGAAGGAGATTGCTTCAGAATTTGAGAACCGTTTCAATCTGGAAGCCGATGAAATAAAAATGAATCTGTACAAAAAGCCAAATCCAAACGCATATTTGGCGTCTTTTGCCCAATTCATATTTACACAGAAAGAAATAAACCCATACTTTTACGCGCTGATAAAAGAGGGCATTTCAAATTTTATAGAATGCCGTATTCTTTGTTATGAAAAAGCGCACGAGGTCCCCGTTCATTTTATTGGCTCCATCGCACATTTTTCAAAAGAAATTATAGAAGAATGTTTTGCAGAGCACAACCTTGAACTTGGAAATATCGTTCAACGTCCCATTGATGGTTTGATTGGTTACTATAAAAAAAGAATTCAAAAATCGTAAATCCAAATGTTTTTACCCGCTATAAATCCTACAAAAACAAAAGCTTGGCAAGCACTTGAAAATCATTTTCAAAAAATCAGCGAGCAACAGTTGCAGGATATTTTTGAAAAGGATGCCGATCGCGCCAATCATTTTAAAATTGAATGGCAGAATTTTTACGTAGATTATTCAAAAAATCGAATTACAAAAGAAACCATTTCTCAATTATTGAAACTTGCCGACGAAGTAAAACTTAAGGAGGCCATATACCAACAATTTTCGGGAAAAAAGATTAACGAAACCGAAGATCGTGCCGTGCTGCACACTGCTTTACGTGATTTTGAAAATATGAAGCCCGTAGTAAAAGCCACGCTTCAAAAAATGGAACTTTTTTCGGAAGGAATAGTATCGGGTTCGCATAAAGGGTTCACTGGAAAACCGATTACAGATGTTGTAAATATAGGCATTGGCGGCAGCCATTTAGGGCCAGAGATGGTCACGGAAGCGCTTCATTTTTATAGGAATCATTTAAAAACGCATTTTATCGCAAACATTGATGGCGATGCCGTTGCCGAAATTTTAAGTGAATTAAACCCGGAAACAACTCTTTTTATCATTGTTTCAAAAAGTTTTACAACCCAGGAAACCATTGCAAATGCTATCGTTGTGAAGGAGTGGTTTTTAAAAAGTGCTTCAGAAGCTGACATTCAAAAACATTTTGTGGCAGTTTCGGCAAATATTGAGGGTGCAAAAGAATTTGGTATTTCAGAAGCAAATATTTTCCCGATGCAGGATTGGGTTGGTGGCAGATTTTCACTTTGGAGTTCGGTAGGACTTTCTATTTGTTGTGCTATTAGTTTTAAGAATTTTGAAGCGATGCTGAAAGGCGCTTATGAAATGGATAACCATTTTAAAAATGAAGATTTTGCAGGAAATATTCCCGTGATACTTGCTTTACTTTCAATTTGGTACAATAATTTTTTTAAAGCGGAAAGTGAAGCTGTTGTGGCATATTCACAATACCTTCACAAACTTGTACCTTACCTGCAACAGGCGGTAATGGAAAGCAACGGCAAAAGCGTGGACCGTAATGGGGAAAAAATAGATTACCAAAGCGGGATGATAGTGTGGGGCAATGTCGGTAGTAATTCGCAGCACGCTTATTTTCAGCTTTTGCACCAAGGCACAAAATTGATTCCAACCGATTTTATTGGTTTTAGTCAGTCTTTACACGGCAATAAAGAAAACCATAATATTTTAATGGCTAATTTTTTTGCGCAAACTGAAGCACTTTGGGAGGGAACCCATCATAAAAATATTGAAAATTCTTTTAAATCCTTTGACGGAAACAAACCCACCAATACTATTCTGATAAAAAAATTGTCGCCCAAAAATCTAGGAAGCCTTATTGCGCTTTACGAGCACAAACTTTTCGTTCAAGGCATTATTTGGAATATTTTCAGTTACGACCAATGGGGAGTCGAATTAGGTAAAACCGTGGCAAAAGGAACTCTAAGAGCTATTGAAAGTAAAGACCCCTCTAAGATCAAAAACCAATCAACCGCTAATTTGTTGAAAAAATTTATGAAAGAATAGCTACAAACTTCGCACTTCACATTTCAAACTTCCCACATTTTTTATATCTTTCAGTTATAAACTCCCCGTTTATACTTACTGAATTATGCTTACAAAAGTTTATGGAAGCGCCGTATTTGGCGTGGAGGCAACTACTATTACTGTAGAAGTAAACGTTGATAATGGAATAGGGTATCATTTGGTTGGCCTACCTGATAATGCCATTCGCGAAAGCAATTTTCGTATTGCTGCTGCCCTGCAAAACAACGGTTACAAAATTCCCGGAAAGAAATTGATTCTCAACATGTCTCCGGCAGACCTTCGGAAGGAAGGCTCTGCATATGACCTTACGTTGGCGATGGGTATTCTCGTTGCCACGGAACAGATTGAAGAGCGAAATCCACTTTCGGAATATATTATTATGGGGGAACTTTCCCTTGACGGAAATTTGCAACCCATTCGTGGTGCTTTACCAATTGCGCTGAAAGCAAAAGAGGAAGGTTTTAAGGGATTTATACTTCCGAAACAAAACGCAAAAGAAGCTGCTATCGTTGAAGGAATTGAAGTTTATGGAATTGAGAATATAAAAGAAGTAATCGATTTTTTCAACGAGAACATTCCCCTCGAAAAAACCGAGGTGGATATGGTGGCCGAATTTTACGAGCACTTAGAACATCCCGAACACGATTTTGCCGATGTAAAAGGGCAAGAATCCATTAAACGCTGCATGGAAATTGCCGCTGCGGGCGGTCACAATATTATTTTGATTGGTCCACCCGGTTCGGGAAAAACGATGCTTGCCAAACGTCTGCCCAGCATTCTTCCACCCATGACTTTACAAGAAAGTCTCGAAACTACAAAAATACACAGTGTCGCCGGACGCACTATGGAAAAAGGCGGCATTATGACTTCGCGTCCTTTCCGCAGTCCGCATCATACAATTTCAGATGTTGCCCTGGTTGGTGGCGGACAATATCCGCAGCCGGGTGAAATAAGTTTGGCGCACAACGGCGTGTTGTTTTTGGATGAATTACCCGAATTTAAGCGCGGTGTGTTGGAAGTAATGCGCCAACCCTTGGAAGATCGCGATGTAACAATTTCCCGTGCAAAATTCACAGTTACCTATCCCTCCAGTTTTATGCTCGTGGCGAGTATGAACCCAAGTCCGGGAGGATATTTTAATGATCCTGATGCGCCTGTAATGTCTTCACCTGCAGAAATGCAGCGCTATTTAAGTAAAATTTCCGGTCCGCTTTTGGACAGGATAGACATTCACATAGAAGTAACGCCAGTTCCGTTTGAAAAACTGAGCGACGAACGCCGTGGTGAATCCAGCATTGTAATTAGGGAGCGGGTTACCAATGCCCGCAAAATTCAAGCGGAACGCTTTTTGGAATTTGAAAAAGTACATTACAACGCCCAAATGGGAGTGAAGCAGATTCGTCAGTTTTGTAAACTTGACGAAGCTTCGTTACAACTTTTAAAAACCGCCATGGAACGTTTAAATCTTTCTGCTCGTGCGTATGATCGTATTCTAAAAGTTGCAAGAACCATTGCCGATTTGGAAGCTTCCGAAGAAATAAACGGCAATCACATTTCCGAGTCAATACAATATAGAAGTTTGGATAGGGATGGGTGGTTTGGATAATATTTCGAAATTATTAACCACCGTCTCGTTTTAACTTATTTTTAAGATTTAAACACGCTTCACATAGTATCTTTAAAACTTTCTTAAAATGATACTCAATTATGTTTAAAAACTCACTTAAAATCAGTGTTGTGGCAATAGCTATGGCAACATTGATAGCTTTTTCCTGTAAGTCAAAACAAGAGGCAAGCACCGATGAAAGCGCCAAACTTTCCGTGGAATTTGAAAAATACGAATTAGATAATGGCCTAGATGTAATTCTTCATCAAGATAAAAGCGACCCGATTGTTTCACTCGCCATACAATACGGCGTAGGTTCAAACCGTGAAAAAACGGGACGTACCGGCTTTGCCCACTTGTTTGAGCACATGCTTTTTCAAGAATCTGAAAATGTACCGCAAGACCAGTTTTTTAAAACAATCCAAGATGCCGGAGGAACACTTAACGGCGGAACGTGGAAAGATGGCACGATTTATTATGAAGTGGTGCCCAAAAATGCAATGGAAACCGTAATGTGGCTGGAAAGCGATCGCATGGGTTATTTAATAAATACAGTAACAGAATCTGCCTTTTATAACCAACAAGAGGTAGTGCAGAATGAAAAGCGCCAAAGGGTTGACAATAATCCTTATGGGCACACCAGTTGGGTAATTGACAAAAATTTATATCCCGAAGGGCATCCATACAATTGGCAGGTAATTGGCGAATTGGAAGATCTTCAAAATGCGACTGTGGAAGACGTAAAGGAGTTTTACGATCGCTTTTACGGTCCTAATAATGCAACTTTAGTTTTAGCGGGAGATTTTGAAACCGAGGAAGCCAAAAAAATGATTGAAAAATATTTTGGTGAAATAAAGCGTCGCCAAGAAGTGGAGCCTTTAAAACCACAACCCGTGACTTTAGCGGAGACAAAAAGGCTTTATCATGAAGATAACTTTGCCACAGCCCCCCAACTAAATATGGTTTGGCCAACGGTGCAACAATATACTGAAGATGCGTATGCGCTGGATTTTTTTGGTGAAATACTTTCACAAGGAAAAAAAGCGCCACTGTATAAAGTTTTGGTGAAAGAAAAAGATCTTACCGCCAGAACTACAGCGTACAATAACTCAAGTGAATTGGCGGGCGATTTTCAAATCTCGATAACAGCAAACAATGGAGTTGATCTAGATTCCATTGAAAGTGGTATAAATGAGGCTTTTATCCTTTTTGAAAAAGAAGGAGTGACTGATCGTGATATTGAAAGAATTAAAGCAGGTCTCGAAACCCAATTTTACAACGGAATCAGTAGCGTGTTGGGTAAATCATTCCAATTGGCACGATATAATGTGTTTACCAACGACCCAGGTTTTATTACAGAAGATATTGAAAACATCAAAAAAGTGACCAAGGAAGATGTGGTTCGTGTTTACAATAACTATATAAAAGATAAACCCTACGTAATGACCAGTTTTGTTCCAAAAGGGCAGTTAGAGCTTATCGCTGAAAATTCAGAAAAAGCAAATGTGGTAGAAGAGGAGATTAAGGAAAATGTAACTAAAACCGTTGAAAATGCAGATACGGAAATTGTAAAAACACCTTCCAGCTTTGACCGTTCCACCCCACCGGTTCAAGGGACAGCCCCTGAATTGTCTATTCCCGAAATTTGGAATGCAACGCTTGAAAACGGGATAAAAGTTTCTGGAATTGAGCAGAACGAAATTCCAACCGTTAACTTCAGTTTGGTAATTGAAGGTGGCCACCTACTAGATAATATGCAAAAAAACGGAGTGGCAAACTTAATGAGTGATATTTTAATGGAAGGTACAGCCAATAAAACCCCTGAAGAGTTGGAGGAAGCCATTGACCTTTTGGGTGCAAGCATCAATATGTACACTACGGATGAATCTATCGTAATTAGAGGCAATACCTTGACCCGTAATTTCGATAAAACAATGGATTTGGTAACCGAAATCCTCTTAGAACCGCGTTGGGATGAAGAAGAATTGGGCCGTATTAAAACCAAAACCATTAACCAAATAGAACGTTCCGATGCAAACCCAAATGTAGTTGCAAATCGGGTCTACAATAAAATTCTTTACGGAGAAGACCATATTTTCAGTTATCCTGCTATTGGAACCGTTGAATCTGTAAAGGCAATTACCATGAACGATTTAAAGGAGTATTACAACAAGAATTTTTCGCCTTCTATAAGTTCATTCCAAGTAGTTGGAAAAATTGACAAAGAGGCAGTTTTGAAAGATTTGAAAGGCTTGGAAGAGCGTTGGGCCGCAAAGAAGGTTGCTATTCCTGAATATCCAATTGCAAATAATAGAGATAAAGCCTCCCTTTATTTTGTAGATATTCCAAACGCTAAGCAATCTGTAATTAATGTTGGTTATATAGCATTGCCAAGAACCGATGTCGATTTTTACCCAGCGGAAGTGATGAACTATAAATTGGGTGGCTCTTTTTCAGGAAATGTGAATTTAATCTTGCGTGAAGAAAAAGGCTATACTTATGGTGCACGAACCGGTTTCAGCGGAAGTAAAATTCCTGGAACATTTACAGCTTCTTCAAGCGTTAGAACCAATACCACTGGAGAATCTGTAGAGATTTTTAGGGATGAAATTTCAAAATACAAAGAAGGTATTTCTCCCGAAGATCTTGAATTTACGAAGAATGCACTTATAAAATCTAACGCCCGTCGTTTTGAGACACAGGGTTCACTTTTGGGAATGTTACAAGAAATCAACGAATATAACCTTCCGGCAAATTACATTGAAAAAGAGGAAGCTATAGTGCAAAATATGACGCTGGAACAACATAAAGCGCTTGCCAATAAATATCTGGATGCTTCTAAAATGGCTTACTTGGTTGTTGGCGATGCCGCAACCCAGTTTGCACAATTTAAGGATATGGGTTTTGACGAAGTAAAACTGCTTGATAAAAACGGTGAGGAAGTAAAGCTTGATGATGTGAAACTATAAAAGTTATTATTAAAAATTTATTGGCCACGCATTCAGGAATAAAAAATTATTCCTGAATGCGTGGCTTTGTATTTTTTATCTTTATACAAATTCTACAGTTTTATGAAAAAACTATATATACCTTTATTCTTCATAATTATGTTTTTTAGCTGTAAAAATCAAGATCAAAGCCCAGAAGTTTTTAAGGACGAAGATCCCGCCAATCAAGAATTTCCTAAACCAACATTTACTGTGATGGAAGCTAATAAACTCCTAGAACTTCCCCTACACTGTGTGGGCACGAAATATCCGTATAAACCTGGCGAGACATTAGAAAGCAAAGCAGATTTGGTGGAACCAATCGCTGTACATCCTATATTCTACGGCTGTTTTGATTGGCATAGTGCCGTTCATGGATACTGGTCAATGGTTACATTGCTGAGACAGTTTCCAGCAATGGACAAGGCTCAGGAAGCTAGAAAATTGCTGAAAGAAAAAATCACTGCAGAAAATGTGGCTACCGAGGTTGCCTTTTTTGAAAAGCCCATCAATATATCTTTTGAAAGAACCTACGGTTGGGCTTGGCTTCTAAAACTTTCAGAAGAACTACACAATTGGGACGACCCAATGGCGAAGGATTTGGGACAAAACCTAAAACCATTGGCAGATATTATTGTGCTTCGTTACAAAGAATTTCTTCCAAAACTGAATTACCCAATCCGAGTGGGCCAGCATACCAATACAGCCTTCGGATTGACTTTCGCTTATGACTACGCTGAAACTATGGGCGATTTGGAATTAAAACAATTAATTGAAAAGCGTGCCCGAGATTTTTATATAAATGATGTAAACTGCCCAATAACCTGGGAACCCAGCGGATACGATTTTCTCTCACCCTGTCTGGAAGAAATTGATATAATGCGCCGTGTGCTTTCTCCGGAAGAATTTATTCCTTGGCTTGACAAATTCATGGCGCAATTGGTCAATAAAAATTATCACTTAAAAGTAGGAGAGGTAAGTGACCGAACCGATGGAAAGTTAGTGCATTTAGATGGTTTAAACTTCAGTAGGGCTTGGGTCTTGTATGGTTTGGCAAAACATTATCCACAATACAAACACTTAGAAAACATTGCCAATGAGCACATAGCCTATTCCTACCCAAATTTAGTGGGCGATACTTATGAAGGTGGCCATTGGCTTGGCAGTTTTGCAATTTATGCTTTGAATACCTTGCAAGAAAAATCTGTCCATTAAAAAGTAATTTTTGGATTGGTATTTTTCTCAACTTTCTTTGTTTTTATAAGGTTTTCAATTTCTGAAAACTGTTCTTCGAGCAGCGGATGCTTCAAAATGGCATCAATGTAATTCAGACTACTTTCACTTAAATGCCTCGAAAGTGTTGGTTCGTAAAACTCCCACGGATCGAAAAAGGATTTATTCGGTTTTTCAGTTAAGGAAAGGATGAGATCATTTTCTTTTTCAAGAAAAAGTTTAAGTTTGAAGCGAGTACTTTCGTTTGTAATTGATCCTTTAAAAAAAGCTTCCACATCATCAATGGAGACTTTGTGCGGCATAAAAATTTTAAAATATCGCAGGTTTCCCTCGGCGGATTCTTCCCAGTTAGTCAAATAATCACTGAGATAATTTGGGATTTTGTCCAGATTGAGCCCCGTTTCCAAATCAACGACGATATTATCGGACTCATTTTCGTTTTTGTGGATGTGCAGGATTTTGTTTTCTTTTTTGAATTTTTCAATCAAATAATTTGTGTACAGACTTTTACTGTTTATTATTTCAACATATGCAATCTGTTTATTGCCCAAAATTTGATTGCGCAGCAAGTAATTGTGCAAATCCAAACATCCCAAAAGCCCGCTGTTGTCAATAGCTCCCGCATCTATAAAGTGGCCGTGGCCCTTTATCTTTGCAGCGGGGCTAAAAATAGGAAATCGGTTTGTGGTTGAAACAGCTTGGTAATATGGGATGGTTTTATTACCTGCCAAATCGGCAAGGTTTTCTGCATAAGGAAAAATAGCGTTAAAATCTTTTTGCTTCACTGACCAGAGAATGCCACGATTTCCCTTTTGGCCCGCAGTATTCATAATTAATGATGGAAAGTAACCATCTTTCAAAAAGGCTTCTTTCCAGAAATCGCGAAAGGAAATTTCAGAAAGGTGTTTTGAAGGCGTGTTTTGGATGGTGTTTTGATATTTCACCATTGCGTAGTATGGACGGTCGCGAAGGCCTATACGTTGGCTGAATGGCCACAGTTTGCGGTAGGTGTCCAGTCCAAAAGTTAAGGTTAAATCCAAAGAAGTGTAATTTTGTTTTGCAAGGGAATCTATTTTCTTTTTAATTCGAAGGGTATCCAGGCCATTTTCTTTAAAAAGCCCCGTATATAGTGCCAGGCCTAACGAACCGCCGGATGCACCTGAAAAAGCAATACTTTGCTTCAAAAGTTTTCCCTCAGTATTTGTTTGTAATTTGTTCAGCACATTAAGTGTCCAAACGTTTGCTTTTAAGCCGCCGCCGTGTGAAGCTATAAAGAAAAGTGTGTTGTCCTTTTTTGCTTTTAGACTATCCAGAAATACAGCTTCGGGTATTTCGGTCTTTGTATTTTCAACCAGATCCAGTTCGTGGGTGGTTACTTCGGTATTGGTGCAGTTTGTAATAATTACCAGCGCGAAAAATATTAAGCTAATTGCCAAAAAGGCACGATAACTTTTGGTGGTCAGCAATTGCTTTTTTCTGGCAACAAAAAAGTACTTGCCCAAACTAGCCATTATAAAATAATAAAAGTAGAAGAAAGCGAGTAAAATGGGAACGCCATTCATCAGGGGCCAACCAAGAATGCTGGCCAATGTGAGAACGAAAAGAAAAATTGCAGCCACTAAAAAGTTCAAATAAAACATTAACAGATAGTTCTCTGATTTTTCCAGAAAGTGGATTTTTTCAAAAAATATCCGTACGGGAAGATATTTGGCGCTAGTTAAGGTATTTAAAATCAAACTGAATTTGGAACGCAACAATCTGAAAAAAATATAATTGAACATGCACGCATAGCTCGTCAACAATAACAGTATAAAACCCCCGGGACTGAAATTTCCCCATGTGAGTGTGTTGAGCAGCAAGACCACACATAAAATTGCTATGATTAAATACCAAAGGGCTAATTTTCTGTATAATTTTATAAGTATTTCAGGAAGTTCTTCGGTAGTTTTTTCACTTTCATATTTGCTAATTTTTTCTTTCAAATAGATATAAAGTATAAAGGGAACAAGAAGGAGCACGTAGATAATGATCTTAACCTTATCAAAAGGAAAATCCTCAAAAATAAAGTTTGGCTTAAAACTGCTTATAATGAAGTGGATCCAAACAATGTGTATCAAAATGCCCGTAGAATAGCGGAAATAATTGGCCCAGTTATCCGGTTTGTAGCCAGAATTTTTATCTGTGGTAAAAGTATAAATCGTGAATTTTTTAAAAATCCACCAGTTTAGGGGGTGCTTTGCGTGCCAGTAGGTATAATCGCCACTGTTATTGAGATCAGCAGCATAATAGGTATAAATAGGGTAGTGGGAAAGCGCAACAGCCAGCCCGTTGATAAAAAAGAATGCCAAAAACAAGGAAACCCATTTGGTCTCTATCAAATCAACCATCATAGTGAAGGCCTGATCCATTTGGGTCAACAATAAAAGAATGATCAAAATGACCAAAAGACTTAAAATAGAAGACTTAAAGAAGTTTTTGAAAGATTTGAAAAGATGATGCACAACATCAATCAACTTTGTTATCCAAGATTTTTTTTCTTCAGTTTCTTTCATGAAAAAAATATAAGCTTCTAATTTAAAGATAATTATCTAGAAAATTTTTTTTTGAAATAACAATAAATTATACCAATGGCTCGATTGAGAAGACATCCAGTTTCGATTTTCTGAAATTACGGGTTCTTTTTAAAACGGCAATTCCGTTACGGGAGCCCGCTTGGTTAGTGTTTCCTTCAATGGTTTCAATCACGTCGTTACCCACGGAAATGATAATACCTGTATGCGTCCAATCATATCTCGATTTTTGCAATAGAAAAAAATCGCCCGGTTTCATCACCGAAGGATTGTTGCGGACAGATTGGTAACGAGTTAACAACCCTTTGCTTAAACCTGTAGTCCCAACGGTATCGCAACTGTAAGTAAGAGGCATTAAGCTGCGGAAATCCTTCCCGAGCGCACTGGCGGCTTGGTCTAAAATTGTTTGCGCAAACCCCATGCACCAATACCAGAGCGAACCGTCGTGACCGTCCATATACGCCCGCACCCAAGGGCCACTGTTTTGCTGTCCTTTTATTTCCAATTCAAAAGGTGTATTTTTTAAATGATTTTCGGCCGCTTCCACAACAGCATTTCTCAACGAACTTGATTGCAATGGTTTCTCAAAAGCATCTTTCATCCCTTGAGAGAGTTTTTCAAAAAGTTGTGGAGTAACAACCCCATTTTGCTCTACTTGAATGGATTTTTGAAAATTCTTGACTGCTTTTTCGGTTGCCGGTCCAAAATCACCATCGATACCCGTGACCGTTCCGCTTGCGGGATGCTGAATTGCATAAAGGGACAGCCACGACTGAATTTTCATAACATCCTTTTTATTATTGTCACCGTCTTTTTTTTGGGTTTTGGTAATGGTGAGTTCGTCTAAATATTTGTTTTTTTTCATATTATTTTCTTTGCTTCCCCAATGCTAAAAATCTATGCTTCTTAAGCATCATTAAATATACTTACTATTAACTCTTTATACAACAGTGTTTTAACTATTTTTTTAGAAGTGTTTTACCCATTGTGTTGAAGGAAAAACCCTTATTTTTTATAGGAAAATTCCTCTATTTATATAGGATTTTTCCTGTTTATTTAGACGTGAGTGCGCTTTTTTGAATGTTTTTGCTACATTCGTTTCTTCTATAACCAAAAAATAATCTCAATTATGTCAAAACCATCAAATTGTATTACCGTAGCCGAAGCAAGACAATTACAAAATAACTGGGTAGCAACCCGTGCCGTAGATATTGAACGGGCACAGGGCTCGCCGGATGCACGTGAGTTTTTATTCAGCGTTGCTGAACTTCAACAGTTTTTAGATTATATAAATGCAGGTTCGGGGATGGGGGCGCAGCCTGGCGTCCGGATTTATTTTGCTGCTTATGATAATGCTACTAATGACAAAGCAACTGTATTTTTAGCACCAACTAATGGTATAACTCCGGGATCACCGAACAATTATAATTTGGAGCCTTTGAATCAAGGAATATCTGGTTTTCCTCCGAAGAATTATTAAGTTTTCTAAATATTATTTTTCCTGTTTTTTTAATTTAGTAATAACTAAAATGAATGTTTCCTTTACATTTATTCTTTTCAATTATTTAAAAGTAATTTTAGAAATATCTCTTTTCAAAATGATAAATCATAATACTCAAATTTTTTCAACAAGTGCTAGCAGCCATATTTGTTAACATATTTGAGCTTCTTGCTTTTATTTTTGGTGTTTATTACTACACAAAAAATAAATCCACACCTACTTATTATTTTGTTTCTTTCTTAGGATTTACAATATTTTCAGAAATATTAAGATGGTACGTGGTTTTCATTGAAGATGGGATCTTAAATTTTTTGGAAGGAACAGGTTTTGAAAGTAATTATTGGCTGGCAAATATTTATGCGATCGTTAGCTATCTCTTTTACATAAATTATTTTAAATGGTACTTAGCGGCCAAAAGATCAATAAAGATTTTAAATCTGGTATCGGTTGTGTTTTTGGCCGTGAGCATTTTGGAGATTATCGTATCGAAAGGGTTTTTCGTGGGGTTCATGCCAATTTGCAATATTGTGGGCACCCTTCTTGTATTCTTGAGCATAGCATTTTACTATTTGGAGTTGCTGAAAAGCGACCAAATTCTGATGGTGCAAAAGAGCTTGCCTTTTTATGTTTCGGTGGGAGCTTTGATTTTCCACCTTTGTACCACACCTTTATTCCTTTATAGCTCTTATTATAGTAATTCTATAGACCCTGACTTTGTCATATTGTATAGACGGGTTATCTTTGGGACTAACTACTTACTGTATTCCATCTATATAGCTGGATTTTTGATATGCTTACCGAAAAAGGACCCTTACTTCCCCAAGAAAAACTTTTAATAGTTTATTTTATTGCCGTATTGTTGTTTTTTGCGGTATTTGCAATTGTGTTTTTTGTTGCTTTTCAGCGTCGAAAAAATAAATTTTTAAAGGAACGGTATGAAGCAGAGAAGCGATACCAGCGCGAATTGGCAGATTCACAAATAGAGATACAAGAACAAACCTTAAAAAACATCGCTTGGGAATTGCATGATAACGTGGGCCAATTGCTTTCTGTTGCAAATATTCAATTGAATGTTTTGATGAATTCCATCCCTGCTACTTATCACGAACAAATTCAGGAAACAAAGGGCATAGTGCAAGAATCTGTTCAAGAAATACGCTCTCTCTCCAAAGTGCTCAACAACGATGTAGTCCTAAAAAACGGCCTGCTTGCATCCCTAAAGGTAGAACTTGACCGATTTAAGCGACTTGGCTACCTAGATGCCTCACTAAAAATAACAGGCGACATAATTCCTATAAATAGCGCGAACGAAATTATCCTTTTCCGTATTCTGCAGGAATTTCTTTCTAACGTGCTAAAACACGCACGAGCTTCAAAATTATTTGTACATTTAGAATATAAAGAAAAAACCTTGGATATTTCAGCAATGGATGATGGTATTGGCTTCGACACTTTGGCGAAAAGTGACAATTCAGGAATAGAAACAATGAAGAGCCGCGCAGCACTTATAAGTGCTGAATACACCATAACCTCAAAAAAAGGAGAAGGTACTCAACTATATTTAAGTTATCCCTACAAAAATATCTAATGAGCGAAAACACAAAACATACAGTTGCCATTGTTGATGATCACTCGCTCTTTGCCACCTCTTTGGGAAAACTTATCAATTCGTTTTCAGATTTCAAAGTGCTTTTTTATGCTAAAAATGGACAACAACTTCAAAAAATAATGGAAGGAAGTTCTGAAAAGCCTGAAATCATACTGCTGGACATCAATATGCCCGTCATGGATGGTTTTGAAACAGCTGAATGGTTAATGCAACATCACCCCAGTATAGGTGTGCTAATACTCTCTATGGAAGATGAAGAGCAGGCCATTCTAAGAATGTTGCGCAGAGGAGCGAAGGGATATCTGTTAAAGGATATAAATCCAAATACACTGCACACAGCCCTTTGTGAATTGATAGAAAAAGGGTATTACCATTCTGAAAAAGTATCTGAAACATTACTGCATTCCCTAACGCCCGATGAGGAAGGAAGAATTCTTGATCTTAAAGAAAACGAGCTTACTTTTATAAAATTGGCCTGTTCTGAAATGACTTATAAGGAAATAGCCAATATAATGGATTTAAGTCCAAAAACTATTGATGGATACCGTCAAGAATTATTTAAGCGGTTTAAAATAAAAAACAGGGTAGGGTTGGTAATATTTGCTCTTAAAAAAAATCTAATTCATCTTTAATTACAAGCATTCCAGACGGCATCATTTGGAAGGGGCGCATCAATACAAATTTCTTCTTTTTGCACAGGATGGGTTAATCTAAGCGTTTTTGCATGAAGGTGAATGCTTCCATCTGTATTACTTCTGTCAAACCCATATTTCAAATCTCCTTTAATGGTACACCCAATAGCCGATAGCTGTGCCCGAATTTGATGATGCCTGCCAGTTTCCAGTATAATTTCCAGTAAATAATAATTGTCAAGTTTTTTCAGAAGTTTATAATGGAGGATCGCTTTTTTGCTGCCCGGAACTTCGTTGATGTGAGGGTATGATTTGTTCTGTTTTGGATTTCTTTTTAAGAAATGTGTAAGCGTATCCGCCATTTTTGGGGGAGAATTCTTCACTATTGCCCAATATATTTTTTCGGTTTCTCTTTCTGAAAACATTTTATTCAATCGCGCCAATGCCTTTGAAGTTCTTGCAAAAACCACAATCCCGCTTGTAGGTCGGTCTAATCTGTGAACTACCCCAAGAAATACTGCGCCGGGCTTGTTGTATTTTTCGGCAATGTATTCCTTCACAACCTCGGAAAGAGGCGCATCGCCCGTTTTGTCGCCCTGCACAATATCGCCCGGGCGCTTGTTTACGACAATTAAATGGTTGTCTTCAAATAGAACCTGAAGATTATCTTTAGTGCTATGTGGGCTAGATTTCTGGATTGTTGGATTGTTGGATTGCTCGATTTTTGGATTCTAAAAATCTAATCACCTATTAATATTGTTCACTGTCATTTGGAAAATCACCGCTCTTCACATCTTCGCTGTATTTACTGAAAGCACTTTTCATTTCAGTATATAAATCGAGATACCTTCTTAAAAAACGTGGATTGAATTCGTGTGTCATACCAAGCATATCGTGGGTTACCAAAACCTGTCCGTCAACACCATTTCCGGCACCAATACCGATTACGGGAATGCTTATTTTTTCTGCAACTTCCTGTGCCAATTTAGCGGGAACCTTTTCCAACACCACTGCGAAACAACCTGCTTTTTCAAGCAATAATGCGTCAGAGATTAGTTTTTCCGCTTCCTCTTCTTCCTTTGCGCGCACGGTATAAGTTCCAAATTTATAGATGGATTGGGGGGTTAAACCCAAATGGCCCATCACGGGAATTCCCGCATTCAAAATTCGTTTTATGGATTCCTTTATTTCCTTTCCGCCTTCAAGCTTCACAGCGTGACCGCCACTTTCTTTCATGATTCTTATTGCTGAGCGCAATGCCTCTTTTGGATCACTTTGGTAACTTCCAAAAGGTAAATCAACCACAACCAAACTGCGTTCGATAGCGCGAACCACAGAAGCCGCATGATAAATCATTTGGTCCAGCGTAATCGGCAGCGTAGTTTCATGGCCAGCCATTACATTGGATGCCGAATCGCCCACCAAAATTACATCTATACCGGCGCTGTCCACAATCTTGGCCATTGTAAAATCATATGCCGTGAGCATCGAGATTTTTTCGCCTTTCCTTTTCATGTCCACCAAAGTTTTGGTGGTAATACGTTTGTACTCTTTTTTGGCTGTTGACATATTTCTAAAATATCTATATATTAGAGTGTAAAAGTACTATTTTTGATAAGTAACCAATTATTTTTTGAATATGAAATCTGTATTCTTTCTTTTTTCCATTTTACTGGCAGTTCAAAGTTTTGGACAGGAGTCCCTTTCCTCAGAAAATGCAAAAATAATCATTAATATTTTTATGGATGGGTACCGAGCCGGCGACACCCTAAAAATGAAATCGGTCATGCATCCCAATATGACTATGAATCGCGCATACGTGAATACCGAACAGGAAAATATTCTAATGTTCATTCGGGCGTCGGAATTGCTTACTTATGCTGCCACAACGGGAAAAGAGCAAGTATGGGATGAAAAATTGACCGATTACATTGTGAATAGTGATGGAAATATTGCCCATGTGTGGAGTCCCTATGAATACTATCTTAATGGCAAGTTCAGTCATTGTGGGGCCAACTCTTTCACTCTTGTTTATACCGATGAAAGCTGGAAAATATTGCGCCTTATAGATTCCTTGCGCATTGGGAGCTGTAAAATTGAATGATATTAGCAATCGCTAATATTTACCTGCACAGCTAAGCCACCCTCACTGGTTTCCTTGTATTTTGAAGTCATATCCTTTGCGGTTTCCCACATCGTTGAGATTACTTTATCGAGGGGTACTTTTGCTTTTGAAGGATCGCTATCCAGAGCCATTTCACAAGCATTGATGGCTTTGATGGCGCCCATCGCATTGCGCTCTATACAAGGAATTTGCACCAAACCAGCAATGGGGTCGCAGGTCATACCTAGATGATGTTCCATTGCAATTTCACTGGCCATCAAGCATTGTTCTGGTGTCCCGCCCATTAATTCGCATAGCGCGCCCGCAGCCATTGAGGATGAAACGCCAATCTCTGCTTGGCAACCACCCATTGCGGCCGAAATGGTAGAACCTTTTTTGAAAATGCTACCGATTTCACCTGCTGTGAGCAAAAATTTTCGAACATCCTCAAAATTGGCATCGTGGTTTTCAATCACCATATAATACATCATCACTGCAGGAATCACACCCGCACTTCCGTTAGTGGGTGCAGTAACCACGCGGCCCAAGGAAGCATTTACTTCATTTACGGCGAGGGCAAAGCACGAAACCCATTTCAGGATTTGCCGAAATTTAACTTCTGTATTCCTAATGGCTGCAATCCATTCCTCGGCATTTGTGTATTTATGGTTGCCAATTAGGTTTTTATTCATCTCAAAAGCTCTGCGCGTAACGTTCAGTCCGCCAGGCAACGTGCCTTCCGTATGGGCGCCAACGTACATGGAATCTAGCATTACATTCCAGATTTTCTTTAAGCCGTCATTTATTTCGGCTTCGCTTCGCAGTGATTTTTCGTTTTCCAGAACTATTTCAGAAATGCTTTTTCCTTCGGCTTTGCAATATGCTAATAGTTCCGTTCCTTTTTCAATAGGGAAAGGGAATTGCGCAAATTTTGCTAATTTTATCTTTTTGCGTTTTCGCTCTTTTTTTACTGTAAAACCGCCCCCGATAGAATAGAAGGAAGAAGATTTTTTGGAACCATCATTCAGCGTAGCCCGAAAAGTCATGCCGTTGGGATGAAATTCCAAAAACTTGCGATTGAAGATTATGTTTTGTTTCGGAAAGAAAGGTACTTCCTTTTCGCCGTTAAGCTTCAACTTATTTTCAGAATTGATAAAATCAATTTCCTTTTCAATATTTTCAATAGGAAAAGTTACCGGATCAAAGCCTGAAAGTCCTAGCATTACCGCAAGATCCGTCGCGTGGCCTTTTCCTGTGAGTGAAAGCGAACCGTAGAGGTCCACTGAAATTTGGGCTACTCCATCAAACTGGTTTTTTTCTTTCAGTTCGCCAATCCATCGTAGGGCGGCACGCCACGGGCCCAAAGTGTGGGAGCTGGACGGGCCAACTCCTATCTTCAACATGTCAAAAACGCTGATACTTTCCATAAATTTATTCTTAATTCAAACCTAAGAAATTTTAAGGGATCTTGCTAAAGGGAAGTAAGGAATTGTTTATAATTTATAATGGAAATATTCCATAAAAAAGGAAATATTCCTATTTTTGAACTATGGAAATTATCACTTCAGGAAAGCTTACAAAAGTAAAAAGCAGGCACGAGCCGGGCGTGTCAAAACAAACTGGTTTTACAAGCCCCGCTACACATTATTTGGAACCGACAATTGATTTGAACCAAGAACTGGTAGTGAATCGCGATGCTACTTTTTTCGTACGGATTGACGGAAATGCTTTTAAGGAATACAATATTCTTGATAGGGATGTGTTGATTATCGATAGATCACTATCCAGGAATTTTGATGATTTGGCGCTAATAATTCAGGAAGGGGAATTTAAAATACAGCGTATTCCCTTTGGTTTTTCTGAAGAAGGGGAGTTCATTGTGTGGGGAATTATTACTTACATAATCCACTCCGCCCGATGATTGCCCTGGTTGACTGTAATAGTTTTTACGCTTGTTGCGAACAGGTTTTCCGGCCCGATCTCTTGGGAAAGCCCGTTGTGGTTTTGAGCAATAACGATGGATGCGTGATTGCTGCAAACAAGGAGGCGAAAGCCCTCACAGACATCCCGATGTTCGAGCCTGTCTTTAAAATAAAGGATCAATTGCTGGCGCATAAAGTGAACTTTTTCTCCTCCAACTATACACTTTATGGCGAAATGTCGCAGCGCGTTATGAACATTCTGGGAACATTTTCGCCCAATGTGGAAGTTTATAGCATTGACGAAGCTTTTGCGGATCTTTCAGGAATGAAAAAGGCTTCTCTAAATAAATACGGACACGAAATTAAAGATACTATTTTCAAGAATACGGGTTTACCGGTTGGCGTTGGAATTGCTCCCACAAAGGGCTTGGCGAAACTGGCCAATAAAATGGCAAAAAAGATTGTAGAAAACAACCACGTTTTTGTGATCGATTCCGAAGAGAAAAGAATTGAAGCCTTAAGGTGGTGCAAGATTGGCGATGTGTGGGGTATTGGCAGAAAGCACGCCGAACGGTTGAAGAATATAGGAGTCTTTAATGCTTTTCAATTCACTGAAACCCCGCTGCAATGGGTGCGAAAGGAAATGACAGTGGTAGGCGAGCGTACCTGGCGCGAGCTAAAAGGCGAACTTTGCAATGAGTTTGTAACGCAGCCACCTCCCAAAAAGGGAATTGGCACTGCAAAATCCTTTGGCATAAAGTTGCCCGATCTGGAACGTATTGAGGAAGCCTGCGCCTATTACATAAGCGAAGTGAGTGAAGTTTTGCGCGCCCAAAAATCCTGTGCTACATATCTCCAGGTTTTCGTGATCACAAATTACCATAGCAACGTGGATGAGCAATATTCAAATAGCCGTACTGTCACTTTAGAGATTCCCACCAACGATACCTTCAAACTTATTTCAGCTGCGCGGAAGGCATTGGTAGAAATTTACAAGCCTGGCTATCGCTACAAAAAATTGGGGGTGAACCTTACGGGCATCATTCCGCAGGATTATGTGCAGGGCAATCTGTTTCACCAGCCTTCAAAACTGAACCACCCAAAGCTGATAGAAACTTTTGATGCCATCAACCGCAAATTTGGAAAAGCAACCATTTCTTCAGGTTTGGTGGGAACACGCTTGCATGAATGGGAACTCATAAAAAAGGAAAGGAGTCCGCGCTATACTACACAGTGGGGAGAGTTATTGTCTATAAATTCCAAATAAAAAATCCTAAATTTCAAAAAAAACTTTTGGAATTTTTTATATGATGCTTTCGGTTTAAATAGCGGTACTTGTTATTCCGCCATCTACAACCAAATTTTGTCCAGTTACAAAAGAAGATTTATCCATTGCGAAAAAAGCAATGACGCTGGCCATTTCGTCTGCTTGGGCAATTCGGCCCATGGGCGTGTGTTTTAGCACAGGTTCGATGCGTTCTTTCAATTTTAAAAGGTCGCTCGTTAACGGTGTTTCGGTAAACCATGGCGATATTGCATTTACGCGGATGCCGTCTCGTGCCCATTCGGTAGCGAGATTTTTTGTTTGCATGATCAATCCGGCTTTGGACATTCCGTACGGCGAACCGGTTTGGGTGTCCATCACCCCGGAAACCGAGGAAACATTTATAATAGAAGCATTACCAGATTTTTTCAAAAAGGGATACAATTTTCGGCTTAAAAGAAATGGAGCGGTCAGGTTGATGCCAATTATTTTTTGGTATTCCTCTTCGGAATATTCTACTGCAGCTTTTCTGATGTTGATTCCGGCATTGTTCACTAAAATATTCAATATTCCCCAACGTTTTTCAACATCTGAAAAAAGAGCTTCGATATCTTCCTTTTCTGAAACATCACCCACAACCCCAAATGCTTTAAAACCGTCATTCTGAAGTTGTTTTTCAAAAGTGTTTACTTCCTCTTTATTTCGTGCGGTGAAAACAACTTCCGCGCCAAGCGAAAGAAATTCCAAAACGGTTGCTCTTCCTATTCCTTTGGTGCCACCGGTAATGACGGCTTTTTTATTGTTTAGATTCCACATATTATAAATTTAAGCGGGTGGTTATTTAACACTTAAACTGCTGTACTTGGCCTTAATTATCATAAACACGCCATATGCCACTACCCCCAATGCAATGAGGCCCATAACTATGTTTCCGAATTCATTTTCTATAAACCCAAAGGCATCAGTTTTGCTCAATTTATTGGCGTTACCTGCAAATCCTGTTTTTAAAAATAGAAACCCCAATATACCTGCTACGATACCTCGTGAGGTATGTCCAACTTTTCCGGCTGGCAATATAAGGTTTTCGGCTTTTTGTGGAATTCCGGCACTTTCAACATCTTTTTTAAATTTTCCGGAATATGCATTATATAATTCATACAATGCCTTTCCGGCTAAACCAAGTCCTATAATTAGAGCAACTGCGGTGGCATACTCAGATTCAAATACTTTTGTGGTAAAAGATTTCCCGCCGTTATTGGAGCCTATTACGGTACTAATGGCTTTAATTGCCAAGACGCAGTATAAAACACCACTAATAAAATAAGCGATTCGCTTTACAGTACCCTTCGTATTGTTTTCCATCTCCTTGGGATTGGTAAATGCTTGATACCAGCGCCAAAATACATATCCCAATAGCCCTATGGCCAATAGAATCAATAATACTTGACCGAAGGTTTGTTTGGCTATAAAATCTATAACGGCTCCTGAGCCTGATTTTTTTCCGCCATAGCCAAAAGCAGCCATTGCGGTAAGTGCTCCAGTAATGAAATAAACGATGCCTTTTGTTGCGATACCGAAACTGGCAAATTTTTCTTTCTTACTACTCATCTTTTAATTTTTTTTCTTAAAGTTACCTTTTATAGAGTTGATATTCAAAAATTTAATTTTATTTCTAAATTTCTATTAATTCTTAAGCTTCCTTTTTCGTCCCTTTTGTGGATTCCTTTTTTTTACGAAAATTCTCATAAAACTGACAGCTTGGCATAAACTTTCCCTTGGCACATTCCTTGACTTATAGAAATCGTAATTAAAAATCGAAGTTTTAATATATAACACTAATAATATGAGTAAAATAATTGGAATCGACTTAGGTACAACCAACTCCTGCGTTGCCGTAATGGAAGGTAGCGAGCCAACGGTTATTCCTAACGCCGAAGGAAAAAGAACAACGCCCTCCGTAATTGCATTTGTGGAAGGTGGCGAAATTAAAGTAGGTGATCCTGCAAAACGTCAGGCGGTTACAAACCCTACAAAAACCATAAGCTCCATAAAACGATTTATGGGGAACAAATATTCCGAATCTAAATCTGAAGCGGAACACGCAGCTTACAAAGTGGTAAAAGGTGACAACGACACCGCCCGTGTAGATATTGACGGACGTATGTACACCCCACAGGAATTGAGCGCGATGATTCTTCAAAAAATGAAGAAAACCGCTGAAGATTATTTAGGACAGGACGTTACCCGCGCGGTAATTACAGTTCCTGCATATTTTAATGACAGCCAGCGCCACGCAACCAAGGAAGCGGGCGAGATTGCTGGACTTAAAGTAGAACGTATTATAAACGAGCCAACGGCTGCGGCACTTGCGTACGGACTTGATAAAAAAGGAACCGACCAAAAGATCGTGGTTTTTGACTTTGGTGGTGGTACACACGACGTAAGTATCCTTGAATTGGGTGACGGTGTTTTTGAAGTATTGGCTACAGATGGTGATACCCACTTGGGTGGTGATGATGTTGACCAAAAAATCATTAATTGGTTGGCAGATGAATTCAAAAAAGAAGAAGATTTTGATTTGAAGAAAGACCCAATGGCCCTTCAACGTTTGAAAGAAGCTGCTGAAAAGGCAAAAATTGAGTTGTCTTCCTCAACGCAAACCGAAATCAACTTGCCTTATATTACAGCTACTGCCAGCGGACCAAAACACTTGGTAAAAACGTTGACACGTGCAAAGTTTGAGCAATTGATTGAAGATCTTGTAAAAAGAACCATCGCGCCTTGCGAAAAAGCACTAAAAGCTGCCGGATTGAGCAAAAGCGATATTGACGAAGTAATATTAGTAGGTGGTTCCACCCGTATTCCTGCAGTTCAGGAAGCCGTGGAAAAATTCTTTGGAAAAAAACCTAGTAAAGGTGTAAACCCAGACGAGGTTGTGGCCGTAGGTGCCGCAATCCAAGGTGGTGTATTGACCGGAGATGTGAAAGATGTACTTCTTTTGGACGTAACCCCACTTTCACTGGGTATTGAAACAATGGGCGGTGTGATGACCAAATTGATTGAGGCCAACACTACCATTCCTACCAAGAAAAGTCAGGTATTCTCTACTGCGGCCGATAACCAGCCAAGTGTTGAAATCCACGTATTGCAAGGGGAGCGCCCAATGGCGAACGACAATAAAACTATCGGTCGTTTCCATTTGGACGGTATTCCACCAGCACAACGCGGCGTGCCACAAATTGAAGTAACGTTTGATATTGATGCCAACGGTATCATTAAAGTAAGCGCTACCGATAAGGCTACCAATAAATCGCAGGACATTCGTATTGAGGCTTCTTCCGGACTTACCGAAGAGGAAATCAAAAAGATGAAAGCGGATGCCGAGGCAAATGCCGAAAGCGATAAGGCTGCAAAGGAAAAAGTTGAAAAACTGAACGAAGCAGACGCAATGATCTTCCAGACTGAAAAGCAACTGAAAGAGTTTGGCGATAAATTATCTGACGATAAGAAAAAGCCAATTGAGGAAGCTTTGGAAGAACTGAAAAAAGCGTACGAGACCAAAGAAGTAAGCAACATTCAGCCTGCTTTAGATAAGATTAACGAAGCTTGGAAAGTTGCTTCAGAAGAAATGTACAAAGCCCAAGCAGAGCAGCAAGGCGCCCCAACCGGTGATGCCGGAGCTGGAGCCGAGCAGGGAAGCACAGGCGGCGGCGCTGAAAACAGCGACGTTGAGGACGTAGATTTTGAAGAAGTAAAATAAGTTTCTAGAAATAGCTTAATGCAAAAACCGCAACCTGAAAGGGTTGCGGTTTTTTTTTAATTAAAGGAAAGTTTTTATTTAATCTCTTTTTGAACATAAACCTTCAATTCGCTTTCATCCATTTTTAGCAGTTTTTCGAGTTTTTTATTTTTCTGGATTCCCTTGCCAACATTTTTGGAATATAGGTTTAGCACACTTTTTACTCCCGCTAGGTTGCACAGTAACTTATTTTCCTTTTCGGTAGGATTTTCTATGGCAAATTTGCTCCAACCTGCCAAATACATTACCAATAAATCCGAATTATCAGCCGTAAGCCCTGTTTGGAAATCTCCCAACTCTATGGATATTGTTGGGGTTCCTGTCATCCATTGCAATAAAAATGAGTTTACATCTTTCCGTTGCGCGGGATTTTGATTTATGGGGGTATTTTTCAGCCAGGTTATTGCATTTACCACTTCAGTTTCATAATTTTTGAAATCCGTTTCACTTTCCAAAGTGATGTTTTGCGGTACCTGATATTCTTGGGCTGACAAAACATTACTGGCCATTGCGATAAAGAGGAAAAGGAAAATACTTTTAATGATTCTCAAAATTGAAATTTTAAGATTAGTGTTTTATTTTAGAAATATAGTAATTAAATTTATAAGTCTTCATCTTTACTAGATATGACATTTAATTTTCTCCCCATACTTTTGATATTATCCAAAATGTCACGCTATATTAAAAAAAGAGCGACCTCAAAAAAGGCCGCTCCAATTTAAAAGCTCTTTTTTTTAACCAAATATTAAGCTTTAGGGTCTTTGGAGTGGGTGGGGGCCACTTGGTTCAAAGACCGAGCGCAATCTACTAATATTTTTCAATTATGCAATGCTTTTTATCGATAAAATATGTTTATTACCGTGGTTATAAAAAATAAGCGGCCCGTTACAGACCGCTTGGAAATGAGGAAATAGAATAGTGTTAATCTTCATTTTCGTCCCGCTCTACAGCTATTATGGACTGGGCGGGCTCAATTTGTGGGGAATTATTGAGTAAGTCTAATTTTGCTCCGGAATTTGACAGCAATATCACTGAAAAATCACTCGGATTGTTAAAATTATTTTCTGCTACCATAAGCTGTTTCAGATTTGGGCAACTTGCCAACTCTTGTGGTAATGCACCGGATAAATCGTTATCAAATACATTAAAGACCTCAATCTGCCTAAGATTTCCTAAGCTTTCGGGCACAGTTCCAATTAGTTGATTACTGCTTAAATGCAACTGCTTCAAATTTGAAAGTTTGCCCAAGGACTCCGGAATTTTGCCGCTAATGGCAGTACCGTTTATTGCTAAAATTTCTAATTGTAACAGATTGCCCAATTCCGCAGGGATGGTTCCTGAAATTGGATTGAATGACAATTCCAACTTTTTTAAATTTTTTAGCTGTCCCAAAGATACAGGCAACGTCCCGTTTAAATTATTGAACAATAAATTGATGCCAATTACCTTATTGTTTTCAACCGTGACTCCATACCAGGATTCTACGGGTTGCTCTACGTTCCATTGTTTGTTCCATTCCAAACCATTGGTAGCGGTATAAAGATCTAAAAGAACTTGTTTTTCTTCCTTGCTTACTTGCGCTAAAACTATAGACGCTATAAAGATACATACGAAGGTTAGTAATGCCTTTTTCATAGTTTGGGGCTATTTGAGTGTTAAAGCGTAGTAAAAGAAAATCAAAAGAAGTTAAAACACAAAATTATTCGATGAAATACACAAAAAAAACAGAAATTATTGGGACAGCTTTAGCAAAAATTCCCTGTTCACTTCATGTGTTCCATTAAAAACCTCAATTTTCAATCGGTTTTGAAAGAGCTTGCTTCCCTTAAGCTTTTCTTCTGTTTCGCGTGCTTCAGTAATGTATTGGTCTTTATTGCCATAAAGATAGATCACTTCTGTTTGGGTGCTTAAAAACTCAAAATCTGCAGGTTCTAGTTCATTTGGAATACCGCCCGAATGCAGAATCAATTTATTGCATTGGATTTTTCGGCTTGCCACCCATCGTGCTGCTATGGAAACCCCTTGGGAATAACCTAGGACAATTAGATTAGTTGTTTTTCCAACCCTTTCTTTGCTATAAACTTCATCAATATAGTTCAGAATATTTTGGGTTTCCATCTGTGTGTTCTCGCGCGTAAGCCAAGAGGCTCCCACATGTTTAAAATCTTTTCCCTGGTAATATTTTGACGGGGCTTGCGGGGCGATGATGTAATTTTCATCAGCGTTCAGTTCTGAAAAATAATTAATAAAATATTTGCTCAGATAGCCCATTCCATGAAAAACAACCCATATATATTTGGTTTTTTCCGTGAAATTGTTGAGTGTATGATAGGTATTCGTAGTTTTGTAGGTAGCTTCTTTTTGGGTACTCATATGGTTAACTTCAATTTTGTATTTTTACAAATGTAAACCAATACGATGAAGTACACCAACGATGAAATTTTGGCAGCTTGTAACAAAATGTGCCAGAATACCCTAATGGAAACCTTGGGGATAGAATTCACCGAAGTAGGCGATAATTTTTTAGTAGCCAGAATGCCTGTTACCACACGGGTACATCAACCAGATGGTGTTTTGCACGGCGGTGCCTCTGTGGCTTTGGCGGAAAGCGTGGGCAGTGCTGCAGCTTTTATGTTTTTAAATGCAAAAGATGTGGTAATCCGAGGAATTGAAATTGCCGCCAACCACGTAAAAAGCGTCAGCGATGGTTATGTATATGCCCACGCGAGTATTGTACACAAAGGGAGAACCACACAGCTTTGGCAGATTAAGATAAAGAATGAAAACGGTGCCCTTGTCTCACTGGTAAAACTCACAACCCTTACCTTACCAAAAAAACCATAATGGACTTTCACCTACTGACCGAAAAAATTTCAAAACAATTAAACCATAATTTGCCCTTCGTGGTGTACTCCTTACCACAAGAAGATGAGGTTTCCGTTTTGCTCCAAAAAAACCAAGAGCTTTTTACACTTACTGAGATGACCCAAAATGGCTTTGTTTTTTCCCCTTTTGAATACATTGGCAATGCGCTATTTATTCCTGAAAATGCTTCTGAAAAAATTAGTGCAGAATTGGCAAAAACCGAAGTGGAATTGACAAAGTTAGCAATTGCGGAAAACTCCGCGGGACAAAAAGAATATACAGAAACGGTAAGAAAAACAATTGAAAACATTAAAAGAAGAAAAGCCAATAAAATAGTTCTTTCACGCTTTAGGGAATTTCAATTAAATAACTTTTCTGTAGAATTGCTTTTAAACCGTTTATTTTCAACATACCCTACCGCCTTTCGATACATTTGGTACCATCCCCAAACTGGGATGTGGTGTGGCGCTACACCGGAAATCTTGGTACAGGTGAAAAAGGATTCCTTTAAAACGATGGCATTGGCGGGCACACAGCCTTTTACAAACAAAGTACCGGTGGTTTGGGGGCCAAAGGAGCTTGACGAACAGCAATTGGTAACGGATGCTATAACCAATAGCTTGCAACGTGTAACTTCGGTTTTAAAAGTTTCAAATCCACATACCCATAGAGCTGGCTCATTATTGCATTTGCGAACAGATATAACTGGAATTCTAAAAAACGGAAAAGCTACATTGACTACAATAGCTGCTGCCCTTCATCCTACACCCGCCGTTTGCGGTACACCACAAAAGTTTGCTAAGGAATTTATCAAAGAAAATGAAGGCTACGACCGTGAATTTTATACTGGATTTTTAGGACCTATACAAGAAAATGGAGCAACAGCCTCATTAATGGTAAATCTGCGTTGTATGAAAATTGTAAATAATACTGCCCGTATATTTGTGGGTGGCGGCATTACCATTGGCTCACAACCAAGTGACGAATGGCAGGAGACACAAAATAAAATGCAGACCATGCTTCAAGTATTGCAGCCTATGCTGTAATAATTTTCAGCGTCTTTGTACCTTTGCGAAGCATGAAATTCTCAAATAAGATTCTCTCACAAACGCTTGTTCAATTATGTTTGGACAAGGGTATAGACCATATAGTTATTTCTCCCGGATCGCGCAATGCCCCACTTACCCTTAGTTTTGGGGAACATCCAGATTTCAAATGTTTTAGCATAGTAGATGAGCGATGCGCCGCCTTTTTCGCATTGGGAATTGCGCAACAGCTACAAAAACCTGTTGCAGTTGTTTGTACCTCTGGCTCGGCTTTGCTCAATTATTATCCCGCCGTCGCTGAAGCGTTTTACAGCGATATTCCATTAGTTGTCATTTCGGCAGATAGGCCTACAAATTATATAGATATTGGCGATGGGCAGACCATCAGGCAGGAAAACGTTTTTGAAAACCACATTCTTTACAGCGCCAATTGCAAAGAAGGTGACGACTTTCAGATTAAAAATGAAACCGAAATAAATGTTGCCTTAAATACCGCCATCGAGCTGAACGGCCCCGTCCATATAAATATTCCCTTTTCTGAACCTTTATACCACACTTCGGAAAACCAAATGGTCTGGCCGCAAAATGTAGCGGCACGTTTGGATAAAGAAACTTTTGAAGAAAATTTGGAACCTTTTTTATCCAAATGGAATTCAAGCAGACGAAAAATGATTTTGGTGGGCGTTTTACCTCCAAATAGTGTGGAACGTAGTTTTGTGGAACAACTGGCCAAAGATGAAAGTGTTTTGGTGCTGACCGAGACCACTTCCAACCTTCATAATGAAAATTTCATCACGGCCATAGACCAACTTATCGCGCCCTTAACGGACGAAGGCTTTAAAAAATTGCAGCCAGATATTCTGCTCACCTTCGGTGGAATGGTGGTGTCAAAAAAGATCAAAGCATTTCTGCGTAGTTTTCCGCCAGAACAGCACTGGCACGTAGATGCCAAAAAAGCCTTTGATACTTATTTTGTGTTGACGCACCATTTTAAAGCAACAGTTAATAATTTCTTTCTGAAATTTCTTCCGAAGACAATCTCGGTTGAAAGTGATTACCAAAAACATTGGCTTTCCACAAAGCAATACAGATTGCAACGGCACGAAGCATATGAAAACGAAATTCCATATTCTGACTTTATGGTTTTTTGTGAAATATTCCACAGCCTTCCAGAGCATATTCAGTTGCAATTGAGCAACAGCGCAACGATTCGTTATGCCCAACTTTTTGAGCTTCCACCTTCTGCCGAAGTTTTCTGCAATAGAGGCACCAGCGGAATAGACGGAAGCACGAGTACCGCAGTTGGTGCGGCATACGCTTCAAAACTGCCTACTGTTTTCATAACGGGCGATCTTGGTTTTTTCTATGACAGCAATGCGCTTTGGAATAATTATATCCCAAAAAATTTTAAAATAATAGTTGTGAATAATAATGGCGGGGGTATTTTCAGAATCCTACCTGGCGAAAAGAATACACAGCTTTTTGACACCTATTTTGAAACGAAACATGATTTAAGCGCAAAACAGCTTTCGGAAATGTATGGTTTTAAATACGAAAGAATTCATTCAAAAGAAGACATAAAGATAACGCTGAAAAATTTTTTCAGTATAAAGGAAAAACCTGCTTTGCTGGAAATTTTCACACCTTCGACTGTGAATGATAAAGTGCTTTTGGAATATTTCAAGTTTATTTCATAAATATCCTTTTCCCCAAATAGCAGCTTCTAAAAGGTTATCAAACATCTGAAAAGGTTTTTTACAGAACTTAGCCTCCAGTTCGGCATTGGTGTGTCCCACTTCATTATAATTTACCACTCCCACGGCACGCAATGTGGGTACTTTATTCAAATATTTGTAATCCATAGGCTTAATGGAATAAGAGTGTACGCGATTGGAAATATAGACCCAAGGCTTCGTTCCTAAATAGTTAAGGCCTTTTAGCAAAATGGAAAAACCAGTCTTATAGGAAAGAATTACACCTTCTTTTGCTTCAAAAATAACAATGCCGTTATAGAAATAAACCATGCCGATATCTGTTTCCAGTTTTTTCTTTAACTGCAAACCAGGCGGAAGATTATGTGGAGCAATTTTTTCCATTTTCAACGTGAATTTACATTTTAAGTTTGATTTGTATATACGTGGTGAGCACTTTTTTTGTCAAGAATACAGTACCTTTGCAGCTATGATAAAATTAGGTGAATACAATACTTTGGAGATTCTTCGGGAAACCGAACCGGGTCTATATTTGGGTGATGGTGAGGAGAATGTGGTACTCTTGCCACATAAGTATAAGCCCGAGGAATATGAAATAGGAGATGAGATATCAGTTTTTATATATCTCGATAATGAAGAGCGCCCCATTGCCACTACGCTGGATCCTTTTCTGCAACTAAATACGTTTGGTTATTTGCATTGCAGCGATGTTACCGAGTATGGCGCCTTTATGGATTGGGGCTTAGAAAAGCAGCTCTTTGTTCCGTTTAAGGAGCAGGCTCGCCCAATGAAAAAGGGCAATTGGTACATTGTCTATTTATATATTGATGAAAAGACCAACCGCTTAGTAGGAAGCAGCAAAACGAACCATTTTCTTCAGAACGAAAACCTGACCGTAGAACCTTTTCAGGAAGTGGATATTTTGGTAACTCACTTGACGGAAAAAGGAGCAAATGTTATCGTTAACGGATTACACAAAGGATTGATTTATATTGAAGATATCTTTGAAGATATTCGCACTGGGGATAAAATGAAGGCTTTCATAAAAAAAATTCGTCCCGACAATAAAATTGATATCGTTCTGCAAACCCCAGGATATAAAAGCATTGAACCAAACGCAAACTTTATAAGGGAAGAGCTGGAAGCTGCTGGCGGTTTTTTGCCGCTTCACGACAAATCAGACCCGGGCACTATTAAAAATATGTTGGGGATGAGCAAGAAAAGCTTCAAAAAGGCAATTGGCACACTTTACAAAGACAAGCAGATTATAATTAAAGAAGACGGAATAGAGCTCTTGTAAATTTTAATAACCGTTTATGCGATAAGGAGCGCAACGTGGACAAACACCGTAAGGAGGACAGGAGTCTGCAAAAAGGAAACCACGGGAAGCGTCTTTATAGGCAATGTTCTTAACTTTGGTTGAACCGTCGGCGCTGTAACTGCTGTTGCCAAATACGCCATATTCTTTAGGATCCAAAGAAATCTGAATGTCAGATTTCACATAGTTTTCACTAGCTGCCATCGCATCATACATACTTACCGGTTCCCGATAATTGTTTTTATTCATTTTAAATGAAGGAAGCTTGTTTGAAATCTTTTTCGAAAAATCTGAATTTGAAGATAATAGTGAAGCGCTCATTAAACTCTCAACTTCTGGCAAGCTCACAAAATCCAATTTATACTTATTGGACTCAAAATCCAACTGTGCCGAGGCAAGCAGCGGAAACAGAAAAAGAAGAAGTAACAATTTTTTCATCATTACAAAGGTAACAAAAGTTAGGCCAAGTTTAAGCTTGAATCTAAATTCAAAACGTTGTGAAAGAATTGTTATTATAAACTCAAGTTTTTGGCGGTATTTTTAGGTACTGCATCTTGGTGAACCGTAATGCTTATTGCCTTTAAACGCATATAGGCCTCGCTAAAATATACATATCCGCCGTTGGCTACGCGTGTTTCGTCTGTTCCCCAACTGTTTTTTACTTTGTAATATTTTGTTCCGTTTTGATCCCGGAGCATGCCTGTTATGTGCATTAAATGATCATCGGTGGTATCATAGTTTTCAAACTCTTGCTGGCGGTATTCTTGTGTAATTTTCTTTTCGGGATAAATGCCTTGCAAGGCTTTAATATTATTTTCAACTGTTTCGGGAATTACCGCAACACCATCTTTTGAAGAAAAGGTCTTTTCGCTTACATCGCAATCCAATTCTACGGTAAAACCGTTTTCCAAAGCGTTGTCAATAGTCGCCATCATTTCATCCAATGGTACATTGTAAAAGCTGCCATTGCTCCAATTGTCTGGTATATTCAAGATAAATTTTGAATAGAAAGGAGCATGGGTAAAACTGGTAATGTTCACGTAATCTGCAGGCTGGATTTTGGTCATTGCCAAAAAGGTTTGTGGCGTGTATTGTTTCCCTTCATAAGTGAAGTTGGATACGTTTTTTCCCAAATAAACATCGAGTACACTTTCTATTGCGGTGCGCCATTTTGGGCTGAGCTTTCGTCCGGGATTGTCAACATAGGTTTTCAACATTGCTTCCAGCACGGCAACCATTTCAGCGTGGTTGTGGGTGGTTTCCCCATTATCCAGACCATTAAATGCCGCTTCGGGAACCAAACCATTTCTTTCAACAGCATTCATCACATCGTGCGCCAAGCCACCTTCACTGAATTGCGCTTTTCCTTGTCGCATAATAAAGTTTTCAGCTTTTAAGGGGTAGGTGTTTCGCACTTGGTACATTTCACTCAAATCAATTTTTTCTCCCGTAAGGCGAATTATTTCACTTTCCAAAAACGAAGTGCTGCTAAAGCTCCAGCAGGTTCCGGTAATTCCCTGGCTTATGACTGGAGTTGCTTCTAAATCTACAATTGTAGTGAATTTGTAAGCTTCTTGTGCGGTTAGGGTTACAGTAAAAAGAATTGCAATTAGAAAAAATACGTTGCGCATAATGTTTGAAGTTGTATTAATGATATTCCTCCTTCGCGGGAATTATTATCTTTGAAAACAAAAATAATAATTATGTCTTCACCCAACTGGAAAACAGCCAAAGAATATACCGATATTACCTATAAAAAAGCTAACGGCGTTGCCCGAATTGCCTTTAACCGTCCTGATGTGCGTAATGCCTTTCGTCCTAAAACCACGGCGGAATTGCTTGATGCTTTTCACGATGCACAGGAAGACACCTCCATTGGCGTGGTTTTGCTTTCTGCGGAAGGACCTTCCAGTAAAGATGGTGTTTATAGTTTTTGTAGCGGTGGCGATCAAAAAGCGCGTGGCCATCAAGGCTATGTAGGGGAAGATGGCTACCATCGTTTAAATATTCTCGATGTACAACGTTTGATTCGCTTTATGCCGAAGGCTGTTATCTGTGTGGTACCGGGATGGGCCGTAGGGGGCGGGCACAGCCTGCACGTGGTTTGTGATTTAACCTTGGCAAGTAAAGAACATGCTATTTTCAAACAGACCGATGCCGATGTTACCAGTTTTGACGGCGGCTATGGAAGTGCCTATTTGGCAAAGATGGTAGGGCAGAAGCGGGCGCGTGAAATCTTTTTCCTCGGAAGAAATTACTCTGCGCAGGAAGCTTTTGAGATGGGAATGGTGAACGCCGTGGTTCCGCACGAGAAACTGGAGGCTACTGCTTATGAATGGGCGCAGGAAATTCTTGCAAAGAGCCCTACCTCTATTAAAATGCTAAAGTTTGCAATGAATTTAACTGACGACGGAATGGTAGGCCAACAAGTTTTTGCGGGGGAAGCTACGCGGCTTGCCTATATGACGGACGAAGCTAAAGAGGGCCGTGATGCTTTTCTTGAAAAAAGGAAGCCTAATTTTGACAAAAAGTGGTTGCCGTAATCAATTTTCCTGGGTGAGTTCGCTGTTTGCCAATTCTTTTTGTACCCAGGCCATGGCTTCGCTTAGGGTTTCAAAGATTTCAAATTTCTTTTTGTAGAACATGCTTTCCAGTTTGGCATTTGATTTTGCCAAATCAGTTTTCGCTACTATGGCCATGGCCACACGGTTGTGGATTTTTGAGGTATCTAGATAGGTGAGGGGGTCAACGGCGTAGTTAAAGACTCGGTTTGAGATGTAGACCATTTTTTTGTTTGCAAAATGTTTGTCTATCACTTTGCGCAGTTTGTCATTGTGGGCCGGGATTACAGTAACCCCTTCCTTAACCTGGTTGACGAGGAAGTTATCAAAGATGAAAACTTCTGACTCCTTGAAATCGTAATAGTGGAACATGCCCATAGTGCTTTGTATTGGTTGGTTTTTTAAAGATAAGGAAGTTTTGATTATTATTTTAAGTCTGTTTTTTTAATATTCTTGTGACTGTCTCGTCTCGAGATATGGCTATGGCTTAAAATTGATTTACGGAGTTTTTATATTTCGTTTTCAATTTGCTCATAGGTCAAAATTCTGAAAGAGAGTCCGTTTGGTTAGAATAAGTGATTACAATAAAATTCAGAAATATAATTAAATTTCATTGTGTCCAAATGTTTGCCAAGATGTAAATTAAATTAAAATAATATAGTTTTTATTCCCAGCGTATATTTTATAGTTTCCCTTCAAATATACCCCAAAACCCAAGTTGTTATAACATAGTTTTATGCATCTTATTAACGAGAGGTTATGGGTAAGTACACGTAAAACCTGCAAAGGGTTTTATGGAGTAGGCGGGGAGAGGGGATTGGTTAGAGGTGTTGTTAAAGCCAGTTTTTTATTTTTTAATAAATTCCTTTTCAATCTTCCATTGTGAAATGGTCGGTGGGCCGGCTAAAAATACTCTGGAATCTTCTATAAATTTTTGTAAATGTTTTGTTTGCATATGCGCTGTATTGTAGTAATTATCATCGCTCCATACTTCGTAAAGTAAAATTTTTGATGTATCCTTTAAATCAGTATGCAGTTTAATACTTACAAAGTGAGGCTCCTTTGTAACATTTTCTATTAGTTCGGTTAAACCAGCTATGGCATCATTACTTTTTGTGGGTTGAATATTATATTCAACAAGCACAATTAAATTCTTCTGATTGTTTTCTGCTTTCATCGGTTCATTTGTTTTATTACAAGAGACAGAACTAAAGATGAAGAGAAGCAATACTTTTGATACCGTCATTTTTGTTTTCATATCGATATATATTAGTGAATTTAGATTCTTTTTTGTAATACTGATTGCGTGCAGGTATCTTGTAGATAAAACTATCAATTTTTTATTGATTACATCTTTTATAGTTACTCATCAAATATAACTCAGAACCCAGTCAGTTAAAGTATAGTTTTCAGGAACTTATTAACGAAAGGCTGTAGAAAGTGCAATAAAAAACGCCAGTGATTTCGTTTCATTGGCGTTTGACCTATTAATAAATTGTTTAATTCTTCCTTAAAACCATGGCAAATTTTAAGAATAACTTAAATGTACAAAAAATATAAATAGGCCGAGACAAAAAAAATATAGCTTACTTCTTACTACTTGGCATACGCATCTGTATGTACGTTTTTAACCGCCCGGCCACTTGGGTCGTTCATATTCTTAAAGCTGGCGTCCCACTCCAAAGCAATGGGGCTGCTGCACGCCACCGAGGGTACACTGGGCACGCTTAGCGCAGCGGTATCGCTTGGGAAATGTTCTGCAAAAATACTTCGGTAATAGAACTCTTCTTTGCTGGTAGGGGTTTGTATTGGGAACTTGTATTTGGCGTTTGCCAATTGCTCGTCGGTTACTTTTTCGTTTACCATTTCCTTTAGGGTGTCTATCCAACTGTAGCCTACGCCGTCACTAAACTGTTCTTTCTGGCGCCAAGCAACGCTTTCGGGGAGCATGTCTGCAAAGGCTTTTCGCAATACCCACTTTTCCATACGTTCGCCGTTTATCATTTTGTCCTGTGGGTTTATGCGCATGGCGACGTCCATAAATTCCTTATCGAGGAAAGGCACACGTCCTTCAATGCCCCAACTAGCTAAACTCTTGTTGGCGCGCAGGCAGTCGTACATATGTAGTTTGTCTAGTTTGCGGACTGTTTCTTTGTGCAGTTCTTCTGCATTTGGTGCTTTGTGAAAATAGAGATAGCCACCAAAGATTTCATCTGAACCTTCACCGCTCAATACCATTTTTATACCCATTGCCTTGATGGCGCGTGCCATAAGGTACATGGGCGTGCTGGCACGGATGGTGGTAATATCATAGGTTTCCAGATGATAAATTACATCGCGGATGGCGTCTATGCCTTCCTGGATTGTAAACTTTATTTCGTGGTGCACGGTTTTTAAATGATCTGCCACTTTTTGTGCGGCGGCAAGATCGGGACTGCCTTCAAGACCTATTGCAAAGCTATGTAGCTGTGGATACCAAGCGCCTTCGGTATCTTCGCTTTCAATACGCTTGTCGGCATATTTTTTTGCAATTGCGGAAGTAATGCTGCTGTCCAGACCACCGGAAAGCAAAACACCGTAAGGTACATCGCTCATCAATTGACGGTGCACGGCGGCCTCCAATGCTTTACGGAGTTCTGCAATTTCGGTAGCGTTGTTTTTTACGTTTTCATATTCCATCCAATCGCGGGAGTACCAGCGCTTCAGTTCGCCTTCGCGGCTGTCTAAGTAATGACCGGGAGGGAAGAGCTCAATTTTGGTACAAACGCCTTCCAAAGCTTTTAATTCAGAAGCCACATAGAAAGTTCCATTTTGGTCCCAGCCCATATATAGGGGAATGATGCCCATGTGGTCGCGGGCAATAAAATAGTTATCGTTTTCAATATCATAGAGCGCAAAGCCAAAGATGCCGTTCATTTCATCGAGGAAGCTGGCGCCTTTCTCTTTATATAGAGGAAGAATTACCTCGCAGTCGCTTTTAGTTTTAAACTCGTAATTTTTGAATTGCTTGCGGAGCGCCATATGGTTATAGATTTCGCCATTGGCGGCCAAAACAAGATTGCCGTCACTGCTGAAAAGCGGTTGCTTTCCAGAAGTAGGGTCAACAATAGCAAGGCGCTCGTGCGCCATTATAGCTTTGTCGTTACTAAAAATTCCGCTCCAGTCTGGCCCGCGGTGACGGATACATTTTGCCATTGACAATACCTGGAGTCTGAGAGCCTCTGCGGGCTCTTTTAGTTTGAATGCACATACAATTCCACACATAATTTCTATTTTTTAATGGTTAGTTTTAAGTCAAAAAAAAGCCCGCCAGGTAAAAAACCTGACGGGCTATATATCGCGACAAGTTTTTGTTACGGCAGCTCGTTATTATTATTGTTATTTAAACTGATGAAATACATAAACTTGATTTTGTTTGCAATTGAATTGCTAATTTAAAGTAATTAATTTTATACTTCCAAATATTTATTGAATAAAACGCAAATAATAGTTTAAACTATTGAATATTCGATAAAGTGCAATTTTCTATAGTGTCACAGTGAATTGTAATAAATCTATTCATAATATATAATGATTAAATAGTTTTCAATTCATCAATAATACAATCTCCTGAGGAAGGGAATCTTTAGGAATTTTATTGCCTGCGGTGTTATAAAACGCATACCTAACGTTGATGTCATCTAAGAGTTTTATCATATAAATCTCCCGTTTTGGGTTGTAAAAGGTAATAAAGTCTGCATGGCGAATAGTATAATCTTTATAATCACCTTCTACTTTTAGCCTAACCTTTGCGGGAATAATTTCGCTGGGCATAAATTCGGAATTGAAAATCAGGATACCATTGGGAAGATAGGAAGCCGAAAAGCCCGGGCGGCCATCCTCTTCAAATTTGGCAATGTAGCGTATGTTTTGCGCATCCTGCATTCCATCCATTTCTTGCACTTGCCATTCGGAAACGAAGTTGGTAGGAAATAATTCTCCTTGACGGTCCAATACGGGTGGGGGGACTTGTGATTCTGGTATGTAGCGAACATTATCATTAACATCCTGTGCATAGATACCAATACTAATTAAGATACTTATCAATAGCGAAAAAATGTTTCTCATAGCGGTATGTTTTATAATACGCTATAAGATACGGACCTTAGCTGAAGAATAACAGGACTTTAGCGTTATCTTAACTTCGGAAAAGAAGAAGGGTTGGCCTCATGCATAATTTCATACACCTTTTCATAAATATCCTCTACCGAAGGCTTGCTGAAATAATCACCATCAGTGCCATAAGGTGGACGGTGGTCTTTTGCAGAAAGCGTTTGTGGCTTGCTGTCCATATATTTATACCCGCCCTGTACTTCCATTATATGGTTCAAAATGTAAGCTGAAGCACCGCCTGGCACATCTTCGTCAATAACTAGTAGGCGATTGGTTTTTGATACACTTTTTACTATGTCGTGGTTGATGTCTAGGGGAAGTAGTGACTGAACGTCAATAATTTCGGCATTTATTCCTGCCTGTTGCAGTTCCTTTGCGGCTTCTTCTACAAGTCGTAATGTACTTCCGTAGGAAACCAATGTAATGTCGGTTCCTTCCTTAATTGTTTCCACAACGCCTATTGGGGTCTTGAACTCCCCAAGGTTGTTTGGCATTTTTTCCTTCAAACGGTAACCGTTTAAGCATTCTATTAGCAAAGCGGGTTCGTCGGTTTCCAATAAGGTATTGTAAAAACCTGCTGCTTTGGTCATATTGCGAGGTACGAGAATATACATTCCGCGAAGTAAATGTATCAAGCCGCCCATTTGTGAACCACTGTGCCAAATACCTTCCAGCCTGTGGCCACGGGTACGTACTATTAATGGAGCTTTTTGGGTGCCATTTGTTCTATATCGGACGGTAACCAAATCGTCACTCATAATTTGAAGGCAATATAGAATGTAATCCAAATACTGTATCTCTGCTATAGGACGAAGCCCTCGCATAGCCATACCGATTCCCTGACCGAGAATGGTGGCTTCGCGAATTCCTGCATCGGCTACCCGTAGCTTACCATATTTTTCCTGCATTCCTTCGAGGCCTTGGTTTACATCGCCAATTTCGCCACTGTCTTCACCAAAGATCAATACCTCCGGATGTTTGCTGAAAATAGCGTCAAAGTTATCGCGAATGATTACTCTTCCGTCCACTTCCTCGGCATCAGAGGCGTAGGAGGGAAGTACTTCTTTTATGGTCTTGGCATTTTCTTTAGCCTCGCTATAAAGGTGTGCGCTGTATTTGGGCTGGATTATTTCATAATAATTCCCGATCCAATCCTGTAGTTGTTTCTTTTCGGAAGAATCTTCTCCAACCACATAACGAAGTGCTTTTCGTGCGGAAGCAAGAATATTTCTACGTAACGGCTCTTTTTCGGAAGCCAGTTCGTTCTTTATTTTTTCAATGAAATTTTTATTTGCGCTATTCTCAGCTAGATTTCCCAATAATAGAACGGCTTCTTCCTGCTCCTTTTTTTGAGGTGAAATGAATGCTTCCCAAGCAGCTTTTTTGCCATCGCGCACTTTTTTCTTGATTTCCTTTTCAATTTCAGAAAGTTGCTCTTCAGTGGCAATATCACTGGAGATAATCCATTCACGCATTTTTACATTACAATCATACTTCGCCTCCCACTCCAGACGTTCCTTGCTTTTGTAGCGTTCATGTGAACCGCTTGTGCTGTGGCCTTGCGGCTGCGTAAGCTGTTGTACGTGGATTAAAATAGGAACGTGCTCTTCACGGGCAATTTTTGAGGCACGGTTGTAAACCTCGATAAGTTCTGGATAATCCCAACCTTTTACGCGGATAATTTCATAGCCATCTTCTTCTTCGCTGCGTTGGAATCCTTTTAAAATTTCTGAAATATTTTCTTTCGTTGTTTGGTATTTTGCGTGGACAGAAATACCGTATTCGTCATCCCAAACACTCATGACCATGGGTACTTGCAATACCCCGGCAGCATTTATGGTTTCCCAGAAAAGACCTTCACTGGTGCTGGCATTCCCGATGGTTCCCCAGGCAACTTCATTTCCATTAATAGAAAAATTGGTTTTGTTTTCAATACCCTTTACATTTCTGAAGATTTTTGAAGCTTGTGCCAAACCCAATAAACGGGGCATTTGGCCTGCCGTGGGAGAAATATCTGCACTGCTGTTTTTTTGTTGGGTAAGGTTTTTCCAACTACCGTCCTCGTTTAAACTATGGGTTGCAAAGTGGCCGCCCATTTGCCTTCCGGCGCTCATTGGGTCAGCATTTATATCGGTGTGGGCATAAAGTCCTGCAAAAAACTGTTCGATGGTAAGTTTACCGATGGCCATCATAAAAGTTTGATCGCGGTAATAACCACTGCGCCAATCTCCATTTTGAAATGCTTTTGCCCATGCCAGTTGCGGTACTTCTTTTCCATCGCCAAAGATTCCAAACTTCGCTTTTCCGGTAAGTACTTCACGGCGCCCAAGCAGACTACATTCCCGGCTGGTAACAGCTATTTTGTAATCGTTTATAACTGTTTCTTTGAAATCGTCAAAGGAAATCTCGCCGTTGGTCTTTGGGTCTGTCTGCATTTCAATGGGTTTTAGTTTTGCAAAAATAGCGAAATTGGGGGTGTTTCGCAACGCTTAGTTATCCACAGGCCGTTTTTGGAGCCCCATAGATTATTTTGATTAATCCATTTTGGAAGGAATTATCCTAATTATCAACAATCTAAGCAATAAAATAAATGGAAAACCGTGCAGCAAGACATCAAACCAATCGGCCCCCTGCATTCCTTCGGCACCGCCTGCAATCCATTTCAGTTTTCCCCAAATGTGTGGTTCGGGAAAGAAAGGTGCCAAACCAAGGGTTAGGCAGAGTAAAAAAATGATTCGCCAATTGTTTAACAGTTGCATTTTTGGAGATTGTTTTTTAAAATTAAACATTAATACCACCTTCTGGTAAACAACCCAAGTAAGGTTTTAGGGCTTAAAGTAATAATAAACCTTACTTTTTCGTCATAATGCGGCAGATTTGGCTCAAAACCTAGGTTTGAATAGATTGGAAAATAAATTTCAAAATAATCTGCTACCAAACTTACGCGAATTCCGCTGTCGAAAACCGCATTCACGCCCCGGTCCTTATTCCCTACTAGCCCCACATCGCCATAGGCGTAGATCCACCTCCAAATATTAGTGCTGGCATTGACCGTAGTTATCCAGCTATTAGCATAGGCCGGCTCCAATTGTGATTTAAAACCGCCTTCTGCTATGATGAGCTGCTGGCTGAAAAGACCAGAATCTTCACTTCTCCCGTAATAATTGTAATCAAAAAGATAATCATTGGGACGATCGAGTGCAAAGCTGAAAAAGTCTTCATTTTCTCGTGTGTCATTAAAGAGGAATACGCCCGCAAAAAAACGGAGGTTCAATTGGCGATTGCTCAAGAAGAGCTTACGATATTCCAAATCAACGGAAAGTTTGCTGAATTTTGAAGAAATTTCATAATCTGCAACTCCTCTAAAGTAATTGATAAGGTTGGGATTTGAATATACATACTGCATATTGAAAACGCTGTAATTGGGCTCTTGGTCTGGATCATTGGGGTTTTCATCTCTGTAAACGTTCACATTCCGAAGGTTAATAAACTGTTTTTCATTGTCTCTTAAATCTTCATTTCTGAAAGCGAAAGTGATGTAGGGGGTAAAGCGTTTGTAAAAAAGACCGCGATCATACGAGTAATAATTTCCAGAGAAACCATAGCGCATTGCGTACAGATTTTCTTGGTCCAAAGTTTGTGTATAACTGATGGAGGCACTTCCCACAAGGGTTTTTGAACGGAACCCAAATTGTGGCTCCAAACTATAAATAACCGCCTTGGGAAGTACAGTTTTGTTGTAAAGCCGTAACCCCGCAGAAACGCCATCATACAAATTATATTCAAAGATGGGCATAAAGAAAAACTGGGTGTAATTTGGATCTTCCACATCTTGAAAAAGCCGGAATTGTAACGGTTTGTTCAAAAGACCATCGACTGTTTTAAAGTTGTTTCTTCTGTTGTATTCTGGAATTCTGCCTTCATAGTTGAGGGCTAATTTTCGAATGTTTTGTGCAGGAATGGTTACCGTGCTTATGCTGTCTACAGGTTTTGTCCAGGTTTTATAGACAATTTCATCTTTGTTAAGACCGTAAAGCGATATGGGCAATTCATTTTTTCTATTATTTTTTATGAATACCTTTAAGGAATCGCCTTGCTTTTCTACCCTTTTTATTTTGAAATCAATCGTAGTTCGGGTATCGGCAAAATCATCAAAGAACCAATTTATGGGAAGTTCGGTTTTTTCTGAAAGAAAGTTTTCAAAATCAGCTGATTTAATGGGATTCAATTTTTCTTTAGCATAAAACTCTTTTATACTGCTGTTCAAAATATCGTCGCCCAAATAATCTTTTAAATAACTCAAACCTGTAGCGCCATAATAGCCATTGGCAATGTTCATATTGAATTTTAAAAGGGAATCCTTTGGTGTGGTCAGCGCTTGGTGAATATTGTTTCGAGCCATATTCAAATACAGAATAGGGTATTGGTCATTAAATTCCAGCTCTGCCGCATGCGCCCAACGGATGATCCACCAATTGCTAAGATTACCTATTATCTTCATTTTAGGATAGTAAGTATCTACATATTCCATCATCAAATAAATCTGCAATGCATCCTGAAGCCAATAATCATCGCGGGAATCCATTATTAAAGTATTATCAATATAGCGTCTTGTAATGGTTTTAAGCTGTTCCATATCATACTCAAAGCCATCGGGAAAAGGACTTATGAAACGTGGCAGTTGGTTTAGGCCGTATACAGGGTTGGTTTTATAATCGGTTTCGCTGACAACCATTTTTTCGAAAGGATAAGCCCCAAGCCTTTCGTCCAAAAAATGCACGATACGGTCAATCATCAAAGCTTGTACAGGTGGATTAACCTTACTGTTTTGAAGATTGGTTACAATCTGTAGTTTGTCGGTTTCAATAGTTTCGAAGGTTGAACTTTTTTCCAGGTACAAAGTTGCACTCGTCCTATTTTCACCAAAAAGAGTAGTTGATTTTATATTTTGAGAAACCTTTTCCTCCACCACATTTAAGTCTGAAGTAACCAAATAATTTTTAGGAAGATGAAGTGCTACTGAAAACTCCGATGGCGTCAAAAATAGGTCGTCCGTATTTTTATTGCTATACACCTGCCATCCTCCGTCATAAACCGCAGGAGAAAGATACCAATACCGAAGCCTGTAATTACCTTGCTTATCTATGCCGTACCGCGTAAACTTGCTGTCCGGCGCTTTTATGGTATATATTATACTGAAGGTATAACTACCACCCGGCAGTAAGGGCTCGCCTGGGATAATTCTTACTATATCTACTTCTTCAGCACGTTGCCACTGTAAGGAAATACCACGGGCATCGTATAATTTTCCAATAGTAGTTTTTCCACGATCTTCATTTCTTTCAAAATGAAAAGAGCTGTCGTAATTCTCTGCAAAGCGTTTTCCCAAGGGACTGGTTTTGGTAGAGAAACTATTGGCCCAATCAAATAAATATATTTCTCTTAATGTATCTGCTGAAGTGTTTTTATAGGTTATTTGTTGTTGGATAGATAGTGTTTTGTGGGAAGGGTTGAGCGTGGCGTCAATATTTATAACATGCTGCGCCCGTGTTTGGATTGCCAAACAAAGTAAAAGAAGATATAGGATGCTTTTTGGTATCAAAAAGATTTTAGAAATTTAAAGGTGCGGGAGGCTGGAAGGTTGCATTTTAAATAGTAAATACCATTGGAAAACTTACTTACATCTACAGAAAGATAGGTGGAATTTTCTGATGTAAATTCTAAAAGTTTTTGTCCAAGGATATTGTAGATTTCAAACGAAATATTTTCAGAAAAATTGGAGTTTAAGCGAATATTAAGATTTTCTGATACAAGGGTGTTTTCTAAAGCAATAAAATTTTCAATCAAATAATCATTCGTGTTTAATACGATTTCTTTATTTGTTTCCAGATTCATGACAATAGGCAGGTGGTCACTCATATTATAAAGATTTTCACGCAGTTCTTGACTAAAATCTCCGGTGCAGTCTGTACTATTTATACTGTTGTCATAACAATTGCCGTTGTTTCCAAATGACTTATAAGTATCATCTATGTATTTTAGTTTCGGGTCGCTGCGCATGTTTTCTGATATAGTAATAAAATCAAATCTATCATCAAGTCCACCGCCCGCTCCTGCGCCAAAGGGACCGGAACTTATTCGCGTGCTTTGCGAATGTATATCCTGAAAATTAATGTTATTGTTCCAAGAGCCCGGACGGTCAATGGGATCAACCATCACGATAGCGTTCGTGGGGTCCAATAGCTCTTGGTATCCAGGTTCGCTTGCTGTATAAAAGTTGAAATCCCCGCTGAAAATCACAAATGAGTTAGGGTCCAAGGTTTCCAATCTATTGGTAAACTGGTTCACCATATCTAACCGCAATGTTTGGTTACCGCTTCCTTGGCTCGATTTAAGGTGCGTCACAAAAACTTCAATTACCACAGGGTCTGATTGTTGATCTGCAGTACTGAGCTTAAGGGTATAATGGTTTATATCGCGCACTTGCGTGGGAATAACTTCGGCTGCTTCCAAAGAAAACATACCTTTTCTGTAAAACAAAATTTGTTGGTGGTCTGGATCGCCAGATTGGCTGGGTTCAAAAGGAGCCCTTACATAATTAATACCTTCATCGTTTAGGGAAGTATTCAAAATTAAATCGGCGCCATATTCACTTTCAAGCTCACAAATCATAAAAAGATCTGGTTCATATTCGTCAAGTATTTCCATTAAAATCTGTTCACGATTGTTGGGCTGTGCAGAGGGAAATTCAAGTAAGTTGTAAAACATTGTCTTAATGGTTCCTTGCGCACTAACGCAGAGCGAAACAATTAAAAAAGCCAATGTCACTATATTTTTAAGCATTCAGTAATTTTAAAAAATTAGAAGTTCGGACTTAAGTTGTACTCGTTGTAAAAATCATTTAATATTTGAAGCACTTCATCTTCCGAATCAACTAAATGTACCAGATCCAAATCTTCTGCACTTACGTTGTTATTGGCTTCCAGAAGGGTTGTTTTTATCCATTCAAAAAGACCTCCCCAAAATTCCGTTCCAACAAGTATTAGAGGGAATTTATCAATTTTATGTGTTTGTATGAGGGTTAAGGCTTCAAAAAATTCATCCAAGGTTCCAAAGCCGCCGGGCATTACAACAAAACCTTGGGAGTATTTTACAAACATAACCTTTCTTACGAAGAAGTAGTCAAAATCGATACTTTTATCGCTGTCAATATAAGGGTTGTCGTGCTGCTCAAAGGGAAGGGTAATGTTTAGACCAACGGAAGTTCCTCCGGCCAAATGTGCTCCTTTGTTTCCAGCTTCCATGATTCCTGGTCCACCGCCGGTTATGACGCCGTAACCATTTTCAGTAATTTTTTTGGCAATGTTTTCGGCCAGTTTATAATATTTGTGGTCTGGTTTTGTGCGGGCAGATCCAAAAATAGAAACACAAGGCCCAATACGACTCATTTTTTCATATCCGCCCACAAATTCTCCCATGATTTTAAAGATGGCCCAAGAGTCGTTTGTTTTTACTTGATTCCAGTTTTTAGGTATTTGTTCGTCTCTCATTTATTTAGTATTCAGGATTTCTTGCAGTTTTATTTTTATATACTGTAAATTTCAAATTTCTTTTTAGGGCTCAATGTAATTCTTTTTTAAGAAATTGTGCGGTATAGCTTTTTTTGTCCTTTGCAACTTCTTCGGGGGTTCCCAAGGCCATTACCTTTCCACCTTGTTTTCCGCCTTCAGGGCCTATATCAATAATATAGTCAACGGTTTTGATTACGTCTAGATTGTGCTCAATTATCAAAACGGTATTTCCTTTGCCAACTAATTTATTCAACACAACCATCAAAACACGAATGTCCTCAAAATGAAGCCCGGTTGTGGGTTCATCTAAAATATAGAACGTATTTCCCGTGTCGCGTTTGGAAAGTTCAGTTGCCAATTTAATTCGTTGTGCTTCTCCTCCCGAAAGCGTGGTAGATTGTTGTCCCAAGGTTATATATCCCAAACCAACATCCTTTATGGTTTTTATTTTTCGATGGATTTTCGGAATATTTTCAAAGAAACCATCAGCTTCGTTAATTGTCATTTCCAAGACGTCATAAATGGATTTTCCTTTGTAGCGAATTTCCAACGTTTCGCGGTTGAAACGTTTGCCCTGGCAAGTTTCACATTCCACGTAAACATCGGGTAGAAAATTCATTTCAATAACGCGTAAACCAGCACCTTTGCAGGTCTCGCAACGCCCCCCTGCAACGTTAAAACTGAAACGTCCGGGTTTATAACCACGAATCATTGCTTCGGGAGTTTTTGCAAACAGATTGCGTATTTCAGAAAAAACGCCTGTGTAAGTAGCTGGATTGCTTCGTGGCGTCCTGCCAATCGGTGATTGGTTTATATCGATAACCTTATCAATATTTTCGAGCCCTTCAATTTTTTTATAAGGCATCGGTTTTTTTACCCCGTTGAAAAAATGTGCGTTTAGAATAGGGTAGAGGGTCTCGTTGATGAGCGTACTCTTTCCACTGCCGGAAACGCCCGTTATTCCAATCATTTTTCCCAATGGAAATTCAACGGTAATGTTTTTAAGATTGTTGCCTGTTGCACCTTTTAAAATCAGTTTCTTTCCGTTTCCTTTTCGGCGTTTTTTAGGTATTTCAATTTCTTTTTTTCCGTTTAAATAATCTGCCGTTAGGGTATTGTGTTTTTCTATTTCCTCGGGCGTGCCTTGCGATACTATTTCGCCGCCGTGCCTTCCCGCTGCTGGGCCAATGTCTATCACATAATCGGCACTTTCAATCATATCTTTGTCGTGCTCCACAACAATAACGGAATTGCCAATATCTTTTAATTGCTTTAATGAATAGATCAGTCGTTCGTTATCGCGCTGGTGAAGGCCAATACTGGGCTCATCCAAAATATAGAGCACCCCCACCAATTGCGAGCCTATTTGCGTTGCCAAACGGATTCGTTGCGCCTCGCCCCCTGAAAGCGATTTTGAACTGCGGTCCAAAGCCAAATAGGTCAAGCCCACATCAACCAAAAACTGAAGCCTAGAGCGTACTTCCTTTATAATTTCCGACGCGATTTTAAGCTGCGTTTCCGAAAGGTTTTTTTCCAGATTTGCAAACCATTCCGCAAGTTCAACTACGTCCATATTGGCGAGTTCGGCAATATTCTTTTCGTTTACCTTGAAATAAAGAGATTCTTTTCGGAGTCGGGTTCCGTTGCATTCCGGACAGGCGATTTTGTCCATATATTCCTTTGCCCAACGTTTAAGTGAAGTGGTTTCGTTTGCGTCAAAAGTATTTTGGATAAAAGTTGCAACCCCTTCAAAGTCTATTTTATAACTGCGGGTAATACCAAGCTCTTTTGAAGCAACATCAAACTTTTCATTTCCACCGAAAAATATAACATCTTTAGCCTCTTGAGGAATACTTTCAAACGGATCGCTCAATTTAAATTTGAAACGTTCCGCAATCAGTTCAAGTTGCTTAAAAACCCAATTGTTCTTTTGGGGGCCATGTGCAGCCAAAGCACCTTGCTTTATGGATAGTTTGGGATTTGGCACCAACTTGTTAAGGTTCACCTCATAAAGCTTCCCCAGCCCTTTGCAATTGGGGCACATTCCTTTTGGGGAATTGAAGGAAAAATTGTTCGGCTCGGGATTAGGATAGGAAATTCCTGAAGACGGACACATCAATGAACGGCTGAAATAGCGGGCTTCGTTGGTGTCATTGTCCAAAACCATCAGTACATCATCGCCGTGGTACATCGCGGTATTAATGGTTTCGGAGAGGCGTTTGTCATTATCACTTTCTCCGGAAACCTTTAAGCGATCAATTACTATTTCAATATCATGGGTTTTGTAACGGTCAACCTTCATACCCTTTACAATATCGCGCACTTCGCCGTCCACGCGTACTTTTAGAAAACCTTGTTTGGCGATCTGCTCAAAAAGCTCACGGTAATGCCCTTTACGGGAACGGATTATGGGAGCCAAAATGCTTACCTTTTTATCGGTAAAATCTTCGAGTATAAGTTGTTTTATTTGTGCATCACTGTAGCTGACCATTTTTTCACCGGTGTTGTAGCTGTATGCATCACTTGCGCGCGCGTAAAACAGACGGAGGAAATCATAAATTTCAGTAATGGTGCCTACTGTGGAACGTGGGCTTTTACTCGTGGTTTTTTGCTCAATGGCAATTACCGGGGAAAGGCCTTCAATTTTATCTACATCAGGTCTTTCTAAACTTCCTAAAAATTGACGGGCGTAGGCAGAAAATGTTTCTATATAACGGCGCTGGCCTTCGGCATAAATGGTATCAAAAGCCAAAGATGATTTTCCGCTGCCGGAAAGTCCCGTAATTACAACTAACTTTTCTCTTGGAATTCGAACGTCAATGTTCTTTAAATTGTGGACGCGGGCGCCCAAAACTTCAATAAAATCCTCATTTTTCGACATAGCTTGCAAAGGTACTCAATAGATTGGAAAATAAAGAATGCATGGTATCACCGAGGTGTTAATTTTTGATATGAAAATAGGGACGTTTTATTAACGGTTTACTTCCTTGGAAAGAAAAATATGAAATGTAACTGCAACATAAAATATAGTGCTTAATACAATCGAAAAGCCAATTATAAGTGTAACTACTGAAAAACTAAGCATTAGATAGGTTATTGGAAGCAAAACGCCAAAGATTGTGAGTAGCAAAAAGACAATGTATAAATAATAGATAAGCTGCGGAGTTTTTCTATCTATGTAACTTTGGAATTGGGAGAGCTTTGGCATTACATCTTTCGTTAAATGTTCCCATAGTTTCGAAAAGAAAACTTCGTTAAAGGAAGAATCTTCAAACATATCCGGATTTATGGTATTGGCAAGCGTTAAAATTTTTTCCCTATGACGTTCAAAAACCGCTTCCAAATTTAAAGACTCCTTATAATTTCCGAATTTATATCCAAAAACATACCACAGCCCTGAACCGCATTTATGTTCTAGCCATTTTTCGAGGATGCTATTGTCATAAAAGATAGGGTAATTAAGGGTTTCGGGAATGTGTTTTTCTTTTGGATTGGTCATTAACAGCGATTTCAACTCCAAATAAAGGTTTTCGGTCTCGCCGAAATGATGCGTTTCCTGTAAAAATTCAATAGCCAGTTTTGATTTTCCCTTGTAAAACTCCTTAACCTCAAAATAGGAAAGATCAGCATAATCTTTTTCCATATAATCCTTCAGTCCCGGAAGCCAAATATTTGAATGAAACAAAATTTCAGCAATATTGCGGAAGTTGTGCATTTTTTGGGTTGTCTTGCTTATTTTATGGATTATCTTGGTTTTATATAACTTTTGCCTCATTGCAGAAGCAGCTAAAAAAACCATTAAAATTGCCGATAAAAACCCGCTGATGCCAATGAATATAGTTGCTGTTTTTTTTAAAGTTTCTTCAAAACCCCTTGTGTCTTGATATTTGTTGTAGAGCAGAAAAATTAATACTATGCAGATTATACCACTTATCACAAACGCAATAGTAGAATACCAATCCTTAAGCAAAGATTTATTAATCATACATAAAAAAAGCCACAAATGAGGCTAAAACATTTAAGTGGATTTTTTGGAATAAGAAATTTATCTGTAAAAAGAATTTAATTCTTTATGGTGATTTTTTTTAAATGAAAATATATGCCTCGCAGTAGTGTACATAGCATAGCTTAATAAAAAAATCAGTCTAAATTTCTAAAAAATCCATGTTAATTCCCTCAAATCTAACCTTTTTTACTGCCCCAATATACACCATTCGATATAATGCACAAGATTTCGTTTAAAGGTGTAAATAAAATAGTTAGTAGCCAATAGCCGTATCGTCACCCCTTCTGTCTGCTCCACCTTCAAGTTTTCCATTGGGCAAGACCAATATTGCATCTATGTAACCTATTTGTGGGAGTATCTCTGTAGAAGAAGAATATCCTTTTGCTTCCAGATTATATATTGTTTCATTAGAAAATCCCTCTTCTTCAAATAAAATCACGTCTGGCAACCACTGGTGGTGAAAACGGGGAGCATCCACTGCTTGCTGCATATTCATATTAAATTTATGTACATTTAGAAATGTTTGTAGCACCGAAGTAATAATTGTAGAACCGCCCGGAGTGCCCAAAACCATTAATAATTTTCCGTCTTTTTCTACGATGGTTGGGGTCATTGAGCTTAACATTCTTTTTTGTGGAGCGATGGCATTAGCTTCTCCACCTATAAGCCCAAACATATTGGGAACACCGGGTTTGGCACTAAAGTCGTCCATTTCGTTATTCAAAAAAAAGCCGAGGTCCGAAATATAGAGCTTTGAGCCGTACGAAGCATTAAGTGTTGTGGTTACTGACACGGCGTTTCCAAATTTATCTACTATTGAAAAATGGGTGGTTTCCATACTTTCGGCACCGCCTATTTTTCCTGGCTTAATTTCTTCTGAAGGAGTAGCTTTTTCTAATGAAAAATTTTCCATTCGTTTTAAAAGATAATTTTCTGACAACAGCGAATCCACAGGAATATCAACAAAATCGGGGTCGCCCAAGTATTCACTCCTATCTGCATAAGCCCTTTTTTCGGCTTCGACCAAAAGCTGTATATATTTCGTGGAATTGTGCCCATATTCTGAAACGGGGTATGGCTCAACCATTTTTAAGATTTGCGCCAAACAAACGCCCCCGCTTGAGGGTGGTGCCATGGAAATGAGCTTAACATCTTTGTACTTAAAAACTATAGGTTCCCGCCAAATTGCCTCATATGCGTCTAAATCTTCCTGTGTAATGATAGCTCCTTTTTTCTTCAAAAAATCGATCATTTTTTTCCCAGTATCACCTGCGTAAAACTCTGAGCGACCATTTTTCGCAATTCGTGAAAGTGTATTTGCGAGTGCTATATTTTTTAAAGTATCCCCTTGTTTATAAATTTCAGTAAATATTGAAGATTCATCGTTTGTTTTTTCAAATTCTTCTTTAAATTCCTCAAAACGTGCTTTTTGCTTTGCAGTTATTACATATCCATTATTTGCAAGGTCTATAACTGGTTTTAGTAAAATTTCCATTGGAAGGGTTCCAAACTTTTCGTGTACTGCAAATATCCCCGCTATACTTCCCGGAACGCCTACGGCAAGGGCACCATCCGTACTTTTTTCTGCAATTACATTGCCCTCTTGGTCCAAATACATATCTCTAGTGGCCGCCAACGGGGCTTTCTCCCTAAAATCGAGGGAGCCAATTTCACCATATTGACTTCTGTAAACCATAAATCCACCACCACCAAGATTACCCGCATTGGGGTAGGTTAGGGCAAGTGCCATTTGTGTAGCAATCATTGCATCAAAGGCATTTCCGCCCATTTTAAGTATATCGGCTCCAATTTTTGAAGCTTCCGCGCGTGCAGAAACTACCATGGCGCTGTCTGCAATTACGGCTGCTTTTTCACTTTTTGGTTTTTCAATACTTGCTTGAGCTTTCGGTTTTTCCTTGCAGGCAAAAGTCAAAAAAGCAAACAATAAAAGATGTGCTGGTTTCATAAGCTATCAAGTGTGTCTTGGGAAAAAACAATCAGTTCTTCAAAAAAGGAAGTGAATTCGGCTTCAAATTCCTCATAATATTCTTCAAGTTCTGCCACGGCGAGATTCATTTTTGAAACGCCTTTGGTACGCACGTTCATTTGTGCCAAAATTTTACTGATTCCCTCAACGGTGGCGTAGCTTAAAAGCCAATTGTCGGCAATCATATAAGGCATCATTTTTTGGATTCTCGCGGGAAGAATAGTGAAGTTTTTCCGAAGCAATCCATAAAAATTTTGCACATATTCATCCAAGGGTTCATTTGAATATTTATCCCAGTTTTTTGCCAAAAAATGGTCGTAAAGAATATCTACAATTACCCCGCTGTAATGGCTGTAATTTTTGTGGAGCCGAGCCGTGCTTTGGTGTACCGTGGGATGTGCATCGGTAAAAGTGTCAATGGCGCGGTGCAGCAAAATGCCTTTTGCAATGGCAGGGGGAAACTTTAAATAACGTTTTCCTTTGATGCCATCGGCAATAAAATTACCGATTATAACTTCTTCGTCATTGCCGGAAAGGTAGATGTGGGCCAAAAAATTCATTCAATAAATATATGTATTTTTGGGCTGTAAAAATTGAAAATTGAACCGATTACCAAATTTGGACCCACTGCGGTTTTTTCTCGCATCGTTGGTGTTACTCTTTCACTTGCCCCAACTTTCCGCCAACCAGGGATTGCCTTATTTTGATAGCCTTCCTATCTTTCACCGCGGTTTGGAAGCGGTTTATATGTTTTTTGTGCTCAGTGGTTTTTTGATTATTCGCCTTATTTATCGTGCAAAAATCAGGGATGCTTTCTCGATAAAGGATTTTTATATTCGAAGGATTCTGCGGATTTTTCCACTCTATTATCTCATTTTGGGCTTTGGGCTATTTTTTTACAATGTGCTTTTGCCTTTTCTGAATATTCCTTTCGAAATAAATTACACTTGGAAAGAAGCTTTTTTTTATAACGTTTTCTTTCTTCCGAATGTATTTGCGAAAATCTATGAACCCGGCGGCATACTTGAAATTTTGTGGTCCATTGGAATCGAGGAACAGTTTTATTTGGTAATTGCGCCTTTGCTATTCTTCATAAATGTTAAATGGGTATTGCGGGTTTTGGGCATTTTGCTGCTTGGGTATTTCATACTTTATTGGTCCGATGTTTTTGAGGTACTCCGTAACTATACTTTTGTGTTTTTCTATCTGTTCTCGGGAGGGGTAATCGCAATTTTGGAAGAAAAGCAAATGCTGGATTTTTTAAAACGTTCGGCGATTTTTCCTTTGGTGATTTGCATTGCGACATTGCTTTATTTTACAACGGATTGGTTTCTATTTGAACCGCTTTGGCTTCGGGCTGCCTTCACGTGTTTTCTCTTTGGATCTTTTATCCATTCGCTGGCATTCAATAATCGGGGAGTAGAGGTAAATAGTAAAATTTTATACCATTTCGGTAGTATTTCCTACGGAATTTATATGTTTCACGCCATAGTTTTAAATGCTGTTGTATTTTTGTTTTTGAAACTGGAAATGCTCCAAAACCTTAATGAAACTTTAACCATATTTTTATTGCACCTGCTTACCTTCGCAGGTACACTTTTAATCGCTCATTTATCTTACACCTACTTTGAGCTTTACTTTTTAAAATTGAAAAATAAATTCAGAAAATAACTTTTGAAGTACGAGGTACGAAATACGAAATACGAAGTGTGAAGTACGAAATACCTCAAATCAAAAAAACAGTAAAAAATGACATTAATAAAATCTATATCAGGAATCCGTGGAACTATTGGCGGAACGCAGGGCGAAAACCTAACTCCAATTGATGCCGTAAAATATGCCGCAGCCTATGGAACTTGGGTAAAACAACAACGAAACAAGGAAAACTACAAAGTTGTCGTGGGCCGTGACGCACGTATTTCCGGCGAAATGATCCAGCAATTGGTGATGAATACCTTGGTAGGAATGGGCATTACCGTAATAGATTTAAATCTTTCCACAACGCCAACGGTGGAAGTTGCGGTAGCTTTGGAACATGCCGATGGCGGAATCATTTTAACAGCAAGCCACAACCCAAAACAGTGGAACGCTTTAAAATTATTAAATAATAAAGGCGAATTTTTAAATGCGGAAGCCGGACAACAAATCCTTGACATTGCCGAAAATGGAACTATTGCATTTGCGGAAGTTGATAATTTGGGCGAAATTCATAAAAACGATGCCTATATCGATTTGCATATTGATGAAATATTGAATCTTCCTTTAGTGAAAGCCGATGCCATAAAACGTAGCAAATTTAAAGTAGTTGTTGATGCGGTGAATTCCACGGGAGGCATTGCAGTGCCGTTGCTTTTGGAAGCTTTGGGAGTTGAACCCGTAAAACTGCATTGCACGCCAAACGGACAGTTTCCGCACAATCCCGAACCGTTGAAGGAACATTTGGGCGATTTGATGGAAAGTGTTGTAAAAAACCACGCCGACTTCGGAATTGTGGTTGATCCAGATGTTGATAGACTTGCTTTTGTGGATGAAAAAGGCGAAATGTTTGGCGAGGAATATACGCTGGTTGCGGTTGCCGATTATGTTTTACAAAATACGCCCGGAAATACTGTTTCAAATATGTCATCTTCCCGAGCTTTGCGCGATGTTACCGAAAAACACGGCGGAACATATACTGCCAGCGCAGTTGGTGAAGTGAATGTAGTTGAATTGATGAAGGAAACAAATGCCGTGATAGGAGGAGAGGGCAATGGCGGAATTATTTATCCAGAGTTGCATTACGGTCGCGATAGTTTGGTTGGGATTGCTTTGTTTTTAAGCTTTTTGGCAGAAGAAAAAATAGCCGTGAGCGAACTTCGGAAAAAATACACCGCTTATTTTATGAGCAAAAAGAAGATTGAATTAACCCCACAATTGGATGTTGACGCCATTTTAAAAGCGATGGAGACAAAATATGCTTCAGAGGAAATAAACACGATTGACGGCGTAAAAATAGACTTTGCGGAAAATTGGGTACATCTTCGAAAATCAAATACGGAGCCGATTATTAGGGTTTACACCGAAGCGAAAAGTCAGGAAGAGGCAGATGCTTTGGCGGATAGGATTATTGGGGAGATTAAAAATGTTGCGGGGATATAAAAGGTTGGTTTAGAAATGAAAATTTCAGACGCTGTAAATTTACTTTTTAAAAAATTTCTTATTTAGTATTTCATTTTCATCGTTTTCTATTGATATAAAGTATATACCTGGCTTTAAATCCCCAACATTTATTTGAGATAGATTTTTTGTGTTATATGAAACCTGTCTTCCTTGGAAATCATAGATAATGATTCTATTTATGGAAATATTATGATTGAATTTTATATTGAGAATATCAGTAGAGGGATTAGGATAGATTGATAAGGATTGATTATTAAATTCACTTATCGATAAGTAACTATTACTATATATTGCCTGGTCTCCATTTGAAGCTGTTACAATAAGAGTTCTATCCTGACCGGTTTCAATAATTTCATATTGGAATGGATCGAATGGTGGTTTATTCCAGAAAGATTGATATAAATCGGAATACACATTATTCTCTTCAAGATTACAACTCCCCGCTAGCCAATAAATGCCAGCTGAAAAACTGAACTCGGTAGTTCCATTATATATAATAGTTCCTGCTCCGCCTGTACCACCACATACTCCTGTATAAAATTCATTAGGCTCAATAAAATCTGCGGGAACGTGATTTTGTTCACTATTAATTGGAGGAATATAACTCTGTCCATCCAATATCAAATCATGTAAAATCCAAGTTTGCTCAAAAAGCCGAATGTCCTGTGATAAGCAAGAAAAGCCAATTAAACAAAACAAAAGAAGTGTAAAGTTTTTCATCGGAAGATTGTTTAATTGATTTACGATTAAATTTAATTCTATTAAAGATATTAAAAAATAAATTGTTTCAGATCAATTCATATTAAGTATTCCGCAACTTCCACCGCTTGTGCGACCATAAATAGTACTCAGGCTTTTCACGAATCTGTGCTTCCAAAGCATCAAAAAACATTCGGGTAATTTGAAAATCTGGGTATTCCTTTGGATTGTCAACCAATGGGACAAAAGTAGTTTTATAGTATCCGCGCTTTACTTTTTCAACCTTTAAATACAATACCGCAAAATCAAGCTTTTTTGCCAGTTCCTCGGTTCCGGTAAACACGGGCACATCAATTCCCATAAACGTGTCACGGTGTTTAAAGGCGCCCTTTTTTGGGGTTTGGTCGGAAAGAATGTAGGTGAGCGTTTTTATTCCTTTTTTCCACTTTCGGAAAAGGACAGCTACAATCTTTTTATTGCTCACAATGATGCCACCGAAGTGTTCCCGAGTTTTTTTTACAAGCGCATCAAATTGCTTGCTGCCCAAAGGCTTGTAAACTGCGTGGGCTTGGTGCTGCATCAATTTGTTGAGAATTCCGCTCCATTCCCAATTGCCGTAATGACCTGCCATTAGTAGAATGCTTCGGTCTTTTTGATAATAGGGATCAAGTATTTCAGCATTAGTTACCACAAAACGTTTTCGGATTTCTTTTTCAGAAATGGTAAAGGCTTTTATGGTTTCAAAAATAATATCACATAAATGCTTGAAGAATTGCTGGGCAATATGATCTCTTTCTTTCTGCGTCTTTTCGGGAAAAACCAACGCAAGATTGTCCTTCACAACCTTTTTGCGATAGCCAATAATATAATAGGCCAAAAAATAAAGTGCGGTTGATTTTATGTACAAAATGCGCATCGGCAGAATGGAAAGCAGCCAAAGAATTGGATAAGCCAGTATATAAAGCAATCTTTGCATAGGAATTATTAGCGCAAAACTACTGTTTTTTGAAATAAGAAATACCAAATTCGAAATGGGAAGTTTGAAACCGGAAATTTGAAATTTTTAAATGCGAAGCTTTGTTTTCAAAACGTTTATTTAAAGTTGTAAATTTGAAATAAAAAAATGAGTGTAGAGTTAAAACAAAGAACCCAAAAATTTGCTTTGGATTGCTGGCGTCTGTGTGCTGAAATACCCAATTCGCGTGAGTACAATGCCTACGTGCATCAATTGATTAAAAGCTCCAGTTCTGTTGGTGCGAATTATAGAGCAGCCTTGCGAGGAAAATCATCTCGTGATTTTATAAATAAACTGAAAATTGTTGAAGAAGAAGCTGATGAAAGTGCGTTTTGGTTAGAAATGTTTTCTGCAATTTTAAAAGATAATCAAAACACTTTACATAGATTAAACAAAGAGGCAAATGAAATTGTTGCTATAGTTGTAACTTCTATTAAAACTGCTAAGAAGAATCTAAAATGAGAAATACGAAATACGAAATACGAAAGACAAAATACGAAAGACGAAATACGAAGTGTGAAATTAGATATACATTTTCTTTATTTCAAAATCATTTTTTCGATGTCTAGTTTTCTACTTCTTATTTTTTCACTTCCCATTTCTAACTTCCCATTTCTAACTTCTAATTTCTAACTTCAAATGCAAAACTTACACATCGCAACAATCGTAATCATCGCTGCCAATGTAATCATCTCGATGAAAGGTTTCAATGATTTTTCCTTTTTTGAAAAATATAAATTCAACATTGCCGGAATACGCCGCGGCGAGCAGATACGTATGTTTAGCTCTGCTTTTTTGCACGCAGATTTTTCGCACTTGCTGTTTAATATGCTTACGCTTTACTTTTTTGCGCCTGTGGTTATAATGAGTGTGGGCGTTACGTATTTTGTGATAATCTATGTGGCAAGTCTGCTGATTGGAAATCTACTTTCGTTCTATTTCCACAAAGACGAATATCATTACAGCGCAATAGGAGCGAGTGGTGCGGTAATGGGCATATTATATTCAGCTATTTTGTTTTTCCCCGATATGGGACTTTATCTTTTCTTTATCCCTATCCCAATCCCAGCTTGGCTTTTTGGGATGGCATATTTGTTGTACTCTATCTACGGAATGAAAAAAAGATTGGGAAACATTGGCCACGACGCCCACATTGGTGGGGCCATTGGCGGTTATATACTAACACTTGTTTTTGCACCTTATTTGTTTCAAACAAGTTTATGGATCGTGGTTTTACTCGCCATTCCATTAATTCTTTTATTCGTTCTTCATAAACTAGGAAAAATTTAAAAAAAAAGAAAACTATGAAAACCTTACAAACACTTTTAATCTTAGCAATAACTACAACTACCGCGATGGCTCAAAACACACTTCCACCAAACACCATAGACGTTACAGGCGAAGGTATTGTTCGTGTAGTTCCAGATGAAGTTACTATTAACATTCGTGTGGAAAACACCGGAGAAAACACCAAAACACTCAAAGAGCAAAACGATGCTACCATCAGCGAAGTTTTGAAATTTCTAAAAAAAATGGACATAGCCGAAAAGGATGTGCGCACTGAATATATGAACCTCAGCAAAAACTACGACCATAATAGTAAGACATACACCTTTGCTGCCAATCAATCACTTTCGGTAAAAATTCGCGATTTAAAAAAGTACGAACCTGTCATGAAGGGTTTATTAGATACGGGAATCAATAGAATTGACGGAGTAAATTTTTCCTCATCAAAAGAAGATGCCTTAAAAAGCGAAGCCCGTAAAAAGGCTGTCGAGAATGCCCAGATGAAGGCAAAGGAATATGCTTCTGCTCTCAACCAAACTGTTGGAAAAGCCGTTTCTATAAGTGAGTATAATAATTCAAGCGGACCACAGCCTATGTATAAAATGGCAATGATGGATTCTTCCTCTAACGGTGGTGACCAAACCATCGCACTAGGAGAAATAGAAATTAGAACAACCGTAAACGTTAGCTTTTTACTGAATTAGAAAGTAATACTTCAATAAAAAAAGCCTCGTTTCCTTTTAGGAAGCGAGGCTTTTTATTTTTTTAAATTTTAATTGCTATTCCTCAAAAAGGGTAGCCATTTTTGCTTCCAAAGCTTCACCGCGAAGATCTTTGTCAATAATAACTCCGTTTTCATCCAGCAAAAAGGTTGCGGGTATGGATCGGACACTGTATTGTTGGGCAATTGGATCCTGCCAAAACTGTAGGTTGGAAACATGGTACCAATCCATATTGTCATCTTTTATGGCTTGAATCCATCTGTCTTTCTGTTCAGCTTTGTCTAAGGAAACACTTATAATATTTAGGCCTTTATCGTGGTATTTGTTATACACCTTTACAACATTAGGATTTTCAAGACGGCATGGTTTACACCACGATGCCCAAAAATCAATTATAGTGTATTTTCCCATGGCATCTTTTAAAGACATCATTTCACCACTTGGTGTAGGTGCACTGAAGTCTGGTGCTGGACTGCCCACTTCAGCTTTTTTTAGGGCTTCAAGACTGGCTTTTAAATCTTCTGTAAGTTCAGAAGATTTAATTTTATCGTTTAGGTTTTCAATATACTGCGAGGCTTCTTGGGGTGTGATCTCCTTCTTATTTACCATTTCTGATATGAGCATTATAGAAAAAAGGGAGTTGTTATTATCTTTTAAATATTGCTTTTTATATTCGGTTTCCTCACCAACCAAATTAAGGTTTTCACTCTGGAGTTTTGTAATTGCAGCAGTGTCATTATTCTGTCTGGCTTCACGGAAACGATTCATGCTTTCTTGCTTTTGGTTATTGAAAACAATCATCCTGTCCACAAAATTTCCATAAGATTCATTTTGTTTACCTCCTTTAATACGTGAGGCCTGCAGACTATCTGCATAGATGGTTGCAACCATATCTTCATTTTCTGGAAAATATAGCACGGAGCCATTAATATCATCGAATCTTAAGAAATTTAAGGTTGCGCCTTCAGTCTTTGGGTAGCTGGCTGAAAATTTACCCTCAGTAACCGTTAATGTATCTATGGCCTTGGGTTGTTTGTTTTCCAATCCATACACATATATTTTAGCTCCTTCAGGAAAGCCTACAGCTTCTCCTTCCAGTTTATAGGTATTGGTATCTTTATTGCAGGATATTATAGAAAGTGCAAGTAGTGTAGCAATAATAAGTCTCATAAATACGTCTTTTTTTAAGATTTGGGCAAAAATAGCTGTTTATTCTTTGATTGTGTGAAATGTGCTAATTTTTTATTATTTATTAACATATTTGCGCATTTAGAAGCCGTATTTTTATCCCATAAATAACTTTTAATGAATACTGTAAATAGGGATTTCCCGCTAAAAATAAAAATAGGTTTTAAAAAGGTTTTTGATGCCTATAGGGAAAGTACGCCCCAAACTGATGCCGAAAAAAAACTTGCTGAATCCATTCTTTCAATAGAAGAAAAGTTCCCAAAATTATCCTCTGGAATATGTGATTTTAAGTTGCTTCCTAAATATAAAGAACAAATAGATACTATTTTAAACCCGTTGTTTCCGTCGGTTTTGGGAAGCAATGAAATAAAATTTGCTACCATTCCATTTCAGGATGTAGCCTTTAAGAGCAGTCAGCGTTATAAAAATATCATTGCAGCTGCGGGGCCGGATTTTTCTCTGGATATCATCAATTTTGATGAAGACCAATTTTACATTATGGGATGCAGTATTATACTGAGTACTTATTATGGTAAAAAGGTTGATTTCAGGCGCTCTTATTATTATAACATTCCCGATGAAAGGGGAATGATGAAGCATTATAGATTGCTATATAATGCAGATTTTGTGGAAATTAAGAAAACCGAGCAGGCAAAAGAAATTACGGAAGAAGATATTAATGAGCTTTTGGAAAGCTTTGAGGATATTTCTGTGTGGAAAGAAAAGTTTCCGCCTAAAAGTTGGATTTTCAATGGCTTTGTCATTGCTACGCTGACCGATGTATCATTAAGTGTTTCAATTTCCGACTTTAAGTCAAACCTTTTGCGTTTGGAAAAAAACGGAGGATTTGAGAATACAGAATTCAGCCGTATTTTTCGTTCTATCTTCGACTTGAAGGATTTGATGATAGGCTTTACTGATTACAACGAGGAATCAGAAACTTTTGAAAGAATTTTATTTAAAGAGATTCCCAGTTTTATTCTTAATAATAAAAAATCACAGCTAAGCAAAGATGCACTCTGCAGTGCTTCTTATTACAAGCTTTTCAAACAAAAAGAGTTTTATTGCGTAACTGACGCTGAGCGCTACCATGCAATGTATCCTGAAAATCTGCTTTATAAAAAGATGCTAGATCAGGGGATGAAAAGCGCCATATTCGCTTCCATTGTTTCCGACGATAAGATTTTGGGCGTTTTGGAACTTGTTTCACCCAACGCGAACGAATTAAATACGATAAACGCAAATAAACTGCGTGATATCATGCCTTTCTTAATTGACTCTGTAGTGCGTTCCAAAGAAAATCTTGATAATGAATTGGAACTCATAATCCAGGAGGAATGTACGGCAATTCACAGTAGCGTGCACTGGAAATTCCGACAAGAGGCAAGTAGATATTTACACTCAATCAATGAAGGCAGTCCCACTTTTTTCAGGGAAATTATTTTTGAAGACATCTATCCGTTATATGGACAAACCGATATCAAAGGTTCATCCGAAGCAAGAAATGAAGCAACCAAGCAGGATTTGATCCTTCAACTGACCTATATTGATGAGCTTTTAAGAAAATTATCAAATCAAAGTTCCCTGCCTATTTTTGAACAGATGAAGTTCGCCATAGCAAGTTTTTCACAAGAAATCAAAGAGAACCTGCAAGTAGATACCGAACGGAAGATCATGAATTTTATATCTTCTGAGATCATTCCGCTATTCAAGCACATCAGACAAAGAAATGACACGCACAGAGCTTGGGTAGACGAATATTATAAGATGATTGATATGAATACGGGGTTTGTGTATAAATTCCGAAAGGATTATGATGAATCTGTAATGCAAACCAATAAAAGGCTCGCAGCGCTTTTGGACAAGAAGCAACAAGAAGCCCAAAGAATGTATCCACATTATTTTGAGCGGTTTAAAACTGATGGGGTAGAGCATAACTTATATATAGGGGAAGCTATTACCAAGGAAAAATCTTTCAATAAAATATATCTGAAAAACCTAAAACTATGGCAGTTACAGGTTACTTGCGAGATGGAGAACAGTTTTTATCGCTTCAAGGATTCCTTGCCCATTAGTTTAGATGTAGCGTCCATGATTCTAGTTTTCAACGGGTCTTTGTCATTGCGTTTCCGTATGGATGAAAAACGTTTTGATGTAGATGGCACCTACAACGCGCGCTATGAAGTAGTTAAAAAGCGGGTCGATAAGGCAAATATAAAGGGCACGGAAGAGCGCGTCACCCAACCCGGTAAAATAGCTATAATCTATTCCCAAAAAGAAGATGAAGAAGAATATCTAAAATACATTTACTTTCTGCAAAATCAAAAGATGCTCGATGAGCAAATTGAGATATTGGAACTTGAAGATCTACAGGGCGTAACGGGCTTGAAAGCTTTACGCGTAAAAGTACTTTACAGCAAAAACAATGATAAGATCAAGGAATATTATACCTACGAGGATCTCATATCACACATTGAAGAATAGTTACATTTCCAAATAAAAGAAAACCGCAAAGGCAATCAAGGAAATGATGGTTCCTGCCACAAAAATAGTATAGGTAAGTCTTAAAATTCTGTATTTTCTGTCAAGAACCTTTCCTAAGAAATATAAATCTTTTGTAAGTGATTTATATACGTAGTTTCTGTCTTTCAAAAGTTCTTCAATTGCCCATTCGTATTGGTCTAGCTCCATTTTGTGGAAATTTCCAAAAAAGGTAAGGTTTACACTTTTATTGGCCACGTCTTCTTTTGTAAATTCCCCTCGCGTCACGTTGGGTCGGGTTGCAATTACCGCTAAAATCATTGTAATGGCGCTAAAAAGAATAAAAATAGCAGTAGGGATTATTAAGTAATTGTTGTTGTCTAATTTTGAAATGAGATTTGAAAGCACCAATGAAATAATAATCGCATTTACCGAAAGCATAATATTTGCCTTGGTATCTGCAATATCGCTCAATTTCATATGGTTTCTGAGGGAAGTTCTGTAAAAAGTCTGAATGCCGCGTTCAGGGCTATCATTTTTGTATTTTGCCTTCAGCTTTGCCTTAACACGTTCTTTCTGAATTTTAGCTTTTTGTTTTTTCCGGTCTTTCAGAAGGTCTGCGAGGTTTTCTTCCTTAACGGGCTGCCACTTTTTTAAAGCATATTCGGTATAGAATTGATGGTCTTCTACCAACACTTTAATATTCTCATCCAACCATTCCTTGGACGTATAATTGTGAATATTTTGAAATAGATATTCTTGTCTTAAAAATTCGCTGGCTTCCTCAAAATAGTCTTTGCCAAAATGTGAAGAATCCGCATCGCGGATTGCTTTTTCAAGATCATCATTTGGAACGGTATCTTTAAACTTGGTGGCTAATATGCACTTTTCAACCCCTTCAATTATAGCATCCTCAACGTCGTTTTCCTTAAGAAATTTTTTTGCGATTTTCACACTTTCCTCTTCGTGGTTTTCGCGCCCCACAATATATCCCGTGTCATGAAGCAAAGCCGCCAATCGCAGTATTGTAGCATCTTTAACATCAATTTGGGAGTTTTCAATAATTTCATTTATACTTTTATAAACACGTTTTGAGTGGGTATAATTATGATAAACATAAGTACTCGGAAGCTTGTCTTTAAATAGTTTGAAGATAAAATTATCTGCGGCTTCAACAATATTGCTCATAAGAAACATTTAGGTATCCAAAGTAACAAAAAATCAACGCACGGAAATATATATGATTAAAATTAACATCTTTATAACTTTTGTTGCCACCGCGCTCCTTTCTGCTTGTGCAACCTACGAACCACAATTTAGAAACTCAACAAACAATCCATCCCCAAATCTTTCGGAAGATAAGGTAGATAAAACCTTTTACCTTATCGGGAATGCCGGAAATTCTGGGAACGAGCTTTCAAAATCACTTCAATCCCTGAAAAAACATATTGCCGAAAACAATACGGAAGACAGCTATGTCTTGTTTTTGGGAAATAGTTTCTATCCCTCAGGAATGCCACCGAAGGATGAAGAAGCAAAAAGGCAAGCCGAAAATTCCATGCAATTGCAGATTGACGCGCTGAAAGGCTTTAAGGGAAAGGTAATTGTGCTTCCCGGAAATCGTGACTGGAAGTCGGGGGTGGACGGCCTAGAGCTGGAAGAAGATTTTTTAAAAGCACGTTTTAACGATGCCGACGTGTTGCAGCCCAATAACGGTTGCCCCTTGGAAAGTATTGATATTAATGAAAATGTACATCTTATTGCCCTGGATACACAATGGTTTCTGGAAGATTGGGACAATAATTCTAAAATGAACGATAAGTGTGATATCAAAACCCGCGAAAAATTGTTTATTGAAATAGAAGGCGAATTAAAGAAGAACGCTACAAAAACAATTGTTTTTGCAATGTACCACCCTATGATTACCTATGGCGAGCACGGTGGTAAATATCCCGCAATCCACAAAGACTTTTTCAGCACCTTGATCAAACAGGTGAAAATCCAAGGCGCAATCTCTAAGCAAGACCGATATAATAAGCGATATAACGCTTTGATGAGCCGTCTGAAAGTGCTCACCAAAGATTTGGATCGTCTTGTATTTGTTTCGGGTCATGATGAGTCGCTACAATACAATGATGACGGCACGGTAAAACAAATTGTATCTGGTGCCGGTTCTGGCGCTACTGCCGCCGCCCTTGGTCAGTATGGACAATTTGTATATGGACACGAAGGTTTCGCAAAGCTAGAGGTGGGGAAAGACGGGGCTTCACAAGTGGAATTTTTTAAATCTGAAGACAATGGTAATTATGAAATGATGTTTCAAAAGGAAATCTTTCCGCCGATTGAAATGTACGATTTTTCAACCCTGCACGAAAACTTCCCCCCAACTGTAAAATCACAGGTATATACAGATGAAATGGTAGATAAAACTGGTTTTTACAAAGCTTTGTGGGGCGAACACTACCGGGAATTATACGGAACAGAAGTAACTGCTAAAACTGTGCTGCTCGATACGCTGTACGGTGGCCTAAAGGTAATCCGTGCCGGGGGAGGGCACCAAACCCGTTCTTTGCGTTTGGAAGATAAAGATGGCAGAACCTATAACATGAGAGCTTTGAAAAAGAGCGCCGTACAATTTCTACAAACAGTTATTATTAAGGATAAGGAAATAGAAAATGATTTTTTAAATACCATTCCTGAAGACTTAATTCTCGATTTCTATACGGCTGCACATCCTTATGGAGCCTTTACGATACCTAAGCTGGCTGAAGCCGCAAATATATTGCATACCAAACCAAAGCTTTTTTATGTTCCCAAGCAAAAGGCTCTAGGAAATTTCAATGCCGAATATGGCGACGCCCTTTATATGATCGTGGAAAGACCCGATGAAACTTTCACCGGACCCATTTTCAATTTTCCAGATGATATGGAAAGTACCGACGATTTATTGGCAAAACTGCGCGAGGATGAAAAATACAAACTAAACGAAAAAGCTTACATACGTGCACGGGTTTTTGACATGCTGGTGGGTGATTGGGATCGTCATAACGATCAGTGGCGGTTTACACAACACGACAATGAAGACGGCACGGTGACTTTTGAACCCATTCCTCGCGATCGCGATCAAGTCTATTCCTATTTTGACGGTGGGCTGTTTGATTTGGCACGGACTGTTTTTAATACCTCACGCCAATTTCAGGTTTACGGCGAGGAGTTGAAACATCCTAAATGGTTCAATGCTGCCGGAATAAAACTTGACCATGCCTTAATTCAAAACAATGGAAGGCAAGCGTGGCTTGAAGAAGCAGCTATAGTGCAGCAAAGTATTACAGATGAAGTAATTGAGGCGGCATTTAAAGATCTTCCAAAAGAAGTACAGGATGAAACTGCTTCCCAAATAATAAAAAAACTGAAAGGAAGACGCAACAGTCTAGTTGAAATTGCGGAAGAGTATTATGAATATCTTGCAAAGCTGCAAACAATTACAGGAACCGATAAGGATGATTATTTTGAGATAACCCGTCTGCCAGAGGGAAAAACCAATATCAAGACTTACCGTATTAAAGACGGAAAAAAGGATGGTTTAATGGTTGATAGAACTTTTGATGCAGACGAAACCAATTCGATTTGGGTATATGGACTGGATGATGATGATGTTTTTGAAATAAAGGGAAAAGGCGATCGCCCTATCTTTTTAAGAATCATAGGAGGGCAAAATAATGACACCTATAAAATCGCCAATGGCCGAAAAGTGAAAATTTACGACCAGAAAAGCAAGAAAAATACAATAGAAGAAAAAGGTGGCGCAACCTTTAAGTTTACGGATAATTATGATTATAATACCTACAACTACAAAAAGCAAAAGCAAAGCATTAGCCTTTTTCTTCCCACGGTAGGGTACAATCCTGACGATGGTTTTAAAATTGGCCCATCATATGTGTTAACCTTTAACGGATTCCAAAGAAATCCCTTCTCACAACAGCACCGCATAAGTGCAGGTTATTATTTTGCCACAAATAGCTTTAATATCAATTACGAAGGCGAGTTTGCAAACATCTTCGGAAGTTGGAATTTTTTAGTGGGAGGTTACTTTAAAAACCCCAATTTTTCCGAAAACTTTTTCGGCTTTGGAAATGAAACCATAAACCCTAATTATGAATTTGATCTTGGTATGGATTACAATCGTGTTCGCATTGGTGGCTATGGAGGTTCTATTGGTGTAACCAAAAATTCCCCTTACGGAAGTACATTTCAATTCAAGGCCCTATTTGAAGGTATTGAAGTAGAAGGCACCAATGATAGGTATATAACAGAAGTTGTTCCCCCTCCCACCGAACTTGACGAAACCAAGTATTTCGTTTCCGCAGAAGGAAGTTATCAATACGAAAGTTATGACAATAGGGTAAATCCCACCCGCGGAATGAATTTTTCCTTAGTGGCCGGAGGAACCCAAAATATTGATGATAGCGAAAAAATATTTGGTTATGTAAAACCACAAATAGTGTTTTACAATGCCTTGACGCGCAACAGAAAACTGGTACTAAAAACAGACGTGCGCGGACACTTCAATATTGGCAACAACTTTGAGTTCTATCAAGGTGCCCAATTAGGAAGTGATATGGGGCTGAGGGCATATCGAAATGAACGTTTTACAGGACGAAGTGCCGCGGTGGCAGGAGCAGACCTTAGATATAGTTTCAATAAATTCAAGACTGCACTTTTGCCCATTCAGATTGGAGTCTTTGGAGGTTATGATGTGGGAAGGGTTTGGGTGCCCAATGATACCTCAGAGGTATTGCATAGCTCCTATGGTGGAGGCTTTTGGGTTAATACCGCTGACCTCTTAAGTGGTACTTTCAATCTTTTTGCAGGTGAGGAAGGATTGCGCTTTACCTTCGGTATTGCTTTTTCAATGTAACAATTTATGATTTTTAAAAAGTTCTATTTTTTATTTTTTACGGTGTTTTTCATTTCCTCCTGTGCTACGTATGCACCGCAGTTTAAGGATAAGGATGCAGCACCATTATATCCTTCCCAAAAAAAAATAGAAAAAACTTTTTACTTGGTTGGCGATGCCGGCCTTTCACCAATGGGCGGAATGAGTGATGCGCTGGCTACCTTCAATAATTATCTTAAAAAAGAAAAAACGGAAGGCAACTATACCATTTACTTGGGGGATAATATTTATCCCATAGGAATGTTTCCTGAAGGACACCCAAGGCGCGAGGAATCAGAAAATATGATTGACGCCCAATACAAAGCAGTTAGCGATTTCAAAGGGCAAACCATATTTATTCCCGGTAATCACGAGTGGTACAATAATGGAGTAATGGGTGTTGCCCGTGAAGAAAACTATGTGGAAGCACTATTTCCGGAACAGGATGCCTTTAGGCCCAGCAATGGGTGTCCGTTGGAAAGTGTAGCGGTTTCTAAAAACATTCAGTTGCTCATTATAGATACGCAATGGTATCTGGAAGATTGGAACGCACACCCCACCATCAATGAAAACTGCGACATAAAAACCCGTGAAAAGTTTTTTATTGAGCTAGCCTTGGAATTAGAAAAAAACCAAAATAAAACAATTGTCTTCGCCATGCACCACCCGATGTTTACCAATGGCAATCACGGTGGTTATTTTGCGCTCGAAAAACATTTATATCCTTTTCAAAAAAAAATCCCTATGCCCCTTCTTTCCTCTTTGGTAGTGCAGGTACGTTCTCAGGGAGGGGTTTCGGTTCAGGATAGGTACAATGAACTTTATAATAGCTTAATGAACAGGCTTCAGGAACTGGTAAAAAATAATCAGCGATTGGTTTTTGTATCGGGCCACGACCATAATTTACAGTATATAGAAAAAGATGGTTTAAAACAGATTGTTTCTGGGGGTGGCGCAAAAGAATCATATGCAGCCCTAGGGAAAGATGGTTTCTTTAGCACTGGCATGCAAGGTTTTGCCGTGCTGGATGTGTTTGAAGATGGTTCCTCTTGGGTGCGTTATTTTGTAAAAGGTGAAAACTTTCAGCCGAAAATGATCTTCCAAAAAGAAGTTGTTCCCGCTCCGGTAAAAAAAGATATTTCTGAATTACCAGAGATATTTCCGCAACAATATACAGTCCCCATCTATAAGCAAGACAGTATTAATGATGCATTATTTTTTAAAACGGTTTGGGGCGCAAAATACAAAGAAGCATACTCAACGCCAGTTACCGCTCAAGTTGCTTCTTTAGATACTTTGTATGGAGGTTTAAAAGTGATTCAGGAAAATAAGGGAATGGATTACAATTCACTTTTAATGGAAGACAAAAATGGCAACCAATATCGCATGCGCGCAATGGGCAAAAACGCCTTGCAGGTTTCAAGAAAACTCATTTTTGAAGATACTGAAGACAAACCTACAGATACTGAAAAGTCTGATGCCCCTTCCGTAAAAGGACAAAATACAAATTTTTATACCGCTTCGCATCCATATGCTATCATGGCAATTCCGGATATGGCGCGGGCCATAAATATTTTTTATACAACCCCTCAATTGTATTACGTTCCCAAGCAAAAAAGTTTGGAGGGTTACAACGATAGCTTCGGAAATGATCTGTACCTAATTTCTATTGAACCTTCCGAAAAAATTGAAGGGGAAGGACTCTTTAAGTATCCCGATGATGTAGAAACAACCGATGATATACTGATCAAACTTCGAAAGACAGGAAACGTTCAAGTTGATGAGGAAAATTATATAAAATCCCGATTGTTTGATATGCTAATTGGCGATTGGGACCGTGAGCCAAACCACTGGCAATGGGCAGAATTCTACAACCGATATAAAAAAAATGTTTACGTTCCCATACCTAACAACCGGGACAACGCATTTTCCAGTTTTGAAGGAAATATTTTTGATTATACCCGCTCAATTTTTAATGGGTCGCTGCAAACCCATGTATATGGCGGAAATTTGAGTGATCTGGTTTGGTTTAATAAAGAAGGGGTAATTCTGGACCGGGCACTATTAAAAAATTCGGGTCGCGAACAATGGAAATATTTGGCCAAATCAATTCAAGACAGCATAACCGATGCTATCATTGAGAAAGCTTTCAATAATATTCCGCCAGAGGTACAGAATGAATCTTTGGAAGATATAAAACAAAAATTAAAGGAACGCAAACAAAATCTGGTTGCCATTGCCGATAAGTATTATACCTATCTCTCCACCTTACAGACCATTGTTGGGACAGATTATGACGATTTATTTGAAGTTACAAGACTTGCTGATGGCAGAACAAATGTGAGAAGTTTTACTACAATTAACGGTATAAAATCAGATACTTTAATTGATAGAACATTTTCAAGAAATGATACTAAAGAAATATGGATATACGGCCTCAACGGCAATGATAAATTTATTGTCGATGGAGAGGATGATGATTTAATTTTTCTAAGGTTAATTGGCGGAAGGGATGAAGACATTTTTAGTTTAAAACAAGGTAGAAGGTTAAAAGTTTACGATTCTGAAAGTATGCCTAATACCATTGAAGAAAAAAATGGCGGAAGTCTTCGTTTTACTGATGTGTATAATTTAAATACCTACAATTATCGCAAACAGATAGATCGTTCACAGGGGTTGGTTTCAGCAATTGGGTACAATCCCGATGACGGATTTCGAGCAGCCCTACAGTATGCGTACAGGGTCGATAATTTTCAACGGAATCCCTTTTCACAAAAACATATAATTAATGCAGCTTACTTTACCGATATAAACAGTTATGAAATATCTTATTCTGGAGAATTTGCAAATATTAAGGACGATTTAAACCTTAGCTTTGGCGCCCGGTATACAAGCCCCAATTATAGAATGAATTTCTTCGGCTTTGGAAACGAGACTGAAAATTTACAAGATGATAAAGGGTATGATTACAATAGAATAGAAGTACAGCAAATATCTGCCAATGTGGGTTTACTTCGCAATAGTAATTTTGGTAGCTTCTTCAAGCTGCAAACTACTTTTGATGCTTATGAAGTAGGCAATTCCCCCACCAATTTTATTTCCGAAGCAACAGTTCAAAATAAAGGAGAGACAAGCTATTTCGGAACGGTGGAAGGAATCTATAATTACCGCAGTTTTGATGATCCACTCAATCCAACCATAGGGATGATGTTTGACCTTAACGTGGGTGTTACCGATAATTTGGAAGATATGGACGATGTATTTGGCTTTTTAAAAACACGTTTAGGCTTTTACAATACCTTGGTAAAAAAAAGAACCTTAGTGCTTAAAACCAATGTAAATTATCAAATAAACATTGGAGAAAATTATTTATTCTATCAAGCTGCAAGTTTGGGGGGCGACAATGGCTTACGGGGTTATAGAGAACATCGTTTTACCGGCAAGTCATTTTTGGTAGGGAGCGCAGATTTGCGGTATAGTTTTCCGAAATTTAAAATTGGGCTATTGCCTTTTCAAATTGGAATATATGGCGGTGCAGACCTAGGAAGGGTTTGGCTGCCCGATACCGATTCAGAAAAATGGCACAATTCGCGAGGCGGTGGCTTTTGGATTAACGGTTCCGGTGGTTTGAATGCAAACCTCAGTCTATTTAATTCTACGGAAGGCACCCGACTTACTTTTGGGCTCGGCTTTGATTTTTAGAAACCATATTAAAAAAAATGTGGGAAACACAGATGAATCTTTCTATGTTTCCCACACTTAGTTTTATGATTAGTTTATGCTCCTGGGTGGGTTTCGCCAGTTTTCATTGTCCAAGCGTCTAGCATCCAACTTACTTTTTCAATGTGGCCTATAAAGCCACCAATCAAATCAATAGTACCTTCATCGCCAGCGGCATCAGCTTTTTCAACAACGGTACGCATTTGCTTTAGTAATTTTCCGTGATCATCCAGAAGTATTTCAACCATCTTTATATCTTTTGTGTCAGAAGGAGATTCTTTAATGTTACTCATTTTCAAATAGTCGGTAAAGTTGCTGGTAGGTTGAAAACGTAGTGTCAATATTCTTTCTGCAATTTCATCAATTTTCAACTTTGCATCGTCGTACATTTCTTCAAACTTGATGTGAAGATCAAAGAAATTATGCCCAATTACATTCCAGTGAAAATTTCTGAGTTTTTGGTAGTACAAATGGTAATCTGCGAGTAGTACATTTAGTTCTTTGGCAGTTGCGGTAGTTTTCTTTTTATCGAGGTTTAAGTAGCTCATTATATTGTTTTTTAAGGTTCCCCTCAAAGATAATTAACCTTAGAATAGCAATCAATTTTAAGAAATAGTTTAGCCTTTTTTTAACTCATATAAGTGTCTAGTCACATCTTGTTTTAGTCGTGAGTCGTGAGTCGTGGGTCGTGAGTTGTGAGGCGTGGGTCGTGAGGCGTGAGTGGTGGGTCGTGGGTCGTGAGAGGTGAGACGTGAGTCGTGGGTCGTGTACGTCCCTGATATAGGTTGACCACTTTAAAAGTGACGGTTATTTTGAAGACTTTTTATTTTCAGTATTACCCTTCTCGGCTCGGTTAGGCGGTTTTGGCAATTTGGTATCTTTTTTAATGTCGTCCTTATCCTTTTCCACCTCTCCATATTGGTTGTGGTCACGCTTTTTTCCGAATCCGTCAGTTGTATTTCCCATGAGTATATTTTTCTTTAAAAATACAAAAGATTTTGCGGTGGCAGCAAGTATTTTATAAGTATTTCAATCCTTCCAAACAACCTCATTAAATTCAAAATTGTACCTTTCTAGCCCAAAAAAACTAAATATGCAATCACTATTAGCTGTTGCGATAAAAGCCGCTTTAAAGGCTGGTATCGAAATCCTAAAAGTCTATAACACTAACTTTGATGTGGAACACAAAAGCGATGATTCCCCGCTAACCCAGGCCGATAAAAATGCAAATGAAGTAATAAACAGCTTTTTAAAGCATACCCAAATACCCATTATAAGCGAAGAAAATAGGCAGTTGGATTATTCCGAAAGGAAAGAATGGAACCGTTGCTGGATTGTAGATCCATTAGACGGCACCAAGGAATTTATAAAGCGAAATGGTGAATTCACCGTAAACATTGCTTTGGTTGAAAACGGTAATCCCGTACTTGGGGTAATTTACGTTCCCGTTTCAAAAGAATTGTATTTTACTTCTGCGGATGGGAAGGCTTCAAAAAAAATAACTGTTGTTTCAGAAGAAGATTCGATTGATGAAATTTTTAAAAATGCCAAAACCATCCGTTCAAGCATAGCCTCTTCCGAAGTTAAAATTGTAGGCAGCCGTTCGCATCTAAATGAAGAAACTAAAAATTACATAGCGACAATAGAAAAAGAAAATAAAGTTGAAATAGTTTCCAAGGGAAGCTCCCTGAAATTCTGTTTGGTAGCTGAAGGGCTTGCGCAGCTTTATCCCCGGTTTGCCCCAACCATGGAATGGGATACGGCCGCGGGACAAGCAATCTGCAATGCTGTGGGAGTATCAGTGATTGACCAATCTACCCAAAAACCCATGAAGTACAATAAACCCAATTTGCTCAACAATTATTTTTTGGTAAAAGCATAGCATGAAAGATCAATCCCGAAAAAGGCACATAGCCAAAACCATCACATGGCGTATGGTTGGTACGCTGGACACCATATTTTTGTCTTGGCTCATTACCGGAAATCCGCTGACGGGGCTTAAAATTGGGTTTGCGGAAGTGATAACCAAAATGATACTCTACTATCTCCACGAACGGGTTTGGTTTAACATTAACCTTTCAGAAAAAGGCATTATCCGCGAAAGTCGCAAGCGCCATGCTTTAAAAACCTTTACGTGGCGAGGGGTTGGCACGCTGGATACGATGTTGCTTTCTTGGTTAATCACAGGCAACCCATTAACAGGACTTAAGATTGGTCTTTCGGAACTTTTGACAAAAATGTTTTTATACTATCTTCACGAACGTGTTTGGTATCGCACCAATTATGGGCTGCCAAATAGAAAATAGATTTTTATGGAAGAAAACATAATTCCACATAATTTTAGTATTACGCAACAGCAACGGTGTGATTTAAACAAGCACAAGCCTTTATTGATTTGGTTTACCGGGCTTTCCGGTTCCGGAAAATCAACAATTGCAAACGCGCTTGAAAAAGCTTTATTTGAAAAAGGGGTTCACACCTATTTATTGGATGGCGATAATGTGCGCAAGGGATTAAACAATAATCTTTCCTTTACCCCAGAAGACCGAAGTGAAAATATACGTCGTATTGGTGAAGTAGCCAATTTAATGATTGATGCAGGTTTGGTAGTTTTGGCATCATTCGTTTCACCCTATAGGGATGACCGCGAAAATGTAAAGCGTATTGTGGGTTACGAAAATTTCGTGGAAGTTTTTGTGAACACCCCGATAGAGGAATGTGAACGTAGGGATGTAAAAGGATTATATGAAAAAGCGAGGACTGGTGAAATCAAGAATTTTACTGGTGTAAACGCACCCTATGAAACCCCCATGGCTCCAGATGTGGAAATAAATACAATTGTGATTTCTATAGAAGAAGCGGTGGCGATGATTATGAAATTTATTGCAAAAAAAATATAAAGGGAATCGTTAATTCGGGATTCGGGATTCGTTAATTAGGAATTTGGAATTAGGAATTAGGAATTAGGAATTTGGAATTTGGGATTTGGATTTTGGAATTTGGATTTTGGAATTTGGGATTTGGGAATTTGTGTTGAATTAGAGTGATAGCATTATAAACGATGGTCTATGGCAGAAAATTTTGAAAAGCTGCATTGTTGGCAAGCTTGTTATGATTTGAAAACTTATTTGAAAACTAATATTTCGGAAAAGTTGCCAAAAACTGAAAAATTTGAGTTGTATTCACAAATTTTGCGTGCTTCACGTTCTTCAACTGCAAATATAGCGGAAGGCTGGGGGAGGTATCATTACAAAGAGAATATCAATTTTTTACGTTTTTCAAGAGGTTCGGTGGCTGAAATTTTGGATCATTGCATTGAAGCAAAAGATTGTGATTATATAAACTTGGAAACTTTAAATGAAATTCGTTCAAAAACTGAAAAATGCATACAATTGATAAATGGCTATATCAGGTATCTTCAAAATAGGAATGATGAAAAATGAACAAACTCCCAAACTGATAAACTAGAATTGACAAATTAACGAATTCCAAATTAACAAATTAACAAAAGACGAATGAGTAAATATTATTTAAATTATTTGGACGAACTTGAATCTGAAGCCATCTACATTCTCCGGGAGGTTTGGGCACAATTCCAAAATCCCGTTATATTATTTTCAGGCGGAAAGGACTCCATTCTTGTGACGCATTTGGCAAGAAAAGCATTTTATCCATCCAAGATTCCGTTTCCATTGCTGCATGTAGATACTGGTCACAACTTCCCCGAAACCATTCAGTTTAGAGATGATTTAATAAAGGAATTGGGACTACAATTAATAGTGGGCTCCGTTCAGGAATCGATTGATACAGGGAGGGTTGCCGAGGAAAAGGGAAAAAATGCAACACGCAACGCACTTCAAATTACCACTTTGCTCGATGTCATAGAAAGCAACAAAATAGATTGCGCCATTGGCGGTGGTAGGCGCGATGAGGAAAAGGCCCGTGCCAAGGAACGTTTCTTTTCGCACCGTGACGATTTCGGTCAATGGGACCCCAAAAACCAACGGCCGGAGCTTTGGAATTTACTTAACGGAAAACATTTTGAAGGCGAGCATTTTCGAGCTTTCCCCATAAGCAATTGGACTGAAATGGATGTGTGGAACTATATAAAACGTGAGAATATAAAAATTCCTTCCCTGTATTTGGCACACCAACGCGAAGTGGTTTGGCGAAATGATTCGTGGATTCCGGTTTCTGAATTTTTAAAGTTGGAAGAACACGAAAAAATTGAAACCAAAAAAATCCGATTTAGGACTTTGGGAGACATCACCATTACTGGCGGTATAGAAAGCAACGCCGACACTTTGGAGAAAATTGTTGTTGAAGTTGCAGCAATGAAGCAAACTGAGCGTGGCAACCGAAGTGATGATAAACGTAGCGAAACGGCTATGGAAGACAGGAAGCGGCAGGGGTATTTCTAAGGAATCCGTAATAAACGAATTTTTTCCGAATTAATCCAAAATTAAACTAAGTATCCAAATTTAGGGGATGGAAACTAATAAGATATTATTTAAGGACGAGAGTTATAAGATTATCGGCGCTTGTATGCAGGTACATAATAATTTAGGCCCTGGTTTTTTGGAAGCTGTTTATGAAGAAGCGCTGGAAAAAGAGTTCCGTAATTTGAGCATCCCCTATAATAAGCAAGCTAAGCTAAATATTTTCTATAATGACGAAAAGTTGAGTAAAACCTATAGAGCAGATTTTATATGCTATGAAAAAATTATTGTAGAGATTAAGGCAATAAGTATAGTTCCAATGGCCTTTTCCAAACAATTGAGAAATTATTTGAAGGCGACAAACCTTGAACTGGGAATACTCGTCAATTTTGGAGAGTCATCCCTAACCTATAAAAGAATTTTAAATAAACCCAATCCGAACCATTCGTAATAATTCGAATAAATTCGTGCAAATTCGGATAAATAAGTGATAATATGGAAATAGACAAAAACCAATTACTAAGGTTCACCACCGCTGGAAGTGTGGACGATGGCAAGAGCACGTTAATAGGAAGATTGCTTTACGACAGCAAGGCCATATTTGAAGACCAACTGGAAGCTATAGAGAATACCAGCCGTAAGAAAGGTCACGAGGGTGTTGACCTTGCCTTGTTTACAGATGGACTTCGCGACGAGCGGGAGCAGGGCATAACCATTGATGTGGCCTATAGGTATTTTACCACCCCAAAGCGTAAATTCATAATTGCCGATACACCGGGGCACATTCAATATACACGGAATATGGTTACAGGGGCTTCAACGGCAAATGCAGCTTTAATATTGATAGATGCCCGTCACGGAGTAATTGAACAAACCAAGCGCCACGCTTTTATCGCTTCCCTCTTGCAGATTCCACATATTATCGTTTGTATCAATAAAATGGATTTGGTGGATTATTCAGAAGAAGTATATGAAAATATCGTCAACCAATTTGAGGAATTTTCCTCAAAATTATATGTAAAGGACATTCAGTTTCTTCCTATAAGCGCTTTGAATGGGGATAATGTGGTAAACCGTTCCACAAACATGGATTGGTACCAAGGCGCTCCTTTATTATATACTTTGGAAACAATGCACATAAGTAGCGACATCAATAAAATAGATGCTCGTTTTCCGGTACAAACAGTTTTACGCCCACAACGGGAAGGTTTTATAGATTACCGAGGATATGCAGGTCGTGTGGCCAGTGGAATCTTTAGGCCTGGTGACGATGTAGTTGTGTTGCCTTCCGGCTTTACTTCCAAAATTAAAAGTATAGACAGTATGGACAGTTCTTTGGAAGAGGTATTCGCGCCGATGTCTGTTGCTATCACCTTGGAAGACGACATAGACATCAGCCGTGGCGATATGATTGTTAAGGAAAATAATCAACCAAAAGCATTACAGGAATTTGACGCTATGCTGTGTTGGTTTAACAATTCACCAGCAAGACCTCGCGCGAAATATACTATTGTTCATACTTCCAACGAACAAAAAGCGATGATAAAAGAGGTGGTGTATAAAATTGATATAAACACTTACGCTCGCGAAGAAGAGGACAAGGAACTAAAAATGAACGACATTGCCCGAATCAGCATTCGGACAACAAGACCATTAATGGTTGATGAATACCGCGATAACCGAATTACTGGCAGTTTTGTGCTGATTGACGATGCAACCCATGAGACTGTTGCGGCTGGGATGATTGTATAAATTGGCTATAAGCTATAAGCATTAGGCTTTAAGCATTAGCATTAATGACTTACGACACAGAAATTCACATACTTATTTATTCAGCAGCTAAGCCTCACTCCTTAATAACTTTATAAATTCCCATTTGTCCTTCCGATACTACCTTCATAAAGTAATGTCCGGCCGATAAGTTAGATACATTTACTTGTGACTTTGTTGACCCAATGTCCTGTTTCAATACTTCTTGGCCCATTACATTGTAAATAACCACATTTTGAATTTCTTTGTATGCGGCCAGCTGCAATACTTCTTTTATAGGATTTGGATGAAATGTAAATGCATCAATTGCATAATCCGCCGTTCCCAATACATCGGTCTGAAACGTATACGGCCCAGCCCAGGTACTGCTTCCGGTTCCCCCGCAATCGGATTGTACGTAATAGTCATAAGATGTATCTGGACTTAAACCTTCCAATAGATAAGGTTTTTCCTCCACTACTATTGTAGTTCCTGTTCCTTGGGTAAAACCGGCGATGCCCCATTCTAAATTCCAAGTAGTTGCAGTACCGTTTTCGGTCCAATCCAAAATAGCGGAAGTCAATTGAATATCTATTGCTGTTTGGTCAGTAGGAGTGGTACAGGGATCTGTTCCCCATGAAATTAAAGCATAGCCGCTATGGCCCGAGCCAGGTTCGCTACCTATTCCATTTCCGCCGCCACCGCCACCGCCATAGGCACTGCCATTGGCAGCAGGGTCGGTAACATTGCAAGAAGAATCAACAAATCCAGCGCCCTTACCGCCATTGCCACCGGGAATTCCGCCACTGTCACCGCCACTTCCTCCAGGCGTTTGGCAATTTCCAGACCAGGGAATAGTATCGCTACCAGTGGCACCATCGCCATCAGACCCAGCGGCACCGCCACCGCCACCGCCAAAATAGGTCCAATAGCCACCACCTCCTGTACCGCCCATGTAGTTTACAGTACCTCCGGCGCCAACACCACCGGCACCGCCACCACCAAGATCAGGATTGGCAACCCATGTTCCCGGCTCACCGCCAGTTGCTTCTATAAATGCTCCCACACTAGTTGTTTCCCCAGCTGTACCACTTTCGCCACCGGCGCCAATAGTAACTGGTATTACATCAGTAGGAACCACGGTAAAAGTACCCATGGCATAACCCCCGCCGCCGCCACCGCCTGATCCGTTTGTCCCGCCGCCTCCGCCGCCGCCGATTACTTCAATAGTTATGGATGTTACCCCAGGAGGAACAGTGAAATCGCCTGAAGCCGTAAATTCTTGTGAGCCGGATTGCGCCCAAACAAATGGGACGGAAAATGCAATGGTAAATAAAGTAAAAATCTTTTTCATAGTATATGTTTTAGAATAATTCAACAATTTATATAAAATTCAGATAAATTCTTACAAATAGGGATAAAATTGGATTCGTTAATTTGGGATTTGGGATTTGGGATTTGGGATTTGTGATTTGGGATTTGTGATTTATTATGATGGGGCGAACTTGCAGTATATAATAGGAATGAAGCTTTATTGACCCATTCTGCATAACCAACAATAAAATTTTTGTTGATATGGTGGATGCTGACCACAAATAAGTTACGGGCCGGCACAAGTTTCTATATTTTGCCCATGGCACACGTACTCACGGAAGAAATATATTCTTGCTCAACGCGATCCAGAACGATGTTAAATGGAGGTAAAGTCATTACAATGGAAGCGCAGCAGCCAATGATGCAACTCGACTTAAGCCCCTTGCCAAAAGGAGCTTATTTATTAAAAATAGAGACTTAAACTGGCATGGCGGTAAAGACCAAAGGATTTTAAAAAAAATTATAAAAGGTTTAAAGATTGCTTTTTTGCCGCACGAGAGAATGTAGACAAAAAGGAAGACGACGCAGTTTAAGATAATACGAAAATCTGGAAAATCAAAGTTTTAAATTACTGATTTTAAGCGATATATTTAGTTTGGCTTTTGCTGTATTATAATTTATTCCAGTTTAAGACTTCAGGATACCTACATAATTTTTCCTACCATTTAATTAACATTTAATCGATTTTAATTGGCAGTTAATCGAGATGGGTTGGTTATCTTTGCGGGCTTAAATTTTTTTGAGACGAGTATAGCGCTGGTTTTAAATTTTATTGACTACAATGTGAAAGTCATTAAGAAACACTAATATAAGGTGGGATAATGAAGTTTAGTTTAATTATTTTTAAATGAGCTTAAGACAACAAGCAATCAATGGCGTAATATGGACCTTTGCTCAGCAATTTTCTGTGCAAATTATCAATTTTGGAATGCAAATTGTTTTGGCTCGTTTACTAATGCCAGAAATGTTTGGGTTAATTGCGATGATTAACATCTTTATTTCAATTGGACAATTGCTAATGGATGGTGGGATGACCACTTCTTTGATAAGAACTAAAAATTCTGATAACAAAGATTACTCTACAGTCTTCATGACTAATTTATCGGTAAGTATTTTTGTTTATTTAATTGTTTTTGCTTGTGCTCCCTTAATTGCTGATTTTTATGATCAAGCTATTTTAACGGAAATAGTTAGGGTATTTGCTCTAATGTTTGTGATTAATGCTTTTTCAGCTGTTCATGTGGCAAAACTCACCAAAGAAATGAATTTTAAAAAGCAAATGACCTTTCAAATTCCATCTACGGTAATTGGAGCCATAACGGGAGTCACTTTAGCTTTATTGGGCTATGGGGTGTGGAGTTTGGTCTGGTTGAATTTGGCACAAGTAACAGCTTTAAGTTTGCAGTATTGGCTAATGACCGATTGGAGGCCGTCTTTTATTATAGATAAAAGCAAACTAAAATATCATTTTAATTTTGGTTATAAAATGACACTCTCGGGATTGCTGGATAGAATATATAATAATGCTTATAATATTGTAATTGGGAAATTCTTTAGTCCAGCTCAAGTTGGCTTTTTCTATCAAGCAGAATCAATGCGATTGTTCCCAGTAAACCAAATTGGTAGTGTATTGGGAAAAGTTACATACCCAATGTTTGCTAAAATTGAAACCGACAAGGAATTAAAAAATGCTTGCAAGAAAACGATGAAACTGGTTTTGAGCGTAGCCATTCCAGTAATGTTTATTTTAATTCTTGTGGCAGATGATTTATTCTTGTTGGTATTTGGTGAAAAATGGATGCCTGCAGTACCTTATTTTAAAATATTAGCGATTGCTTCTATAGTGCGCCCTATTAGTGGTTACAATCTTAATATCCTTAAGGTAAAGGGAAGGAGCGATTTGTTTTTAAAAGTTGAAGTAATCAAAAAGATTCTTGGTGTAGCTGCTATTGCTATAGCCCTACCATTTGGCATTATGCCCTTAGTGATTTCTTTAACAGTAGTTTCTTATTTGTTTGTGATGGTTAATATGATTGTTTCTGGACGACTGATTAATTATAAAGTTTATGAACAGTTAAAGGATATTAGTTTATTGTATTGTATTGGATTTGTTGTTACCGTTATTTGTTATTTTATCCTTCCTTATATGTCAACTAATATTTTAATTGTTAATTTATTAATAGGTGCGATTTTTTATGGGGCAACATATGTTCTTTTGTTGTTCTTATTTGAAAGGCAGGTTATACATTTAATAATAGGACTGTTGAAAAAATAGTAGGAAAATGAAAAAAAAGAAAGTTGTCTATATTGTTTTAGGCTTATCATTGATTTTGAATATCCTATATTTTAAGTTTGATACTTTTGATTATTTATGGCCTAAAATTCAGGCCAGATACTTTCCTGAAGAAACTATAAATGGATACAACAAAGAAATTGAAAAGAAAATAATTGATGTGTCCATAAATATGCTTGATAAAGATCCAGTCATGATTTGGAGTGAACCCAAAGGCTTCACACAAACGCTTTTGTCCAGCAACCATATCACCAGTACAGCTGAATTTAGATTACATAATTATCCAAGAGCATATTTATACTACGGTTTATCAGAATACTTAATTAAAAATAATAATCAAAAGAAATTGTTAGAACTAAAAAAATCATTTGATAAATTATATGATTTTGATAATTTAAATGAGATTAAATTTTACCGAATCGATCAAGTACCATTTGGATTAACAGCTTTAAACTTATATAAACATTTTAAAGAAGATAAGTATTTAAAATTTTCTAAAACTCTTTATCATTTTATTCTGGAATATCAAGAGCAAGATGGTATAATATCATATAGAAAAGGTAAGCATACCGTATTGAATGATATGTTAGGGATGATTATTCCTTTTCTTATAAAATTTGATGAATATAATAAGAATAATGAAAAATTTCCTATTGTAAAAAAACAATTGGACTATTTCATTAAATATGGAATTGACACAAAAACATATATGCCTTCGCACGCTATTAATAAAGATGTAAAAGTTAAAGTCGGTTCGATAAATTGGGGGAGAGGAATTGGCTGGTACGCAATAGCCCTTTCTCAATATTATCTATCAACTGGGGAATATGAGATTGAAATTAATGGATTATTATCTACATTAAAATCTTTAAAGAATTCTGAACAATTATGGAGTCAATTTCCTGGAAATTACGAGAGATTTGATGCTTCGACAACTACAATGATTTTATATTCAAATGCAATTATGAATACAACAGTTCTAAATAAACAAGAAATATTTAAACTTTTGAAAAATTATATTTCAAAAGACGGTTTAATTCTGGAAACTTCCGGAGATACCTATGCTGTTAATAATTATTCCAACACTTATGGAAAAAGCGAACTGTCGCAAGGGATGTTACTTCTTTTATTAGCTAATTCAAAATAAATGAAATGAAAAGAAAGATAGCGATATTAACACAACCATTACACGATAATTATGGTGGATTATTACAGGCATATGCATTATCAAAAACGTTAAATCAATATGGAGATGTACTTATTATAAACAGATGGGGCGGACATAATTCATACATTAAAAAATTTGCTTCAAAAATAAAACACTCATTGATTAGAAACCCAAACATTCCAACAAAATCACAAAAGGCTATAATATCTCAACATACAAATGCATTTAGAGAAAAGTACATTCCTAATATTAGCCAAAGAATTACGACAGATAAAGGAATGAGAGAACACAGTAAGATGGGTTTTAACACTTATGTAGTTGGCAGTGATCAATGTTGGCGGCCCAACTATTCTCCAAAAATAACTAATTTTTTTTTAGACTTTGTGAGAGATAAACAGAACTTAACCAGAATATCCTATGCCGCATCTTTTGGAACTTCAGAGTGGGAATTTAATGATGAACAGACGAAAATTTGCAAAGACTTAATACAAAAATTTGAGGGTGTCTCGGTAAGAGAAAGTTCTGGCGTACAGCTTTGCAAAAATCATCTAAATAGTGATGCAATACATGTTTTAGACCCAACTATGCTTTTGGATATTGAGGAGTATAAAAAATTGACGGAATCTGAAAATGTATCAAAAAGTATGGGTAATTTAAAAGTATATGTATTAGATAAGTCTGTGGAAAAAACTAAATTAATTGAATATGTTACTGAAAAACTAAATCTTAAATCCTTTGAAGTAATGCCCGATAAACGCATGAGGAATGCAAGAGTAACTTCTAATAACGTAAACGAATTTATTTATCCTTCGCCTCTAGTTTGGCTTAAAGGGTTTCAAGATGCCGAATTTGTGATTACCGACTCTTTTCACGGAACTGTATTTTCTATTTTACATAACTTACCTTTTATAGCCATTGGAAATGAACGGCGTGGACTTTCCCGCTTTGAATCCTTGCTTCAAATGTTTGGTTTGGAAGATAGGTTACTTATTGAATATAATATTGAAAATGCCAATGAAATTTTAAAAAGAAAAATTAAATGGTCTGAAGTTAATAATAAGCTTGAAAAGGAAAGAAAGAAAGCGAAAAACTTTTTAAATACATATCTAAAATAATATGTTTTCAGTAATCATTCCATTATACAATAAAGAACTAAGTATATATAATACAATACAGTCCATATTAATTCAGTCTTACAAAGATTTTGAAATTGTTATTGTAAATGATGGTTCTACCGATAAAAGTGTAGAAGTGGTTGAGAAAATCAAAGATGATAGAATTCGTTTGATCCATCAAGAGAATCAAGGTGTTTCTGCTGCTAGAAACACAGGAATTAAACACGCAAAACACGAATGGATTTGTTTTTTGGATGCGGATGATTTGTGGGAGAAGGAGCATTTGGATGAATATTGTCAGGTATTAATTAAACATTCTCAAATACATTGGATGTTTTCAGGCTTCACTTCAAAAAACAAAAATAAACGCTGGAAATATATTTATTATAAAAATGGATTTCTTAACAATGTGTTTGACGGTTTACTTAATGGATTAAAAATTCATACAAGTACAGTTTGTGTAAAGAAAAAACTCTTTGATATATATCCTGATTTATATTTTAGGGAGGGTCTTAATAATTCGGAAGATAGAGAGGTGTGGTATAAACTATGCTGTATAGATCGATCTCCTTACAATATATCTAAATCATTATCTATTTATGATGTAAATGTGAGTGGATCGTTAACTAAAAACAAGACGGAAACAGTAAAAGCTCACTTTTTAAATATGAATAAACGCTTATCTGAATTTCATTCCTACGTCTCTCTAGACGATAGTGATAAAAAAAAATTTGAAAATTTCATTTTTAACTTCAATAGAACCTTAATAAAAAGCGCATATATTGGTGGATTTATAAAAGATGATTATAAAGATTATTTAAACAAGTTTGAGTATAATTTTTTTTCTTACACTATTAATTTTAATAAAACTATAAAGAAAATAATAATTAAACTCTGTTGAGTAACCTCATTTATTTGTTTTGAAAATTATGAAGTTCTTAAGCCAAAAACGGATGGCAGTGACCATTCTATAATTGAAGAGTATGTTGGGATTAACTAAAAGCAATATATTTATTATTATCCTTTTCAGAAAAATGATTTATTATTAATTAGATGCTTAGAAAGCTAATATTTATAGGTTTAACCGTATTCTTATGTGTTTACTACTTTGTACCTGATGAAAGAATGGACAAAGGGGTAATATTAACTCTACTTCTGTTAGTAACTGTGGTAACTGCAATGTTTTTTACTAGAAGAGAAACAGAACCATTTCTGAAAGCTCAATTCTTTAAGCATTCTAACCTAGCGGTTTTGGGGATTTTAATTGTTAATTTCCAGTATTATATTGATTATTTGATTGGTAACATTCCTTCCAGCAATGATTTTATTTTTGTAAATCCACAAATTGTAATCAAATCTCTTACCCTATCAATTATTGGTCTTTTGATGTTTTATTTAGGTTATCTAAGTTTTAATAAAAGAAAAAAGCACATTGTTCAAAAGAAAAATGAACAGATTATTAAAACAAGATTTCTAGAGGTTTTAGTGTTGGTATTTCTGATATTGTTTTTTTTAACTATTAATGTAAATTATGTTTTAGGTGGCTATGGTACTGAAACTATCGGACAGAATGCTTTGTACATCTCACTCCTGTTAAAAATTTTTATAATAGCAATTGTAATACAAAAATCAAGAAATTTAATCTTGATGAAAAAAACCAAATTGAGTTTTAAAAGTTATTTGTCCTATTTGGGGCTAATTACAAACATGTCTTTAACATTATATCTTTTTACTGTAATACTCAGTGGAGACAGGGGGCCATTAATTACCTTTGTTTTAATTATTTTGGCTGGGTATTTATTTGTTACAAGACGTAAATTAAAAACAAAATATGGAATCATTTTTGTAATAATAGGAGCAAGTTTTATTACACTATTGGGTATTGTTAGAACATTTGACTCTAATTTATCTTTTTTAGATAAACTGCAATTAGCTTTTCAAGAGAATCCTTTTAGCATCGAAGAATCTTTTTTACCACAAACCAAGGAATTGGCAGGGTCTGTTAAAGCTAATCACCACGCCTTGGATTTTGTTCCTAAACAGCACGACTTTTTGTATGGAAGGTTTCAATTTCAACAAATAACTGTAGCAATACCTTTTTTCAATATTTTTAATAGCCTAATATTTCAAGATGATTCTAAAAAGTATGCAGGGTCAGCTTCATTTGTCACATGGATTTTTCAAGGGGATAAACCTAGTTATGGAAATGGGACTTCGGTTATAGCAGATTTTTATTTTGATTTTGGATTAATTGGGGTAATTTTCGGCATGTTTCTTTTCGGATATTATATGCGTTTCGCTGAAATTACAATGTACACATATCAATTACCTTCTTTATTGGGACATTCCTTTTTTATGGTTTATATTGGTAGTGCAATATACATTTCTAGGTCATCTTTTCTTTTCGAGTTTAGAACTGTTGTTTGGGTTTGTGCAATATTATTAATTAATCAATACTTTTTTAATAAAAAACAGTATACTAAAGCTTGAGTATTAATGATTAAGAAAAATTTCTGTTTTTTTGTTTCAACACTTGATAGTGGGGGGTTAGAAAATTATTTATTGCGATTTTTGGAATATAAAGCTTCGGATTTTAATAAAATAGTTATTTTTTGTAAAGCAGGGAGGGGAGGACAGCTAGAAAAGCGCTATTCTTCTATATCTAATTTAATTATATATAAAAAAAAAATAGGTTTCTTTAATCCTAAAGACTATATTTCTTTATACACCTTTTTTAAAAAATCTAAAATAGACACTATTTGTGATTTTACAGGAAATTTTGCAGGATTAATTTTATTTACGGCAAATCTTGCCACCATAAAAAAACGAGTTGTTTTTTATCGAGGGTCAACAAATCATTTCAATGAATCTAAATTAAGATTGCTATACAACAAGTTTGTAAAAAACTTGACCTACAGATACGCCACAAATATCTTATCAAACTCTAATGCCGCATTTGATTTTTTCTTTTCTCATGATTGGAGAAATGACACTCGTTTTAAGGTAATTTATAATGGTATAAATCCTCAACAATTTATAGAAGAAAAAGAAAATTTGAGAAATGAATTCAATATTCCTAAAGACGGTTTCGTAGTTGGTCATACCGGAAGATACAATATGGCCAAGAATCATCAAACAATTCTAAAAGTCGCAAAAGAATTATGTACTAAATATAATGATATCTATTTTCTATTATGTGGTAATGAAGTGAAGGATAAATTAAAAGCTAAGGTTAAGAAAGAAAAATTAGAAGATAGAATTATTTTACAAAACAATCGGGAGGATATACCTAAAGTTTTGAATACAACCAACTGTTATTATTTCCCATCAATTACAGAGGGTCAACCAAACTCATTAATTGAAGCGATGGTTTCGGGAATCCCAATAATAGCCTCAAATATTGAACCGATACTTGAAACTACTCCAAAGGCAATCCATCATCGGTTTAAAAACCCCATGGATGTTGAGGGATTTGTAGCTGAAATTGAGAAAATCTATTTAAATAGAGACAATATTTCCTCTTATTGTTGTACCGAATGGGCCAGGAAACATTTTGATCATAAGGTATTATTTGAAAAATTTTATAATGAATTGTGAATATGGAATTAGTATTTGTTACTGAGGCAAGATTTGTAAAAAATAGACTTGGAGATTATTATGCGGATAGTTCTTTTAATTATGAATTATGGAATCGTTATTTAGAATCATTTTCTAAAATAGCAATCATGGCTCGGGTGAAGAGGGATGATGATTTTAGAGCCAATTCGTCTCTATTGTCTTCTGGGAAAAATGTCTCCTTTATTGAATTACCTTATTATATAGGACCTTTACAGTATTTTTTAAACTTAAGAAAATTAAAGAAAGTAATTAAACAAACTATTAATAAATCAAATGCCACATTTATATGTAGGGTTCCAGGCAATATTGGCGATTTAGCAATTAGATGCTTAATTAATAAAAATAAGAATTATGGATTAGAAGTAGTTGGTGATCCTTGGGATGTTTTTGCTAGAGGTAGCATTAAACATCCTTTAAGAAGTTACTTACGAAAAATATCATATAATTCATTAATTTATAATGTTCAAAATGCGTCAGCAGTACTTTATGTTACCAATGAAACTCTGCAAAAAAAATATCCGGTAAGATCGAATACTTTTGAAATTTCGGCTTCTAATGTTAATATAGATGATTCTTTAATTGCGGTTGATCCTAAATCACATTCTTTTAAAAATGAATATCAAATTATTTCCATTGGATCCCTTGCTCAAATGTATAAATCTCCTGACATCTTAATCAAAAGCATTAGGATGCTTAAAAATAAAGGTATAAATTGTAAGCTAATCTGGTTGGGAGATGGTGATTTTAAAGAAGATATGGAATTTTTTGCTAAAGAGTTGAATTTGGATAATGATATAACTTTTTTAGGTAACGTTGATAAAATAAAGGTTCGAGAATATTTAATTCAGTCAGACATTTTTGTACTAGCCTCGCGTACGGAAGGACTTCCAAGAGCAATTATTGAAGCAATGTCGGTTGGTCTACCTTGTATCGCCACAACTGTTGGTGGTATTCCAGAATTATTGGATAATGCAGTTTTAGTCCCAAAAGACAATGCTGATGCAATGGCAGAAAAAATTAAAAAATTAATTGAAATTCCAGAGTTCTATAATGAACAAGCAAGTTTAAATTTAAGACGATCGCATAATTATAAGAATAGTGTCTTAAGAGATAAACGAAAACAATTTTATCAATATCTAATTAATTTGAGAAATTAATAAAATGCATATTCTCCACTTAATAAAAACTAGTGAAGGGGCGACTTGGGCTGTGAGGCTGCTACAAGAAATCCATAAAAGACATGATGACATTACTTTTAGCGTTGTTGTTCCAAAGGGAGGAAAACACTTTCACGAGTATTTAAGTTTATGTGAAAATGTTTATGAGTTTTCATATACCATTGATTGGGATTTATTAAATGCAGGAAAGACATTTAAAAAAATAGTTTTAAAAGAAAATCCCGATATAATTCATAGTTGGTTTACTCAAACGACCTTGTATGCGCGTCTATTTTTGAGAGATATCAAAATTCCTAGAATTTTTCAGGTTGTTGGTCCTGCACATCTTGAAAATTCATTATTCAAGTGGGGTGATTTAAGAAGTGCCCAAAATAATGATTACTGGATTGCAACATCAAGATATATCTATAATATCTATATTAACGCAGGAATATCTGAAAATAAATTATTCTTGAATTATGCATTTATTGATGTTGAAAATATATTAAAAGCTAAAGAACAGATTCAACCTAAAAATTTTAGAAAAGAATTTAATTTAGCCGAGGATATCAAAATCATTGGAACCGCATCATATATTTATCCCCCTAAATTTTATGAAAAAAGTGGAGTCAAAGGGCATGAATACCTGTTACAAGCATTTAAATTTTTGATAGAAGAAAGGGATGACGTTGTTTTAGTAATTGCTGGTTCAACTTTCGGTAATAATTGTTCGTATGAAAATAAGTTGAAGGAATTAGCTGAAGAGATTGGGAATGAAAAAATATTCTTTACTGGTAGATTTGATCATATTTATGAAGTAATATACAACTTCGATGTATTTGTTTATTTGTCAAAATCTGAAAATTTAGGCGGTGTATATGAAAGTTTGCTTTTTGAGATCCCTACAATTTCTTCCAATAAAGGAGCTTTGCCAGAATTGGTAATTAATAATGAAACTGGCTTTAATGTTGACCCTTCTAATTATGAGGAATTAATACAGAAAATCAATTTATTATTGGATAATGATTTCCCAATGTATAGAAAAAGAGGTAAAGAATTGGTATTAGAAACTTTTAATAAAAATGATATTATAGCTAATACCTATAAATTATATAAAAATATAATCACTAAAGAAATAAATATATAACGATTGCTAACATTAAGTAAATCAAATGAATTTATTCTAATCTTTATTATTTTCATTTTCTATTTTGAATTATGTACAATTCTTTTCTTAAACCTCTTTTCGATTTTATATTCGCCGTTTTAATTTTATTGATTCTAAGTCCAATATTTTTATTGGTTTGGCTATGCTTAACAATAGTAAACAACGGAAAATCTTTTTTTTATCAACGACGCCCAGGCAAAGGAGAAAAAATCTTTACTATCGTCAAGTTTAAAACAATGACCGACAGTAGGGCCAGTAGCGGTAAATTACTGCCCGACGCACAACGCCTTACAGCTATAGGCAGTTTTGTACGCAAAACCTCCTTAGATGAACTGCCCCAATTACTAAACGTTTTAAAAGGCGATATGAGCTTCGTGGGGCCAAGGCCGTTATTGCCCGAATACTTACCTTTATACAATGACAGGCAAAGAAAGCGGCATAACGTAAAACCTGGAATTACCGGCTTGGCTCAAGTAAATGGCCGCAATGCCATCAGTTGGGAACAGAAGTTTGAATATGACATTTGGTATGTAGAAAACCAAAGCTTTGCGTTAGATTTGAAAATTCTTTTTAAAACTGTACAAAAGGTATTTAAAAGTGAAGGGATTGCGCAGGAGGGGCAGGTTACTGCGGAGCGGTTTACAGGGACAAAATAGCTTTAGGCTATAAGCTTTAGGTTTTAGGCAGAAGGGAAGGTGTAATTATAAAATATTTAAAGGATGATATTATTTGGCGCCAGTGGGCATTGTAAATCGGTTATTGATATTGCAGAATCAATAGGAGAGCGTATTAGCGTGGTTTATGATGATAATCCAAAAGCAGCGGCTGTGTGCCATATTCCTGTCAAGAAATATATGGATGGAACCGACGGTACTGACGAATCTTGGATAATTAGCATTGGGAACAATAGAATTCGAAAGAAAGTAAAGGAAAAACTGCAATGTGATTTTGGGCTACTTAAACATAAAACAGCCACAGTTTCTAAATGGTCAACGATAGGTGAGGGAACTGTGATCATGGCGCAGGTAGTTATCAATTCATGTACTTCGATAGGGGAGCATTGCATCATCAACTCTGCTGCCGTTATTGAACACGATTGTCAGATAGAAAACTTTGTACATATTTCCCCCAATGCCAGTTTGGCTGGTGGCGTTACCGTTGGCGAGGGTACGCATATTGGAATTGGCGCCTGTGTGCTGCCGGAAATCAAAATAGGAAAATGGGCTACTATTGGAGCTGGAGCGGTGATAATAAAAGATGTTCCCGATGGGGCAGTTGTTGTGGGAAATCCTGGAAGGGTTATCCATGATCAATAAACAATTTGTCTGGGCCGTCTATTTTCAATGCTCTTAAATAGGACAGGAATTGTCCTGCTTGAACCGATTTGTGATATCCAATCCACTAAATGCATCACATCTAAATCCTCTAGCATTTTACAAATGCATCAATTACCCAATTGAATACTTTCCCCATCCCAACAAACAACCATTTATCCAAATCTACAAAGGGTACAAAGCAAACCGATATAAACAACAAATGAGTCTCCCTTAAAGCCTTAAATATAATTTATTTATTTTTTTTTAAATTAGAACCGTTTAAAACCATACCTCTTAGTTTCATAACCAACCAACCAACCAACCAACCCACCAACCAACCCAACCAACCTAACCAACCCAACTCAACAATGAGAATTCCTTTACCCTCCTACCTAAAACTCTTTCTATTTGTTTTTTTGTTTTTTCAATTGTTATGGGGATATTCCCAAACAGTAACTAAACTATTTGACTTTAATGCTGTGAACGGAAAAAGGGCCTATGGCGACCTGATAAGTGATAACACCTTTTTTTATGGTACTACCACTGAAGGGGGAACACATGAAAAAGGGGTTGTATTTAAAATAAAGGTTGACGGCACCGATTTTATGAAGCTACACGATTTTAATGATACCGATGGAGCAAAACCTTATGATGGTTTAACCCAAATTGGGGCTGAGCTCTTTGGGGTTACGCTTCGTGGTGGTCCAGACAATGAAGGTGTTATTTTTAGGTTGAATACCAATGGTTCCAATTATACCATTTTAAATCATTTTTCGGGTAATGCAGGCGGTTCCCTACCCAACGGAACGCTGTATTTTGACGGCACTTTTCTTTATGGCACTACCTATTCCGGAGGCTCAAATGCTGGTGGAGGCACCATTTATAAGCTAAAACCCGACGGCTCCAATTTTACGACCATCCACAGTTTCAGCGGGAGCAATCCTATAAACGGGGCGCAGCCACAAGGTGAATTGATCTTTGATGGCATCTATTTTTATGGAGTAACTTTTAATGGGGGTACAAATAGCAAAGGGATAGTCTATAAAATCAAACCCGATGGCACCGATTTTACGAAACTGTTGGATCTTATTGGGAACAATGGCGTTAATAATGTGGAACCAAGTGCGCTTTTATTGCACAATGGCTTTTTATACGGATGTGGCTTTTTGGGAGGGGCCAACGAAAATGGATTTATTTATAGGATTAGTACCCAAGGTACCGATTATATGATATTGCATGATTTTGATATTTCCTCCGGCATAAAACCGCACTGTAAGCTAACTTTTGTAAACGAATATCTATATGGCACTACAACTGCGGGGGGGCTGACTGGGGGTGGTGTACTTTTTAAAATTAAACCGGACGGCTCAGATTATACCGTACTTTATAATTTTGGTACAGAAAGCGGGTATAATTGTTGGAGCTCCCTGCTTTATCGAGGTAATCATCTATATGGTATTACCGCAAGCGGCGGTAGCAATAACGATAATGGCACTATTTTTCAATTGGATGATGGCCTGCCGCTTGCGGTTCCAAATTTTGACAAAAGCGTTACTATATCCTTGTATCCAAATCCCGTAAAGGACATTTTGCATATAAGCTTACCGGAAAACAAAGAGACCAAAGTAAAACTATATGAAGCAAGGGGAAGGTTGCTTTTGGAACAGACCATATACAATAGTGCCCTGTTAGATATAGGAAATTTTAAAACTGGGGTATATATAATTGAGGTAGGGAATAAAGCCTATAAAGTGCTTAAGCAAGGCGGTGGGTTTTAAGCTAAAGTTAATCCCTGCAACAATTAAAAGCTTCGCTGCGGAAACAAATATTGAATTTAGATGTAAATTGGATTAGGGAGAGCTATTACTATAAAAACTATCAAATTCTAAATCTTTTTAAACTCAAGGGTATTTTCCCGGGGAGCGCTTTTATAAAGGGTGACCTTCTATACAGAGCATTTGTAATGCGAATAACCACCAATATCTAACTTTCACTTCACATCGCTGGTGCGGTTGTTCCGCCCAGGTCCTCCGTAACGATAAGCCTATAAACATTGAAGCATAAGCGAAATGCTAACGAACTAAAAATCCTAACTGTTTAAGTCCGGAGAATACCTATTAATTAAACTTAGATGCAATGCTTTTTTGGCGGTCTTTAAAAGTTCTTCCACTTCAGTAGCTGTGGTATTTCGTATTTTGGCAATTTCTTCCAGTTCCAGATGCTGGTTTGTATACAATTCAAAAACATTTTGTGATGCCAAGGGTAAATTATGCAACACCATGTTGATGTGATTTTGAATTGCTTCCTCACTAATATCTTCATCTATTTTCTCAAACAAACCCTTCTCATTGTCCTCTATAAAAACTTCATTCAAATTATAAACATTATGGTTATACCACATATCATCAAGTTCTTCAATCATCAGTAAATCACCACCGCCGTCTGTACTGTATTTTTCCTGCATTTCATCCCACTCAGCTTTGGAATAGGAGTCAATATTTTTAAGAAAAAAATCATCGTACTCCTCATCTACGATAGTCTCTTCCAAAAGTTCATTGGTTTTTTTGAACAACCATAGATAGAAATATTTTTCATGTGCAACCTCTTCAATATTATCGTAGATTTCAATAAATAATTGATCGATAAAGTCATCCGCTTTATACTTGCCTTTGGAAAATTTTCCTTTTTTTATTGCGCTATTCAATCTTTCATTTATGTATTGCCTTATTTGGGGCATTATTTTTAATACCAATTCATTAAAAGACGCTTGTTTGCCTTCTTTTTTTAATTGAATAAGATCCGTAAAAGTATTGGTTACCAATAAACGGAACTCTTTTTTACTTTGGAAATAGGAAGTATTGGGTTTCATAATTTCTGTTCTTAAATTTTGAATACTAAAGATAGGCTCATATCGTTGGAGATAAAATGACATATATCAGTAATAATGACGCGTCCGGAATAAAGGCTAAACAAATTATTGGCTTAGCACCCCTAGGTGACCTTCTTTTAAAGTGCTATGAGTAAATACAATCCACTTTGGGAATTTGTTCAAGAGAATGGCAACCCACAAATAAAATTAACTTTTGATGAAATACACAGAATCATAGGAATTGGGATAGACCATTCATTTTTGAATTACAAAAAGGAATTGACCCAATATGGTTACCAAGTAGGAAAAATATCCCTTAAAGATAAAACAGTGATTTTTAATAAAATAAACTAATAAAAACAAAAACAATTCCCCAACTATCAGTTCACACTTCCACCAATTAAATATTCAACTTTCTGACAATTCTAGGACAAAATGTGAAAAACTGACCACTGAACACTATCAAAAAAACCCTCCAAAAAAGAGGGTTTTCACACCAAATTTTATTCCTCATTAAGCTTTTTAATCCGTCTATCTACCCATTTTAAAAATACAGTAACAAAAAAACTGCTTAAGGTTCCAATAATGGCCATACATACGGTCACTATAATATCATCAATGGGTAGATTTGGTAAAATCCCGAAAACTATTCCGCCAATAATTCCTACTCTATAAGTGTCCATAATTCCTGGCTTATCGGTCGGGATCAAGCAATGGGTTCCTTTCAGGTATGGCAGTCGGGCCAAAGGGCTCGTGGTTGTCTTCCCAGTCATCCTCATCCCGGATTACAGCCTGACAGATTACGGTCGCAACCATTCCGGCAACCATAACATAGCCCGCCAGTTTTATAACGGGAGCGGGGAGAAGCCCTGGGGCAGCTAATATGCTAACTCCCAACGAAGTCAATGCCATTCCCACATTTCTGATAAAACGGAAAAATTTCGGTGTTGGTTGTTCCAATCGTTCAAAAAAATTCATGAGTTTAGTTTTTCAATGTTATATGATAAATCCGCCCACCCACCCTTTTTATTAATTGTTTAACCATTGGTCAGCGCCCCGAGAATTCGGAACAAATGGTCAAAAACAATGCTTCATGCGCTTCCCGAAAGGCCTCTATCCGCAGTAACACCCTGTTCAATGCATTTTGCGATCCCAGACCTTTACCCAATCCTGTCAATTGGGACATAGGAGCAATGACACCCCCCAAATCTTCGCTCCCTTCAGTTAAGGGTCTGATTAGAATTCCTTTTCTCCCATATACATTTTTCAACAATAAATGATGCCTGTATTCCGGTGAATAAAAAGTCTCCATTTCATAGGTGCCATCGGGAATACATGAATTCCCGCTATCATTTGGCAACCAAGGAAGCTCAAGACAAAAACATAAAAATTGGCCTTTGTGGAATAAAGCTCCGTGGCTTGCCATTTTATAATGGGTGCGGTGCAGATAAAAGTCCATCTTGAAATTTTTACGGCAATTGATCTACACCTACAATCGCTAGGGCATTGAACGAACCATTCCTCAAGGAATACATTTCACCGTTCACCTCTTGAAAGAAACTTACCCCTATCACCTGTATTATAGGTAGGGTAGTGCCGGCGGTCACACTGGAAGTCAAATTAATAGCTGGCTGCAATTGCTGATCCCACGGTAGTATTGCCGAAAGTTCATGGTCCTCCTCAAAAGTTACGCCCGCAAAGTCCAGGGCACATATACCAGCCGCCAATTGAATATGGGTAGTTCCTCGTGGGGCATCAATGGTTTCAATGGGTACAAATGCGTCAATCGCAACATCCAAGGTGCCCGTTGCCCGATCAAAAGTAGGGGTGTACCCATTAAAAAACACGGTGTTCAGTTTTCCCTTAAGGTTAAAATCAAACCCGGTCAATAAGCTCATGTCGCCATCTTGGACGGTGCGTTTCCCCCTGTCGTTCAACTGATCCGATTTAACGATTGCCATTAATTGTTTAACCAATCGCGAAGTCAGCCTATTGTCACTTGCCTGTCGCAGTAACAAGCGTTCAGCTTTCCGTATCAATTGCCCTCCCTTTCCGGCGGTACCAAATTCCATCCCATTTTCACGGGTACGTTGAAAGGCAGGATCCGTTTCAATGCGTTTTTTGTCAATTCCGCCTTTTTCACGGACCATATATCCGTCTTGCGTTTTGTAAAAGGTATAATCTCCTATTGTACCTTTAAATTTTACAATTCCTTTCTGTTTTGCCATAATAACAAATTTTTAAGTTAAACATAGCACAAACCTACAACGCCAAAACGCCCATCCAATCTCGTAAAACACAGCTTTCACCATTTTGCAGAATGCTGCACATCATTGCGTATATAGCCATAAATCAACACGTTCTGTATATAACTGCAGTACCTAAAATCCCAATCAATGCTGGTCTATTCAATTTTGTAGCGAAGCAAAACAATTTATAAAAGATCTCCACTTTCAGCTGAACTTCCCATTTCCCGAATTAACAATTCCACAATCCAAAAATCCAACAATCCAACAATCCATCCAGAACGTCATTACGAAGAAGCGACCCAAGGAGCGACTGAAGTAATCTCTCGAGGTATGGGCACAATCATTATAACAAGTAGCTACCCAATATTTCAAACAATAACAACTCAATGATCCACAATTCCAAAAATCCACAATTCCAAAAATCCAAAAATCCAAAATCCAATTGCTAATTGTTCATTGAAGTCAACTTTAATCAGGCACCAATACTAAAACGTGCTTCATAGCTATAACTATTTGTTCTTATTAAAGATATTGAAGACTGTTGTCGCAATCAACCCGTTTGTTTGTCGTATTTACACAGTAGACCAGGCACCAATTCCTCGTATCTTTGGAATAGGATAAATTATTGACCGCCATGGATATGTCCCTAAATTTAAAAATGAGACAGATTATAACACCCTAAAGAAATTAGTATGACGGCAAAAGAAGATTTTTTACGCAAATTTAATGAGGCCTATGCGAAAAGTGATACCGATTTTTTGATTGCCCACGTTACCAATGATATTGAATGGACGATTTATGGCGACAAGACAATTTCCGGTATCCAGGATTTTAAAACGGCAGTGGAGAAAATGAAAAGTCAAGCAAAGGTAGTTTTGAAGTTAGATCAGATAATCACCCACGGCAAAACCGCCGCCGTAAATGGAATGATAAAAATGACAGGGAACGGAAAAACTTCCACCTATGCCTTTGCGGATATATATATTTTAAGCGGCTTCAAAAACCCAAAAGTAAAACAAATGAAATCGTATTTAATTAAAATTGGGAACGATGAAAAATAAAGTAAAAACCTTTTGGATAAACCTTCCCGTAAACGATGTGAAAAAGTCAAAGGAATTCTTCAGGAAGCTGGGCTTTTCCGAAACGGAGCGCCAACCCCCAAATAACGAATACGCAGGCTTTTATTTGGATGAAAGGAAAACGGTACTGATGCTTTTTCCGAAGGAACGCTTTGCGCAATTTGCGGGCAACCCCATTTCCGATACCCATAAAGGCACGGAAGTATTTTTAAATATTGATGCTCCCACGCGGGAATATGTGGATGAATTTGCAACAATAGTGAAGGAAGCTGGCGGTACGGTATATGCAGCGCCTACCGGGGTTGATGGATGGATGTATCTAATGGGGTTTATAGACCTGGATGGCCACCGCTGGGGAATGCTTTATATGGATAATTCCAAAATGCCTTCGGAATAGTATATCATATTCTAACCAAACGAAATAAACAAAAAACCCTAAACCATGAAACAACAAATTTTTATAAACCTTCCCGTAAGGGATTTGGACAAATCGAAAGCATTTTATGTGAGCCTAGGATTCACCATAAACCAACAGTTTTCAGATGAAACAGGGGCGTGTGTGGTGATTTCGGATACCATTTTTGTCATGCTGCTTACGCATGATAAGTTCAAACAGTTCACCCCTAAGGAAATTGCCGATGCCCATAAAACCACCGAGGTCCTCAACGCCCTAAGTGTAGCGAGCAAAGAAAGGGTGGATGAACTAATGGAACTGGCTCTCAACAATGGTGGTACCCCAAATGGTCAGACTCAGGAATATGACTTTATGTACGGCCGCGACTTTAACGACCCGGATGGCCATATTTGGGAACTGTTTTATATGGATATGGAGAAATTACCTAAATAATGCCGAGGGCAATATGTTCGGCATCCATTCCATGGAGGAAGAGCAAGGACAATACATTTTTCAATAGCGAAAAGGAAATGGGCAACATTGTTGAAATATTCCAAACAAACATTTCGAACTTTAAGGACGCAGCCAAAATAACATCGACAATCCAAGGACATTTTCCTTTTTACGATACAAATTTTGATTTGGAGGACAGTGATAATATTCTTAGGATAGAAGCTGCTGAGCCTATAGATGCCTCGGGAATTTGTGAGTTACTCTCCAAGGCCGGTTTCAAGGGAACTTTATTGACCTAAACGGCAACAGAAAATTAAGTTCAATTTTTCGTAAGCCAATAGCGTGCACTTTTAAATTAAATGCTCTAGGCTGTAGGCTTTAGGCTTTAAGCTTTAAGCAAGAGTCCAACAATCTAATAATCCAACCATCCAATTAGGCTATAAGCTATAGGCTAAAAGCTGTCTGCTAGAGTCCAACAATTCAACTATTCAATTAAAAGATTCCACAATCCAACAATCCAGCCATCTAATCATCCAAAAATCCAATTGTTAATTGCTAATTGTTAATTGTTCATTGAAAAACCCATTTACAGAAAATCATGAGGAGAAGCAGAATGCTGGCATCAAAAATAGTAATAGATAAAAAATCATCTTTCTATACACGATACTAACTATATGTAAAGAAATTTCGAAAAACCGAACACAAATCAATAACATGTATAGAAAATCTAATTATCTTTACATATAATATGTTGTACCTAAAGTACTAATTATGAACTGGAAACCACAAAACCTTCCATATCCACAAGCGCTGGAAAGTATTAAAATACTAAAGCTTTTACCGGAAGCGCATCGCGCCTTGGCTGAATTAAAAGGAGTGGCACAATCTATACCACGACAAGATATTTTGATTAATACACTTGCCATACAGGAAGCAAAAGATAGTTCAGCAGTGGAAAATATCGTCACCACTCACGACGAAATTTATAAAGCCAGTATGGGTATTGAAAATATTACCTCTAGTAAGGCCAAGGAAGTCCAAAATTATATTGCAGCAATGAAAAAAGGATTTGCCCTTGTGGCAAGTCATAACTTTTTAACACTGAATCATATTAAGGAAATCCAAGGCATATTGGAAAACAATAATGCGGGATTTCGAAAAGTTCCTGGCACAACGTTAAAGAATCAAGATACCAATCAAGTAGTATATACTCCGCCACAGAGCAAGGATGAAATAGATAGGCTTATGCAAAACTTGGAAACCTATATCAATAATCCTGATCTTTTGCCCTTAGACCATTTGATTAAAATGGCGGTATTCCATTTTCAATTTGAAAGCATCCACCCTTTTTATGATGGTAATGGCCGCACGGGGCGGATTTTAAACATATTGTACTTAATACAATATCAATTGTTGGAAATACCCATCCTATATTTAAGTAAATATATTATACAGCATAAGAATGATTATTACCGCTTACTTCAGCAAGTACGCGATGACGGACAATGGGAAGAATATCTTTGTTATATGCTTACCGCCGTAACTGTTACGGCAAAAGATACTTTGCAAAAAGTAAAAAATATAAAAGCCGCAATGGCACAGTATAAAATCATCTTACGGTCCAACTATAAGTTTTATAGCCAAGATCTACTCAATCATTTATTTAAACAGCCTTACACAAAAATAGAATTTTTACAGCACGAATTAAATGTTTCGCGGATTACGGCAGCTAACTATTTGAATCAATTGGCTAAAGATGGCCATCTTACAAAACACAAAATTGGAAGGGCAAATTATTATGTGAATGCTTCTGTTTTAAATGCTTTAAATTAATGATTTTAAAATTTAGATGGGCTTTCTCACTTGTGTTTATAGCCAGGTGTTCTAAGAAAACCACCTATCATAAAGCTTTATAGATTAACTTTTAACGGGAGGTTCTATCAAATATAGGTTTTAGCTGTAAGCTATAGGCTTTAAGCAAGAATCCAACAATCTAATAATCCAACCATCCAACCATCCAATTAGTCTGTAGGCTTTAAGCTGCTGCAATTGCTTAACTAGTTAGTTTGTTCTTTTTTTTTATTAGAAAGGGAGGAAGTCGGGGTTTAGATATTCCTTTTTTGCTTTTTCTGAATTGTATATATCAAGACTGTAATGAAAAGCTATCAGTTCCCGGAAGTTATTTTTTAATCGGGGGAATTTTGTTATAAAGTCCGTAAAACTATCTGTATCTGATTGACACATAAAATGATGTACTGCCTTTATGGCTGCTACTGTTAGCGTTGTGTTGTATTTGTGCTTTGCCCCGGCAAAAGCCACAAACTTTTTTAATTGGCTCTGGATATTCCTTTCGGCCTGGAGAAGGCCGTATTTATCAATGTGGATATAGGCCAAGCGCAAGTGAGCCTCGTGGGTAAAGTGTACGGGATCAAATTGACAGCTACTGAATTTTTTCTCGAACTCGGAGTCCGATAGGGTATAGTGATTTTCCATGGGTGGATATAATTTCTGGCTATTTTTGTTATTCACTTTTGCACGTCTTACATTTTTGGGTTTTGGGTTGTGAAAGATGATGCTAAAGATGGGAATAAATATAAAACAAAAATATTACTGCAATATTCCATCTTTGGAGAACTGGAAAGCACCAATTGAAATATGTGAGTCTGCTCGATTCTTATTCATTAATACTAAAAAACCACACCATTTAACAATTCTCCCCAGATTGTTAGTGGTGTGGTTTAGGTAAGGAATGAACTGGAAAATAATTATGGACTTTAGATTCCTCTTTCCAATAGTGGCTAAACAATTCCTAGATATAAGATATGCTGATTTATTTAATACATAATATCAGAATTCATTCCTTGTTTTTTAAATTGGATAGGCTTCGACTTTCTGATTCATTGTCATTTTTTACTTTGATATAAGCCCATATAGCACAGATGGGATTGGTTATTAATAGTCCAAATCCAAATGTGAATAAAAAAGTAAGCCCTGTAATAACAAACATTATAACGGCGCCAGTAAGTGTGGCATAAAGCATTCCTAACGGTCCGAAAAAGAAAGCTAGGATAGCCGCTGTACCAGGACTTTTCTGGGTTTTAACTATGATGGTTTGATTTTCCATAATATGTTGCTTTAAATTATTGCTTTATATAAATACCGGTATTGGTCTCATTAAAAAACATTGTCATTGTTATTCCTGAAACGGAGAAGGGAAAAGTTTCTCCAAATTCCTCAATGGTCCCATCTTTACCATCAAATGTATAGGTGCCCTCAACTGGTCTACTATCACCCGGTTCATAAAATGAGTATTCTGAATTATTAATAAAAGTGTAAGTTCCATCATCACTTCTTTCACCTTTCCATACTGTATTGGCTAGAGAATTTGAACCTATATCATTGTCATCATCTTTTTTACAGGAGGTTTGTAAAAGCATTGCAATACTGATCGTTAAGATTAAAAATGTTGTTTTCATATTAGTAATGGATTATATTAATGTTAAAAATTATTTATTTTGAAAGAAGGAAATGAGGAATTATCCTAAAATTCCAATTGTAGTTCAGTCATTTTATTCCTTATTATTTAAACTAAAACAAACTTTTATAAATTATGGTCTGAGGTTTACTGTTATAATAGGCCTTTGCTATATCGGCCAATGTTTTAAGACGATCTCTTTCCATATTTTGGTTGTCCTGCCGTCTTTCTTTTGCTTCCTTAAGGCGTTCTTTTTCTGCAGCATCAATTTTATTTTCTACAGAGGAGATTAAGGTGACTGCCTCATTATAACAATTGGATTGGGGATTAATGTTGCTTAATATTGATAGAGCAGTGTTATAATCCTTTTTTGCTAGACTGGCTTTAACTTGTGTTATATTAGAGGTACACTCATTATTGATGTAGCCATTGTACGCAATAACTTGTTTTTCCTGAATATTTTTATAGCAGCCACTCACTTCTTTTGGAATAGAATACAACAGACCAATAGCTTTTTGATATTGCTGCATTTTTATTGCTGTATCCACATCATCCAGTATTCTTGGACAATTGAGCGTATAGAACTTAATAATGTTATTTTTTACTTCATCCATAAAAGCATTTATCTCCCGATTGCCTGTACTAATTTTTGAAATGCTTTTGGTAATCGCCTTAGCTTTGCTATAGCCATCTCCTTTTATACTTTCGTTATAGGAGCCAAAGATTTTTCCTGAATTTATTTCTTTTACAAAAAGGTTAAATTCCGCTTCAATTACATGGATGTCTTTCATACCTTCTACTTCACTATGCTCATATATTTCATAAGTAGGATAGATTACGAAATTATTGGTATAGCCTTCGCCCGATACGCCATAATTGTTAACGAGATGCTGGATTTTGCTTTCAAGTTTGCGGATGTCAGTTTGGGAAAGCATTTCGGAATTATCTGGCAATACTAAAGATAGTGAAATAGTATTTGGGGCTTCGCCAGTATATTCCTGTTGAGAGTAACTTTTGAATATTGATAATAATAAAATCAATGTGGAAATTATTTTCATACTATTGGTTTTTACTGAATTGTTATTAAAATTATTCCAGAACGTGGGTTTTCAGCTTTTACAGGAACATTTATACTTCTAAAAAATTCTTTTATTTTACGCTCTACTTGAGCGGCCTTATTGTTGCGACCAGTTTGGGGATCGCGGATAGGATATTTATAGGAGTCAACCATTATCTGATTTTCTGTAGATGTATAGCTCACATAATTTTTATAGGAGCTTTCCTCCAGCCAGTCCTGAATTACATACTTTAGCTCATCATTTTTGGCTGGCACTATGCTTTCCATGGTGAAATTTGAATTTGGCGAAATATCGATTTCCAGTTTTAGGGTCTGGCCATTCTCCACTATTTGACCAAATTTTTCATTTAAGGTCACCAAAAAGGGTTCTAGACAATTTTTAATAGCTATTTGTGAAAGTGAAGTAAAATCATTCGTGACTCTCAACTGTGAATCACAATTGACAGTTGCCAAGGCATCACCATTATCTGTGGCATTACCCGCCAAAATTATTGTCATTCTATTTCCTGAACTTGATTTATAAAGAATCAAATCAACTTCTACCATAATGTCGGTACCCGCCATTTGGTATAATTTTTCTTTTAGGCCTGTTTTGTTATCATCTTTTGCAGCCTCATCCCGCTCCATTGACTTTAACAATGTGCTAAAGTCTTTGGTGGTATATCCTCGTTGATCAAAAGCATTTTTAACTTCTGAAATCGCAATGCGCAGTTCATCCTTTGTTTTTATCTCTTCACTGTATGAAAGATCTCCTTTTAATAAAGGCACAACCATAACACTGGGTTGTACTGTATTCACTTGGGAATGTGCAGTAAGGGTTAGTAAAATTGAGATTACAAAAAAGAAGTTGTTTTTTAAATTCATAATTATCTTGTTAAAGTCCAAATTTTCGGATTATTCCATTTTCTTCAAGGTTTTTCTTTAAGCTCTTGGTGTTGATTTTAAGATCCATGGTTAAATGTACCTCCCCTTTTATTTTTTGTTTTGGAGTGGATTGAAATGAAGAGAGAATAAACGTTTGCATTCGCTTATTGAAGAATTCATTGAAATAGGTTGCATTTTTTTGCAATTGTTCTTTTTCATCAATTCCCACCAAGGGCTTACTGTAATTAGAGCTGGAGATACCGCGGAAGAAAAGATTTTCAAAGGCTAGTCGTTCTGCTTGGTATTTTGCTTGAGCTTCATCTTTACCTATACCTGAACTGCGCACTGAAATTGTTTCCATTCCTTCGGACGACAGGTAGGCTACTTTGCCCGACGTGAAATTATAATCTGTCTTAGAACCTCCACAGCCTAAAAATAGTTGTAGCATGAAAGTTGCTATGATAAGACTTAAAAGCTTCTTCATATTTAAATTTTTGATTTGCACAATAGTTTGGCATTACTTTGAAATTTTTCCAATATAGCTTCCCCGCCTTTTGAGACTTTAGCGGAGGATATTTCAGCTCCTTGCACATCTATGACTTTAAGTTCGCCTATTTCAACTTCACGCTTAATACTTTTACCGCCTGCATCATAAGTAGTAATTTCAATTACACTATACTTATCGTTTTTTTGGGTACCAGTTTGGGTGCCAACATTTAATAAAACTTCCTTTGCTTCCTCCTTTTTTGTTTCCACGATTTCCAAGATTTGAGTATGTATAGGGAAATAATTTTCAATGAATGCATCGATATATTTTTGCATTCTTATTAGGGAGTTGTCAAATGCCTTTGCGGGTGTGCTATTCGCCCCTAATGAACTTTTAAGAACACTATTAAGAAAACTGTCTTCTGGCTTTAAGGTAGCGGAATAGATAACTTGTCCTGTTTCCACATCCAATACATCTAAACTGAAGGAGATATTGCAGTCATAATAAAAACTACTTTCTGTAGCGTGTTTTGTGTAATTCACATAAATAACCCTTCCTGTTACTAACTGTTCGGCTCCCTTTGCATTGGCTTGGGCCACAATATCACTGTTTAGAAAATTTTCCGTTTTTTGAAGTTCTTTTTCAGAATTTATTTTCTCGAAATTTTTTCTATCCACAATTTCAAAGCGGTTAGTAGCAATAAAGGCCTGTTTCACCTTTTCATAAATGGCATCGGATTCGGCTGGAAAGGATGCAACTTTTTCAAAAGGGAGTAAGGCTACCGTGGTTTTTTGTGACCAACTTTTTAAAGCCATCACAAAAAATAAAATGAGGAGTAATTTTATTTTCATAACTATAAATTAAAATTGATTTGGATTTTAGAATTATTGGTGTTTTTTAGCTTATGAGTGATTTTCTCCACTCCTAAAATTTATAGGACGCACCAATTTTTAGAATGGCAATCCCGTAGCCCAATTCAGCATTGGCGGCAAATTGATCTGTGAAAAAGTAGCGCCCGCCCACGTGCGCTCCAGCCAAAATTCCTGAACTTCGGCCATCCAATTCGTCTATAATGTCATCATCAATTTCATCATCATCATATTTAAGAGTAAGACCGACGTAACCTAACCGGACTCCCGCGTAAACGTCAAACTTTTCCTGATTTACAAAGTGGTAATTACCCACAGTGCCAATATTGAAGTAATTATAATTGATAGTTTCATAATCATTCTGGCCAAGCCTGTATTCATATTCACTTTTAGTCCCACCAATAAATCCTCCAATAGAAAGATTTTCCATTATAAAATATTCGCCAGAAAGTTCGATAGGAGGAATTTTAGTAGCATATCCACTTCCCGAGGCATAATAACCTCCAACACCAATCCCAAAGTTGGCGACCATATCGCCTTTTTCAAATTGAGCGGAAACTAATGTTATGCAAAACAATGCACTAAAAAGAGATAGTTTGTTTATAAAACCCATAATGTTTCAGTTTTAACGTTAACAATACCGCTAAAATGAGCATTAAGACGACTTTAAGAAACTAAAAATGAAAATGTGCCCGATACCAATGAAAATTGGCTTTTATCTAGATTTTTGATAAAGTAGCTCTGATCGCTTCGCAACTTTGGACTTGTAGGGCTAGGATTAAAGAGGATTATGCTGTTGCCCTTAAAATTCTAAAAGCGCATTGCAAATGCCAGAGTAAATAGGCACGCTTTACAAAAGCGCGCGAGTAGAATAGTGAATACGGCTATTATCTGAATTTTTGATAAAGTAGCTCGAACCGCTTTTCAACTTCCGGCTTGTATGTTTTGGAGATATGGCAGATGTGTTCCCCGATTTTAAGGCGGCTACCGTTGATGCGGCCCTGAAGGACAGGATGGGAGAGGTTTACGATCTCGCTTTCGTTGATTCGGATAAAGGATACAGGCAATTTACTTGCTAGTTCGGCAAGCGAGGCGGGTAAATAATAAGACTCTTTCTCCCAGGTTTCCAAACGGGTGTAGTTGGTACGGAGTTTTATATAGCAGGGCCGGTTCTTCAACTTCGTTTTAGATTCGTTCAGTTTTGTGGAATTGGTGGTAATGAGGGCTATGTTGGAATAGGGCAGGGGGACTTGGGATATTTGATTGGTGCCCTGCTCTTTGATATTTTCAATATAATCGGTGAAACATAAAAGCCCCTCCTTTGTGGGCAGGGACTTTTCATTTTTATTTCTGTGAAGGGCGGTCTGAATAGCGCGAACTACTTGCTGGGTATCCAAATGGGGTTTTGTCTTTACCAAGAAGTTATCGTGCTTGGTTTTTAAGCCCTCAAAAAAGGTTTCATTGTCATCGTAATCGGTTACATAAATAAAGGGAATATTATAGGATGTAGAAAGTATCTTGCCCAAATCGATACCCGTTTGTTCCCCTTCCAGATCGATGTCCAGCAAGGCAATATCCGGAATTTTATTCTGTATCCGTTCCAAAGCTTTTTCCACGCTGGGGGTAAAGCCATCTACACTGTAATTTTCTTCCGAGAGGGCCATGGATAGTCGTTTGTATAAAATGGCTTTATCCTCTACTATTAAAATGTGGGCTTTTGGTTTCATTTTTTTGGCTTTAGGCTGTAAGCTGTATGCTATAGGCTTGGTTATTTTATTATTTTATTTAGACATGAGGCTGTAAGACTTAGGACCTAAGACTATAAATATTTTTTAAATCTCATTACTCATTACTCATTACTCATTACTCATTACTCATAAGTCTTACCGTCCTAAGTCCTTTTTATATTAATTCTTAGGAAAGCTTATCTCCATTTTCAATCCGTTCTTTCCATCCAGTTTGAAAGTGCCTTTGTATTCCATTGTCAATAATTTTATGGTTTCCATTCCGAAGGAATCCAGTTTATCGATATTGAAATTAGCAGGAGGTCCTTTCCCGTTATCCGTTAAAATTAATATATATTTTCCGTTATGCTCTTTTAGGCTTATGGAAATAACCCCACTATCAACATTGGGAAAGGCATATTTATAGCTGTTGGTAACAAATTCGTTGATGATAAGACCTATGGGGAAGGAGATGTCTGCACGCAGGGTTATGTTGGCAACATTTTCTTCCAATGTTATGTTTGGTCTGTTATAGGCTTTTGTTACATTTTCCAATAAAGCGGAAATATAGGTTATTGCATTTACGTTCGTTACATCCTCTTTTTTGAATAGTTGTTTGTGCACCTCAAACATACTGCTGATACGGTTTTGTAGCTCGTCCAGTTTTTCACGATAGGAGGGGTCGGGGAATTTACCCTTGGCTAACGAAATGAAGAAATCTATAAAGGAAAGGTTATTCTTTAACCGGTGGTGCAGTTCGCGCTGTAGGTCTTCCACGAGGACTTTTTGTTTTTCAATTTCCTCTTTTTGTTTTTTGTTTTTGTTGTAGGCCATAAAGAAAAAAGCGAGCCCGGCCAGAGAAACAACAAAACCAGCACCAATGGCCCATTTTTGGGTCTTTTCCTTTTCTGTTAAAAGCGCTTGTTCGGCCTTTTCCTGTTTGAGGGTCAGGTTTTCCTTGTCCTTTTCTTCGGTAAGGAATTTGGTGGAAATATACTCGTTCCGCAATTTTTCTCGTGCCCTATTGAGGCTATCGTTCAGTAGAAAATAACGATTGGCTTCTTCCGCAGGATCTTGTTTAAGCCTAATAATGTATTGCAATGCCTCCAGTTCCCAATCCGGGCTTTTTGTTTTGAGGGCAATTTGCATGGCCTTATTGGCATGGTCTAAGGCTTTAGGCTGGTCTTTATCCAAGTTGAAATCGGCAAGATGGATATTGGAAGCAAATTGTCCACTAATATCTTCCAACTGTACTCGCTCTGCAAGCGATTGTCCCATTAATTCCCCGCCCATATTGTCGCCATTTTTAAAAAGCGCATACCCTAGATTGTCCGTAATGCGGGCTTTTGTTTCGGGATAAGCATTTAGTTCTGTTGCAGCCAATAGCTTCTCATATATTTTTATGGCTTCCTCATAATTTTGCTGCTCTTTGTGGTTTACGGCCATATTGTTGAGCAGGGCGGCGCGTTGCTTAAAGCTTGTAGCGTAAAGCAAAGCATTTTCATATGCCTTTTGGGCATTGGCAAATTCCCCCGCATCGTTGCAGGCAATGCCCAAGGTATTGTAGAGTTTGTAATGCCCCAGACTGTCCTTGCCTTTTTCTAAATAACCCAAGCCCTTTTGGACGGTTTGCTGTGCCTGGAAAAAATCGCCTAGGTTTCTTTCCACATCGGCCTTGTTTAAGTGCAAGCTTATTAGAAGATCTATATCATTTACACTAACAGCATAGGTTATTGCCTCTTTGTAACAGCTATTGGCCGCAATGAGATTGGGTAGTTCAGCGGTATAGAATGCCTCTCTAAAGCGTGCCTGCGCCATGCCAATAGTATCTTTCAGGGATTGGGCATAAAGAAACATTTTTTTTGCAGTCGCAATTGCCTGCCCATACTCCTTCTTTTTGGATGCGGCTTTCATACTGTTGATGTAGGAATTGTACAGGGTGTCCTTTTCTTGCTGGGGCACACTATTTTTTTTAGTGGTATTGGGCCTGGTGGGATGTGAAGGAATAGCATTGTAGCCGTGGAATTCCACTAGGAAGAAAGAAAAAAACACAAGGAATAGAAGAAAATTTCTATTCATACATAGAGGAGTTGGTTAGTTAGTTTATTTCTACAAGGTACAACTATATGTTTTACACTTTAGGGATTGGTTTTTAAATATAGAAAAAATTCCCGAAGGCGAAATATGATCGGCTTCGGGAATTGATTGGGTTTTAATCATCCCCATTGGGGTCCACGGGATCGTTTTCTTCCTCGCCGCCTGTGGCCTGATGGTTCCCGTTTTGGGTTAGCGGTTGTGGAGTGCAAGAGGTTAGGTTTATTCCCAACACTAGCATTAAGGCACAAAAAAATACTGTTTTTTTCATCTCTATTCATTTAGAGGTTAAACAAAGTATCCTTCTGCCGCGCGGCTTTAAAGTGGGAGGAAGCAGACCTTCGGATTTTTTTCAACTCCCCACAGAGTTGCAGATCCTCTTCCTTTGTACGTTATAAAATTAGGCGGGTATAAATGAAAAAAGGTTCCATTTTAGGAACCTGATGGTAGAAATTTTGGAACCTTTAGGTTCCTATTATTGCCTGTTGGTGAAGTTTTAAAAGCAATTGCTTTTCATTGCTAACATCCATCTTTTCAAATATGGATTGTAGGCGCTTGTTGACGGACTTGTATTTGATGGGGAGTTTTCCAGCTTCGTACAGCTCGTCCCAGTCTGTAATACAATTTATATCCGGTAGGTATTCAATTATTTTCTTATCAATATCGTCCAATTGCAGGGCGAAGGCAAAACGTTTTTGTTGGTTGGTATGCACTTCCTGGCTAAAATAGGATTCCCCCTTTAAAATCCGCGGAATTGCCAAGAGCAATTCGCTGCTGCTGTCGCTTGCCTTAAGCACATAGCCTTCTGGCTGAAAGTTTTGCATGACGGGGTGGATAAATTTTAGCTCATCGTGGGAGGAATATACAATTTGCGGCAGCTTATAATTAAGTTCCTTGATTTTTTGGAGCAAGGCTTGGCCATCCTTTATTAGTCGCGATTCCGGTTGGCGCCTAAAGGTTAGATCGGTGATCAAGAGATCTACAGGAGCTTCCACCTTGGAGGAATTCAGAATTCTAAACCCTTCGTCGCAATCAAAGGCCGACGAAATCTTATAAGCCGGAAAGGCATCAGTTAGCTTTCCTATAAGATTTTCGAGTGTATCCTGTTCGTCTTCAATAATTAAGATGTGCTTCATAATCAAAAAGCGGTTATAAATATTCCAATCTCACTTCCTTTGTTTTTTACGGCATCAAAGCGAATGCTTCCCTTTATTTCATTTACACGCATACGCATATTGCCAATACCGTGGCCTTTTTTTAGATCCTCGTCCGTAAACCCTATTCCGTTATCCGTTATGGTAACATCGATATTTTTATTTGTTTTCTGGAATTTTACGTTGGCCGTTGTTGCTTGTGAATGGTTTTTTATATTGGAAATTGCCTCGCTGATGATAAGGTACAGGTTTCTTTTGATGGTATCGTCCACCTCTGCCCAAGGGATGGTATGGATGCCGGCGTGGGTTATTTTTAAGGAGTCGCTATTATAATCAAATAGCAGGTTGATTATTTGATCGTCGAATTCCAGTTGTGAAAAAGGAATTTGAAACAATTCGTGGGAGAGGAGCCTGATGCTGTCTTTTACTTCCCGAACCTTCTTCGCTATTTCCACTTCTCCTTTTTGTTCGAGATTTGAAGCGATTTTTTCCAAATCCTTCGCTTTGGTGGAATGCAGATCGGCCCCTATTTTTTCGTGTTCTTTTTGTTTTGTTTGGGCAATGTTGATTATGTGTTCGTCACGAAGTTTCCGCCTGCGGTTTTTCGAATAGTAAAAAATGCCAAAAATGCCGAGAAAGGCAGTTAAGGCTATAAAGCCATAGCGTTGGTTGAGGTTTGTGGCTTGTTGTACCTTTAGTTCCTTTTCTGCATTGTCTTGTTTTAGTTGTAGGTTTTCCTTTTCCTTTTCCTGTGTTTCATATTTTATCTTATAGTCAGTAACTTGGGCAGTAACCTGGGTATTATACAGCATGTCTTCAATTTCTTTAAACTTTTTATGGTATTCCAATGCCACTTCAAAGTTGCCCCGATTTTCATAAATTTCAGATAAAGATTCATAAGTAAGTAAAATAAGTACGGGTTGAATTTCTTGATGTTTATTAGTCTCTAGAACTTCTAAAAGGAATTTTTTAGCCTTATCATATTTTTTTTGATGTAGGTAAAAATCACCAAGATTATATGTATTTGCTGCTTTAAATATATGCTCAGTATTTTTTACGATATTATATTGAGCATTATAAATTTTCAATCTTTCTTCATCATCTTTTGATATATAGGCAATATTAGCAGATGAAGAATACGCAACATATAATAGGTATAAATTATTAATAGATTTAAAATAATTGATTGAAGAATCAATAAGGACTTTTGCGCGGTCTAAAGAATCAACAGAAATTATGCCATCAGCATACTTTTGTTGTGACCAAGCCAATAAATAGGAATTTTTAGAAGATTTTGAAAATAAGTATTGCTTTTTACCTGATATATAATCGCCGCCAGCTTTTTTAAAAAGATTATTTTCGTATTCTTCGATATTGTATAAAGTTAAGGTATCTCTTGCCTTATTGGAAAATTCCTTTGATTTTTTTAAAAATCGAATTTGTCTATTTTTATCTCCAATTAAAGAATAATATCTTGATAATTCAAAATTATAAACTCCAGCAAGTTTGGCATCTTTCTTATCAATAATTTGGACGGCTTTTGTGTAGTAAAATACAGCGCTGTCTTTTAGGGCGACATCTTTATAATAAATTCCCATCAAATTATAATCTCTCGCTAGTCTAATGGAATCCTGATTTTGCCGATCAAGTGTAATACTTTTTTTTAAAAATGAATATACACTATCGTATTGAAACCGTATAAGTTTTACATAAGCTTTAGCAGCATATGCATCGCTCCCAAAAGGTTTTGTTTCAATTTTCAATAACGAATCGCTGATTGAGTTTGCTAAATCTGGATTTGTATATTTCAAATTTTCAATGTAATGAAAATTCTTATTAGCAGTAGTGCTTTCTTGGGCTAAAATTTTAAAGCTGGTAAATAAAAAGAGTAAGCTTAAAAGCTTTGTGCATAAAGCAAATTTAAAGATTTTTGTGTAATATGTTTTTTTCATGATAAAACGATTGATGCATTTAAAATTAAATGTTAAATACCTGCAAATCAAATAAAGTAATAGAAAATATGAATGATGTTATTTTCATTCTTATGTAGTAAGTTTTCATTTTATTGGGTGACATTTTCACCTTATTTTGAATTTCTATTAACATAAAAATGAGTTGGAAGAGCCACTTTATGGTTCAATGTAGTGTCAAATTGTGCAATATTGGACCTTGCCTTTCACTTACTGACCCGCAAATTCTCATCAATATTAGGTCTGTTTTCATTTAATTTTTTTCAGAGAGGTATTAATGCCGAAACTTGGCAGCTTAATAATCAATAAATTCTAAGATTATGAAAAAAATTATTCTTGCACTTTTTTTGATTGGTAATTGCACCTTCGCGCAGCTAACTTCCATTCCGGATCCAAATTTTGAACAGGCTTTGATTGATTTGGGTTATGACGATGTTATAGATGGGCAAGTGGTTACAGATAATATTGACGATATTATTGTTTTGGAAGTAAATGAATCCGGAATAAATGACTTAACAGGTATTGAGGATTTTACGGCATTGGAAAATTTATCTTGTTACATCAATAATTTAAGTGCAATAGACATTAGCAATAACCTTGCTCTTAAAAGAATCGATATACGTGATAACTTGCCTTTAACAGCATTGGATGTTTCGTCTAATTTAAATTTGGAATATATATTGATGAGCAGCCCATTAATAAGTTCAGTGGATCTGAGCAATAATCCTAACCTAAAAGAATTTTACTCCCGTGGTGAAAACAGCAACTTGACATCTGTAGACGTTACGAATAATCCTTTGTTGGAATCCTTACGTGTACGAAGTAATAGCATCAGCGAATTGGACCTCAGCAACAACCCTTTATTATATATAGTTGAATGTGATGACAACCTTCTTACTAGTCTCACAGTAACAAATATGCCAGCTTTACAATATCTTTTTTGTGCAAAGAATATGATAACATCATTGGATGTAAGTCAAAATCCCAATCTTGAATGGTTTTATTGCTCTGAAAATCAGATATCGACATTAGATTTAAGCGAGAATATTATTTTAAGCCAATTTGGTTGCGATATCAATCAACTTACGCATCTTGACGTAAGAAATGGTAATAATTCAGAAATCGTTGATTTTAATTCTTCAGGAAATCCACAACTTACTTGTATTTTCGTAGATGATGTAAATGCACCCATACTCTTAAATTGGGTAATAGATCCTGCTTCCACATTTGTTGCAACAGAGGCTGAATGCGATGCTCTTGGTATAGCCGAAGTGGGTTACCATAATTTCCATCTTTACCCCAATCCAGCAAATACATCGTTCTCAATACACTCACAAGTTCCCATTAATAAAGTAATCCTGCACAATTCAATGGGAAAATTAATTTCTGAATACACAGAACAAAAAGCTTATTCCCTAACAGGTCTTTCTTCAGGGATATACTTTGTGAGAATAGAAACTGATAACGGATATATGATTAAGAAACTTGTGGTTCAGTAAAATTATTTTGAAGTTGTCAACAGCCGGGGTGTATTGCCCCGTTTCATTTACCTCATCCCAATAATTACTCCAATTCACAGTTTTTGTTGCTAATACATAGTTTAATTTACTTCCAAGTATCCAATTATCCAAGTTTCTAAATATCCAACAATCCAACAATCCAACAATCCAACCATCCAACCATCCAACCATCCAACCATCCAACAATCCAACCATTCAACAATCCAACCATTCATTCGCTCATTGCTCGTCCTTCGTCGCTCGTCGCTCGTAGCTCGTACTTCCTACTTCGTATTTCGTACTTCGTACTTTTTATCGAGAATGTAAATTTTAAACAACACTTGTAATGTTAATTCAATATATTTGGTTTCTCCCCTTTTATTTTGTTCCAGTGCGGAATCCCGTAATGGGATGGATTACGGACTATATTATATTTGAATTCTGACTAAACCAATAGCATGCCACCAAACCAAAACCCTGAGCAAATAGCGCGCTATAAAATTGACGCCATGCTATTTAAAGCAGAGTTGTTTACGGGAAGGTTTTGAGGGGAATCATCAAATGGAAATTCAAAATGCTTAATTATTTAGTAATCTCTTTATAATTTAAAAATGTTGAATGATTGGATAGAAAATTGCAGAAAGTATGTATTGCGGTATCTATTAATTATTGCAATTTTATTTGTTTCTAAAAACATTATACAGAAACTTTTAATTGGTCTTGGCAAACTCTTCAATTTTGAATCGACCGAGTTTAAAATAGGTTATATTATATTGATAATTCTTGGATTTAGTAGCTACCTATTCTTAATAGATAAAAAATTTATAGTTTCAAAAAAGGGGCATTTCCTTGCAATTGCTCTATTCTCAAGTTATTTGATTTTTCGATTTTTCGACAACGGAGTTATATATCTTCCAGAACCCACGCTTTTAAAATACATTGATGTCGTTGTTTTATTTTTTCTATTGCATTGTATTCACTGGAGCAACATTAAACTACTAAGCTCAATTACAAATTCCAACAGTAAGGACTTTTTTATCAACGATGCTGTATTTGTAGATGGAGAAATTGATAATGAATTAATTGTACAAAAACTTATTACTAGCATTAAAGGCTACAAACCTAAAAACTCATTTAGCATAGGCATTAATGCGGAATGGGGTTTTGGTAAATCAACCTTTTTACATCGATTTGATCAAGAATTTAGAAAAACCAATTCCGAAACCATTATGTTTTGGTTTCACATTTGGAAAAATAAAGGTGATAAAGCAATCATTGATAATTTCTTCAAAGAATTCGCAACAAACCTTAAGCCTCACTCTGCTGAAATTGAAGATAATATTGAAAAATATACTGATGCTATTTTAAGTGTAAGTCCGGGAGAGATTAGCAATTTAATACGAGCTGGTAAAGATATCTTTAGAGAAGATCATAGTCTTGAAGGGTACTATCAAAAGATTCAAGAGGCTATCAAACGGATTAATCGCCAAATCATAATTATACTTGATGATTTGGATCGACTTGAAAACAACGAAATTCTTGATACCTATAAAATTATAAGAACATTATCTGATTTTGACAATGTGATATTTCTAGCTGGTTATGACAGAAATTACCTAGAAAAAACACTTGGTGATAGTAAGGAGAACTACATAAATAAAATTTTTCAAGTAGAAATTGATCTCCTACCATTTGATGAGAGTCAAATCAATGAAATGCTTTTGGATGGTATTAAAAAAGCATTTCCACATCGTATTAATCAAGAAGACAAGCAAGAAGAACACATTAGAAATGAAAAATTATTTCTAGTATTTAACTCCTTATTTGCTGGTAAAGCTTTTCAAGCATCTTTGGATTTATCTAACATTAGTCTTGATAATTTACTTAATGAAGAAACCCAATTTAGTTGTAGTGACTTAAAATTAGATTATAAATATTTTATTAGAACCTATAGAGATCTAAAGAGATTTCTTAATGAATTTAAATTTAGTAAAACCTTAATTAATACGAATGATATATATCTTCCCGATTATGTACTATTTAGACTTTTAACTTTTCGCTATAAAAATTTACACCATTTAGTTTTTGAAAAAATATCAAACATTATTGATAACAAAGACTATGACGTGGTAAATGAAAAAATGACTGATAGTTGGAACGAGACTGATGGTAGTCATTATATTTATACTGAAAGCTCAAAAGAAAAACTATTCGATACACTGAAAGCGAATAATTATAATTTAAAAGATATAGAAATCATAAATGCTTCCTTATGTATTTTGTTCGGTGAAAAAAGTAAAGCTTTCTATGAAACAAATCAATATACTATTTCTAAATCTTATTACACAAATTTTTATTTAAGAAATGGAATTCCTAATGATGCGTATACTGTCTCTAAATTTAAAGAATCTTTTTACGCAGGTAATATAGTAGACTTGATAAATAAAATGAAGGGTTTGTCTCAAAATGTTAGATTACAAGCTTTCAATGAGCTAAAATTATATTTGTTTTCAATTGCTAATTCCGTAGAAAACAACAAAGCTGATTTTTCAAAATTTATAATCGCATTAAATCACTTTGAATTCATTTCTCTGGTAAACGATTTCAAGGAAGTTGAAAAAATAATTCAAAATTTCTCGGAAAAAACACCGAATCTTACTCATACAGATTTAAAGGATGCTCTTATTAATTCAAATATAATTATAGGTCCACTAGATCGCTTTTTAGCAGATGTAATCATCAATGCAGCAAGAAAAGAAAGAGATGATATATACACAAAAGAAAATTCTATCGAATACGCTAATTTTCCTTTTAATGTAACAGACACCAAGAATATATTATTAGAAAAGTTCGAAAACGTCTTGAAACAAAATGTAGGATATAATATTCACTTTAGCTACTACACCCTTCAAGTTGATTTTATTGCGGTAGACTTTCAAATAATACTAGCATTTAAAGCTGACAAGCTATTTAAAAAACACATCCAACGGAATTTTCTTCATTTTTTGTGGGTAGGTTATCTAGATTTTAAAGCAGAACCAGAAGGATTCCCACAAGAACATCAGACTTATAAACCTAATGATTTTCTTTGTCAGATTTTCTGCAACATAACAGATTGGAAGGCTCTAAAAGCTCATAAAAAAAATAAAGATATTTATAAACAATTTAGAGAGAATGGATTCAAAAACTATAATGAGTATTTGATGACTGAGGAAATTGAAAATATTATAGTAGGTGAAGACCACAAATCGAAGTTGGAAAGGATTAAAAAATTAATGAAAGTCTTTATTGCCAATGATTGTAAACCATTAAACAGAAAACAATTTGCAGAAGTTAAATAAAAACCTTCAAAAACCTACAGCAGCAATTTTCAATATTAAAAAATTGCTTCAATGTAATTTTAAAATTGCAGCCTATCAACGACCTTATAAATGGTCTGTTAAAAATGTAAATGATCTCATTGACGATATGATAACTTTTCAAGAGAAAAACGCATATCGTATAGGTACTATTATTATTTACAGAGGTAAAAAAAAGAAGATTAAAGAAATTGTAGACGGTCAACAACGCTATTTAACTTTATTGCTTATATACAAAGCTTTAAAAGAAAATGAACCGTCTAATACCTTACTAAATTTCGATGTACCTTCTTTAAATAATTTAGAATTTGACAATGCGATCAGTATTGCTAATCTAAAAGCAAATTATGCTCATATACAATCTAGAGTTACTGATTTTGATGAAGGTTTAATTCGTTTCTTTTTAGAAAAATGTGAGTTTGTTCAAGTTACTATAACCGATTTAGGAGAGGCCTTTCAGTTTTTTGATTCCCAAAACTCTAGAGGTAAAGCTTTATATCCTCATAATTTACTGAAAGCTTTTCACCTTCGTGAGATGAACCACCTAGAGGAGCCTGAGAAAATCAAAATTATTGCGCATTGGGACAAAACAGATCCTCAATTCCTTAAAGATGCTTTTGCCAATTATTTTTTTAAAATCAGGAATTGGTCAACAGGTAAAAGTGCGTCCTATTTTTCTAAAGATGAAATATCCGTTTTTAAGGGGGTAAATCTTTTAGACAATCAATTATACCCATATGCCCGGTCTATTGCCATAAATGCAAAGTATGTAGGCTTAAAACAGCAGATTCTCTATGACTTTAATGATAGCCAAGAGCACTTCCCCCACCAGCTTGATGCATTCACTGTAAATGGCGAGTGGTTTTTTGATTTTGTAAAACACAAATCTAAAATGGTTGAAGCAATTAAAGACTTTACAAATGACTATTACAACTTTGATGATCATAATTCTAAAGCTTTTGAGGTCATTAATAAATTAAATACTTATACTAAATCGTATAGAACAGGAGATAAGTATTGCCGTAATCTATTTGAAGTAACCCTGCTCTATTACATCGATAAATTTGGAGAAAAGCAACTGGAAAAAGTGATTCCATTAATTTTCTTTTGGGCTTACAGACCTCGTATAAAACTTACAGCCGTAAGACTTGAATCTGTTGACAACCATGCGAGACATCCTAATAGCCTCATTCGCCTCATTAAAGAAAGCTTAACCACATCTCAAGTACTCATCTATAGACTCAAACCAATTACTAAAATAGGCGGTAATTCTGATGAGCTAGCTAGACTATATACTGAATACAAACTTATCCAAACCTAATGTCCAAAAATCCACCACTATTAAGTATTTCTGATATTTTTAAAAATGCAAATTATAGCATACCTATTTATCAACGTGAATATGCCTGGACAATCACGGAAGTTACACAGTTGCTGTCTGATCTATGTAGTCAAGCAAAAGCCAATCAAAACGACAACTACTATTTAGGCACTTTAGTTATTAATAAAGGAATTCGTGATATAGAAGAAGTTATAGATGGACAGCAACGATTAACCACCCTATATATACTACTAGCTTACCTGTCTCACAATAAAGAATCATCTTATAATCTTAATTTTGATTTTGACACGCTGTTATTTGATTCCAGACCCCATTCAATTAGCGCTTTACAAGCCGTCTATCATAAAAAACTTGATGATGTAAATGAACCAGCAATAAAAGCAACTTATAAAATTATTAGAGATAACCTAAGTCAATATTTTGAAGAGTTTAGTATTACAGAGGAAGAATTTACAGACTACCTTTTAAATAAAACGCTTCTTCTCAAAGTTACAGTACCACCGGATACAGATCTTAACCATCATTTTGAGATTATGAATGTCCGTGGTGAGCAACTTGAAAAGCACGAGGTTCTCAAATCAAGACTTATGGGGTTTTTAAAAGATTACCCAGAGGATCGGGAACTATTTAATACTGTATGGGAAGCTGCAAGTGATATGAACCGATATATACAGTTGTTCTTTACAAGGATTACAGGAGATGATACTAAAAACTCCCGAAAGAAAATCTTTGGAAATGATGGAAATACAATACCAGAATGCTATGAAGAATTACTTACAGCCTTTATAAGTACTCAAGAGGTATATGAAAAAGAAAATAAGTCATCTAAATCAAGTTTGAATAAAATTCTAGAGTCAAAAGAAATAATTCACTTGGAAAAATCTGAAAATAAAGAATATCAGGAACAACTTACAGCTGTTATTAACTTTCCTAATTTTTTACTTCACGTTTTAAAAATTCAAGAAAACAACAAGGATGTAGCCTTAGATGACAAACAATTACTCAAACAATTTGAGCAAGTTTATAATTATAAGAGTGATCAATCTAAGTTTGCTAAAGATTTTTGCTATAGTCTACTCAAAATGAAATTTTTATTTGATAAATACGTTATTCGAAATTTAGATTTAGGACAGGACACCAAATGGATATTATGGAAGCAAGTTCATCAGTTTCAAAAAGGAAAATCACATTACTTTAAAGATACATTTGAGTGGGCTGAGAGGGAAGATGAAAACAATAATGATAATAATCGTATCATAATGTTACAATCTATGTTTCACGTATCTTTTCCTACAAGAATCTATAAGCATTGGTTTAACGCTACCTTATATCACTTGTTTAATAATTCTAAAAGGGGAGTAATTGAGGCAGAAGAGCTGATAGCTTATTTGGAAAAATTGAATGATGCTTTTTTCTTTGATCGAAATCAATCATCTGATGATGATTTAGCATATGAAGAAATTATTTTCAACAATAAGGCTTTAGCAAAAAATAATACTGTAAGCGATGATATTTGGAGTTTAGGCACGCAAACTAAAAATTTCATATTCAATAGGCTTGACTATTTAATTTGGTATTATTCCACAATAGAGACAGAAACTCATAAAAATCTAATTTCAATTGATAAAGCTAAAAATTTTCAATTTGGTTTTAGAAGTTCAGTAGAGCATTTTTTTCCTCAACACCCTAGAAATGGAGATGAACCTCCTTTTGACAATATAGATTGCTTTGGAAATCTTTGTCTTATTAGCCAGCAAAAAAACTCACGTTTTAGTAATGACTTACCAAAAGCAAAAAAAGCAAACTATCACAGACCAGATGACAAGCCCGAAAGCTTAAAAATGGAATTAATGTGGGAAAATGCCGATAATTGGAATGCGGAGAATCTTGAAAAACATGAGAAATTAATGATTGAAATCTTAAACTCAACTTATGAAGGATAGTATTGAAAATAGGTTCTCCTTAAAAGATATAAAAAGTGCATTTGACCATTTCCTTGGACAAGAAAAGTATGGTGTCCGAGATATATTTAATGGTATCCTAAATTCAATTAGCAAACAATTACAACAAGAAGGGATTTATGCGTTTTGGTGGAAAAATGAAAATGACTTGCTTAAAAACCATTTACTAAATCCAGATACATCCTATTATTTAAAAGGTCCACATGACAACTCAGAAAAGGCAAACCACTTCTTAAGAGTAATTTTCAATAAAGAATGGATAAACAATGCTAGTCAAGGTACTCATATCTGCTTATATGTAGGGAAAAGCACAAATATTAAATCAAGAATAAATGGTCAAATAAAATACAATATAGATCCAAAAAAGTTTAACCAATTTGATCCTACTATCTGGAAAGATAGTAAAAGTAAAAATCAATTAGATGACGATCATAGTCATCTATGGCCAGAATCCAAGAACAATGAAAGATTAACAAAATGCAAATATGGTTTTGGTAAAAAACCTAATACTGTAAGTCAATTGCGTATAGGCTTGGAACGTCTTTTTAATACCGATGCATTAGAATTAATTAAAGAGCACGTAGAGATTTCATTTTTACCTTATCCTGGAAAAGAAAATGCTGTAAACCGTTTCTTTATAGAGGAAAAACTAATCGCTTCTTTGTATCCTATTTTAAACATAGATGTTGAGAGATAATAACTTACACTTTAATCCGAATCTTTACATTTGTTTTTCGAAAATCCTTAATCATTCTCAAAACATTAATAGCATTATCCCAAGCCTACTTCATTTCCACCTACACTTCAGCCGCAGCTTTCACAGTATCAAAAGAAATTTCATAAGTTCGGTTAGAAGACCAACTGTATGTTCAAGCTTGGCAGGAATAATAGTCTAAAATATTAACAAAATACCTACCCCCATTACGGTGTTTCGGAACAACCAATGAAAAGCCCACCATATTTTAAGTGCCAAATAAAAATGAAACCCTTAGGTGTGGGTGAATTATCATTTTTTCCTATATTTACAGCTCTCCCCTTTTAAATTGTCCCTAATGCGGAATCCCGTAATGGGATGGAATTAAATTGTTTTAAATTTATTAATTCCGGGTAAGAAATCATTTTTAGACAAACTAGACAATTGGAGATTTAATTAACAATAATCAGAAATTCGTGGTTAACAACTCGAATGGATTTAAACTCGATTAATATCTAATAATTGGTTACTTTGTAGCTTATAAAATAGTTTTTCATACGAAAATATGATATTGGAAAATACTGAAATAATTAAATATACATTCTCTGGACATGACTCTTTTCAATGCCGACAACTTTGGTTAAAAAAGGGTTATGACTATGTGCAAGAAGGGAAGAATTTTAACGATGAAGATGCGGTTGTTGAACTTGGAGTTGGGAAAAATATGGTTTCATCAATTCGTTTTTGGTTGAAGGCTTTCAACATTATCGACAACAAGGACATACCAACTGAATTTGGAAAGCGATTATTTGATGACGAAACTGGCTATGATCCTTTTTTGGAAGATGAAGCAAGTCTTTGGCTTTTGCATTATCAGTTAGTGAAAAATGGTTTTGCTTCTATATACTCTATCATTTTTAATGAATTCAGAAAAGAGAAACTCTTCTTTAACAAAGAAACCTTTGTAAACTACATGAAGAGAATTGGAGAGAGCAATCCTGATTTGAATTTCAATGAAAACACGGTTGCTAAAGATTTTATTGTTTTTTCAAACCTTTATAAAAGTGATCCTGAAAGTAAGGATGTTGAGGATAGTTTTTCCGGCATTCTTTCTGAAATAGAACTTTTAAAGACCAGTGGAAAAGGCAAAGATGAGCAATTTTTCATTGAGAATTCAGAAAGAGACGATCTTCCTGAGTCAATCGTTTTGTATGCTATCTTGGACAATCCAAACTACACAAATTCAATTAGTTTAAATTCCCTTGAGTTTGATTGGAATAGTCCAGGTTCAATTTTCGCTTTAAATCGTTCGGGATTGATGAATAAAATCGCTGATATTATTGATGATTCCAAAGAAGTAACTTTTACTGATCAGGCTGGGATTAAAGAATTACAGTTCAAGAAAAAAGAAGACGCTTACAAAATTTTAGATAGATACTATGCCAAATAATTTCACTACATCGGTAAATATTATCAGAGATACTGATAGGGACTTCAATTACATCCCAACACCTAATTCGAGACAAGTTGTTAGCCAAATAGTTAATGACTTTAAAAAGGGGATCCGTTCATTTAATATAGTGGGAACGTATGGAACTGGTAAATCTTCATTTCTTTTGGCGTTCGAGCAAAGCGTACAAGGAACGAAACGTTACTTTGAGACTAATTTCCTTGCTGATCCTAAGTTTGATTTTATAAAATTTATTGGTTCTTATGCTTCTATTGTAGAGCAATTTGCAGATGCATTTGATGTTCAAATAAATAAGAATCAACAAGAAAATATACTTTCAGAAATATTTAACCGATACCATTATATTGGAAAAGAAAACAAAGTTTTATTTATACTAATTGATGAGTTTGGAAAGTTTTTAGAGTATGCTAGTAAGCACAACCCTGAAAAAGAATTATACTTTGTTCAGCAATTGGCAGAATTCTGTAATAACCCAAAGCACAATATTGTTTTACTTACCACAGTTCACCAAAGCTTAGAATCTTACGCTTATTCACTAAGTAAAACCCAACAACAAGAATGGACAAAAGTAAAAGGGCGTTTTCGTGAAATCACTTTTAACGAGCCTGTTGAGCAGCTTTTGTTCTTGGCTTCGGAATATGTCGCAGAAAACTTTGAAACAAAGACTTCAAAATCAGAAATTGAAAAATGTTTGAAGCTCACTACTGAAACGAAAGCCTTTAACTTCAACAAAGATTTTCTAAAAGAAATTGCTTCAAAACTATATCCGCTTGATATTCTTTCCGCCAATATTCTCACGTTATCATTGCAAAGATATGGACAAAATGAACGTTCATTATTTTCATTTCTTGAATCATCAGACCATACAGGTTTGGCTAAATTTAACAAACAAGTAAATCCATTTTACAATCTGTCAAATGTTTATGATTACCTCAATTTCAATTTCTATTCGTTTTTAACATCAAAATATAACCCCGATTTTTCTGCTTGGAGCTCTATCCGCTCAGCTATGGAGGAAGTGGAAAGAGCGTTTGATTCCAACATTAATGATTACATCAAATCGGTAAAAACGATTGGACTTTTGAATATCTTCTCAGCAAGCGGTTCAATATTGGACTTGAATTTCTTTGTTGATTATTTGAAAACTGCTTGTGGAGTGTCAGATGCCAATGATATTATAAAAAATCTTGAAGCCAAGAATATTATTCGCTACCGTTCCCATTCAAAACGATATATTCTTTTTGAAGGAACAGATTTAGACATTCAAACTGCATTGATAGAAGCGGCAAATAAAATTTCGGAAGTGGTTGATATTACAACTCTTCTGAATAAACACATTCAATTCAATCCAGTTTTTGCCAAGCAATATTCCTTTGCAACAGGAACTCCGAGATATTTTGAATTTATTATTTCAGACTATCCCGAAACCAAAAAAAATCCAGAAGGTGAAATTGATGGCATTGTGAATCTTGTTTTTAATAGCAAGCTGAAAGAAGACGATATTCAAAATAAATCAAAATTACAGGAGGAAGCGATTATTTACTGTTTTTTTAAAAACTCAGCTGAGATAAAAAACTTATTGTTTGAGATTGAGAAAATTCAAAAGGTTATTGAAGAAAATAAAGATGATAAGGTAGCCAAGAGAGAACTTGAAAATATTGTTGAATCACAAATACGTTTATTAAACCACTATATAACGGATAGCATTTTTTCAGGCAGCAAAGATGTGAAGTGGTATTTTAATGGTGAAGAAAAGAAAATTGTTGATAAAAAGGACTTCAACAAGTTGCTTTCTCAAGTTTGTAGCTTAGTATATGATGCCACTCCTGTTTTTAAAAACGAATTGGTTAACAAACATAAAATATCTTCTTCAATTCATACAGCCAAGAAAAGATATTTTTCAGCATTAGCCAATGATTGGGATAAAGAAAATCTAGGGTTTGAAGACTCAAAATTTCCACCCGAAAAAACCATTTATCTTTCATTGCTAAAAGAAAATGAAATTTCACCCATTCGCGAAAACGCAACAGACGTAATTGCAATTGATAAGAAATCAAGTTTTTTCAAACTCTGGAGAGCCTCAGAAGACTTTTTAGAAAGTGCTAAATCAGAGCAACTGAAAGTTTCGGAGCTAAGTGAACTTTTAAGCAAGCGTCCATTCAAACTCAAACAAGGCTTGATTGATTTTTGGGTTCCCACCTTCTTGTTTTTAAAACGTGATGATTTTGCGGTATTCGGTGAAGATAGCTACATCCCTAATCTTTCAGAGGAAAATTTAGAACTGATAGCAAAGTATCCTGAAAAATATTCTATCAAAACATTTGATATTGAAGGCGTAAAGCTTGATATTTTCAACAGCTACCGAGCATTTTTGAATATTGCTACTGAGCAAAAATTTGACAACAATTCTTTTATAGAAACCATCAAACCTTTTATTGTTTTCTACAAACAGTTACCAGAATACAGTAAGAACACAAAAAGACTTTCACCATCAGCTATTAAGATTAGAAAAGCGATTGCCACCAGTAAAGACCCAGAGGAAACATTTTTTGAAGCATTTCCTAGTGCTTTAGGATTGTCTCTTTCTTCTTTACAACAAGACAAGTCTAAACTTCAAAACTTTACTAGGAGTTTGCAGGAGGGAGTAAGAGAACTACGAACCGCTTATGATGAGTTAGTGCAGCGTTTTGAAGATTTCATTTGCAGTGAGTTTGTCGGGAATACAGCTGACTTTGATGAATATAAAGAATATCTTCAAAAACGTTTTTCAAAGCTAAAAAAACATATGCTTTTAAGTAATCAAAAGACTTTTGTACAGCGTTTAGATTCACCGCTTGATGATCGAAAGGCTTGGTTGAATTCAATAGTACAGGCGGTTGCCGGAAAAACTTTAGAAGCATTCTCTGATGAAGATGAAATCCTGCTTTACGAACGATTCAAGTCAATGATTTTGGAATTGGATAGTTTAACCAAAATCTCAAAAACTGATATTGATGAAAGTAAAGAAGAAGTTATTGGAGTTAAAATCGATTCGTTTTTTAGCAAGTTAGACCCCAAAGTGGTTCGAGTACCAAAGAATAAGAGCAAGGAGATTGAGCAATTGAAAAATGAGCTAAGAAATAAATTGGGAAAAGACAATACTTCAAACATTGCAGCTGTCTTGAATCTATTAAAAGAATTATTACAATGAGCAAAGTAAGACACGTATTAGGCATATCAGGAGGAAAAGACAGTGCAGCTTTGGCTATTTATGTCAAAACTAAATATCCTTCTATTAATTTAGAATTCTATACCTGCGACACAGGTAAGGAATTAGACGAAACCTATCAATTGATAAAAAATCTGGAGATTTATCTTGGAATCAAGATTGAACTTTTGCAAGGTGCACAAAATAGTTCAGAAGACCCCTTTGACCATTTTTTGAAAATGTATGGAGGTTTTCTGCCCTCCTCGCAAGCTCGTTGGTGCACCAAAAAGTTAAAGTTAGAACCTTTTGAAAACTATGTAGGAACAGATCCAGTGATTTCTTATGTTGGAATCAGAGGTGATGAAGAAAGAGAAGGATATATTTCTACCAAAAAAAATATTCAATCAATATTTCCATTTCGTAAGAATATTTGGAGTCAAGATGTTGTTCAAAAAATGCTTTCGAACCAAAATATAGAGCAATTAATAGAAATGTCTTCAAGCATAGACTTTGGTAAAAATCAGGAAAAAGCATTACTAACGATTACTCGAAAGTTGGATACAAGTTTCACCATTGACCAAAAGCTAAATGTTTTATTAGATGCAAATGTGAAAGCGTTTAATCATTTAGTTTTTGATTACTTGAAAACAACCGATTACCCTTTAGCAACTGAAGCTACTTTTCCGCTTTTGGAAAATGACGAAGTATTGTTGAGAGATGACATTTTTAAAATATTGAAAGAAAGTGGCGTAGGTGTACCCGCATATTACAACAAAATAGATTTTGAAATTAATGGAAAAAAAGGAGAATATGCTAGAAGTCGCTCTGGCTGTTTCTTCTGCTTTTTCCAACAGAAAATTGAATGGGTGTGGCTGTATGAACAACATAAAGATTTGTACTTAAAAGCAATGGAATATGAGAAAGATGGTTATACGTGGGCACAAGGCGAAAGTTTAGAGGATATAATTAAACCTGAAAGAATCGAACAAATCAAGGAAGAGTACATTAAAAGAATGGAACGAAAATCAAAAGTTAAATCACCTTATCTGGTGGACATCTTGGATGATGCTGAGGGAGAAGGATGTGCTGCTTGTTTTATTTAATTTTTCTGAGGGTATGACTGGTAGTGCATTTTCATTAGGAGAAGAAGTAGAATTGAGAAAAGTCGAGTATAAACTTCACGGAGAGCTGTGGAAAAAATTTACCTCTACTGATTTTGATTTAAATTTTGAGAATTGGATTAAAATAAAATACTTGAATGAAAATGCAGATGATTTTGATGATAATATAAGAGATGTTCCCCATAATAAAGGTGGGTTATACTTGTTTTATGTGAAATGTCAAATAATTTCTGGAATAACCGAATACCCTTTATATGTTGGAAGGGCACAAATAACAGAAAACCAAAATCTAAGAAAACGAGTTAAAGAATATTTCCAGAAATATAGCAAGAGTAATGAAAGACCTAAGTTAACCAGAATGTTCAATTATTGGAAGAATGATTTGTACTTAGCTTATTATCCACTAGATGATAACGAAGATGTGATTAGTATTGAAAATCAATTCATAAACTCTTTACTTTTACCTATGAATACTGAAATTCCAGATACCGAAGTTAAACAAGCAATTAAAGCATTCCAATAATGAAAATACCTGCATTAAGATCTAAAATAGGAGATTGGGATTATTACGTAACTACTTTAACATTTGAACAAGTGAGACAGTATGTCTCAAAAATTGATGACCAGTTACATAAGTCAGATTCACTTAAAGATTTGATTCAAAGAAGCATTACAAATAACTTTTTAAGTATAAAAGATTACATTATTAATCAACCTTCTGTTTTTTTTAATTCACTTGTCCTTGCTGTTTATGACGATTATCCTAATTGGCAAGAAATTGAGTTTAAATATGATGGTATTGAAACTTATAAAATGGGCTTGCTTGATTTTTCAAGTAATCATAAAATATTTCCCGTTGATGGTCAGCATCGTGTTGAAGGAATAAAGGCAGCATTAAGAGAAAATCCCGAATTTAAAAATCATCAAATAGCTGCAATATTTATTGGTCATAAAAATGATATTGAAGGCAAACAACGAACAAGAAGGTTGTTTACAACTTTAAACCGATACGCAAAACCGGTTAAATTAGATGACATTATTGCGTTAGATGAAGATGACTCTGTTGCAATAGTAACAAGGCATATGCTAGAAGAATATGATTTATTTACAGATAAAAGAGTAATTTATTCTAAACAAAAGGCAATACCCACCAATAATAAGGATGCATTAACTTCAATAATAACTCTATATCAAGCTAATGTTGAATTATTTAGTGTTTACTATGAAAAAAAGTTTGAAAAAAAACCTACGAAGAATCGAGTCTCTGAGTATTTAAAATTCAGGCCATCAGAAGAAGAAATTGAAGAATTTAAAATCTTTTGTATTCAATATTGGGACTCATTTAAAAGTAAACTTTCTTTTATAACCGAATATCTAACCCTAGATGTTAATGCTGCCGTGCCCTACCGAAATAATGAAACCGGAGGAAATCTTCTTTTTAGACCAATTGGGTTACTTCCATTTTTAAAAGCAAGTTTAACAATCCACAAGAGAGAGGAAAAGACTTTCAATGAAATTTTTGAAAGGTTTAATAATATCAATTATGCTATAGATACTCCGCCTTGGCAGTATGTTGTATGGAACCCTATTGAAAATAAAATGATTATGAATGCATCTTCTTTAACATATTTGTTATTGATATACCTATATGATAGTAAGATACTTCAAGGAAATGAATTACAAAAATTGAAAGAAGGTTACGCTTCAAAAATTTCCTACGAGCAGAATCTAGATGATGTTTTAAATGAGATCTAATTGGAAGAATTGAACAAAATATCATACCTCGACTACAACGCCACCACCCCAATCGACCCAAGGGTATTTAAAGCAATGTTACCGTTTTTAAAGGACAATTTTGCCAATCCAAGCAGCACCCACCATTTTGGACAGAGTATCAATGGAAAAGTAAAACAGGCTCGTGAACAAATCGCAGATTTTATTAATGCTGAATCTAATGAATTAATTTTTACTAGCGGAGCAACAGAAGCTATTAATATTGCCATTAAAGGAATTGCGGAAAGCTATTCAAATAAAGGAAAACACATCATCACTCTATCAACTGAACACAAAGCGGTTTTAGACACTTGCAAAGATTTAGAACGAAAAGGTTTTGAGGTTACTTATTTGCCTGTTCAACCTAATGGATTGATTGATTTAGTAGAATTGAAACAAGTCATACGACCTGACACTATTTTGGTTTCCGTAATGTATATCAATAACGAAACCGGAGTCATTCAACCAATAAAAGAAATTGCAACATTGACCCACCAAAATGGAGCTTTGTTTATTACAGATGCCACACAAGCAGTTGGCAAAATTGAAATTGATGTAGATGCTTTAGGCATTGACTTACTTTGTTTTAGCGGTCATAAAATGTATGCTCCAAAAGGGATTGGAGCCTTGTATGTAAGAAATAAAACAAAACTCACCCCTCAAACGCACGGAGGTGGTCACGAACAAGGCTTGAGAAGTGGTACACTCAATGTTCCTGGAATTATTGCCTTGGCAAAAGCTTGTGAAATAGCCAGTGAAGAAATGGCTTTGAATCAAAGAAAAATTTCTGCATTGAGAGACAAACTCGAAACTGAATTTTTAGAACTGCCAAATACTTCACTTATTGGTGATTTAGAAAACAGAATTTTCAACACGACCAATATTTGCTTCAAAGGACAAGATGCCAATGTTCTGATAGGCAGAATGAAAAATATTGCTGTTTCCAATGGCTCTGCTTGTTCATCGGCTGTTATTGAGCCATCCCACGTTTTGAAAGCTATGGGATTAAATGATGATGATGCTTTTGCCTCTCTCCGTTTTTCATTAGGAAAATACAACACAATTGAAGACATTGAAACTGTAGTCAACAAAATAAAAGAACTCACTCAACCAAATTTTAAATATGCTTAAAGATTGTGATTGGTCATTGGATAGAGATTACAAAACTGGTTCAGAAAATGAGCCTTTGCAATTCTATTTGGATGGATTAGCCAATAGCAAAGAATTTAATTTGTTGTTGGGTTATTTCAGTTCATCAGCTATTAATTTACTTTCTGTTGGCTTTGCCACATTCATCAGCAAGGGTGGAAAAATGAAAATGGTTATCAATCACTTGCTTTCATCAAAAGATAAAGAAGCTATTGAAAAAGCCGCCCAAGAATCGATAAACAAAGTTTTTGATTTAACAGATGTAGTAAGTCTTGGACGAGTTCTTGATGAATATGATACGCATTTTTTTGAATGTTTGGCATATTTAATAGCAGAAAAACGCATTGAAATAAAGGTTATCAAACCCAAGAACGGAAAAGGAATAGCCCATTACAAATCAGGCGTTTTTAGTGATGGTCAAGATGCTGTTGGCTATCAAGCATCTTGCAACTTTACCTATTATGGTCTTTCTGAAAACATAGAACAACTAGAAGCTTTTTTGAGTTGGGAAAATGGCAGGTCAAACAAACTGATTAAAAAGCAACTTAAACTCATTGATGACTATTTCGCTGAAAAAGATGAAGATGTTGAATATGTCTCTGTTAGTGAAATTGAAGTCGTTCTAAAAGACAGATTTGGCAAGAAAGACATCAACGAATTGCTTGTTCAAGAAGAACAATTACTAAAAAAGAAACAGAGTTTAATGCTTTCTAATCCAAAGCTTAAAAAAACTATCAGTAAGCTTTTTAACGAAATTGAAATAATTAGACGCACACCAAGATTCCCATATTCAGAAGGAGCGAGAGAATATCAGATTAATGCTTACAACAGTTGGGTAGCAAATAATTACAAGGGTATGTTTGCAATGGCAACAGGAACAGGTAAAACGATAACCTCGCTTAACTGCCTACTTTACGAATACAAGAAAACAGGAATTTACAGGGCAATTATAACCGTACCAACAACGGCTCTGGTTGAACAATGGAAAAAAGAATGTGCTAAGTTTAATTTCAGAAATATCATTACTGTCAGTTCAAAAGAAAATTGGGATAAAAACCTAGCATTTTTCAATACTGCCTCAAAACTGATTGATACTTCTTATATCGTCATTGTTACTTATGCTTCTTTGGCAAGACCAAAGTTTCAAAGTTACTTTACACAACTTCCAAAAGACACTATTTTAATTGCAGATGAAACGCACAATTTGGGTTCTCAAGGAATTTTAAGATTGCTGCCAAACATCCATCTTGAAAAACGAATTGGATTATCCGCAACTCCGCACAGAAAATTTGACGAATTAGGAAATCAAGCCATTCAAGACTTTTTCAATGATGAGCCACCTTACATTGTTTCCTATTCAATGGAAGAAGCATTGAATATTGGTTGGTTGTGTAAATACACATATCACCCACACATTGTAAAGCTAACAGACCAAGAGATGGAAAAGTATAAAGAACTTTCCCTTCAATTGTTGAAAATGGGCTTATTTGATAAAGAGACAGGTTCTTTTAGAAGCACTCCAGAAATTGAGAAGAAACTATTAGAAAGAAAACGAATCATTCACAAAGCATCCAATAAATTAAATGCATTCAAAGCTATATTAAGAAGTGAGTTTGACAAAAGAAAGAATCTGAAATACACTTTAATTTATGTTCCGGAGGGCATTGAAGCAAATTTTGATGAAGCTGATTACAGTGTTGAAACCGAAGTCGAAAACAGATTAATTAATGAATATACAAAAGCAGTAAGCCATACAGATGATTCAGTAATGGTGAAACAGTTTACTGCAAATTCTACTAATCGTGAGGAGATTTTAAAAAACTTTGAAGAAAGTAAAATTCACGTATTGACCTCTATGAAATGTTTGGATGAAGGTGTTGATGTACCACGTTCCGAATTGGCGATTTTCTGTGCAAGTACAGGAAATCCACGACAATTTATCCAAAGAAGAGGAAGGGTTTTGCGGTTGCACAAAGATAAAATTCACGCAACCATACACGATTTAGTAGTTGTGCCGGAAGTATCTGATGAAAGCACTTTTGAAATGGAAAAAGGGCTGGTAAAAAAAGAACTCGAACGAGTGGTTGACTTTGCTAATCTGGCAATGAACAAAACCGCCACGTACGAAACGCTGAAAAATATTTTGGACTACTACAATTTAAACCTTAACGATTTATAAAATTCTTCTTATGGCAAGGAAAGACGATATACTCAAAAGTTTTTTAACCCACGAGCTCATTGAAAACAAGTATAAACTTAAAAAAGAAGAAATGCCTTCTACAGTTAGAGAAGCTTTGAATTCTGATATTCCGATAGTAAAAGCAGTTGCTTTAATTGTGGAGGGCTTGGAAAAATCTCCTACAGCAACTGATAATGAATTGAGAAATAGTGTTCTTCAATTTTTAAATACTGCGATATGATAATTAAAAAAATACAAATAGAGAATTACCTCTGCTATTATAGTATAAACACTTTTCAATTTGAGGATGGTCTTAATATTGTTTTAGGCGAGAACAATGAGGGTAAGACTAAGTTTTTTGAAGCTGTTGAGTGGTTGTTTGATGGCAGAACAGATGATGTAGTTAATCTAATTTCAGCAAAAAAACTAAATGAAATTAGTTCAGGAGATAGCTTTAGAGTAAGTGTATCAATGATTGTAGAACAATATGAGACCGAATCTAAAATATCAAGAAGTTTTACGGTTAACAAAAAAGCGACTAATGAGATTGACACGTCAAGTGTTTTGTTCGAAGGAGAAGAGACAGACAATACCACAGGAGAAAGAATTCCAAAGAACGCACAAAACCTACTGGACAGAATTTTTCCATATCAAATACGAAAGTATTCAATGTTCAAAGGAGAAACTGAATTGAACATATTTGATAATGATGAAGCTCTCGCAAACTTAATAAACCTTTTTTCAGATGCCAGACATTACGAGAAATACACTGAAAAGGGGGCTTTTTTAAGAGATAAAGCTGAAAAAGCAGTTGAGCAATCGACAAGGCAAAATAGGCGAAATCAGAACGCTTATAATTTATTAGAAAGTGAAATATCTCAGCTGCATAGAGAAAAAGAAAGATTGAAAGTTCATCTTAATAGTACTGAAGAAGAAAAGACTAAGCTTGAAAAAAACATAAAAGAAGCTGAGAAATACGCTAATAATGCCAAGGAATTAGAAACAATAAATAAAAGAATTGAAAATATTGAAACTAAAATTTCGCTAGCAAACAGAATAATTGACTTTAATTTTACAACCTCTCTTTTTGATGAGAATTGGATTCTAGTAAACTTTGAGCCATTCCACAAAGAGTTTTCAGAAAAAATTGCAGCCCACAGTATAAAGAGAAGAGAATTACAATCAGAATACGATAAGGAAAAGGGCATTAAAGAAGGTGAGAAAAGGGTAAAAGCTGAACTTCTCAATAATGCGGTTCCGCTACCAGATAATATTCCTTCAAAAGCAATTATGGAGGAAATGCTTAGTGAGAAAATTTGCAAAGTTTGCAATAGATCTGCTAATCCAAATGGAACAGATGAAGAAGTTAAAGCATATAATTTTATGATGTCAAGACTTAAAACCTATCTCGAAAGTCAAGCCGTCAAAGAAAATGAACCTGAAAAAGATGAACTACTATTTAAATATGATTATGCGAACAGACTTGAAAATTTAAGTATAAGCCACGAAGACAATCTGAAAAACTTAAGATTAATCCGTTCAGATATAAAAGATAAATTTGAGTTAATAAGTGAAAGGGAAAAGGAAAAGCAAGGGTTTGAAGAACTTCTAGAAAAAGAAAAAGATGAAAGAAAGAAAATTTTAGGCGACTCAAAAATTGCCGATGAATCAAAATTATTAAATGTTTTTAAGAATTATACACATTGGCAAGAAGACTTTAAATCAATAAATAAAGATTATTTTAATCTAAATACAAAATTTCAAGGCATACTGAATAAGATTAAGTTAAAACAGGATGAAAAAGATAAAATTGATTTAACTTCTGCAAGTTCATTTTTATTAAAAACCAGAGATATTCTAAGACATATCGAAGTAATATTCAATGAAACTAAGGAAAAAAAATTTGACGAATTCATTAATAGACTTGAAAGCAAGTCAAATAAATATTTGAGTAAAATCAACGTTGAAGCATTTACTGGTCAGATTAAGTTCTCTAAAAAGAGAATTGGAGGGGATAGAATGAAAATTGAGGTTTCACTCTTCGAATCTGGTGGCAGATATTTTGTTCCAGGTACAGCAGTAAGAACTTCAATGAACATTTCTATCCTTCTTGCAATTTCTGAACTTGCCAACGAAGTTAGGGATGAAACCTATCCGATGATTTTTGATGCACCTACATCTTCATTTGGAGAAACTAAAACGGGTGATTTTTTAAATCTAATTTATGAAACATCAAATCAAAAAATAATACTCCTAAAAGACTTTATCGGTTCTGTTAAAAATCCTGATGGTTCAATTAAAGAATTATTTATAAAGAATGAGTTCAACTCTGTAAAACGAAAAAAGGCATTTTGGGTAAAACTGGAAAGGCCATTTGACAAAAATATACTATCAACAATTAATACTGAAGTAAACCCATTATAAGATGAAAAATTTGTTTGAAAAATGGAAAGAAAAAATTCCTAAATACCACATAGTTTTTAGAGAGACTTTATTTGAAAAATTGACGCGTACAGGTGGTGGTGGTGAACAAGGAAGAGAAGATAGAGGGAAACAATTCTCAAACAACTATGAGTTATATATTTATGCTTTCTTTTTTGGGTTGTATAAAGACGAATATAGTCCAATATCCGAGGGTTCAAGGAAAATTGATTTTAGTATGCCTATTAAGACTTGGGGTAGTAAAACTAATGTTTTAGGTCGTAAGGACTTTACTAACTTGCAAGAAAATATGTTTATATCACTTTTAGCAAAAACGGACATTGACCTAGTAGCTCTTGAAAAAGGAGAATTGGACGAAGATGATGCAGTAAAACTGTTGATTAAAACAATGGAATCTTACACCAACGGAGGACTCATTCTGATAAAGGAAAAACTGGAAGAAAATCCTAACTACTTCCTTCAGCCGACTTCATTTGTGAATATGATATTAGAGACCGCTGATTAATAAAAGGAATAATTTATAAGATATGAAACCTAAAAAAAATAGTGGGTCCTTAAAAAACAATAGTTTATATTTGAATATTCTCCCCAGTTTTAAAAATTAAAACAATGAAAAAAAATAAATTTTTATTTTTAGGGGGAGTATTTTTTCTATTTCTTACCTCATTTTCACATGAGGTTGCGGAAGTCTACATCTGCAAAGGTCCACAAAGCAAGAAATACCATTATAAAAAAGACTGTAGAGGTCTTTCAAGTTGTTCTACGGATACCTATTCGGTAAAATTAAGCGAAGCTAAGAAACTGGGGATGTAAGCTTCCCTTAAAACCGAACTGTTTAAAAGTAGAATAATTATCTTAAATTTAAACAGTATTATGAGACGAAGTAAATTTTCACCGCAACAGATTGCAAAGATTTTAAAGGAATTCGACAACGGAAAGAGTGTTGACCAGATCAGCCGTGAGCACGGTGTTGCCCCTGCGACCTTCTATAAGTGGCGCTCCAGGTATGCCGGGATGAACACCAAGGAGCTCAAGCGCCTCAAGGAGCTGGAAGAAGAGAACGCCAGGCTCAAGCAGATGTATGCCTCCCTTGCCCTTGACCACCAGATGGCCAAGGAGATCATCGAAAAAAAGCTCTAAAGCCCTGCAGGAAGCGAACCATTGCCAAAGAACTTATTCATTACGGCATCTGCAGGGCGTGCCGTGTACTCAACATGAGTAAGAGTGTTTATTATTATAGGCCGTTGCCCAAGGATGACAGCGAGATAGAACAGGCCTTACAACAAAAGGCAAAGGAACATTCAGAGGAAGGTTTTTGGAAGGCCTATGACCGGTTGCGCGAAGAGGGAAAACCCTGGAACCATAAGCGTATGCACCGGGTCTATGTGGCACTGGGGCTCCCCTTGCGCAGAAAGGTGAAGAAACGTTTGCCTGCCAGAACAAAAGAACCCCTGGAGGTTCCAAGCGAGCTCAACCATACCTGGAGCATGGATTTTGTAACAGACGTCCTAGAGAACAAAAGGCGCTTTAGGGCATTTAATATAATCGACGATTTTAACAGGGAGGCACTCCATATTGAGGTCGACTTCTCCCTGACGAGCAACCGCGTGGTCTGGGTGCTCAACCACCTTATCAATAAAAAAGGCAAACCAAAAAAAATACGGATGGACAACGGCCCTGAGTTTATCGCCAAGATCGCCTCGGAATGGAGCGAGATGCACGATATCGAGTTCAAGTATATACAGCCGGGGAAACCCACACAAAATGCGTTTGTCGAAAGGTTCAATGGGAGTTACAGAAGAGGGGTGCTCAACAAATATATCTTTGAGGATATAGATCAGGTAAGGGAGCAGACACAGATATGGATGCACGATTACAACCATTACCGCCCGCACGACGGGCTGGGTAAAATACCGCCGGTAAAATATGCGGAACTTAATTCTCTTGGGGCTAGCCCCAAGAGAATTAAAAACAATAAGTTTGTAGAAGTATTAGAAAAATGAACAGTTCTAATTAGGGGAAGCTTACAGGTTGTTGCCTTAACGCAATGTCAATGACATTAAAAGGTGGTGCAACAACCCAAGTGTGTCCGGCTTGGAATTCTCCGTCATCAACAGACCAAAAATATTTAGTTTCAATCTTTGATTCAATGGGGAAGTCAATTGTTAAACTTCCTTTAGTTAAATAATTCCAATAGCCTTCCTTTTCAAGAATTCTGCTCAAAACAATTGAAATATCTATACAGGCACCAAGTCTACCATCTTTTTTTAATTCCTGATTCAAAATTTTCGCAATGAATGGGATTTCTTTTTTTGCTCTTTCTATATATTCAATTGAGTATTTTTTCTCATTTACATAATTAGCATACAACTCAAGGAATCTGTTGTTTTTTTGTTCTTGCTTTAGAAATTCATTAGAATCATAGAAAGCTATTGAATTGTAGTCAATGTTTAATTTTTTAAAATGTTTTTCTAATGCGGTCATCTTTTTTTAAATGGTGTGGAATATGTATATACGCTATACGTATTGCGTATATATAGCACATATGCGCCATTAGTTTTTTATTAATTTCAAAAATAAAACAAACTCAAAACCCACCCAATACGAATACCGTAAGAGTGGGTTTTATATTGGGGAGAATGCACAATAAATAAATTAATCTCCTTTCTTATGCTTGTGTGGCTTCAGAGATGGTGTGTTCTTCGGAGTATCCTTATTATCTCGTTGACGTCTATCGGGCTCACCGGTAGATTTCGCTATTCTTTTTCTTCCTGGTTTAATTCCCATAATTTCTAATTATTAAATTATTCTACAAATAAATTTAATAATTTAAAGAGAAAATAAATCCTAAAAAATTAAGAAGTTATAAACCAAAAATTAACAAACCCACCCATTACGGAAAACCGTAAAAAAAGGGAGGGGGGTATACCAAATGTCGAAGTTTTTTGTTAAATAAATCTTTTAATTTCTTAGACCATTCAATGTAAATCTATCTAACAATGGTGAAGGTAAACCCGCCTGTCTTAATATAAAGACGTGATGACACGCTCGCGTAACTGCAACTAAAAATAATTTTCGAGATCTTTGAAAAGTCACTGGATTATCTCCTCTTAATTCTAGTGGAGCATTATATTGATTTTGAAAGATGATGACACCATCAAATTCCTTCCCTTTTGCTTTATAGGTAGTCATAACATTAATTCCAACTTCCGATGCTACATCACCGGATAATTGCGCTTCAACAATTGCTCTTTGTAAAATGCCCCTTGCATTCGCGTAACATTTATTTTCAATCCAGGTTTGGGTAAGATCACGCATTATAATTTTTCCTTGATTATAAGCGATAAGATATTCTGAATGGCTTGCAAATGATTTTATTGCACCAACTGAACACGTTAACAGCTTTTGTTGAATAAATCTCCAATCTTTTGATGGATTACCAGATAATTGCATGTTTCTTAATTCATTTATTAAATTAATGAAATATGAAACCGTTGTTCCCCCAGGTTTCTTATCCGAGTATACTTTTTCAATCCACGAATTATATTTTTTTATCTCGTTTTCTTTTCCGGTGGCGCTGTAAAAATCTTTAAGAATATTTAAAACCCACAGAAGGTGTTGTTTTTCATTAAGAATAGGTTCAAGCAAACAAGCTATCATGCGGCTAGAAAGATTCGTCTCGGTTACGTCAAATTGTACTCTATGATTTATTTCTTTTGCTCTTAAAGCCGCCGATATCATCTTTACACCTTTAGCCCAGGGACATAATATGGCTATACTTTGAGGATATTCACCCGTTTCTCTTTTAATAGTTTCTTTAAGAATTCCAATACTTGATCTAATCCATTTATCTCTATGTTGGACTTGAGGACTGTAAATTAACGAAGTTACCCCCTTATAAGTTCCATTTCGAGGTGTATTATTTAAAACATCGCGTGCAAAATATAAAATTTCAGAATTTGGGCTTCTATAATTTTCAGATTCCAAGGTAATTTCTATAGGAGAAAGAAATTCTTTTATACTATTAATTCGTTCGGGATTTATATCGGGTCGGTAATCAAAAATTTGTTGGTCCAAATCACCTAAAAGAATAAGTTGAGAAATATGATTAAACAATTTAATAAATTCCCACTGCTCCGCATCGGTATCTTGAGCCTCATCAACTATAATTAACGGGAAAGTATTTGCTAGAGTTTTTCTAATCCTATTACTTTTGACAATAATTTCTAAAGCAACTTTTGAAAATCGATCAAAAGTAATTTTGCCTTCCATGTATAGTAAATTATCTTTTTCTTTTACCCATATTTCATCATTTTCATTACGATTTAATCTCAGTGCATCCTCATCGTGAGGTGGGATTATTGTGATTTTTTTGGGACTTCCTAATAGATAGCAATGTGTTTTTATTATTTCTAAAAAGAAGGCATGAAAAGTTTGAACATATAATTGTTTTCCGAATTTTTTATGTTCTGAAAAGTTTGAAGACGACTGTAAAATTCGAGATTTGGCATTTCTCGAAAAGCTCAAAAAAAGTACTTTTTGACCTCTATTAAGATTATTATCTTCTATATATTTAAATGCCTTTGCTAATGCTATTGTTGTTTTGCCCGACCCTGGCCCACCAATCACTAGTAAATTTGTGTTACAATTTAATATTGATTTTCTTTTGAGGTCTATGTTAAGTGACATATCTTATTCTTCTTCAGAATTTTCAACATCCTGTTTACTAGAAAAATCAATAGGATTTATATGTTCAGGCTGCGGGAAACTATTATAAATTTCATGGAAAAAAGTAACTAGAGTTGGAGGTAAATTATTTTTGTTACACATTTCGACTAAATCAGCCGAACGTCTTTCACCTTTTTTTTGCTTTAATGCTTCAAGTGTAAAAGATTTGACTAAATCGTCAATAGGTTGTTCGTCTGGAATAAAAGGACCCGAACCAAACTCACCAACTTTTTTTAAATCCTTCAAAAAATCCCATTGAATAGTAATCGGAACTTCATTAATCAATAATTTTTCTATTCCGTTCACTGGAATTTCAGTATAGAAATCGAAAGTTTCCTGTAAAGCTTGGATTTCTTCTGGAGTTCTTTTCAAATAATCAAAAAAGGCATAGGTTTTTAATCCAATTGATTTAAAAAATTTGCCAAACTCAAGTACGGTCCCGTCTCCCCCCGCTTCAAATATCGTAACCCCAGACAAATCAATCGGATAGTTATCAAAATCCTTTTCTAATATCTTTGAAGCAGATGTAAGCACTTCTAACTCAGTAAGACCTTCACCAACAATAACCGCATTACCTAATATAACCTCAGCTATAGAATGGCGTATCTTACGGCGATAGTTTTTTGATTTCAATCCTGACGCTAAGCTTAAATTTTTCCCTTTCATTATTCCGATTTCATCTTTACTCAAAATCATTATGTTCTGTGGATCAAATTTTTCAATCACATAGGGGGAGTGGGATGTTACAAATGATTGAGTAGTAGTATTAATCAGGTAATTAATTATTCGCCGTTGCGTATGAGGAGGTATGGAAATTTCTGGCTCTTCCATGGCAAAAATAATATTTTCCTTTTTTAATTCTGCAATAGCTGAAAGCAAAGCAAATACTAAGGTACTTAGTGTTCCATTTCCTAACTTTTGGAATGGCACTGGTGATTGATTTATTGATGATGACATGAAAAACGCCAAAGTTTTTCTTAAATGATCTCGAGTTAATTGGGAGACATGAAGAGTTGTAGCTTTATGATTATTAGGTAGTGCAATATATTGTCCAATACGCTTTTCAATATTATCTAAAACTTTTCTAAGTGAACCAATACTATCTTCCAAAGGAGGATTTAAGTCTTTAAGTCTACCCCTCGTCTCTTCCCAAAATTTCGGTCGCATTTCGCCTACTCTTAAGAGAATATCTAATAAACTCCCCTGTTCTAAACTTAATGCCCTGCTACCAGTCCGGATTGCTCTTAAATAAAGGAAGCCAATTTGTCTTTTCCTAAACTTTGTGAGCTCAGAAAAAACACCTTCTTCTTCATTAGGGGAATGGGAGTAAAAAGTTTTGGCAACAAATTCATCTTCTTCTTTATCATAATTTCCCACAAATTTAATTCTTAAACATTCTTGCGTATGTTCTTCATCAGCATCTTCAATTTCCCCTTCTTGTAAAATTTCCTTTTTCCCCATGTGCCAAAACTCTAAGTGACTTCTAAAAATACTTTTTAATTCTTCTGAAATATCAATTAATACAACTTCTATATTAATTTCCACCAATTCCCCATTTTGAAGAATATACTCTCCATTATAGAAATCATATTCATCTATTGCAGAAGGACGGTTAATACGATCAGGTCCTAGAACTAAATCTAAAGCTTCGCAAATTGTAGATTTTCCAATATTATTTCTTCCGACTAGAAGTACATGCCCATTAAAGTACAAAGTGGATTCTTTAATCCCTCTAAAATTGGATATAGATAATTTACTGACTTTCATAAAGATATTCTAAGATTAATTTCTAGATATTTAAGCGCCATATAGTTACTAAAATGGAGTTTATATATAACAAACGCAAGCCCCCACATTACGGAAAACCGTAAGAGCTCAAATTTTTTAAAAGGGGAGAACCCAAATATACATTTTTATTTTAAACAATTCATCCTCAGTAAATTTTGTAGAACACTAAAAAACAATTCATTATATTTGAATATTCTCCCCAGTTTTAAAAACTAAATCAATGAAAAAAAGTAAAATTTTATTTTTAGGGGGATTGGCATTTTTATTTCTTACCTCATTTTCTTATGATGTTTCTGAGGTCTACATCTGCAAAGGACCCCAAAGCAAGAAATACCATTATAAAAAGGATTGTAGAGGTTTATCAAGCTGTTCTACCGATACCTATACTGTTACCTTAAGCGAAGCCAAAAGGCTAGGTCGTTCTCTTTGTGGATGGGAAGATTAATCTGAAAAGATTTAATTTTGAAGTATGGATAACTACGGAAAATTTTATAGAGAACAATTTAAATTCTCCCTATTGATGGCAGCAATTGCAGGAATTGTTGTTTTCTTTTTGTGGCTTTTTGGAGTAATATAATTTTAAACAGGAATCTTATTGGATAAATACTAGAGTATAACATATTTAGCAGAGAAAGCTCGATTTATCCCTCAGAGCTATTACTTTTTTTAAGTAAAGTCATTAATTCTTCCCGAGCCATTTTTAGCTGTTTCTCAAAAAGTTCAATAGTTTCCTTTAATGGGTTATTCACGGTCTCAATATTCGCTGATATATTAGTAGCGTTGACATTGCTGTTTTCATAAAAGTTTAGGGTATTATATAAAACTTTTTCTTCACTAAATTCTTTGAGTCCTTCAAAGGTAACTCCCAAAGCATTCGCAACTTCTTTTAATTTGTCATCACTTATATTCTCGGATTGTTCCATTTTAGAAACAGCTTGCTTTGAAATGCCCCCTAGTTTTGAGGCGAGTTCCGACTGGGTCATTCCACGAAGCTTTCTAATTCTTTCTATTTTTCTACCTCTATGCAAACTGAGTGTATTTGTAATGTCTTCCATAATCTAAAGAATAATAATTTTAGTTTTTGATAAGGGTTATTTTTTTTTGTTCAGTAATATTCTAATTTTTTCTTTTTCACTTTCTAGTAGTCTCTCATATAATTCTACTACTTTATCAATAGGGCTGAAAACTTGATGGATTCCGTGCCCATTTTCTTGAATAGTTGAATTTTCTATTTTATTATTTATATAATAAACAGCTAAGCTTTCGTCAAAATTTTTGATAGCTTCAGATGGAACATTTAATATTTCGGCTATTTGGTTTAATATGTTATCATCAACAATTGCTGCATTTTCAATATTGGAAAATTCAGCTTGGGAAATACCCAATTCATTTGCCAATGTTTCTTGCTTAACACCTCGAAGTTTTCTTACATGGGCAATTTTCTGGCCAGTATGCATTGTTTGATTCTTTATAGATGCTTCCATGAGTTTTAATATTTGAGTAAATTTAATAAAAGTCAACCTAATAATTATAAAAATCAACCAAAATTATTTTTTATCTATTTACATTTTTAATTAATTGCGGTCGAAAGGGTTAGCCAACTAAAGAAAATCTATCACTTTTTTGCTTTTCTATGTTAATCCTTTAAACAAAAAAAGACCCACCCCGAAGGTTATGAAGCTGTGGGGGCAGGCCAGTAGTTAAATGAATGTATAACAATTAACCAATGCAAAATTATGAATAAAAATTACACTGGCAGTTATTGCCTTGCATTTAGATTTTTCTTATTTTTAAGTTTCTCCACGACATTGCCTGCCTTTGCGCAGGATTACTCCCCTCCCTTGATAACGGGCCAAGTAACAGATGCCAACGGCCCGTTAGCTGGGGCCAACGTCCTCATAAAAGGGGCGGCCCAAGGCGCCATTACTGACATTGAGGGCCACTACAGCCTGAGGGCAACTGCTACCGATACCTTACTCTTTACTTATCTGGGCTATGTGCCCAAAACGGAAGCCGTAAATGGCCGTAGCATTATTAATGTGGTATTACAGGAGGATGCCCTGGCTCTGGACGCGGTGGTTATTAATGCTGGGTATTATAAGGTTTCCGATAGGGAGAAAACAGGAAGTATCGCTCGCATTACCGCTGCCGAAATTGAGAACCAGCCCGTCTCCAATCCCCTGGCCGCTATGCAGGGTAGGATGGCAGGGGTGAACATTGTGCAGAACACTGGCGTGCCGGGCGGTGGGTTTTCGGTGCGCATCCGTGGGCGTAACAGCATTCGTGCAGATGGGAGTGAACCCCTTTATATTGTGGATGGGGTGCCGTATCCTTCGCAGTCGTTGGGTATGGGTTCAATATCTTTAGTAATGGGTGGGCCACAAAGTCCGTTGAATGGGATTAGCCCTACCGATATCGAAAGTATTGAAGTATTAAAAGATGCCGATGCCACGGCCATCTATGGTTCAAGGGGGGCAAATGGGGTTGTTCTCATTACAACCAAAAGGGGAAAAACAGGAAAGACAGAATTTACCTTTAGCGCAGAAAGTGGTCTGGGTAGAGTGGCTCGAACTCAGCGTTATTTGAGCACTGACGAATATCTGGCCTTAAGGAAAGAAGCTTTTGCAAATGATGGGATCAGTGAATATCCTGCCTTTGAATATGACATAAACGGTACATGGGAACAAGATCGCTATACTGACTGGCAAAAAGAACTTTATGGCGGTACAGCCTATTACTCACGGACACAAGCGGCCTTTACGGGTGGTAATGTAGAGACACGCTTTTTATTGCGTGGAAGCCACCAAAAAGAAACTACGGTTTTTCCTGGAGATTTTGACTATATAAAAAATGCAGTTTTGGGCACTGTATCGCATACCAGTAAGGACGATAAATTTTCAATTCGATTTACGGGTAATTATGTCACAGATAACAATGACCAACCCACTACCTCATTTGTTTTCCAAGGTAAGACCTTAGCTCCAAACGCTCCTGCACTTTACGATGAAGATGGGGAATTGAATTGGGAGAACGGAACCTTTAGTAATCCATTGGCGTTATTGAATGCCGAATATCTTTCAAAAACTTCCAATCTAACGGGCAGTGGATATTTGGAATATAAAATATTCAGCCATTTTTCCCTAAAAGCAAATCTGGGTTATAACGAAATGCATCTAGAGGAAAGCAGGACTTCTCCGAATACGGTTTACGATCCCGCCTTTGGTTTGGACAGTAGTTTTTCCTCTATTACCATTAATAACGGAAGACGTAGTTCGTGGATTGTGGAGCCACAATTGGAATATGGGAATTCTTTTGGAAAGCTAAAACTAAATCTCCTATTGGGTACTACTTTTCAAGAGGAGTCTTCAAAAAACACACTTACCACAGCAAGTGGTTTTACTACCAATAACCTCATATACGACCCTTCCTCCGCCTCCTTTATTTCTATAGATTCCAATTCCGATGAGGAATATCGGTACAATGCAGCTTTCGGCCGTCTCAATTTAAATTGGGACAAAAAATACATTTTAAATTTTACAGGAAGAAGGGATGGCTCCAGCCGATTTGGGGCTGGAAGACAGTTTGCAAATTTTGGTGCAATAGGTGCTGCCTGGCTTTTTGGAGAGGAAGATTTTATCAAGGAAGGTATTGAATTTCTTAGTTACGGTAAGCTACGCGGCAGTTATGGAAGTAGCGGGAATGACCAAATTGGCAACTATCAATATCTTGATACCTATGTGGGCAGTGGGCTCAGCTACCAAGGAATCCCTGGGCTACAACCCTCACAACTATATAACCCCAACTTTGGGTGGGAAAGCAACAGAAAAATGGAAATGGCTTTGGAGCTAGGATTTCTCAAGGACAAAATCCTTTTTACTGCCGCATACTACCGCAACCGTTCCTCGAACCAATTGGTAGGAATACCACTGCCAGGCACTACGGGTTTCCCTTCCCTAAATGGAAATCTTGATGCTACGGTTGAAAATACTGGCTATGAGTTTGAAATGAACACCATAAATATTGAAAGTACCCAACTACAGTGGACCACGGGAATTAACTTAACTATACCCCGCAATAAGCTTATCTCGTTTACAGGACTTTCCGAATCTACCTATGCCAATCAATATGTGGTGGGGGAGCCATTGGATATTGAGCTATTGTACAATTATTTGGGTGTAGATGCCGAGACGGGTCTTCACACCTTTCAGGATTATGATGGGGATGGACAGATAACAGCACCCAACGATCTTAAGAAGTCGGTTTACCGAGGAGTTGATTATTTTGGTGGGCTTTCAAATACCCTCAGTTATAAAGGTATTTCACTGGACGTGCTGCTACAGTTTGTAAAACAGGCCGGATGGACCTATGCATATACCAATGGCCTACCGGGTACACGCACAAATCAGCCAATAGCTATTTTAGACCATTGGCAAAATCCAGGCGATTCTTCCACCAACCAACTTCTTACGGCTGGCTATAATGACGAGGCTGCCATAGCCTATGGCCGTTACCAAAACAGCAGTACCGTGATTGGGGATGCCTCTTATATTCGACTTAAAAACCTTTCCCTTTCATATCAAATACCCAAAAATAGTCTTGGGTTGGACTGCAGGGTGTACGCATTGGGGCAGAACCTATTTACCGTTACAGATTTTGAAGGGGCAGATCCGGAAAGTAGAAATGTAGAGCAGTTGCCGCCCTTGCGGATGATAAGCATTGGAACAGAACTAAAATTTTAAATCATTGATTATGAAAACAACACACATATTAATTAAACAGCACTTTTTCCATATTATTTCTCTTGTAGTAGTCTCTTGTCTACTATCCTGCCAGGAATTTGTAGAGGTGGACACCCCAAATTACCTCTTGTCTGGAGAAAATGTATTTACAGATAAGCAAACAGTAGAAGCGGCCATGATTGGGATATATGGACAATTGAGGTCAAATCTTTTGCTTACGGGCGGTTCGAAGGGGATGAGCAATTTGTTGGGGAATTATGCAGACGAAATTGATTTTTACGGTGACATAGGACTCGCCGAGGATGTATTTTATAAAAATAATCTTTTGGCTTCAAATGCAACGGTAGCAGAAATATGGAATGGCTGCTACAGCCAAATTTACGCAACCAATGCCATTATTGAAGGGGTAGCAGGTTCTGCCTATTTTTCGGATGAGGAAATCAGGCAATATTCTGGGGAAGCAAAATTCTTACGGGCCTTAATTCATTTTTATCTATATAACCTCTATGGAGATGTTCCCTATATAACCACAACTAATTATATCGAAAACCAGTCGGTAAAGAGGGATGATAGGGAGACGGTATACACCAATTTAATCTCTGATTTAATATATGCAAAAGAAAATTTGCCCGATGCAGATACTAGTGGTGAGCACGTTAGGGCGAATGCCCGCACGGCAAGGGCATTGTTGGCACGTGTATATTTATACAACAAAGAATGGTCACAGGCTGAAGCTATGGCATCTTCCGTAATTGTGGATTCCCAATGGCAGACCAATCTGGAAAATGTATTTTTAAAGGAAAGCCCTTCCATTTTATTACAGTTAATGCCAGAGTTTGAGGGCATGAATACCTTGGAGGCAGAGACTTTTATCTTTGAAACTGCTCCACCCCCCACTAGGGCATTGTCAAACGGACTGATAAATTCATTTGAAGCTGGTGACCTGCGAAAGACAATGTGGATAGGGGAAGTCTCCGATGGGAATCAATCTTATTATTACCCCTATAAATACAAGCATCGCTCAGGGGAGGGAGGCAATGCGGAATATTCCGTTATTCTTAGGTTGGCAGAGCAATACTTAATTAGAGCCGAAGCCCGCGCAAAAATGGGAGATATTGCTGGAGCTCAGGCAGATATTAACAAAATCAGAACTCGAGCTGGACTAGAGAATTCCACTGCCACCTCCGAAAATGAATTACTGGCAGCGATACTACAGGAGCGAAGGGTGGAATTGTTTACCGAACATGGACATCGATTTTTTGATCTAAAGCGTACCGAAAACCTTGATGTTTTTTTGGTCCCCATTAAACCGGGATGGAATAGTACTGACGGCTTATTTCCCCTTCCCGAAAAGGAACTGCTTACGAATCCGAACCTTCAACCCCAAAATCCTGGATATTAACATGAATTTCTTGAAGATTCACAAATTACTTTGGATTAGCATACAAGGAGTAATTTTTTTCCTTCTTTTCTGTCCGGCTTGTGCTCTTTGGGGGCAAGCCACAGAGAAGATGGATCTTACTCCAAAGGACTACCACCTATGGCACTATTTATTGGATCCAAAAATTTCCGATAATGGTAATTGGGCCTCATATTTACTACATTATCAGAATGCCGAAGATACTTTGGTACTGCAGCATATCTCCAATAAAAAACGTTATGCATTTCCAAATGGGAGCGAACCTCGTTTTCTTGGGGATAGATGGTTTGTCTATAAAACCGCAAACACCCTCGAAATTTTTGATTTGGAAATCCATTCCAAACAACAAGTTCCTAATATCATAACCTATAAAGTATCACCCAATAATGAATATCTGTTTGCCTTATCGGAAAAAATAGCAAATGAAAAGAGAGAAAAAAGACTTGAAATCTTGAAACTTGGGTCGGGAAATAAACGTAGTATAAAGAATGTCCAGGATTTTATCCCTAATGAAAATGGGAATTTATTGGCCCTAATGGTTAAAGAGGACAATTCGTGGAGTTTAAAAGTAGTAGAGGTACACAATAATAAAATTTTTCCTATTACCATATATAACACTCATAATCCGATAAGTAATATAGTTTGGAGTCCGAAAAATCAAATTGCTTTTTTTGAAAAAAGTGGTAGGGAAGGGAGTAAAAGAATTCTTTGGCTTAACAGTGTGAAACGGAAATTGGATCCAAAAGTATTTGATATAAAGAACAGGTTAGATATTGACAGTACCTTGCAGGTTTACGATAATCCACTGGCGTCCTTGAGCTTTTCTGAGGACGGAAACAAGCTTTTTTTCCAGCTTAAACAACGTAAGGACACAAGAAGTGTGGATAATCACGGCTCCAGCGTACAAGTATGGAATGCAAAGGATAAATTAATTTATCCGGTTCATGAAGGAAATAAAGGGTTTTTTGAAAATCCTGCATTTACCATGTGTTGGAATCTTGGAACCGACACTACCTTCCCCTTGGGCGATGACCAAAGCTCTAAGGCAATATTGATTAAAGGCTCAAACTATGTATATACCCATAGTATATTGGATGATATGATTGCCCACGATGAGAGTCGGGCCCCTACGCCCATATATGTGTATAACTTGATAGATGGCAGCAAACGTTTCGTGATGTGGCGAAAGCCTTATATGCCTATTAAGGTTTCCCCGTCAGGAAGAAACCTCATTTATTTTGACGAAAGTAATTGGTGGATCTATAATGCCAAAAATGACCAGCACACAAATATTACAAAAAACATTTCAAGTATATTTAAGAATATGGAATACGATTGGTCGGGTGTTAAACCTCCATATGGCCTTTTGGGATTTACTAATGATGAGAATAAAATTATAATTTATGATAAATATGATCTTTGGGAGATTTCTCTCAATGGAGCTACAGCCCAGAGACTTACTCGGGGAAAGGAGAATAATAGAATATTTAGATTTGTAAAGAGCGGGGAATATATAGCTAACGGTAATGGCTATTTAGTACCGAGAGTTGATTTAAAAAAGGGAATTATCTTAAAAGGGGAAACATGGAATGGAGATACCGGATATTATAGTCTATCGGACGGCGGTATAACGAAAGTAATAGTCGAAGCAGACGCTAAAGTGGATTGGTTACAGAAAGCAAAAAACAAGGATACCTATCTTTATACCATCGAAAAGTTTGATATGCCTCCAAAGTTAATGTTGGTGAGTACATCCCACCAAGCGGTCGAACTCTTTCGTAGCAATCCCCAGCACGAAAAATATAAATGGGGGAAAGCTGAACTTGTGAAATATTCAACTGAAAAAAAAGATAACTTAAAGGGTGCATTGTTCTATCCTGCGGATTTTAATCCCCAAAAAATGTATCCAATGGTTGTATTTATCTATGATAAAATGAGCGGAACATTAAATAAATATGAAAACCCTACTCTTTATACAGCGGCCGACATCAATATTACCAATTTCACCTCAAGAGGCTATTTTGTCTTTTGTCCAGACATCCAGTATATAAATAATGAGGTTGGTAAATCGGCCCTCGAATGTGTAGAGGCTGGGGTATCTGCTGTTTTAAATATAGCTCCCATCTCTCCATTAAAGATCGGATTGTTTGGCCATTCATTTGGTGGCTATGAAACTTCTTATATTATAGGGAATTCAAAAATGTTCGCCGCAGCAATTAGTGAATCGGGAATACACGATGTAAAATGTTTTTACTTTTCGATGGCTTGGTTATGGAATCTGCCACAATATGCCCGATTTCTAAATTCCCAGCAAAGATATTCGATTCCTTATTTTGAAAATCCATTTATATATGAGGAAAATTCGCCAATCAATTATGTCGCATCAATACGTACTCCCCTTCTGACCATCACCGGAGGCACGGATACTAATGTAAATTGGGAACAATCCGTACAAATGTATAACGCAATGAGGTTATTGGGTAAGGAACATATAATGCTAATTTATCCTGATGAAGGTCATGATTTTTTTGGGTTGGAAAATCAAATTGATATGACCTACAAGCGCTGGCAATGGTTTGATCATTATTTAAAGGATGAGCCTCCACTGCAATGGATGCTTCCTTAACCATAAAAAAAGGCTGAATAATCAGCCTTTCTTTAACAATACGAAAATATATCAAGGTTTAAATCGTATCTCGTTGCATGCAGTATGCATGCTATTCCAACCAAATGCTTGTTGTAGCGATGCATTTCTACATACTGGCCCTCCTGTTAAAGAACAGTCTACAGAAACTTTACAAGGCAACGGGGCATCAATATACCCCGTTGGGTCTGCATTGACATTTTCCATTGAATTACTGGCGAATGCACCGGCAATAGCAATGGCAAAAACTGCGAGTGGCAATAGCCACTTTTTTCGAAAATTTTTCATTGTATAAAAATTTTAATTAATAATATGCCTACTCTTTTTTACAGGTTTTCAGCTTCTCCTGACTTCGCGCTAAGTATTTTATTTTAAAAAGTTATCTTTGAAAGTAAACCTATATAACTTAGTATCTATAAGGGCGTATAGATTGTGGCCATACATCGAAATGGAGAGTAGCTTCTCCTTTGGATTGTGATACAGGTAAAAACTGAATTCATAGGTATTTGAGCTAATATTATATACATCAATTATTCCCGCAGCAATACCTTCAGGCTCGTACTTTCCTAAACGATCCGATTGAATAAGCAGATAATTGCCAAAACTACTTGATAGACCATTTACTCTTATTGATTTACCACTTAAGCGCCTTTCATGTGAAGATTCCAGCTCATCTATAAATATTTGTGGCTTTTCTATAGTGTCAATTGTTTTTTGTGTTTTAATTCCCTTAAGATCAAGTGAGGAAACGAGATATTTATTCTTATAATAGTAGGTGTAAATAACTTTATTGCTTTGCCTATTGAAGTGTAATTGTCCATCACGATCAAAATAACCATCTATATTACCTTCCAATATATTTGGGAACAATTCTATTTTTGGAACGGAATCTAATCTAATGGTGCCTAACAGATTATTCCCGGTTTCACTACTAATAGTTCGGATAACAAGATTTTTGGTATCCATTGGTTCAGCAAAATTGAAATAGGCCCTCGGGTAGAAAGTCTTGGTTACATTCCAATCGCTAATTTTACCTACATGAATAATTGGGACTGTTCCATCAAAAAGAAAAAAGATGCTATCAATAATTCGAACCCGTGGCATTTTGTATTGAACTTTGCTTTTTGGCAACTGTATTCTAAAATTTGTTGTATCCTTTAAATCAAAGGATATGCGAGTTACTTGTTTGGGAGCAGTATAATTGCCCAAATAAAGATTGTTTGCGTCACTCCCCCCAAAATAATAGGAATTGTAATTAAGTTCAACAGTATCCTTAGGTACTATTGGGTGATGCGGATATCGCCTTATAAAGGCGTTGTTTCTATGAATTTTTTTCTCGGAAAAAGCAAACAATATGGCCACGATACTTATCCCAATAATAGCAAGGGCAGCCAGCAAAAGCAGGGTCTTTTTTGCGGGATATCTGTTTGCAAAAAAGACCGCCACTGCTGCCAGAATCATGAAAAATATATTGAAAAAAATATGCTGTGTCCAGCTGAGTTTTTCTAATACTCCACCGCAGGAGCAGGGCACAAAGTCAGAGAAATTAAGGATGATAAAAATATAGGCCGTAAACATCACCATCAGTGTAAAACTGGCGTAGAGGGCAATGGTTCTAAAGCGTTCTATAATTAATAAACAAGCAATAAGAATCTCTATTCCCGGCACGGCCCAGGCAATAAAACCTGCGTATGCACTTAGTAATGGCGATTGTGCCAATTGCACAGTGAAGGTTTCAAAGTCAAGGAGCTTGCTAACTGCGGCGTAGAGGAATAGGAATACAAATAGATAGCTGCCCACATCTATGAAAGTGTTTTTAAAATATGATTTTTTAATTAGATGCCACATAAGATTGTGTTAAGTGCATTATTGAAGGTTTGTTAAAATTAGGGGGTGGGAACTAATGTAGAATTATAAAAAGGGCCCATAATTGAGCAAAAAGAGCCCAAAATTGGCTCTTAAGTTTTTGAATATTTCATTAATGCCAAAGTTTATGGTAGCGGTATTTAGGAGCTGCCGTTCTTAAACAAAACGTTCTTGTTGTGCTCTTATAACCAATTCGTTATCGGGAAGGCCTTCAACTTTAAAGAATTCCTTCATTTTGGTCCGCCTTCTTTGAATGGTAGTGCGGGAAATAAATAGTTTTTTCGGTATTTTATTTAAGGGGGTGCCCTTTAGTGTTTTTATATAAATGGGAATAGGGTATTTCTCAAATAGGGATTTGAAAAGCTTGGTTCAAGATTATTTAAGGAAGGTAGGCCTAAGCAATTAATGGAATTGGTAAATGTAAAAACTTTTGATGCGGGATTGGTGCAGTTGTATTATAAGCGTAAAAAATAAAATGTTATATGCAATAGAAGGTAGCCTAATTGCTTTTTTCCAACTTCTAAACAAGATTGGAGCCAGTTCACACTCGTGTCTCACAAATTTTGCTTCGCCAGTGCACACTGCGTACTCGGTTTAGCCTTTTGGAGCGTTTTTTAAAATCGTGTCTTTATATCCACCCCTGTAGGTGTTAATGGTATGGCCATTATCTTTCTAAACGTATTTCAAACGCAGAGAGTGGAGTGAATAAGGCGATAAGTTCCTACTATATTCCTACTCGCCTGCGTTTGCATACGCATTAGATCATGTTTCAATATGGTTTATTAGTAAGTTGGCTAATCGTTCAATTCAGAAACAATAATCTCATTGCCATCCATATCATAGCAATGGAAAAAAGAATATTCCGGGGTCTTAACAATTTCCGTTTTCAATTTTACCTTATTACTTAGTAGTCGTTCATAAAGCGTTTCAATATCAGTGGTATAAATTACCATTGTTGGCTGTTCCCCAGTTTGATTGCCTATCCGTTCTCTTTGTTTTTTAGTATCTGCCTTTAAAAACCAAATCCCTAAGGAATCGAGAGGTTCACTGCCCAAATGCAAGAACCGTTGCCCTACATCCGTAGTTACATCAAACATTCGTTTAAAGCCAAAGTTCACTTCATAGAAAGTCGCAGATCTTTCATAGTTTTCTACAAGTAGTACTATTCTACCTAAATAGTTTTTCATAAAAAATAAAATTTAAAGATTAATAAAAAAATAGCTATTACAGTAAGTTATACTGCAAAATTGCCTGTTGATAAAGCTTTTGAAATGCCTGTTCGTCGGTGGGTTCAATCCAGTTATAGCCAATGGCCTTCCATGCTTCCGTATAATGCTGTAACGCTAACAATTGAATATATTCATTACCACATACCACATAATCTGCCCAAAATTGCAGCAAATAACCTCCGTATTTTGTATGGTATTTTTTTGCTTCTGAATAACTATTAAACCACTTATGTATTAATCCAATCCCATTACTTCTAAAAAGGAGATCATTTCTTTCAATATGTTGCTTTAAATCTTCCCATCGTTTAAACCCGTATTCGGAAGCAACAATGTGGTACACGTCCTTTAAAAGAAGATGCTTTCTTTTTTTCTCAAACTCTGAAGAGGATAGGTTTTTAAAAAATGGAAGACGTAAGTAGTTTTTGACCGTAGTGTCAAAATCGGATTTAAATTTTTTGTGAATTAATTTGGCCTCAATTTTAATCTGATGAAGCCGTATAGGACGTAACACTTTCATAATATCCTTTTCGTTGCCATTACTCACTATTGGCGGATTTATGAAATGAATAAAAAAAGAAAAGAAAAGGTGACATCGTCTTTTGTGAGTACAGGCATCCTTTTAATACCTATGGACAAATTTAAAAATAAAAATGTTATTTCCCAAAATGATTTTCGTCCGTTGGTATCCACTGGCTCGCTTTTGAAAAGCGTGCCTATTTATTTCGGCATTTGTAATGCCCTTCACGGGGTTTGAAACCGAGAAAATTATTGTTTTTGGTATGCACCCCCGCTGCTACATTTTAAAGCCTACACCACATATTCAAACTACCCTAATCTGATAATTCAATTTTGCTTTATAAACTTCTTGGTACTACTTTTTTGAGCAGTATCCGTCACTTTTAAAAAATAAATGCCGGTATATAGATTATCGATATTGAGAAAATTGATTCCATTTGGGTCTGATTCACTCAGGAGAAGTTGACCAAGGTTGTTGTATATTTTTGCACCTACTATTTTGGTCGCACTTTCAATATTCACTATTTGGGTTGTTGGATTTGGATATATTGAAAAAGAAAATGTGCTGTTTTGTAGAAGGGATAGTATAAACGTGTTTTTATACCATATAATTTGACAATCTATATATGATGAAGCAACAATATCCATATCCAGATCCCCGTCCAAATCAGTTATTAAAACGTCATTTGCTTCGTAAACATTATCAGTTAAAATTATTTCAGCTCCGAAATTTCCCTGCCCGTCAATATTTTCAATCCAACCAATTTTATTTTGGTAATAGTGGGTAAAGGCAACATCCATATCATTATCATTATCTAAATCTCCAAAGGCAACTTCATTTGGTAATCCTTCTTGCGTAATTACAGTTACATTTCCAAAACTTCCATTACCATCAGTATTTTCAACCCAAATTAGATTTTCATCTGAATCTGTTGCGCCAATTACTACATCCATGTCTCCATCCATATCCATATCTACAGCATTTAATAAACGAACGCGACCGCCTGCTAATTGATAAATTAAGATTTCATCACTAAAGTTGCCCATGCCATCTAAATTCTTAAGCCAAGTTGCCTGTCCGGTACCTGAAAAACGTAGGCTTAATATATCAATATCGCCATCATTATCTAAGTCTGCTGGAAAAGTATCGGAATAAGTTCCGGCGAATGACGGAAGGTCGTGTTGGACGTTAAAATTTCCGAGTCCATCCGTGTTTTCCATCCATCCAAATGAAGAACTACTTCTAAACAAAATGTCAATATCATTATCCCCATCTATATCTGCTACTTCCAAAGCAGTTAAAATATTTACAACGCTATTTGAGATATCATTTACAGGTCCAAAATTCCCCAAACCATCAAGATTTTCGTACCAGACAATTTTTTTTATATTTGGAGAATGTGTGCCAGCAATGAGGTCTATATCATTATCACCATCAACGTCTGCAGCCCGTATATAGACCGCATGATTAGGATAATCTATCCCTTTTGGTTTTCCAAAATTTCCGTGTCCATCTATATTTTCGAACCACGCAATTAAACTATTCCCAGATGCATAGTCGTTATTTGATGCAGATATTAAATCCAGATCCCCATCACCATCCAAATCAGCCGAAGTTATTTTTTCTATATAGTCAACGTCTTCAACTATTATATTTTGGTTTCCAAAATTACCCATCCCATCTTCATTTTTATACCAACTAATTTTAGCACTTTTGGCGGCTATGCACATCACATCCAAATTTCCGTCATTATCAACGTCTGCGATTTTGATACCCGTTGGTAAGCTAACCTTATCAGATACTATTCTGGCTGAGGAAAAGGACCCTTGACCATTCAGGTTTTCAAAGAAGCCAAAATAATTGTCGTTTTTGGCTGCAAAGAATACATCATTATCACCATCGCTATCAATATCTTCCACATTTATGCCAATTGCTCCATCTATATTAGAACCAATGTATTGTAAAGGACCGAAATTACCAGCGCCATCAATATTTTCCTGCCATGCAACAAAATCATTAATATTACTCGTTGAAATTATATCATGATCACCATCATTGTCAATATCCGCTGCAAATACCGAGGTGGGTTCACTTACTCCAGAACTAATTATCCTTTTTAGACCAAATGTTCCATTGCCATCTAAATTTTCATACCAGATTAGTGAGTTATCATAATAAGTAGCTAATAATATGTCTTTGTCCCCATCGCCATCCAAATCAGCTGTTTTTAATGATATTGCTTCTGCAACATCGCCATCTACAATAGTCTGACTTCCAAATTGGCCCAACCCATTTAAATTTTCAAGCCATACTACTCTATTTCCATTAAAGTAGTGTGACGACAATAAATCTAAATCGCCATCAGAATCAATATCATCAAAATAAACTGATCCTTTAAAATCTGAAATATTACGCTCTACTCCAAAATTTCCAAGTCCATCCAGATTTTTGAACCAAACAATTCTATTAGCGTAATTATTACTCACTATGGCGTCCAAATCCCCATCTCCATCTATATCGGCTAAAAATGGAGCAGCTACATAATGAGTAAAAGGATAGTTTTTTATTAACTTTCTTATTCCATATGTTCCTTGACCATCGGTATTTTCATACCAAACTACATTGCTATTTCCAGCGGTCATAATGTCCAAATCACCATCCCCGTCAATATCACCAAAAAAAGCATCACTGGGTCTAATAACATAACTATTATCTGTTATGATCTTTTCTTCAAAAGTGGTCTGAGCCAATAAAAGATTAAATGAGGAGAGGACTAATGTGAATAAAAGATTTGATTTCATATTTTTTTTTAGAAGTGCAATATATTAAAATTTTGTTAATAGAATGGGTTTGTTTGTTTGGGTAGCGTCTTGTAAATTAGTGAATAGGTGAGTGTGTGGATCTGGTAGTTTGATTTTTTTGATAGTGATTTTGCTTCTTTCTATATACATTCATTTTTACCCCTTCCTTCCTTTCGTTTCCGTTGAGGGTAAACTAGTTAATCTGGTTGTTCAGGACAGGCTATTTTTCGAAAGCCTGGAGGAGCGTTTTTTATAGATAGCCATTCACAATCACTACTTCCGTTTTTTTTGTATTTTTAAATTACAATTATAAATTATGTGCTACCACACCAAACTAACTGCTGATAAAAGGCTGATTGAAGCAGAATTTGATGCCGAATTTTACGAACCGGAACTGTATGTTCCCAAAGAGGCTATCAATGGTTTTGCTTTTGCGAAAAATCCTATTGTTCTCGACGAGGATAAGGGGCATATCAGCATGGCAAACTGGGGCTTGATACCTTTTTGGGCAAAGGATGATTCCATAAGAAAGATGACATTGAATTCCCGAATTGAAACCGCCGCATCAAAACCCGCTTTTCGGAATTCCGTAAAAAACCGTTGTCTTGTGATTGCCGATGCCTTTTATGAATGGCAGTGGCTCGATGCGAAAGGAAAGGAAAAACAAAAATATATTATCAAGCCCACCGCTCAGGAAATCTTTGGCTTTGCAGGGTTTTACAGCGAATGGATCAATCCTTCAACCGGTGAAAACATGACTACCTATACAATAGCAACTACCGAAGCAAACGAGCTAATGGAGGAGATACACAACAATAAAAAAAGAATGCCCATAATATTAAAAAAGGAAAATAGAAGGGATTGGCTAGAAGGAGGCGCTTTGGAAAATTTTCAGTTTCCTTACGAAGTTACATTAACAGCTAAAGCTATATAAATAATCACATTTTGCGATTTAATTGGGTTGCAACTACCTTTTTATAGGAATGAATTTCCTCCCGGTACATTGCTGTTCCTTTATAGGACGTTACTTTTAATCGGTCTTTTGTAAATCCAAATTGGAGTAGGGATTTAAGGGCAGCTTCTGCAAGGTCTTCCCGTAACCATTCTTTCCTAAAAGTATCATCAAGTATAAATGGAATTTCTCTTTCAAGGGAAATCACATTTTTATTTGCAGGATTGGTAATTATGCAGCAGGAAAAAAGTTCTTCGTCAATTAAGGAATAAATACCCGCAAATGCAAACAGTTTGCCCTTTGCCCCATCACCATTTGTAACCTTCCAAATTTTTCTATTTTTATTTCCCTCAATTAATTCGTTTAAATAAAATCCATCTGCCAAAATTAAACACTTACCAAAATTTAGGGAAGGCTTATTGTATTTTAAATTTAAAAACTTCTCGATAGAAATTGCATGCAGATTATATTGTTGCCGAAAGGAAAGAATATTATCACTTTCATTTGCGGGAATAAATCCCCAATGGGCGGGCCATATTCCATCGGGATCGTGCTGTGGTATGATATAGAGATTTGGAAAACCAAGCGCAGTTCTATAAGAATAGGGTTCATACTCACACATCACCCTAAAATAGGCATCAAAAAAATCCTCAATCTCTAAATCCGTTTTATTTAAAGAGACTTCAATACACATAAGTTAAATATAGAAACTTCTTCAATAATGGGATAAAATTTCATAAGGATTATTTCCAAATGGAATTTTAATCCTTAAAATTGACCATCCAATCTATTCCATAATTATCGGTGGATCTTCCTTAAGGTGCTGCCCTCATTTTTTTTAGAAATGGAGTTATCCCCCTATAAGTTCGCCCCCGTTGATATGAATAAATTGTCCCGTTATATAACTGCTGTCCTCGCTGGCTAAAAAAACATAGGCAGGACCCACCTCACTGGGTTGTCCCGCTCTTCCCATCGGGGTATCTTGACCAAAATCAGTTACATCATCAAATGTTGCGGGAATAAGGGGCGTCCATATGGGGCCTGGTGCTACTCCGTTTACACGTATGCCCTTTGATGCAAGATTGCTGGACAGTGAGCGCGTAAAACTAACAATAGCGCCCTTTGTGCTGGCGTAATCCATCAAATGATCACTTCCCCTATAGGCGGTTACGGAACTGGTGATTATTATAACGTCTCCCTTCTTTAAATGAGGAAGCGCTGCCTTGGCTATATAAAAATATGCGAATATGTTGGTTTGAAAAGTTTCCGTTAATTGTTGCTCCGAAATCTGTTCCAGCTTGTCTTTTGGAAATTGTACGGCGGCATTATTGACTAAAATATTTAATTTCCCGTAGTGCTTTATACACTCAGCAATACTCTTTTTACAAAACTTTGCATCCTTTAAGTCTCCTTCCAATATTAAACATTTGCTCCCTTCCTTTTCAACCATCCTTTTGGTTTCTTTTGCATCTTTGTTTTCCTCTAAATAAACAATGGCCACAGAAGCACCCTCCCTGGCAAAGTGTACGGCTACACTCCTTCCAATACCACTGTCTCCCCCGGTAATAAATGCTACTTTGCCTTTTAATTTACCACTGCCTTTATAATTTTCTCGAATAATCTCCGGTTGTGGTTTCATTTTATTTTCCTCCCCGGGCTGAGATTGCGTTTGGGAAGGAAATTTCTTTGGTTTGGATTTCTCTTTTTCCATAGTGTGTTTTTTATTTTTAAAATTATTAAACATTTAGCTATAATGTAGATAGTTTAGAATTGTTTTAACGAAGGTGGCATAATCTTAAAAAGATAAAAAAGATCTCCGTACATATGCTTTTAGTTAATTATTTTAAAAATAGGTGCCAATGGAATGTTATAAGGTATTTACTATTAGAAATTTGACGCTACTTTTAATAAAAAAAAATTTTAAAATTGAATTGCTATGAAAAATGAAAGAAATCAAACGGGCAAGGAGAACAATCTACAATTTGCTGGAAACAACCCTTCCCAGAATGACAGAAACCAAGATCCCACAAGAAAACAAGGGGATGATTGGAATCAAGAAGAAGAGTAGGTAATATGATTGCCTAGTCAATTTGGCCTCCATCATTTATGATGGAGGTTTTTTTATAAAATTTTCTTCACTACATTTCATTTACCTCCTGTCTCTCTCCGTCCTTCTTCATCCAGATTGATATTGTTTATAAAATTCCTACTGGAATAATTCCAAACAAATGGAAATATTCCATATTTTTGTATTGATGAAAAAATCAATTCTCCATCTTGATTTGGATACTTTCTTTGTGTCGGTAGAGCGCTTGCTAAATAGCGAATTGCTAAAAAAGCCGGTATTGGTAGGGGGTACGGGCAGTAGAGGAGTGGTAGCCGCCTGTAGTTATGAAACCAGAAAATATGGTGTCCGCTCGGGGATGGCAATGAAAATCGCAAAACAACTTTGTCCCCAAGCAATTGTTATTCGTGGCAATGCGGGTACCTATATGAAGTACTCAAATCTTATCACGGATGTTATTCGTGATTCCGTCCCATTATTTGAAAAAACAAGTGTGGATGAGTTTTATGTTGACCTGACTGGCATGGACCGATTTTTTGGAAACTATAAGTTTGCTTGCGAACTGCGCAAACGTATTATCAAGGAATCGGGATTGCCAATTTCTTTCGGACTCTCCCAAAATAAAATAGTGAGCAAGGTGGCAACGGGTGAGGCCAAACCCAACAACCAGCTTAAAATTGATTACGGTTTTGAAAAGGCGTTTTTGGCGCCATTGTCCATCCGAAAAATACCGATGATCGGCAAAGCCACTGCCCAAACTTTAATCCACCTGGGGATTGATCGCGTAAAGCTCATCCAGGAAATGCCGGTGGAAATGCTTACTTCCGTTATGGGCAAGAACGGGCAGACCATCTGGAACCGTGCCAATGGAATTGACAGCACCCCCGTAATTCCCTATTGCGAACGCAAATCAATCTCCAATGAGCGCACATTCAATCTTGATACAATAGATGTCCAGAGACTCCGGGACACCCTTACCGCTATGGTAGATACCCTGTGTTACCAACTCAGGCTTGGAAATAAAATGACGGGTTGTGTCTCCGTAAAAATCAGATACTCCGATTTCCAGACCTATAACAAACAAATTCGCATTCCCTACACCAGTGCCGACCATATTCTAATACCCGCCGCAATGGAACTTTTTAATAAACTCTATGAACGCAGGATATTGGTTCGGCTAATAGGTGTAAAGTTTTCCCATTTGGTTGGCGGCCATTACCAAATTAACCTTTTTGACGATAACGAAAAGACATTGAACCTCTATAAATCCTTGGATCATATCCGTAACCGTTTCGGGGCAGGCAGTGTTATGAAGGCTTCCACACTGGATGTGCGGACCGTTATCTCCGGCCGTAATCCATTTGATGGCGAACCGCCCATTTTATTGGCCCATAGAAATCAATAATGTATATCAATTGCCATACATATTACTCTTTGCGGTACGGGGTGCTTTCAGTACCCCAACTCTTGCAATTGGCAAAAGAACATACTATCGAATCTTTGGCACTTACTGATATTAACAGTACCTCCGCCTGTCTGGAATTTATAAGGGAAGCAACAAAAGAAAACCTTAAACCCGTGGTTGGGGCCGATATTCGTAACGGAAACACCCGATGCTATGTCTGCTTGGCAAAAAACAATAATGGCTACCTGGAAATCAACCAATTTTTAACCCAATACCTTCATGCTAAAAAGGACTTCCCCGAAATCCCACCCTCATTTTTGAATGTAATAACTATTATTCCCTTTGAAAAAGTACTTGAATATGAACTGGAATCCTTCGCTCCAAATTGGTACATCGGCATTTCTGTAGCAGACCTTAACAAATTAAAATTCTCCCATCTAAAACAGCATACTGAAAAACTGGTGTTATTACAGTCTGTAACCTTCTGCAATCAAACACATTTCAATATCCACAGATTACTGCGGTGCATAGACCTAAATATTGTGTTAAGCAAATTGCCGGAACTAGAACAGGGAAGTGCCAACGATAAAATGTACACTCTACATGAACTCGAAAGGCGGTTTGAGGATTTTGAATATATCTTATCAAACACCCGGTCTATTTTAAACTCCTGTACTATTGATTTTAAATTTGATGAAAAGCGCGTGAATCAAAACCAAGCTACCTATCTTTCCAATACCCAAGAGGATTATGAATATCTGGTTTCCTTGGTAAACCAAAGGATAGCGTCCCGATATAAAACGATAACCCTCAAAATAAAGGAACGGATTGAAAAGGAACTTCATGCAATCCAGCAAATGGACTTTGTTTCTTACTTTTTAATCAATTACGATATTGTTCAATATGCGATAAAGAATGACTATCCCTACATTGGGCGGGGCAGTGGGGCAAATAGTGTTGTCGCTTATATTTTGGGGATTACCAATGTGGACCCGATTGAATTGGACCTCTATTTTGAACGTTTCATCAACCTGTATCGTTCCTCACCGCCTGACTTTGATATAGATTTTTCTTGGAAGGACAGGGATGATGTTACCCGCTATATTTTTGAACGTTTCCCAAATACCGCCCTTATGGGTACTTATGTAACGTTTCAATTCAAAGCAGTTGTTCGGGAGCTTTCCAAAGTATTTGGACTGCCAAAAGCCGAAATTGATGCGTTTTTAAAAGGCGACAGAGAGCATAAAAAAAATGACCATTACTTTAAACTGGTAACAAAATATGCCACTCTTATCCATGGGGTCCCAAATTACCTGAGTGTGCATTCTGGCGGTATCGTAATTACCAAAAACCCCGTACAGGCTTATTGCGCCACCTTTATGCCGCCCAAGGGTTTCCAAACCCTGCAGATAGATATGCACATTGCGGAAGCAGTAGGTATTTTTAAATTCGATATCCTTGCCCAACGCGGACTTTCAAAGATTAAAGATACCATTCAATTGATCAGGGAAAACCAACCCGAGGCCCAGATCAGAGACATTGATGATACCACTCCATTTAAGAATGATCCAGAAATTAACGCCCTTCTAAAAGTAGGGGACTGTATGGGCGTTTTTTATGTGGAGTCGCCCGCCATGCGTACCCTTATGACCCGTCTGCAGACCCAGGATTATTTAGGTCTGGTTGCCGCCAGTTCTATCATTCGTCCCGGCGTTACCAATGGCGGGATGAAGAATGCCTATATAGAGCGACATCGATTTCCAGAAAAAAGGGCAGAGGCACATCCCGTTCTTTTGGAAATTATGCCCGAGACCTATGGGGTAATGGTGTATCAGGAAGATGTTCTCAAAGTTGCACATTATTTTGCAGGCTTGAGTTTGGCCGAAGCAGATGTATTGCGAAGGGGAATGAGCGGCAAGGGCAGGAGCAAGGAACAATTTGATGCCCTGGAAAGGAAATTCTATGAAAACTGTAAAGAGAAGGGCTACACCCAAAAAGTGATAGAAGAAGTTTGGGATCAAATCAAAGCATTTGCCGGCTATGCGTTTGCCAAGGGACATTCGGCATCCTATGCGGTAGAGAGCTACCAGAGCCTGTACCTTAAAAAATATTTTCCATTGGAGTTTATGACTGCGGTTCTTAACAATGGCGGAGGCTTTTATAATCTGGACACCTATATAAACGAAATCTTCAGATGTGGCGGTACGGTTGAAAATCCTTGCATAAACAATAGCGACCACGGCAATTGCATAAAGGGGAAAACAGTGTACCTAGGTTTTGGGATGATAAAGGATCTGGACCATCGCAGTATTCAAAAAATACTCAATGAACGCCAACTTTTTGGTCTTTTCAAAAACTTTAATGATTTTTTGGATAGATGTAAATTGGGATTGGAACAGCTACTATTGCTAATCCGATTAAATTCCTTTAGAGCTTTAGAACCCAATAAACACAGATTAATGTGGTTTGCGCACCTAAACAACAATTCGTATAAAAGCCAGCACAACCAACCCCAATTATTTAAACCTAAACGGGTAAATTATAATTTACCCTTATTAAAAAGCGAACACATTATTGACGCCTATGACAATCTTGAATTGTTGGGCTTTACGTTACACAACGATTTCAATTTCATAAAACCAGGTAATTATCCCACCACCAAGGCAAGAGATTTAAAAAATTTTGTAGGTAGGGAAATTACAATTCTCGGCAAACTGGTCACCTCCAAAACTACAAAAACTTCAAAAGGAGACTATATGGCTTTTTCCACCTTCTTGGATAGAAAAGGGGTATGCTTTGATAGTGTCCAATTCCCAAAAGTAATGACCAAATATCCAGTGATAGGTATGGGAATTTACTTTATAAAAGGAACTGTAACTGAAGATCTGGGTTACTATGCTATAACTACAGAACAGCTGGTAAAAGTACCGCGTCTTCCTGACCCTCGATTTACCGAAGAACAAAAAACACAAAAATCAATTTCGCAATAACCAAAAATCCATAATTGATTATCTACAGCATACCCCTAGCAAATTCATTAAATTAATAGTAAAACACCTTTTTGCAACAAAGCTTACTGTTTTTAACTTGGGAGCATCTTGTGAAAATTTGAAGCAGTTTTATCTGTCTAATACCCTGGGATCTTCTTAATTAATAATACTTATCAAGCTATTTTACTCCGAAACCTAATGCTCATTTTTTCTCCAGCTTTTCAGAAAATGTACATTTTAATAGATTTTTTTGAATCATTCTTCATTCCCAGTTTTAAAATAAAAAAACATAGCTTACAAATCTCCCACCGCTATTGCCCTGGCCGTAAAGGATTCAAAGTCCAGGAGCTTGCTTATTGAGGCGAAGAGGAATAGGAATACAAACAGATAAGTACTAACAACTATCGTAGTGTTTTTCAAATATGATTTTTTAATTAGAGAACACATAAGGTTGTGTTTAGTGCGTTATTGAACGTTTGTTTAAATTAGGGGGTGGGAACTAATGTAGAATTATAAAAAGAGCCCATAATTGAGCAAAATGAGCCCAAAATTGGCTCTTAAGTTTTTCAATAATTCATTAATGCCAAAGTTTATGGTAGCGGTATTTAGGAGCTGCCGTTCTTAAACAAAACGTTCTTGCTGTGCTCTTTTAACCAATTCGCTATCGGGAAGGCCTTCAACTTTAAAGAATTCCTTCATTTTTGTCCGCCTTCTTTGAATGGTAGTGCGGGAAATAAATAGTTTTTTCGGTATTTTATTTAAGGGGGTGCCCTTGGAAAGTTCGTTTAAAATTAAATAATCCTGTTGGCCAAGTATATCCTCATTATAGATATATTTTGTTATCAACTGAATAACAGTACGGCTGTAAAAAATAGAATAATCCGTTAATTGTTGTACGGCTAAACGCAAAGTTTCGGCATTACAATCCAACGCGTCCATAAATCCATCTATAGAAACAAGGTTACTTAGCTGTAAAATTTGGAAAACGGTGGTATGGGGAATGATAACCAGCTTTTTCGGAATAGGATATTTTAAATCCAGATATATTAAAAAATCTTTTGGACACTTAAAATCCGTATATGTGGCAAAAGGAAAATCCAAGTTAAATATTACAAACTCAAAATTATTTTCCCCTAGCACCTTGTGTAAATTTCCAGCTGAAGCAATACTGGGACTTATTATGAAAGGTTCAAATTTGACACCCATTTTCTCTCCCATCTCCTCAAATACATCCAAAATCAATTGCCTTAGGGAGGGTAGCTGTTCTAGCAAAAGATATTTTTTGATGCGCTTCTTCAAAATGCTTAATTTTTAAACTCCATTTACTTTTATACATAAACAGTTGACTCAATTTTATTACCCTTACAATAATCCTGCTTCCTTAGCGCCTTTGATCAGCTGTACATCACTGCACCCTTGTTCCAGCTTCAGCACATCCCTAAGCTTATTTTTTCTTCTTTCTATGGACCGAAGGGACAAAGGGAGAATTGCTACCAGTTCCTTATTTAGTTTACCCAACGATAGGTGGTACAGCAATAACTTGTCATAATGGTCCAAAACATAGGGCTTTTCATAACCTTCGGTTAAAAATTTCCGCACCGTTTTTGTATAATAACACCCTCCCTCCAAAACTTCCTTACAGGCAGTCTGTAAAATATCGGGATTCAACTCGCTCTTTATAAGCAACCCTTCAGGATTTATTAATTTCATTAAATCCTGGAGCAGGGGATAAGTATCATACGCGGTAATTACCACTATTTTACTGCCTGCCTGCGCTTTCCGGATGGCAATCCCTAATTCCAAACCTGATAAATAGTCTAGGTCTTGGGGCAGCCCTATATCCAACAATACCAAATGGATCTCCCTCTTTTTAAAGTTGCTTTCCAAACTCGATACTGCCTCTGCAATGGAATGTGCCCTTTCAATTGAAAAGCTATATGCTTCCAACTTTTTTATCGAATCAATATACCCCTCCAGGATCATGGGGTGGTCATCTATCATCAAAATATTGATACAGGTTTTCATTGTATATTTAATTTAAATGGAATGCGTATCATCACAGTGGTCCCAATACCTATAGTGCTTTGTATGCTAAAGGTACCGTTCAGCTTCTGGCTTCTGGCTTCCATATTTTTCATTCCTAAGCCCCGTTTAACGCGAGCGTATTTAAACCCTTTCCCGTCATCAGTTACGTTGAGATAAAGTGTATCCAATTCCCTATACATCAGGATACTTATTTTGTGGGCTCTTGCGTGTTTTACCACATTTTGGAGTATTTCTTCCACAATCCGCTGTAAGTTAATTTTTGATACATACGATAGCTGTTGCCAATCAGCCGGGTTCTTACACTCAAAAACAGAGGTTAACCTGCCGATCTCGCTTTTCTCCGCCAAAAGTGTCTTCAGGGTATCTAAAAATCGTTCTTCCTCAGTATAAACAATACTTCTAAGTTTATGGGAAAGGTTGCGTATTTCGCTTTCCAACTGCTCCAATAAATTTAAATTCTTCCTATTCAGGCTTAGCATCTCCTTTTCTCCACCCACAGGGGCCGTCTGCCATTGAAAACGCAAGGTAAAAAGACGCGAGACTATATGGTCGTGCAACTCCTTCGAAATACGCTGCCGCTCCTCAGTTCTTCCCTTTTCCAGATTGGTCTTCTGCGTTAGGGCCATCAAGTACATATCCTCATCGTATTGCTGTTGTTCGCGCTCGAAAAGCAATTCCCTATTTTTTGATCGTTGCAGTTTGTTTAAATAAAGTAGGATTGAAATAGCAGAAATCGATACACCCACAATTATTATCCACAACCGCTGCCGGAAAAGACGCTCGTTTTCGGCTATGTATTTGGCAGTCTCATATCGTATCGCCGTAAATTTGTTTCTCAACTTACGGTCGCGGGCGTTAATGCTTTTGTCTATCTCAATATGCTGCCGTAAATAAGGTATGGTATTGGGCCGGTCCAATGCCGCCAACAACTCCAGTGCCTCCAATTTATGGTGCGTCAATTCTTTTCCGCTGGCCATTTCCAATGCTTCTTTTGCGTATGCTATCCCTTCCAAAGTATCGCCTATCTTCCCGTAGTAATTTGCAAGGTGCAATCTGCTCATAATGGAACCGGCGGTTTCTCCCAAACTATCCCGTAAGCGCATGGCAAAGCGCATATCTTGCTCCACATCATCCAATTTTCCTAAAAAGACCAAACAGTGCGCTTTATTATCCAGCAACATAGCGTGAAGGGCTGGACTTCTACTGAGTTCATTCACATAGGTAAGGGCAGTGGTGAAAACGGATTCCGCCTTTTCATAGTTCCTCATTTTATGAAATCGAACGCCTTGGTTGTTCAAGTTTTCCAATTTGTAATACAGGGAGTCCTTAAATGAAGGTATCAACTGGGAAGCTTTGTTGTAATAGTGCAGCGATTTATCAAATTCTTCCATATCGTCCGCATTATTGCCCAGTACATTATAACAGCGGTATTGTTGCCGGGGCTTTTTGGCCTGCTCAAAAATCTTGATGCATCGAAACAATAAAATTTCGGCCCCTGTCAGATCATGGGTTTCGCTGGCAATATATGCCATATTGTAAAGCATTTTTCCAGAATAATAGTCATTCTTTGCAGCGGTAAAATATTTATAGGCCCTATTGTAATGTTCATAACTTCTACCGTATTCCTTTCCTCTCAAATAGTAGGAGGCGTAGTTCCAATGGGCATCACCCAAATGCGCTGGGTTTTCCAAATCCTTCGCTAATTGCATCCCTTCCGCCGCGATCCTGATAAAGTAGCTGGTGTCAGGTAAATGTTCCGCTACCTCAACTAGTTTGCTTATCCGGGAGTACTTTACACTGTCCGCCCTTGTAGATCGTATAGCACTGTAGGCAATTTTTAAATAGCGCTCTCGCGTAATGGGAGATAGGCTGTCCTGTTGTGCTTTTAATAAATATTTTTCGAAATTCTGATGTAGGTGCGGGGTTTGTGCCGTGATGCCAATGGGCATAAAATATAGCCATAGCATAAGTGCAAATGTAATCTCCCGCCTACCATAGGGATAGTAGGTGATCATAGATTTAAGTTTCGGGGAGTAAACAAATCTAAGAAAAGCCTTCAAAATATAAAAGGCTTTTCTTTTTATCACATAATTGGTGGCATCAGTCCTTTTCATTATCAGGTTCCCTACTGTGTTCACCACCGCTTCCATAGATGGGAGGTGCTTTGTAAACATTTTTTTCATTGTTCAAGGGGGTAGGGGTACAGGAAATTAATAAACCAATAAAACCCGCAATACTGAGGTATAGAATTTTTGTTTTCATTGTGTACATGATTAATTAAACAATAGTTTTTGTCCCATCCTCTGAAATGGGAATCATTGTGCACAATGAACCGATCTTAAACCGGCCGGAGAGCAACCTCCTTATGGCTAAGGTAGTAGGCGCATTTTTAAATACCGAATTTTAAATATGCTAATCTGTGAATAGCAGGGTTGTACATGTGAAGAGGGGGGGTAGAGCATGTGAATGACATAAATTAGTAAATTGTTATAGGGGTTTTTTGGACCCACTTTTTAATGGTACTTATATTGGTTTTATATTTTCTCGTATACTTCAAAGGTTTTCCATGATGCCGCAAAAAGAGTTCTTTCCTTCCCATATTGATTTTAAACACATAAAAGGAATTGATAACCTGCCCCCTGTTAATCTTTTGAAAATGTTTGGGCAATAAGGGGAAAGTATGCTTTAGGTTCTTAAAGTTATGTACAAGCGAACCGTCCTTCATTATAAAATCAGTGGTATAATTATCGGCCTGTATAAAAACTACATTGTGAAGATTGATATAGTGAAAATCGTAGTATTCTTCAATGCAAAAAATTGAACTTGCTTCATAAGTGTATTTATAGTTTGAAAAAGTGCTCAATAGGCCTTCTCTTGTATAGGGAGCCAAGATAACATCCAAAAAACCGGACTTAAATGCTTCAAATCCTTTTGCAGGGGATGATGTAAGTCCAATATAATGCGGTATTTTACCAAAGTCATGGCCTATCGTCCTTAGTATATCGTCTATAGACATGGTAGCCTGGTCTAGATGTACCAGTATTAGTTCAGGGTAATGTCCAAGAAGCCTTTTCCGATAACTTGCCATTTCTTTTATAATCCCTAAACACTTTAATCCTAACGTCGCTTCAATCGTCGGCATAGCATCCAATAATGCTGGTGGCGGATCTCCTATTATTAAATAATAACGCAAACTATCGGGTTTTGATAGTGCATATTACTGCAATATGATTAAAGAAATTGGCGGGTACCCGCCAAAGTTGGCGGATACCCGCCAATGTTTTGGGCAACATTGTAATACTTTGCAATAGAAACATTTACAAACCCCGGCATGAAGTTTTTTATCAAAATATTTTCTTCCATCTGTCAAAGAGTGTCCTACACTTTTTTAAGAAATCAAAAAGCCGGAAAACCATAAATCAGGAATCGTTCTACAAATCCATATTTCATTAGCTAACTAAAAATTCAATATCATGAAAACAGAAATCAACAAATTTTGGAAGTATTTTCTATCCATCCAGATAGATTTAATCAATGCAGATCATAATGGAAATGCTGCTCTCGGCAATAAGCTCTTTGATAACCTACACAAAAAGGGAAAAAAAATCGATCGCCAATTGGCCTTTTTAATTGTATATAGAATTGATGGGGGAAGCATGGCGAAATTGATATTTATCCCAAAAGGAAAATATCACCTAAGGGCAATAGCGGCAAAAATGCTTGCTTTGGCCCCTAACTTGCCCCTCTGGGTTTTTGACATAGGTATTAAGCCATACCCGGAATCGATAATTTCCCTATGTGCGAAACATAATTTTTTGAAACATGACACCACAATCTATCAAATTTATTTTGCCGTACACAAAATTTATAAATCCTCCAACAAGCTTCATCTCCTAATTTACCTACAAGTCGATAAGTCAATTTCAAAATCGGAACTCCATGAGGCTATGGAAAATATATTGCTGTGGTTTTTGGGCGATACGCTATACTATAAACATATTAGCCGCTTTAGGATAATCCGTAGAAAATATTCGGCAATAAATTTTATCCCAATGGACGAATTCATAAATCTGGTGCAGTATAAGTCTATAAATTAACCGGGTATGTTAAATAAACTTTATGGAACCATTCACTAATTAAATCCCAAATCCCAAATCAACAAATCTGTCACACTGAGCGCAGTCGAAGTGCCGAATCAACAAATCTGTCACACTGAGCGCAGTCGAAGTGCCAAATCAACAAATCTGTCACACTGAGCGAAGTCGAAGTGCCGAATCAACAAATCTGTCACACAGAGCGAAGTCGAAGTGCCGAATCAACAAATCTGTCACACTGAGCGCAGTCGAAGTGCCGAATCAACAAATCTGTCACACTGAGCGCAGTCGAAGTGCCAAATCAACAAATCTGTCACACTGAGCGCAGTCGAAGTGCCAAATCCCAAATCCCAAATCCCAAATCCCAAATCAACAAACTCAAAAACTCAAAAACCAAAATACCCCTCTTAGTTCAGTCGTACATAAGTACTGTTCACAGAGCAATAATGTAAGGTACAGGCACTAACAGTATATAGTTCTGCCTTTATCCCTATAGGGTTCATGCTGGGCCTATGGTACCCAAAGCCTACCCAAAGCCTACCCAAAGCCTACCTAACGATTAGCCAACGGTTATCTTCTTAATGGTGAAAGCATGAAATTCATTATTAGAAAAAATTCTCCCCTAACATGAATGTTGTTTTGAAACCTAGATATTATGGAATCAAAAGACCCCATAAAAAAGTTAAGTCTCGCTAAAGAGACTCCAAGGCTCTCCAGGGTAGTAATATATCCAAAGGACATTCAGCTCCTTACTGGCAAATCCTATCGCCATGCCTTATATCTTAACCAAGAAATTAGGGCCTATTTCAAGAAAAAATCCCACCAGCTTCTTACCATATATGAATTCTCAGAATATACAGGTATTGGCATAGAAATAATTTTTTCGCATTTAAAATAAACCGTGAATTCCAACAGTCTTACCCTTACCGAAAATTTAGATCGCCATTACCATTCATAATCTAAGCGTTTATAATATGTATTGTCCCGACCTCAAAAAAAATCAATTGAACAAACAAATTATACCTTTATCAAATCAACTAAAATGCCTAAATTTCAAACCAATAAACAATAAACAATAACCAATAACCAATTAACAATTAACGAATCAACGAATTAACGAATTAACGAATTAACGAAAAACAAATTAACCTCGGCCCTCTGAACTCTGAACAAAAACCCCCGTCCATCAAAAGAATATTCGACATATCCCTATCCCTAATACTTTTGCTGGTAACCGGCTGGTTTATACTTTTATTAATTTTTCTGTCTTATATCGATACAGGCAAGGGCCTTTTCCTGCAATCCCGAGTAGGACAGTATGGCAAACTTTTTACCATTTATAAAATCCGAACGATGCATATTCACAAAGCCTCTATTTCTGTATATGGCAGATTTCTGCGACGTTCCAAGCTGGATGAGTTGCCACAACTTTTAAATATCATTCTGGGGCAAATGAGTTTTGTAGGGCCACGGCCAGATGTCCCCGGCTATTATGACCAATTGCAGGGAGAGGCCCGGAAACTTCTGCAACTAAAACCTGGGTTTTGCAGTAGGGCTGCGCTTAAATATTTTAACGAGGAGACACTCTTGGCTGCACAGCAGGATCCGCTGTACTATAACGATACGGTTATATTTCCCGATAAAGTGCAAATGAACCTTGAATACTATTACCACCAATCTTTTTTAGAAGATTTAAAAATTTTATGGAAGTGCTTGTTACGTAAAACTGGAGGGATTTGAAATAAATAAACGAATTACAAGCCAAGGTGGTCGAAATTGAAAAAACAATAGATATTGAAATTTTGATTGTAACAAGTAACTGTAATCTATTGGGCAACCTGTGTGTAACTTTATAGCAATTAAGTGCTGGCATACTTCCAAAACTGTTTACTTTTGCAAAAAAATTACGGACAGTTATGTCAGAAACAAAAATATATCTTTCTTCCCCCCACATGGGCGGAAATGAACAATCTTTTGTGAATGAAGCATTCGATACCAATTGGATTGCTCCCTTGGGCCCAAACGTAGCAGGTTTTGAAAAAGATTTGGAAAGCTATCTTGGGAATGGAAACCACGTTGCAGCCTTGAGTTCGGGTACCGCTGCATTGCATTTAGCTTTAATTTTATTGGGTGTTGGAAAAGGGGATGAGGTAATCTGCCAAAGTATGACCTTCTCAGCTTCAGCGAATCCCATTGTGTATCAGGGAGCAACACCTGTATTTGTCGATAGCGAACCTGAAACTTGGAATATCTGTCCAAACCATTTGGAGGAAGCCATAAAAGACCGCATTGCAAAGGGTAAAAAACCCAAAGCAATCATAGCCGTTCATCTTTATGGAATGCCTTATAAGGTTGAAGAAATAAGAAAGATTTCTGAAAAATATGAAATCCCAATTGTTGAGGATAGTGCGGAAGCATTGGGGAGCAGTTATAAGGGTCAAAAATGCGGCACTTTTGGAGATATATCCATCCTTTCCTTTAATGGAAATAAGATAATCACCACCTCAGGGGGTGGCGCTTTGGTATCCCGAAATTTAAAGCACAAGGAAAAAGCAATCTTCTTGGCAACCCAGGCGCGCGATGCAGCACCACACTACCAGCATTCCGAAATAGGCTATAATTACCGACTTAGCAATATTTCCGCCGGAATTGGCCGTGGACAAATGCAAGTGCTTGACAAACACGTGGCCTTACGGAGAAAGATGCACGAATTTTATCGCGATATTTTTAAGAAAAAGAACGGTGTAACCGTATTTGCTGAGCCTAACAGTGATTATTTTTCAAACCATTGGTTGTCTTGTATTTTGGTTGATACTGCCATTTGTGGTTTTACTTCAGAGGAAATAAGATTGGCAATGGCAGAAAATAATATCGAATGTAGGCCGTTATGGAAGCCGATGCATTTACAGCCTGTTTTTACAAATGCACCTTATTACGGAGGAAAAGTGGCTGAGAAATTATTTAATATTGGACTTTGTTTGCCCTCGGGTTCAAATTTAATAAGTGAAGAAAAAGTTAAGATTAACGATGTTTTGATACCTTTTATCGATAAATAGGTTATATTTGTAGCCCCAAATTTAACCAAAACGTGCCTTATAACAAATCACTTTTTGAGCAATTAAAAATGCGCACTAGAACAATAGGTTTATTAAACCGTCGGTATTTGCCCCGTTGGGCGGTATTGATGCTTGACATTATAATTTGTTTGATCTCGGTCGGTTTCACTTATTTGATTTTGGAGGGAACACCCTTAAAGTTCCAGACCGTTTGGCCTTTTTCTCTCCGTACCCTTTTTGTTCTGGGAACCAATGCAATATTCTTTTATATTTTCAGAACTTATTCGGGCATTGTGAGACACTCCACCTTTACCGATATTTTCAGGGTAGCGGCAGCTTCTTTTTTAACAGGAATTACGGTGGTGCTTTTTAATACAGTTTATTATCTCTTTGAGGGAGAAAAAATATTCCTTACCACTGGGGTTCTATTGTACATGTTCTTTTCCTTTACATTAATGTTATTCCTTAGAATTGCTGTAAAGGAGGCTTATCAGTATATACGTAGAATGAATATTGGAAAGGTCAAAAAACGGGTATTGATAGTGGGAATGGACAATCAAACCATTAACCTGGGAAGGGCACTTACCTCCGAGTCTGATCAAGCTTTTCAGTTAGTAGGGTTTATTACTGAAGATTTTACCAATAAGAGCTTAAACGTACTGGGAAAACCGGTTTTTTTAACATCTATCACAAAGGATTCTATAGAATTTGCCTTCTTGCTGGAAAAACATCGCATTGATGGGGTTTTAATGGTTCGCGATTCTTTATCGGTAGCAGAAACCAATGAAATAGTGGAAGCTTGTTTGGCAAATAAAATACAGGTGTTCAATATGCCATCTGTTGAAAATTGGAACCAACAGCAAAATCTGCAAACGCAGATAAAGCATATTGAAATTGAGGATTTATTGGATAGGTATCCCATTGAAATCGATTCTGCGATTATTAAAAACGATCTTGAGGATAAAACTATTTTGGTTACCGGAGGTGCGGGTTCCATTGGGAGTGAAATAGTAAGGCAATTGGCCTTATTCAATCCACGGAAAATTGTGGTTTTGGACAATGCGGAATCGCCCTTATATGAAATGGAACTTTATCTGGGAAATACGTTTCCAGATCTGGAATTTAGCACTATCCTTGCAGATGTAAGGAATATTGACCGGCTTGAGATGATATTTGCCAAATTTAAGTTTGATTTGGTTTTTCATGCAGCGGCCTATAAGCACGTTCCCTTAATTGAAAAAAATCCTTACGAGGCTGTAGGGGTTAATATCTTGGGAACCGTAAACCTAGCCAACTTAGCGGTACAGCACGGCATTGATAAATTTGTGATGATTTCTACCGATAAGGCCGTAAACCCAACAAACGTCATGGGAGCCTCCAAACGGGCCGCTGAGATGTATGTACAGTCCCTGCAAGAAAAGATAGGCACGCACACCCGTTTTATTACAACACGCTTTGGAAATGTATTGGGATCCAATGGTTCGGTAATCCCACATTTTAGAAAACAGATTGAAGCAGGAGGCCCCGTAACCGTTACCCATAAGGATATTATTAGGTATTTTATGACCATCCCGGAAGCCTGTCAATTGGTATTGCAAGCAGGTACCATGGGCAAAGGGGGGGAGATATATGTATTTGATATGGGGAAACCCGTAAGAATACTCGATATGGCAGAACGGATGATAAAACTCTCCGGATTTCAACCTTATAAGGATATTGATATACAGTTTACTGGCCTGCGTCCGGGAGAAAAACTGTATGAAGAACTTTTAAGCGATACGGCCCAGAGCTTACCTACCTTTCATAGCAAGATTATGGTGTCGAAAATACCTGCTGAAGATTTTTACGCGGTAAATGAAAAGATACAGGCCATTATCAAGGCTACCCAACAAAACAGCAGGATGGAAGTGGTTTTAAAAATTAAGGAATTGGTACCGGAGTTTATTAGCCAAAATTCCGAATTCCAGCATTTGGATTTACAGCATCAGAATTAATATTATTATGTTATCTAGCATCTTAACCTTCATATTTGTGAAGGTTTTCTTTTTAATAATTTTTAAGGTGTTTTTTAAATTTTTTAAGGTGTATTTTAAATTAATGTAATTAAGAACTTAAGGACTTTCTTAAATCGTTATTTCCTTTAGGGTACGGTTGATAAAAGATTATATTTGCAAAATATGAAGCGATATTTTATAAGATTAGTAGTGGTTATTTGCCTCGGTACCATGGGGGTATCTTGTGTTTCTCCAAAAAAGATTGTTTATTTCCAAGATTTAACCGAAGGGCAGCGAGTGCTGGACACCCTACATAAAAGTTCCAAAATTCAACCCGGAGATCTTCTTAGCATTGTTGTTTCAGCTTACGATTTAAATGCGGTTCGCCCTTTTAACCTTATGAGTGAAACACGCCCTGCAGCTGAGGTCTCGGGAATAAGTATAAACAATACCAACCAACAACAAGCCTATCTCACCGCCCAGGACGGAACCATAGATTTTCCCGTGTTGGGAAATTTAGAGGTAGCAGGTTTAAGCCGAACGGAATTAAGTGAAAGGCTCACAAAGCGTATTTCCGAATATGTGAAAGATCCTATTGTTACCATCCGTATCCTTAACTTTAAGGTGAGTCTTTTAGGGGAAGTAAACCGGCCTGGAACTTATAATGTGGAGGGAGAGCGTCTAACTTTACCTGCTGCCTTGGGACTGGCAGGCGATATGACCATATATGGAAGAAGGGATAATGTATTGGTGATAAGGGACGACGGCAAAACGAAACAGTATGAATATTTGGACCTAAGAAGTGCAGATGTTTTAAACAGTGAATATTATTATTTGCAACAAAATGATGTAGTATATGTTGAACCCAACCGGGCACAAGTGCAGAGTAGTAGTTTTAATAGAAATGCAGTTGTTTATATAAGTGTTGCATCTTTGCTTCTGTCTGCAATGGCTATTATATTTAGATAGCTTTAAATACTACAAAAAAATACACTCTTTAATTATTCTATAATTAAGAGGGAAAGAAATTTTATGGAAGAGAATCAAAAAATGCAAGATTCAGACGAGCTTTCATTACGAGAGCTAATTGAACAATATACCCAATTTTGGTATTTATTTGTTATAGGGGTGCTTATCGCATTGGTGATCGCATTTCTTTACTTACGATATACCCCCCAGCTTTATCAGAGCAAGGCAACCATTATCATCAAGGATGAAAAAACCCAGAGCCCATTGGAAATGGCGGCTTTTTCTCAATTCGGAAGTTTTCTTTCCCGCTTTAAGAATAACCAAATAGACAATGAACTTGCCATCTTTAATTCCAAAAGATTAATTTCTGAGACCGTAAAGGAGTTACAGCTCAATATTAAATATGAGGTAGTTGGCAATATAAAGACCTCTGAACTGTATGGCTACAAACCGTTTGAGGTTAAGTTTCAAAGTTTTAATGAGGATTTGGATACAAATGTACCCGTCCTCTATTTCAAAATTTTGTCCAGCAACGAGTTTCATCTTGAAATTGAGGGAATTGAAACTGCCGATACTTATAATTTCGGAGAACAAATAAGACTGCCTTTTGGCGAGATAACCGCATTGCCAAACCTAGAGGATGCTGAAAAATTTGAAGGATATGTAAATAAGACCATACTCGTAAGTTACCACTCGGTAGAGAAAGTAGCCTTGGGTTTTCAGGATCGTGTCAATATTCTTAATACGGATGGCAAGAGTAATGTAGTGGAATTGTCCATACAGACCCAAAATAAAGAAAAGGGAGAGGATTTTTTAGATGAACTGGTACGACAGTACAATAAAGATGCGGTGCAGGATAGAAATGAGATCGCGAAAAAAACATCGGCCTTTATTGAGTCACGATTGCAGATTATTACCAAGGAGCTGGATTCGGTTGAAAGCAATAAGGAAGATTTTAAAAGCTCCAACCGCTTGACTGACATTCAGGCGGAAGCCCAAATAACCCTGGAAAATGCCAGTGAGTTTAATAAGCGTCAGTTGGATGTTTCTACCCAAATGGAGTTGAGCAATACAATGATAGACTATATCAAGAATAGTAATCCTGATGAATTGCTGCCCGCAAATATTGGAATCTCCAATGAAAGTGTAGGCACGGCAGTGAATAATTACAACGAACTTATTTTATACCGAAATAAATTATTGCAAAGCTCCACCTCCAAAAATCCTGTAGTAAAGAGTGTAAACGAACAAATTGCCCAAATGCGCGCCAATATTTTGGGGAGTTTGGAAAATTCTAGGAATGGCTTACGCATTGCGATGAAGGATTTGAACATGCAGGAAAATATTATTAGCTCCAAAATATCGCAGGTTCCGGCCAAAGAAAAAATATTTAGGGGCATAGAACGGCAACAGACCATTAAGGAGCAGCTCTATCTCTTCTTATTGCAACAACGGGAGGAGGCTTCCATTGCGCTTGCTGCCACTGCAGATAGAGCTAAAATTGTGGATAGTGCCTATGGGCCCCAAGAGCCGGTTTCACCAAAAAAATCAATTATATACTTAGGTGCTTTTTTAGCGGGATTACTAGTACCCTTTGGGGGAATTTATAGCTTTTTCTTGCTCAGTACCAAGGTAAAAAACAGAAAAGACGTTGAAAAACATTTAAAGTCGATTCCAATAATTGGGGAAATCCCGAAGATACAAAAAGGGGAGTCAGAATTAATAAAGTTTAACGACCGCAGTATTATGGCAGAGGCTTATAGAATATTGAGGACCAATCTTCAGTATCTATTTATCAATAAACTGGAAGAAAACGAGAAAGGGAAAACACTCATTGTAACATCAACTATAAAGGGCGAAGGAAAAACTTTTGTGGCTTTCAATTTAGCATTGACCTTATCCCTTACAGGGAAAAAGGTAGTGCTTGTGGGAGCCGATATTCGTAATCCACAATTACAACGGTATTTGCCAGAGCATTTAAAGTCAAAGAAAGGACTTACGGAATATATAGTATATGACGATTTGGAGCTAGCGGATGTTGTAGCACAAAGTGATTATAATGAAAATCTGAGTATTGTTCTCTCTGGCGCCATACCTCCAAACCCAGCTGAATTGTTGTTGCAAAAGCGCACCAAGACGTTTGTGGAGGCGCTAAAGAAAGAGTATGACTACATTATTATGGACACGGCTCCATCCATGCTTGTGACTGATACTGTTTTAATCAATAAATTGGCAGATATTACCTTATACGTGGTTCGTGCCGGTTATACAGATAAACGGTTACTAGACTTCCCGCAGGATGCTATTGAAGATGGGCGCTTGGCTAATGTGGCTATCGTCCTAAACAATGTAAGTTTGAACAATTTTGGCTACGGAAATAAATATGGCTATGCCTATGCGAGGGAAGAACAGTCTTTGCTGAAAAGGATCTTGAATAAACACTAGGTTAATCTCGATGAAAAACCTCTTATTAATATTTTTCCTTTTCCCTTTAATGCTGTTTTCACAAGAATTTGAAATAGGTGGCGGTATTGAAACGAAGGCCATCTTATCAAATGAAAACGAAACCCCGTTTTGGTTCCACACCAATACAAATTATGCCGTAGGGGAACTCACCAATCTATCGGCAACAGCTGGGTTGAAAGCAAGCTTAACATATTCAAAATTTAAGTTGAATGCAGGTGCTGCAGTGTATGGAAGGGATGGGGTTGCGCATAATGTACAGCGAAGGGATTTATATCTTCAATTTGAAAATTCCTGGCTTCTAGCCACGGTGGGTTCAAAAAAACAAAAAGAAGTGCTGGACGGACTTTCTGCAACAAACCAAAACTTTTTGTGGTCTGGCAATGCTAGGCCTTTGCCTGGCATACTCATAGAGGCAAATAACCCTTTTAAAATTTCAAATACATTCCGCATTGATTGGGGAATAGGACATTACGTAATGAACGATGAGCGGTATGTGGATAATACCCAGTTGCACTACAAACGATTGGGTGTGATAACTACATTTAACGAAAACAACCAGCTTACGCTCGGTGTGCAACACTATGCCCAATGGGGCGGTACTTCTCCTGAATGGGGAAAGTTAAAAAGTGGGTTTAAGGATTTTGTCAATGTTTTTTTTGCCCATACTACTGAAGAGTATGGTATAGAAGGGGAGACGCTGAACAAGCTCGGCAACCATTTGGGAACCCTTTTGCTGAAATATGAACTTAAAAATACTCTGGGGGCATTTTCAATTTACCACAATCATTATATAGAGGATGGAAGCGGCACGCGATGGGCAAACTTTCCCGATGGACTGTGGGGTATCTATTTTAAACCACAAAACCAAAAAATTATAAGTTCCGTACTTTACGAATATATAGATACGGTGGACCAAAGTGGGATATCTGTTGGAAGCGGAAAGGATAGTTATTTTAATAACTCTATATACAGGAGCGGGTGGACCTATGAAGAAAATATTATAGGAATACCGTTTATTCTTTTCGATAAAGAGGTAGAAATTAATGAAGAAAATACTGCTTTTATCAGTAACCGTTCAAAAACACACCATTTTGCTGTAATGGGAGCATTCAGTAAATTTCAGTGGAAACTTAAAAGTACCTATGCTAAGTATCTGGGAACCTATGGAAAACCTTTATATCCCGAATGGAAATATTGGTACAACTTCGGCTCGCTTTCCTATAAGAGTGAAAAACTCGGTACATTTTCAGTATTGGGCGGGATGGACTTTTCAAACGTTGCCGATACACGTGTTGGGGGAGGAATTGAATATTCCTATTCCTTCTAAAATCAATTTTCTTTTTCTTTCTTCTGAAAAAGAAAACCTAATGGCAGCCAGATAAAAAGAAACAGAAACTTTCCCGTTACAAATCCTATTATAGTTATCAACGCGGCTATAACCATTAAAAGTATTTTGATGTTTTTACTCATCTTGAATTCTTTTAATATTTAACATTTCCGAAATGCTCTATACTTCATCTGCCCCATACACCAATTCAATGAAATCAATTTTGGGTATATCACCAAAATACTCCTGTATTTCAATATCCTTCAACAGTTCTGAAATATCCTCTTTTTCATAGCGGGCACCTTCCAAAAGTTTTTCTAGGTTTTCCACGGGCTCTTTTCCGAAGAAATCCCCATAAATTTTAAAATCTTTTATATGCCCTTTTTCAACAAAAATCCTGAGGTCTATTTCCCCAACTGTAAAACGCTTGCTACGCTGAACATTGAACTTAGGGGAACGGCCATAATTCCAGTCCCAAGTATCATATTTTTCTTCCTTTAGTTGCTGCACTGCTTTCCATTCCTCGGACGTTAAGTGATAGCTTTCAAATGGCTCACTTTCCTCGTAAAGCCCTTCCAGCAGCAATTTTCTAAATTCTTCAATCTTTAATGGTTCTTTTAAAAATTCAGAGATATTCGCAACCCGGCTGCGTACCGATTTATGTCCTTTAGACTCAATCTTGCTCATTTTCACATTTAGTGCATTTACCACTTCACCCAAATCAGTATCAAACAATAGTGTACCGTGACTAACCATCCGCTTTCCCGTTGAAAATTGCGCTGTGCCAGAGATTTTCTTTTCATCAACCTGTATATCGTTTCGGCCCTTTAGTTCTGCATCAAGGCCCAAACTGTTCAAAACCTTTATCACGGGTGCTGTAAACTTTTTAAAATTGTTCAGACTTTTTACATCGTGGTTGGTGATAAAACTGAAATTGAGGTTCCCAAAATCGTGATATACTGCGCCACCTCCCGAAACCCTTCGCACTACGTGAATATTGTTTTTTTCAATATACTCGTGGTTTATTTCCTCCAATGTATTTTGGTTGCGGCCAATGATGATGGAAGGTTCATTAATGTAAAACAACAGATAGTCGTTTTCAGCACTAAAATTCCGTAGTGCATATTCTTCCAATGCAAGGTTTAATCGCGGGTTTGTGTTGCCTTCGTTTTCTAAAAAAATCATTTCTGTTTGTTTGGTCTGTAAAGATAAGGGATATTGTAGTGAAAAGCGAAGAGCGAAGAGCGAAGAGCGAAAAGGGAAAAAAGCTTACAGCCTGCGGTCTACAGCTTATAGCTCACCTTAACTCCGCCATACCAATTCCTCGGCATTCCGGGGTAATAGTATCGAGGTTCGGCACCCCCAAAGCCTGTAGCATTTATCAAAACTGAAGATGCATATTTTTCATCGGTAAAATTGTTTACCCCTGCGTTTATTTCAAAAGTAAGCTTTTTTGAAAGTTGTTTTTTAAAAGAGGCTTTAGTATTGAAAACCGTATATTTTTCTGAATAAAGTTCGTTGGCATCGTTGAGTGGAATTGCGCCAATATGAAGAAAGTTTGTGTCCAACTTAAAGTTTTTAAATCCAAAATTTATTCCTCCGTTTATTTTTTTATCGGGTACGCCAGTAAGTTGGTTTCCCGAAAAATCATTTTCGTTATCCACAAAATCAATAAATTTATGGTCAGTGATTTCGGCATTTATATAGGGGGAAATGTATAGAAACTGATTTATGGGTTGATTGTATGAAATACTCAGCTCAAAACCTTTATGTTCCGTCTTTCCTGCGTTTCTGCCAATATACTGATCGTCGCCAACGCGCTCTGCTACCAATAAATCATCAATATCCAAAAGATATGCATTGAGTTGAAAAGATAACTTTCTTTTAAAAAGGAAAAGCTCGGTTCCCACTTCATAATTAAAACCCTTTTCGGGTCCAAGATCGGGATTTATGACTCCTGCCGGCGTAAGTGTTTCCTCAATGGAAGGATAATTAAAACCGCGACTGAAGTTGAAATAGGCGCTACTGTTTTCAGTGAATTGGTATAACAAATTTACATTCGGTGCCAAAATGGGTTCAAAATTACGTTCAGCACTTTTGTTTGCCTCTCCATCATTAAAGTAGTCCATAAAATCATAATTGGTTTGGTTAAAATTGACGCCAAATTGACCTTTTAGCTTTTTTGTAAAAGGAAACGTTACGGTTATAAAAACATTCAAATTGTCTCTCCTTTCAATATTATCGCTCAACAAATCGCCATCCAAACTTCCGTTGCCATTGTTATCTTCATATAAATTTTCAAGGGTTTGCCAATTGTATTCGTCTTTGTAAAATTCGCCACCAAAACTGAGATTGGCTTTGTTTTTTAAAAATGAAAAGTCTTTTGCAAAAACCGTCCGCGCTCCGTAACCATTGGTGAATTCATCCAAAATATTGAACGGTCTCGGTTCGTAATGATCTAAATAAGTATAAAAAACACTACTGGTATTGCTGAAATTTTCAGAAAAACGGTGTGTAAAGCTAAACCCAGCCAATGTTTGTTTGTTATCTTCATATCCTTTTGCAGCTTTCCAAGTAAATGCAGCCTGTGCGGGGTTTTCTTCAAAGGCGGTTTTACTGATGGAACTTGGAATTTGTGCAAAGTAATCAACGTAATTCATTAAAAAACTGAGTTCATTTCGTGGATTGAATGTATAAGTAGCTGTTAACAATACCGATTGCCTGTCATAGTTGCTATTCTCACGAAAACCTTCTGTTTGTAAATGATCGTAATTTAAATTGACTGAAAACTTTTCATTGGAAGTTGCTGTTGAAACGGAGTTTTTTATCAGCCCAAAGGAGCCCACTGTCAGGTTGGTTTTAAAAAAAGATTCCCCAAAATTCACTTGTTTTGAATTGAGCAGCAAAGTTCCGCCCAAATTGGTTCCGTATTGAGTAGCTTTCGGACCTTTTACTATTTCCAGGGATTGCAGGTCTTCTGGATTAAAAGCATCGATTGAAGTTTCTCCAATACCGTTCGTAATCGGAATTCCATTAAAATACGCACGAATTTTATTGGTACCATAAAGCGTGCGCGAGCCTACGCCCCGAATTACGATTCGGTTGGTATTGATGGCGCCGCTTTGGATATAAACACCGGGCGTTTCATTAATTGCTGCCACCAAATCCATAGGGCTGTATGCTTCAAATTTTGCTGAAGTTATCTTTTCTGTAGGGATTATAACCTTGCTTTCCTTTTGGTAGGTTGATGAAATAATAACCTCTTCTAAATTTTCCAATTTTACTTTTGGATAAAGGATAAATGTTGAATTGTTCTTTGAAAGTTGAAATGTTTCGCTATAATAATTGGGATGCTCAAACCTTAAAGTAACAGGAAGTTCCAATGAATTCATAATTATAAAAACCCCTTCCGAATCTGTTATTGCCACTTGTTTTTCCTTTAAGAAAACCGTTACTGTCTCAATTGGAATACCCTTATAAGAAATGACTTTGCCTTTTATTTCCTGTGAGTACGAAAAATTAAAAAAGGCAGTCAACAGTAAAGTCGCCACGGCTTGAAAGTAAAGTAATTTCATTCTTTATGTAATTTCAGTATAGGTTGTATTACCATGTTTAATTGTTTTACAACAGTTTTCTTTAAAAATAGCAATTAGTATTAGAAAATAAGAGCCCGCTAAAAAGTTTACATATTTCTTAACGGAAGAATGAGGGGTGGAATAGGTATATCCCTGATTACATTATCCAATTAACTCCCTATCTTTGCCGCCTATGAGCAGATTGGTTCAAATAGCGATTTTACCACGGCAACAAGAAGACTTGGAATTCATTTTGGAACTTGCCTTGGAAAAGGAAAAACTTCGAAAAGAAAACATTAGCGACTGGCGCATCCGCAAACGCTCCATTGATGCGCGCCGTAAACCTATCAAAATAAACCTTCAAGTTGAAATGTGGTTGAAAGGCGAAAAGCGTGAAATTATTCCGCCATTTATACCGCAGAATGTTTCTTCTTCCAAAGAAATTGCAATAATTGGAGCGGGCCCGGCCGGGCTTTACGCTGCACTAAGAGCTATTGAGGCTGGCTTAAAACCAATCGTTTTTGAACGTGGAAAAGACGTCCGGGAGCGCAGAAGGGATTTGGCCGCGATCAATAAAGACCAAATAGTAAACCCAGAAAGTAATTATTGTTTTGGCGAAGGCGGTGCTGGAACCTATTCTGACGGAAAACTTTACACCCGAAGCAAAAAACGTGGCAATGTATTAAAAGCTTTGGAATGGTTTGTTCATTTTGGTGCCGATGAAGATATTCTTGTAGATGCCCATCCGCATATTGGCACCAATAAACTTCCGAAGATAATCACTGCAATGCGGGAAGCCATTATTGAAAATGGGGGTGAAGTGCATTTCAATTCAAAATTGACAGATTTAAAACTGAAAGATAATACCATTGAGGCGATTCAAATAAATGCCGAAAAATGGTTTGAGTTTGAAAACGTAATTCTTGCAACCGGCCATTCCGCAAGGGATATTTTTTATTTGCTTCATGCTAAAAATATAAAAATTGAAGCCAAGCCCTTCGCCATTGGCGTTCGGGTGGAACATCAACAGGAACTCATCGATTATATTCAATATCACGGCGAAGTTGACAATCCATATTTGCCACCGGCCAGTTATGCTCTTGTAGAACAGGTAGATGGATTGGGCGTTTATTCATTTTGTATGTGTCCGGGCGGAATTATTGCGCCCTGCGCCACCGAGCAGGAAGAGGTGGTTACCAACGGCTGGAGCCCAAGCAAACGGAACAATCCGTATGCAAATAGCGGCATTGTAGTAAGCGTGGAACCCAAAGATTTACCGAATTATAAAGAAGGTGATCCTTTTGTGTGTTTGGACTTTCAAAAGTTTGTGGAACAGCGCTGCTGGGAAGCAGGAGGGAAGACCCAAAAAGTGCCTGCCCAACGGATGATTGATTTTGTGGAAGGAAAGGTTTCTGAAGATTTTCCGAAGACTTCATACCAACCCGGAATTGTATCAGCAGATTTAAATGAAGTGCTTCCGCCAATGATTTCAAAACGTTTGAAAAAGGCTTTTGTAGCCTTCGGAAAAAAGATGAAAGGTTATTATACAAACCAAGCGGTTTTGCATGCGCCCGAGAGCAGGACTTCTTCGCCTGTTTCCATTCCACGCGATTCAGAAACATTGGAACATATTGAAATAAAAGGATTATACCCTTGTGGTGAAGGTGCAGGCTATGCGGGCGGGATTATTTCCGCAGCGATTGATGGGATTAATTGTGTTGATGCGATTGTTTTGAAAAATGCTTTAGGCTATAAGCTTTAAGCAATAAGCTTCTACATTTTATATTTGCCTAAAGCCTACAGCCTAAAGCAAAAAAAAACCACCTCTCGGCAGTCTTTTTTTTTAAAATATATTTTAGAATTACTTAATCTCTAGTAATTCAAGTTCAAAGGTCAGGTCTTGACCGGCCAATGGGTGGTTGGCATCAACGATGATAAAACCGTCCTTTACATCGGCAACGCGCAATTGACGCTCACTACCATCTGGATTTTTGGAAACTAGTCCCATACCTACTTCTGGTTTTATATCCTGTGGCAAGTTCTCACTTGGTATTTTTTGAAAAAGTTCTTTTTGAACTTCGCCGTAAGCTTCTTCTTTAGGAATGGTAATGGTTTTCTTTTCGTTTTCCTTCATATTTACCAATCCTTTTTCAAAACCTGGAATTAAACGACCTTCACCGAGTTTTACCTCCAGTGGTTCGCGTTGTACGGAACTGTCGAACACTTGTCCGTTGTTCAATTTTCCTGTGTAATGAAGTTTTACGGTTTCATTTCCTTGTACTTGACTCATAATTTTGTTTTTTCAATTATTGTTCAATAAGGGGGCAAAACTATGGGTTTGCATTGCCAATTCCACAGAAAAGAACCATTAATCCTGAGATTTATGGAAATATTAACGGATTTACCCTTGAATATAAGAGGTGGTGGGGGATAATGAAGAGAACTGATTTAAAATTTGTAAATTTAGTTTTTATACTACATCAGTAATTAAGCAATGGACCAACCAGTAAAAATATTTAGGTTTGACATTGAAGAAGCAAAAAAAGTTGCTTCTTCACCTAATGAACCTCATATCCACGATTTTGAAGAAATCCTTATAGGAATGGAGGGTTCTATTGAGCATTTCATAGATTTTGAAACCACAACCGTAGATGCTCCCTATGTTTGTTTTGTAAGCAAAGGTAAGGTTCACAGAGTAAAGCCTATAGTAAAAGATGGTAAGTGCGATGTTTGGGTCATTAGGTTTAGTAGTGAATTTGCAGCTGAAATTATTTTTCAACTTTACGCTGCATTCCACAATAAGGCTAATATATTTTGGCCGGTTGAAAGGCTTACGGGACGCCTTCCGGTTTTGACTGAAATGATGTATAATGAATTAAGGCAATCAAATCCTGATTTTTCCGTCATTCGCCATTTGCTCAATGCCGTTATTTCGATTGTGTTATCAGAAAAACAGAAACAGCAGCCCACAGATATTTCCTCAAACCAAAATGAGACGTTTACCAATTTTCTCGCCATTTTGGAAGAAAATTTTCGGCGCCCCTTGAGTGTGGGATATTATGCAGAAAAATTGTTTATGAGCACACGGAACTTAAATTTGATTTGCCAAAATATTCTACAGCAAAGTGTGTCGGAAATCATTGAAACCAGAAAATTGATTGAAGCCAAAAACCTTCTCACTTCCACCGATAAAACCATTGCCGAAATAGCCTACGAATTGGGTTATAATGAAAATTCTTATTTTTCCAATGTTTTCAAAAAAAAATCGGGGCAAACACCAGGTGAGTTTCGGGATGAAATGCGAAGCCTGTTAACTTCCTAAAATTATACCTCTACTACCGAAAAGTGTAATTCTTAACATCCGTAGTGCTACTATTTTTGTAATCAAATAATTAATTAACATTTTAATTCTAAATGATTATGAAAAAAGTACTGATTTTAGTTGTAATGTCCCTATTTACAATAGGAACTTTTGCACAGACCCAATGGCAGGTAGACCCAAACCATTCTTCGTTAAACTTTAGCATCAAGCATTCAGGCATTAGTTTGGTGAATGGCAAGTTTTTAGACTACACAGGTAGTTTAACCACCAATGGCGAGGCCTTGCGTGATGCACAATTTAATTTTAACGTGCAAGTGGCAAGTATCAACACCAATGTAGATGCGAGGGACAAGCACTTGAGAAGTGCCGATTTTTTTGAGGTGGAAACCTATCCGACTATGACCTTTAAAAGCACCAAAATTTTAGCGACCGGTAAACCAGAACATTTTTTATTGTATGGCGAGCTTACTATTAAAGGAGTTACAAAACCAGTAATTTTTGATGTGTACTACGGTGGAACTGCCAAAAGCGACCAAGGTGAAAAATTAGGTTTGAAAGCGAAAACCACTATCAACAGGTTTGACTACAACATTAATTTTGACCCTACCGCAGCTGGTATTGGTAAGGATGTGGATATTGTAGTTCATCTACAGTTCGCCAAACAGTAAAACTATTTAAAGTGAAGTTATTCATATTTTAAATTTAGAAATCATGAAAAAGTTTAAAATCCAAAAGATAAGCAGAGAAGACGTGTATGTAAGATATTGGATTGCAGCTAGTCTTATCTTGATAGTATTAATGGGACAATTAACAGGATTTCTATTTTATTTTCTACTCCTGTTAGCGGGCTTATTATTGTTTACCGGTATTGTAGAAAAGAGTATTATTAAATCAAAGTTTTACCCAGATAAATAGATAGCGCCTTTTTAGCTGATATTATAAAATTGTAATTAAAGTTCACAAAAAAATTCTATGCATACTAATGTAAAAAACCCACTGATTTGTGATCCAGAAACAGGTGTTTGTGAAATACCTACAAGGGAGCATATACTCGAAAAGATTGAAGGAGAAAAGGCTATTACGAAACCTATTCGGGTAATTTACTATACGGATCCTATTTGCTCAAGTTGTTGGGGCATTGAACCACAATTGCGTAAGCTAAAGCTAGAATATGGGCATCTAATCGATTTTGAATATAGAATGGGTGGGCTATTACGCGACTGGAATTATAACGACGGTGTTATTACTAAACCCGAAGATGTTGCACAACATTGGGATGATGTAAGCTATTATTTTCAAATGCCCATAAATGGAGACATCTGGCTGGAAGACCCTTTGCATTCTTCCTATCCGCCCTCAATAGCTTTTAAGGCTGCACAATTGCAGGACGAGCAAAAGGCACTGCTATTTTTGCGGCGAATGCGAGAACTATTGTTTATTGAAAAAAAGAATATTGCTAAATGGGAACATATAGCCATGGCGGCTGTCGATGCCCAATTGGATGTAAATAAATTGAATGAAGATTATCTAAACGGCAAGGCGGAACAAAATTTTTTTGAAGATTTGGAACTTGCTCGGCAATTAGGAATAAGAGGTTTCCCAACAATTATTTTTATAGATGAAGACGGAATCGAACAAAATGTATACGGGGCAAGACCTTATACGGATTATGAGATAGCGATAAAGAAGTTATTGCCCATAAGTAAGAAAATGTATTACGACCCTTCGTTAAACAACTTGTTCTCCCTCTATCCATCACTCACGGTAAAGGAATATGCGGAATTAGCCGATACAAACATCATAATAGCCAAACAGATTTTGGATGAGTTGCACAGAACTGAAAATCTTAAGAGAATAGAAACTAAAAATGGCAACTTATATAGCATAATATTATGATAGCTTTTACTGAATAATTTCAAAAAACGAAAAAATGAAACCTATATTCACCAAATACCCAAAGTACTGTAATATAAACACTGGGGTATGTGTTATTCCGGTTCAAATTTTTGAACCTATAGAAATAATGGAATTTTCTAGTTATTATGAATTTCTGTAGGAATCTTCCCCATCAAAATAGTTGTTTTCCCAATATTACAACCTTACTACCTAAAAGTGTAAGTTATAACCCTACCCTAATAGCGAACTTTGTTTCATTAAATGATATTAACATAAAAATATAAAATCATGGAACATGTAGTAAGAAGATTAGAAAACAAAATAGCCATCATTACGGGTGGTGCTGGCAGTATAGGTAAAACAACGGCCAAACTGTTTTTAGGCCAAGGCGCAAAAGTATTTTTGGTCGATCTCAATGAGGCTTCCCTTAAAGAGGTAGTAGAAGAATTAAGCAGTAAAAACGTAAAGTATTCAGCAGCCGATGTCACCAAACCGGACGATGTGAAACGCTATGTAAAAGAAGCGGTAAATGCATTTGGGAAAATTGATATATTTTTCAATAATGCTGGAATTGAAGGTGTAGTAAAAACAACCGTAGCATATCCAGAAGAGGTGTTTGACAAGGTCATTGCCGTAAATGTTAAAGGTGTTTTTTTAGGAAACAAATATGTTTTACCCCATATGAACGATGGCGGAAGTATTATCCTTACCTCTTCAGTAGCTGGAATTACGGGCAGTTTAAATGTAACGGCCTATATTGCCAGTAAACATGCCGTTGTAGGTATGATGAGAAATCTTGCCTTGGAGGTAGCCCCTCGAAACATTCGCGTCAATACCATCAACCCTTCTCCGGTAGATAATAGAATGATGCGTTCTTTGGAAGCTGGTTACAATCCTGAGGATGCAGCTGGAATGAAAAAAGCCTTTGAAAATTCAATTCCCTTAGGGCGATACGCTGATCCGGTTGAAATTGCACAGCTTGTTCAATTTTTGGCAAGTGATGAGAGCAAATTCATTACTGGCACAACGCAAGTGATTGATGGTGGAATGAATGCTTAACAGATGGTAGAGGGTCGCAACTAAATTTTAAGTTGTAAGGTTTTGTGTTTTTCATAATTTGGTTGGTTTTTAACCTTGCATTCTTAAAAAACCATTCAGCACACTTTTTCTAAAATGATTAATAGCAAAAGATGTTGGGTGGTTTGTGGCCCTTTATGTTCGAAGTTCATTTCGCAAAGCAAGTTTCGTAGTTAGATTACATCAATGAATAGAAAACAATTTTTAAAATCAATGGCACTATTGCCGCTAATAGGTTCAAGTATGAATTTGAAAGATTTAAATAAAATGACTGCAACAATGAGTAATACAGAAAAAATGCCTGTACTATTCTTGGGTCATGGAAGCCCTATGAATGCCATTGACGAAAATGAATTTGTGGCAAGTTTTAGACGGCTGGGAAATGAATTGGTACGCCCCAATGCAATACTCTGTATTTCTGCTCATTGGGAAACGAATGGCACATATGTAACAGCAATGCAAAATCCTCCTACCATTCATGACTTTGGAGGTTTCCCACAGGAGCTTTTTGAAGTACAGTACCCAGCACCGGGAAGCCCTCAACTGGCAAAACAGACCAAAGCGATAATAACAAAAACAAATGTAGGATTAGATGATAAATGGGGGCTCGACCACGGAGCGTGGAGCGTTATAAAACATCTCTATCCCAATGCCGATATCCCGGTAATTCAAATGAGCATTGATTATACACAGCCTGCAAAATATCACTATGAATTAGCAAAGGAATTGAATAGCCTTCGCACACAGGGTGTTCTAATTGTGGGAAGTGGAAATATGGTACACAATCTTCGCATGGTTTCGTGGAAAAGGTTAAACGAAGTATATGCCTACGATTGGACTATAGAGGCCAACGAAAAGATGAAAAACTTTATCGTTAACGAAGATCACAAAAGTTTAATTGACTTTAAATCCCAAGGAAAAGCTTTTGAGTTAGCCATCCCAACGCCCGAACATTATATGCCGTTGATTTACACCTTGGCATTAAAGACCAAAAATGAAGAAATAACAATATTTAACGACAAACCTGTTGGAGGTTCACTGACTATGACTTCAGTTAAGATAGGTTAGAAACAAAGCAATGAATTATGAAAAAATTACTGAATATTGAATTAAACGAGAACACCGTTAGTATAGCTGTTTTATTATTAAGGTTTGGTGTTGGTATAATGATGCTTGTTCATGGAATTCCAAAACTATACATGCTGTTTAGCGGAGATATTCAGTTTCCCAGTGTTATGGGGATGAGCGCAACGTTTTCATTAGTACTAACTGTGGTTGCAGAAGTATTATGTTCTATATTACTGCTAATTGGACTTTTTACCAGAATAGCGGCCATTCCATTGATTATAACCATGTTGGTAGCCGTATTAATGATTCACGGTAGCGATCCTTATGCTATGAAAGAATTAGGACTGTTTTACTTGTTGGCCTATGTATTAGTGTTAATACTTGGCAGCGGTAAATATTCTTTTGATGCTATTTTGAAAAACTATCAATTAGAAGAATAGATATTGTTAATATATACAGCTATGTCCGTGTCAAAAACCATATTGGTTAGGTCACTTGTGCTTTTTCAAACACATGGAATCAAGACTGTTAGAATGGATGATATAGCCAAAGAAATGGGTTTATCAAAGAAGACCATTTATCTTCATTATGGCAGTAAAAAGGAATTGGTTCAAAAATGTATTCACTATCTTTTTGATTTACATTTTTCAAATATCAAAAGGATTCAAGATGAAAGGGGAACACCGATAGAGAAAATAAAAAAGATTTATGAATACGCCGTAAAACATTTAATAAAAGTTACACCTAATTTTTATTTTGATTTAAAAAGAGGTTATCCGGAAACCTATCAGTATTATGCCCTTCAACGCGGTAAAATAGTTTTTGGTATAATTAAAACCTTATTGAAAAAGGGGCAAAGGAGTGGTGAAATAGACCCCACAATCAATACCCAGTTGTTTTGTGAATTTCATCTGATAAATCTGGATCAAGTAATAAGCCATAAAACCGCGCTTATGGAATATAGCTTGCAAGACCTATTGGACAACACTATTAGAGTGAGCCTGAATGGTATTATTAAAAGACAATAATTTATTCAGCTCATTTTAAATTTAAATCCTATATTTTAATGGGTAATTACTTCCCGATGCAGAAATTGGCAAAAATATTACCAAGCAGTTCGTCATTAGAAATTTCACCGGTTATTTCACCAAAATAATGCAGTGCCTGCCGAATGTCTATGGCCAGTAAATCACCACTTAAATTACTGTCCAAGCCCTGTTGTACTTTGATGATTTCTTCCAAAGCTTTTAGCATAGCGTCATAATGACGGCTGTTGGTAACGATGGTTTCGTTGTTACGAAGCGCGCCAGTGTTTACAAACTCGAGCAATTTATTTTGAATTTTCTCAACGCCTTGCCCAGTTTTTGCGGATAATAATTGAAGATTGCCCATTGCAAGCTGTAGATTTTCTATTTCTTCTTTCGAAAGTTTATCAACCTTATTGGCAACAATCAAAAGGTTTTTTAAAGGGTATTTATTTTTAATGGTTTCAATTTCCACTTTGAACTTTGAACTTTCAACTTTGAACTTTTCAGCATCAAAAAGATAAATTACTACCTGTGCCTGTTCTATTTTCTGAAATGTTTTTTGAATTCCCAAACCTTCAATAACGTCCACCGTTTCACGTATTCCAGCTGTGTCAATAAAACGAAACCCGATACCGCCAATGATTATTTCATCTTCAATAGTATCTCGTGTCGTTCCAGCAATATCACTCACAATGGCACGTTCCTCGTTCAACAATGCATTTAATAGCGTAGATTTCCCCACATTTGGTTCGCCCACAATGGCTACAGGTATTCCATTTTTTAAAACATTTCCTGTGGCGAATGAATCTATCAAGCGCTTTAAAACGTGGGTTATTTTTGATATAAGTTTTTGAAATTCTTCACGGTTAGCAAATTCCACGTCTTCTTCAGCAAAATCCAGTTCTAATTCTATAAGTGAAGCAAAATTCAAAAGTTCTTCCCGAAGCTTTTTTATTTCCGAGGAAAAGCCCCCGCGCATTTGTTGCATAGCCAATTGATGGCTGGCGGCACTATCGCTTGCAATAAGATCTGCAACTGCTTCTGCTTGGCTCAAATCCATCTTTCCATTCAGGAATGCACGAAGTGTAAACTCACCCGCTTGTGCCATTCTGCAACCTTTACGCAGGCATAGCTGAATTATTTCCTGCTGAATGTAATTACTACCGTGACAGGAAATTTCAACCACATCTTCACCTGTGTAACTGTTTGGGTTTTTAAAAATGGTGACGAGCACTTCGTCAATAATTCGTTCACCATCTTTTATATGACCCAAATGAACGGTATGGGTTTTTTGTTTTACGAGTTCTTTTCTTGATACGGAACTAAATATTGAAGAAGCAATTGCAATGGCATCGGGGCCCGAAAGCCTTAAAACAGCAATTGCTCCTGCGCCTGCCGGTGTTGCCATTGCCACTATGGTGTCTGTGTGTGTCATTGGCTGTAAAGGTACGGTTAACTTTGGAAAAGTTTTAAATTTAATGGAAGTTGAAATTAACACATAAAAAAAGGGTGCACAAATGCAACCCTTTTTGGTACAACGTTCCTTTGCTTAATTAATATGCAAAATTTTTAAAATTTCCACTCATAGTGATAGCTGGGCCCGACCCTGATGTTGCGGTGATGGTAAAATTTCCGGAGATTAAACGTCCGTCCTCATTTTCAGGATTTTCTTGATTTTCTAAAATATTGATCTCTCCTTCAGACGCATTATAGGTTACTTGATTGGTTTGATCCCGAATTACAACGCTGGTTACAAAACCATTGGTAGCAACGTCATTAATAATTTTAGTGATTCCGCTTCCAAAGCCTCCAGTATTATTTAAAAAAATACGGATAATATTGGTGTTTTCGTCAGTTACTGCAAGGGTTAATCCATTGTCACTGTAATCGCTTGAGTAAAACCCCAAACGAGATGAATAATTACTGCCAAAGCCTCCACCGTTTATGGTTGCGTTAAATTTCGCTTCTGGAGCACTTCCGCCACCTCCATCATCCTTTTTAGAACAGGAAATAATTACTACTGAGAGTAAAAGAATGCTAAATGTTTTTAGGGTTTTCATGTGTTTCGTTTTCGTTATTGTTAATTATAGAGTTAAATTAACAACACATCGGCCCCATTAAATTATGTCATCAATATGTAAAAAAAACCGCCACTTGGGCGGGTTTTTAATTCTGCTATTCTGATTAAATAAGACTCTAACAATTTAATTGTTCAACATCACCGGCATTACAAGCATGGTAACGGTTTCACCTTCATCCAGACCATCCACTGGCGTTAATATTCCTGCGCGGTTAGGTAGGCTCATTTCCAAAGAAACTTCATCGCTTGTTAGGTTGTTCAACATTTCAGTAAGGAAACGGCTGTTGAAGCCTATTTGCATATCATCCCCTTGGTAATCGCAAGTAAGGCGCTCTTCGGCTTTGTTGCTGTAATCTATGTCTTCAGCTGAAATATTCAGTTCGGCACCTGCAATCTTTAAACGGATTTGGTGGGTAGTTTTGCTGGAAAAGATAGAAACACGTCGAACGGAATTCAAAAATTGATTTCTATCGATAACCAATTTGTTAGGGTTTTCCTTCGGAATAACCGCTTCGTAATTAGGGTATTTTCCATCGATTAAGCGGCAAACCATTTCAGTGTTCTCAAAAATGAATTTGGCGTTGCTGTCGTTATACTCAATGGTAACATCTTCCTCGCTTCCGGCAAGAATACTTTTCAAAAGCGTCAAAGGTTTTTTCGGCATAATAAATTCCGCGGTTTGCGAAGCACTGATGTCGTCACGGGTATATTTAACCAATTTGTGCGCATCGGTTGCTACAAAAACCAAATTATCTGTTGAAAATTGAAAAAACACACCGCTCATCACAGGGCGTAAATCGTCGTTTCCAGACGCAAAAATGGTTTTGCTGATGGCAGTAGCAAGCACATCACCCTGCACCACGGTGGATGACGGATCTTTCAATTCCACGGCATTGGGAAATTCTTCGCCACTGGCATATGCAAGCGCATATTTACCGTGATTACTGCTTATTTCAATAGTATTGTTGTCTTCAACAGTAAACGTTAATGGCTGTTCTGGAAAGGTTTTTAAAGTTTCAAGCAAAAGCCTTGCAGGAATACAGACCATTCCTTTTTCGGTGCTTTCTACTTCCAGCTTGGAAGAAATGGTTGTTTCCAAATCAGAAGCCGAAACAGTAAGGGATTTTCCATCCAAATTAAAAAGAAAATTATCTAAAATAGGAAGCGTATTATTGTTGTTGATAATACCGCCCAAAACTTGCAGTTGTTTTAATAAATACGAACTCGATACGATGAATTTCATTGAATATTTATTTTTTTGATCAGAATAATGATAAATGCCTTGGTTTTAGCATACCTACAAATATATTTCAATTGAAGTGTTTGTTAAAACAAACTTATTAACATTTAGCGGGTGTACCTGCGTTTGCGGTAAAGCACAAAACCGATTCCGAAAAGGGCTAATAAACCCAACGGTAACAGGAGGTTAAGTACTTGCCACTTTGTTCGCTGTTCCACGGTTTTTTGTGGATCGAGAAACGGCACCGCAATTTGCCGCGTGCGAATGTTTATAAGTCCGCTGTCGTCCAGGAGATAATTAACGGTATTCAGCAGAAATTCCTTGTTTCCGTAGAATTGATTGGTCATTTTGTCGAAGCCAAGTTCGAGCGGACGATTGCCCTGCAATTGGTTTTTTATGAGGTCTCCATCGCTAATAACAACCATTTTTGAGGGTTTGCCGTCATCTATATTTTTCACTCCATTTAGGGAGATAGGCTTTACCCGATTTTTATAAACTGAAGTAAATTTACCTTCCAGTAAAACCGCGAGCGGAATTTCACCAGCATTGTATTCATTGGGATTAGGACCTTCATTGACTACCTGTAAATTCTTTGGAATTTCAACATCAAAATCAATAGGGAAGGGCAGTCCCACAATTTTCGATATTGGGGATGTGGAAAGTAAAACCGTTTTTTTAAGTTGGTTCGGAAGTGTATCAATCGCGCTGGCATAATCAAACTTTACAGCTTCAATATTTGAAACGATGGGGTGGTTGTTTGCACTGCTGCTCAACGGACTGAAAAACCAGGGGTAGCGATTGTATTGAGCCTCACGCTCGTCACCACTGGCCAGAACGATAGGGGCGGAGTACACGTCTTTCACCAAATTGGGGTTGACGCGGATGCCATATTTAAAGAAGAAATCATTTAAGTTTAAATCCTTTCCAAAGGCAAACATATTTCCGCTTACGGTGTCCAGCTGCATTTGGGTGGCATCCATCACCCACAGTGATTTACCGCCGTTCATAATATATTGGTCCAATACATATTTTTCGGCATCACTAAAAGCTTCGGTGGGCTGAGCGGCAACTATTAAATCGAAACCCTCCAACGCTTTAAAGGTCATTTCGGGGTTTGACGCAACCGAATCCAACGTAAAGGGTGCAATAAAATAATAGTCGCGAAGCGTTGCAAAAAAGTCGGCAATGTAACGGTCGTCATATTCCCCATTGCCTTTTAAAACGGCTATTTTTTTTGACTTTTCCGTTGCCAATTTCTTAAAACCGTCTGCAAACGCATATTGTAAATTTTGCAGCGAACTGTTTACGCGTTCTTCGGAAGTGGCACCTAGTTGGTTTTTCAGCAACGGAATTTTGACCGATTTGCCATTGTGATGCGCCAATGCCCACGGATAAACAAGTTCGGTGCTCTGCTTACCACTTTCGGTTACGGAAACTTGGGCTGGGGTCAATCCAAATTTTTCAAATTGTGATCGGAATGCTTCGTTGCCTTTTTCCGTGGGGTCTATAAATTCAAATTTTATATTGTCGTTATAGGCCGAAAATTCGTCTAAAAGTTGTTCAGTTTCACTTTGAAGTCTTCGGAATTCCGGCGGAAAATTTCCTTTCAGAAATACATCTACTATCAATGGGGAGTCTACTTGATCAACAATTTGTTTTGCTTCTTCTGAAAGGGTAAAACGGTTATCCTGTGTGAGGTCAAAGCGTTTGTAGAAATAGTTTCCAAGGATATTCAAAAGAATTAATCCTCCCACCAAAACGGCAATTGAAACGATATTTTTTTTAATTGAAGTCTTCATTATTGTTTCTTCAATTTAAAAATGGTCAAAGCGATGAAAAATGCAGTTACACTTAAAAAATAAATCAAATCCCGGGTGTCCAATACCCCACGCGCCACGCTGTCAAAATGCGCCTTCATTCCCAAATTGGAAATATCGAAAGAGGAAGAGGTAAAGCCCTCAAACCCATAATAGAGCGCAAAACAAAGGAAAACGGCAATTATAAAAGCCACGATTTGGTTTTGCGAAAGTGTGGAAGCAAAGATCCCGATGGAAGTATATGCAAACACCAAAAATAGCAGTCCGATGTAGGAACCAAGGGTACTGCCCACATCCCAATTACCGGGCGGATTGCCCAAGGCTGCTATGGTAAAAACGTATAATATGGTTGGGATTAGTGCGATTATAATTAGGATGACTGCTCCGAAATATTTTCCTAAAACTATCTGCTTTAGTGAAATGGGTTTTGTAAGCAGAAGCTCCAAGGTGCCCATTTTCATTTCGTCGCTAAAGGCGCGCATGCAGACGGCGGGAATCAAAAAAAGCAAAACCCACGGCGCGAGTTCAAAATAGGGGGAAAGGTCTGCAAAACCAGAATCGAGAATGTTGAAATTTCCTTTAAAAACCCACAAAAACAACCCATTGATCAATAAAAAAACAGCAATCACCAAATACCCAATGGTACTTGAAAAGAAGGAATTTATTTCGCGTTTAATTATTGTAAACATTCAGTTTTAAATTATTTTAAACTGTGAAGTGTATCAACACTCCAAGCTTCAGCTTTTTCTTTAAACATCGGTTTTGTTACACTCCATACTTCTTTGAAAAGCTCACTATTTCGGTAGTTTTCCAAATCGTTTTCATCATTCCAACGGCTGTAAGTGAAAAAGATTGTTTCGTTATTTTTATCGTTGTAAAGTTCCAAAAATTCGCAACCGGGATAAGCGCGTATTTTTTCTTTCACGGTTTCAAAATTAGCCAGAAAAGCAGGAATGTGTTCTTTTTCAAACTGCATTTTTACAATTCTTGTAAACATTTTTCTTTTAATTTATGAATTAAAGTTAACCGTAATTGTGTCTCTAAACTCCAGTCCAAAAAGGCTTGAGGCGCCGCCCACGGAAGTAGGATTGCTTTTGTATATGGCCAGTTCCAAAAATTGAGATGAATTCCATAGCGCCAACCGCTTTCCGTCCTCCTCGCGTTTTTCGGGAGGTTGCTCAAAGTTGATGGCATCGCTGTAATGGGTGTGTATCCTGCTAAATTTCTCAGAGCGGGCATTGATTATAAATTCCCTTCCTTTTCCGACGGTCTCAAATAACTTTTTTGAAATATTGCTGATTACGTTTCCGTAGTTGTCAATATAAATTACGTTGCCAATTATTTGGCTCTCTTTGTTGTTTACTACGGGACGGATGCCCGTCAATTCCTTGATTTCAGTAATGGTTTTACCAATTACTTCTAGCGTTCCGCCCCGTGCAATGTGGCCGGCCACTTTCACAAATACATCCAAAACGGGAAAATTGCTGATTACCCGATCGTGAATATTAATTTCAACAATTTTCTCAGGGCGAATTTCCGAAGTGAGCATGGAGATAATCCCATTGTCAGCACACACAAAATAATGGCCGTCCATCAATACCGCAATGTGCTTATTTTCAGGATTTAATTCAGAATCGACGCCAATTACGTGTATACTTCCCGGAGGGAAACTTTTATAGGCATTCTGAATAATGTATGCGGCTTCGTGTAGGTGAAATGGTGAAATGGAATGGGAGATATCAACAATTTTAGCGTCTTCCATTTCAGTATAAATAGCTCCCTTTACCGCGCCAACAAAGTGATCTTTCTCTCCAAAGTCAGTAGTAAGTGTGATTATGGCCATAAATGGATTGTTGATATTTTCTTAAAAGAATTACCACAAAAATAGGTTACTTTTGTTAGTAGCAAAACTATTTTTTGCATATTCCAAATAATAAAAAAGCACGCCTTTTGAACGAACTTATCATCGAACTTACAGAGATTAGCCCAAAGGAATTCTTTGGACTTGAAAACGCTAATATTGACCTTCTTAAAAAATATTTTCCAAAACTGAAAATCGTTGCACGCGGCAATAAAATTAAAGCCTATGGTGATGAAGATGTGCTAGAGGAATTTGACCGACGCATTACAATGCTGTTGGAGCAGTACGTAAAATACAATAGAATAGATGAAAACGTGATTGAGCGTGTTTTACTGAGCAGAAATAAAGAAGAATATGAAACACCCGTGGGTAGCGGTGAGGTTATTGTGCATGGGGTGAGCGGCAAACCTGTAAAAGCACAAACTGCCAATCAACGAAAATTGGTAGCACTAATGGCAAAAAATGATATGGTTTTTGCTGTAGGTCCAGCAGGAACAGGAAAGACATATACCGGTGTTGCACTTGCGGTTAAAGCATTGAAAGACAAGGAGGTAAAGCGAATCATCTTAACAAGACCTGCGGTAGAAGCTGGAGAAAATCTAGGTTTTCTTCCGGGAGATTTAAAGGAAAAACTCGATCCATATATGCAGCCGTTGTACGATGCCCTTCGTGATATGATACCTGCGGAAAAGCTTGCATCGCACATTGAAACTGGGGTTATTCAAATTGCCCCTTTGGCCTTTATGCGTGGACGTACCTTGGACAATGCATTTGTAATTTTGGACGAAGCACAAAACACTACGCACGCACAAATGAAAATGTTTTTGACCCGTATGGGAAAAAACGCCAAGTTTATGATAACGGGCGATCCCGGGCAGATTGACCTTCCGCGGCGCGTAATTTCAGGTTTAAAGGAAGCATTATTGGTTTTAAAAGATGTAAAGGGTGTTGGGATGATTTATTTGGATGACAAAGATGTTATCCGTCACCGTTTAGTGAAGGAAGTGATTGCTGCTTATAAGAATATTGAAAACGTAGACTAAAAAATTCCAAAATATTAAATTCCAAATTCCAATTTTTAAATCGAAAATCGTATATCTAAAATCAAAATGAGTAATACTATAATTTCAACCAACTTTAACTTTCCTGGACAAAAAAGTGTGTATCACGGAAAAGTGCGGGAGGTTTATACTTTAACGAACAATATACTTTTAATGGTCGCTACAGATAGGCTGAGCGCTTTTGATGTAGTGATGCCAAAGGGAATCCCATATAAAGGACAAATCCTGAACCAAATTGCGACCAAAATGATGCGCGATACCGAAGATTTGGTTCCAAATTGGCTGATAGCTACACCCGATCCAAACGTTGCCATTGGTGAAGCCTGCGAACCTTTTAAGGTTGAAATGGTTATTCGGGGTTATATGAGCGGCCATGCGGCCCGTGAGTATAAAGCAGGAAAAAGAGTGCTTTGTGGTGTTGCAATGCCCGAAGGAATGAAGGAAAATGACAAATTTCCCGAACCAATAATCACCCCAGCAACAAAGGCTGAAATGGGCGATCACGACGAAGATATTTCTCGGGAAGATATTTTGAAACGTGGCATTGTTTCCGAGGCAGATTACCTTCAGCTGGAAGATTATACTCGAAAACTTTTTCAACGCGGAAGTGATATTGCTGCTAAAAGAGGATTGATTTTGGTGGATACCAAATATGAATTTGGAAAAACTAAGGATGGGAAAATAGTTCTCATTGATGAAATACACACTCCGGATTCTTCACGTTACTTTTATGCAAACGGCTATGAAGAACGTCAGAAAAACAACGAACCCCAAAAACAGCTCTCAAAAGAATTTGTACGCCAATGGTTAATCCAAAATGACTTTCAAGGTTTGGAAGGGCAACAAGTTCCATTTATGAGCGACGAATACATTGAAACTGTTTCGGAAAGATATATTGAATTATATGAAAACATTACCGGCGAAAAATTCATAAAAGCAGATGTTTCCAATATTCACGACCGTATTGAAAAAAATGTATTGGAATATTTAAAATAAATTATACTTCCTAATTATATTTTAAAAACACCTTCAATAGGTGTTTTTTTATTTTCCCAATCTTACAATAAATTCTCTCTTTAACATATAGTATCGGTGTAAAGTATTGTCTTTCAAAAATTTTAACACTCCTTTGGGAAACCGACCCTTTAAATTTTAACGTAAGTATTGGTAATTAACTTAAAAAATCAAGCTTATGAAAATTAGAATTACGCGAAACCTTTTCTTATTGGTTTCAATTTTTATGATAACGGGTATTGCCTTTGGGCAGACCTATAATGTAACTAACGGGGCGAACAATGGCCCAGGATCTCTTCGGGATGCTGTAAATCAAGCAAACGCAGACGCTTTTACACCTTCCTTTATAACATTTGATCCAGCAATAACTGTTCTTATAACTGGAACACAAATGCAGGTTACCGATGAACTTCAAATTACAGGAAATGCAGATGGTTCTACAATAATAGATGGAACAAATGCCAACAATCGCGCTTTTCGATTTGTGAATGTTTCAGGAAGTTTGGATCAATTAACGATTCAAAATTTTACAAGCAATGCAAACGGAGGCAGTGTGGTTGCAATAGCAGCCAATAATTTTGATGTGACCAATTGTGTCTTTATTAATAACGAAGCACAAGGAGCCAATGGTGGTGGCGCCTTGTATTTAAACGATATTGTAAATTCCACTGTAACAGATAGTGAATTTACTTCTAATTCTGCAACGGCAGCAGCGGGAAGTGGTGGAGCGATATTCGTAAAATCCTCTGGGGTTTTGACTGTCTCGAGTACGACCTTTAATGGAAATTTCGCGATACGGGCAGGTGGTGCAATTGAGACTGACTCTCCAGGAACGATTTCATTTACGGATTCTAATTTTATTAATAATGAAGCCATTGGTGTAACAGCTCCCGGAAACGGAGGTGCATTCCATATTACAGGTTCTGGGAACTCTTCTTTTTCAGGAGGATCAGCAACTGGCAATATTGCCATTGAAGGCGGCGCCTTTTGGAATGGAGCAGGAACGATGACAATTGACGGAGTTACGTTTACAAATAATTCGGCTTTAGGCCCAAATACAGGTGGAGGTGCTTTATTCAATAATGGCGGAACTTTATCAGTAAGCGCAAATACCAATCTTTCCCAAAACATCGCGTTGGGAGCAACTCCCGGAGGTCGTGGTGGTGCCATTTTTAATAATACAGGCGGAACGCTTACACTTGCTCCTGGTTTAAATATAAATGGAAACTACGCTAGTCGTGCTGGTGGGGCGATTGAGGATGCCTCTGAAGGCACTCTGGTTTTAACCGGAATTACTTTGGAAGGAAATTCCGCTGGAGCCGATATAGGCTTGGGAACAATGGCAAATCCTGGAAATGGTGGCGCCTTACATTTGTCTGGTTCCACTTCAGCAAACATTACAAATAGTACTATTCAAAATAACCAAGCTGCACAAGAGGGTGGCGGTCTTTGGAATAACACAGGTATAATGATGGTAATGGGTTCAACCGTTTCCGGAAATATTGCCTCAGGTAACGCAGCTGATGATGGCGGTGGTGGAATATTCAATAATGGAGGTTCATTAACAGTTTCTTCCACAACAATTTCTAATAATATTGCCGATGGAACATCGGGTTCTGGTGGGGGAATTTTCAATCTTACTCCAGGAACACTGAGTGTTGACGGAATTACAATTTCAGGAAATACAGCCAATAGAGCTGGTGGGGGAATAGAAATTAGTTCAGCTACCGGAGAAACATATTCTTTTAACAATGTTACTTTTAGTGGAAATAACATTGCTACCGCCAACCCTGGAAATGGTGGTGCATTTCATATAAGTGGTCCCGGAAATTCAACTTTTACAGATTGTACGGTAGCAAATAATACCGCAGCAGAAGGCGGTGGTCTTTGGAATGGATCGGGTACTATGACAGTTTCTGGCGGAACTTACAATAATAATGAAGCCACAGGAAATGATCCGGATCAAGGTGGTGGTGCTCTTTTTAATAATGGCGGAACCATGATCGTAAATAATTTTGCTGATATATACAGCAATATAGCCACCGGTACATCTGGTTCTGGAGGCGCAATTTTAAGCACAGGAGGAACCTTAAATACAGATACTATATTTCTTTCTTCCAATGGTGCCAATAGAGCAGGTGGAGGTATTGAGATTATTGATGGCACTGCGAACCTTTTGGATATATCACTAATCTCAAACGATGTAAATGGAATTGCTACGGGCGGAACTCCAAATCCAGGTAACGGAGGAGGACTTCATATAACAGGAAATGCAACTAATGTTACATTGAGTGGAATCGTATTTTTAAACGAAGCTGCCTCCGAAGGTGGTGGCCTTTGGAACAATGGCGGAAGTATGAATATTCAGGGAGGTATATTTTATACCGATACTTTTATTGATTTCAATAAAGCTGAAGGCGATGCCGCCGATAATGGCGGTGGAGGTATTTTCAACAATGGCGGAACTTTAACCGTTGCACCAAATACACAAATAGTTAGAAATATTGCAAGTGGTACTGCTGGCTCTGGTGGAGGTATATTTAACCTTACGCCAGGAACTCTTATTGTTGATGGCGTTACCTTTGAAAATAACACTGCAAATAGAGCCGGTGGTGGAATTGAATTGAATTCTGCAATGGGCGAGACTTTTACTTTTAATAATGTTGTCCTAAATCAAAATACGGTGAATGCGCCTGCTCCAGGTAATGGTGGAGGATTTCATATTACTGGTCCCGGAAATGTAAATTTCAATAATGGAATTGTAACAAATAACACTGCTTTTGAAGGTGGTGGTCTTTGGAACGGTACAGGAACTATGACCGTAACTGCAACTACAATAACCGGAAACACGGCAAATGGCGATGCTACCGGAGGCGGTGGGATTTTCAATAATGGTGGAATTTTGAACGTAGATGCAGCAACAGACCTAACTTCGAATGTGGCAATGGGAGCTACTCCTGGTGGCCGCGGTGGTGCATTGTTCAATAATACTGGTGGAACTTTAAATATTGCGACCGGAAGTACAATCTCCGGAAATTATGCAAGCCGTGCCGGTGGCGCTATTGAAGATGCTTCGGGAAATACTTTGGTATTGGACGCAATTACTTTAGAAAATAATTCCGCGGGAGTTGATATTGGTCTTGGCACAATGGCTAATCCTGGTAACGGTGGCGCTGTCCATCTGTCAGGGATGACGAATGCAACAATTTCAAATAGTACTATTCAGAATAATAAAGCTGCACAAGAAGGCGGTGGATTGTGGAATAACTTAGGAATAATGACTGTAGAAGATACACTTCTTACAGAAAATACCGCAAGCGGAATATTGGCCGATGATGGTGGAGGAGCATTGTTTAATAATGGCGGAACAATGAATGTTTTGGCTGGAACAGAAATCACCAATAATACTGCCGATGGAACTGCAGGTTCCGGCGGAGGTATACACAGTACAGATGGGGATGTAACCGTAACTGATGCAATAATTACAAATAACATTGCTAACCGTGCGGGTGGCGGAATTGAAATTGCAGCGGGAACATTGACCATGTCCGGAACTACATTAAATACAAATAATGCTGGAGTTGCTCCCGCTGTAGCTTCCCCTGGGAGCGGTGGTGGTCTTCACGTAGGTGGAACTGGAAACGCTACTATTTCAGGAGGAACGGTTGATGCAAACATAGCTGCTTCTGAAGGTGGTGGTTTATGGAACGGCGCAGGAACAATGACAGTTGATGGAGTGCCTGTAACAAATAATATTGCAAGTGGAGCCGATGCGGATAATGGGGGTGGAGGAATTTTCAACAATGGAGGTACTCTCGATATTCTTGCAGGAACTACTATAAATAATAATATTGCCGATGGAGCATCTGGCTCGGGAGGAGGAATTTTCTCAACAGCTGGAGCCGTTACTATTGCAAATATTCAAATAACACAAAACTTTGCCAATAGAGCTGGTGGTGGTATAGAAGTAATTGCCGGAACACTTGATTTGAACGGAACCCTCATAGCATTAAATGATGTAAATGGAACCGCTGGAACACCAAATCCAGGAAACGGTGGTGGAGTCCATATTTCTGGTGTTACAAATACAACTATTAATGACGCTTCAATTTCTGCGAATATTGCTTTTAATCAAGGCGGTGGTCTTTGGAACCAAGCAGGTAGCACTATGAATGTTATAAACACGATGGTTGATTTGAATAAGGCAGTAAGTGGCTCTGGCGGTGGTGGTATTTATAACAATGGTGGTGATTTAAATCTAACAGACGGTACAATTCAGAGCAATCTTGCAACCGGAGTTTCAGGTTCTGGCGGTGGAATTTTGACAACCGATGGTGGTGTAGTTATCACTGGCGGAATGATTGATGCCAATGCCGCAAACCGCGCCGGTGGAGGTATTGAGATTGTTGCTGGAACACTGGATATGACAAACACTTCCTTAATAGGAAATAAAGTTGATATCGCAGCAGGAACACCAAACCCCGGAAATGGTGGAGGAATGCACGTAACAGGAATTGCAACCGTAAATATTTCAGCAAGCACAATAACAAATAATGATGCCGCAAGCGAAGGTGGCGGTTTATGGAACCAAGCCGGAAGTACAATGACTGTAGATGGTTCATTGTTGGATAGCAACACTGCCCGTGGAAATGATGCCACAAATGGTGGTGGAGGTATTTTTAATAATGGCGGTATTTTAATGGTCCAAAATTCTTCAACCATTACAAACAATACTGCAACTGGAACTGCTGGTTCTGGGGGTGGAATTCAAAATGTGGATGGCGGTTCAGTAACCGTAAATAATTCTGTAATTGCAAATAATTCTGCAAATAGAGCGGGTGGCGGTATTGAGGATAACTCTTCAGTTACACCAGGAATTATTACACTTTTGGATACAAATCTTGATAACAATAATGTCGGAAATTCCCCAGGAAACGGAGGTGGTCTTCACATAACTGGTCCAGGAACGGCAAGTTTGACTAATGGTACCGTGAATGGAAACACCGCAACTGCCGAAGGTGGTGGATTGTGGAACGGTAGCGGTACAATGACTGTAGATAATGTTGCCATAGATGGAAACACAGCAAGTGGAAATGATCCAGACCAAGGTGGTGGAGGTATTTTCAATGAAGGCGGTATTTTGATAGTCCAAAACGGAACAACTATCAGTAATAATATTGCTAATGGAACTTCTGGTTCTGGTGGGGGTATTTTGAATAATTTGGGTGCTTTATCTATTTCAGACTCTGAATTAACTGGAAATTTATCAATGCGTGCCGGTGGTGCAATTGAGGAAAATTCATCTTCAAGTAGTTTATTGATAATAACAAATTCAGATTTAATGAATAATAGTACTGCTTCTGCCCCAGGAAACGGTGGTGGATTGCACATTACTGGTGCTGGAGATTCAAATATTACTGGTGGAAATGTAAGCGGAAATACTGCTTCACAAGAAGGTGGTGGTTTATGGAATGGTGCAGGTACTATGACTGTGGACGGCACTATAATAGATGCAAATATTGCCAGTGGTCCCGCAGCAGATGATGGGGGTGCCGGAATTTTCAACAATGGTGGTACACTTAATGTGCTGAATGCAACACTTTCAAATAATGTAGCTGATGGTGCTGCAGGTTCCGGAGGTGGAATTTTTAACAATGAAGGAACGCTTACTGTTTCAGATTCTGAATTTTCTGGTAACGCTTCAATGCGTGCCGGTGGTGCAATAGAAGATAAATCCTTGGCTGGAAATTTATTGACTCTGACAAATGTAAATTTGATGAACAATAGTACGGCTTCCGCTCCCGGAAATGGCGGTGGATTGCATATAACTGGCCCCAGTGATTCAAACATCACTGGCGGAATGGCCTCAGGAAATACAGCTTCCGCAGAAGGTGGTGCTTACTGGAATGGTGGTGGCACAATGACCATAGACGGAACAACCATTGATGGAAATACTGCAAGTGGAGCTGATGCCGATCAAGGTGGTGGAGGTATTTTTAACGAAATGGGAACATTGGTTGTTATGAATACTACTATTTTAAATAACATTGCTGATGGAGCCGCAGGGTCTGGTGGTGGTATTTTGAACAATCTTGGTACTTTGACCGTTTCTGATTCTGAATTCACAGCAAATACTTCTATGAGAGCTGGTGGTGCAATTGAGGAAAACTCAGTTGCTGGAAGTGAATTAAATCTTACGAATGTGATATTCACTTCAAATACAACAGCTGCTTCCCCAGGAAATGGAGGAGGACTTCACATTACTGGTGCGGGCGACTCAAATATTTCTGGAGGCTCTGCTACTGGAAATATTGCTGCCTCTGAAGGTGGTGCTCTTTGGAATGGCACTGGATTAATGACCATCGACGGAATGACAATCGACGCCAACATAGCTGAAGGAGCCGATGCTGATAACGGTGGTGGAGGTGTTTTCAATAACGGAGGTACATTAAATATTATCAATGGAACTTTAATTACAAACAACCTTGCTACCGGAGCAGCTGGTTCGGGTGGTGGATTGTTGAGTACTGCTGGTGATGTTACAATTTCTGATTCATCATTGTCTGGAAATGCCGCAAATAGAGCAGGTGGCGCTATTGAATTGATTGATGGCACGCTCACGTTTACAAATTCTGATATGACCACAAATGATGTTAACGGAACTGCTGGAACTGCAGCCCCAGGGAATGGTGGTGGACTTCATGTAACAGGAAACAGTGGTTTAATTACAATTTCGGGAAGTATAATTTCAGGAAACGAAGCTGCCCGTGAAGGTGGCGGACTTTGGAATCAAAGCGGTACTTTAATGGCTGTTGAAACTTCAACCATTGATGGCAACAGTTCTTTTGGAACTGCTGCAGATGACGGTGGCGCTGGAATCTTCAACAATGGAGGAATGTTGGAAATATCTACTTCAACAATTTCAAATAATTCAGCGAGTGGAGCAACAAGTGGTGGAGGTGGTATTCACAATGCTTCCGGTGGAGATGTAACTGTAATGAGAAGTACAATTTCGACAAACACAGCAAACGGTGCTGGGGCCGGAATTTACAATAACGGCGCAAGTTTCGATTTGAATGCGGTAACAGTTGCATTAAACAATGCACTGTCTGACGGAGGTGGAATTCAAAGTGACACCAATACTTCATTGAAAAATACATTAGTCGCGCTGAATACTGCAACTTCTGGAACAGATGTTAATGGAAGCTTTGTTTCCAACGATTACAATTTGATCGGAACTGATGATGCTAACGCTTTCCCTGAACAACCGAATGACATTGAAGAAACTGACCCAATGGTTGGCCCACTTCAAAACAATGGCGGATTGACTGAAACGCACGAATTGCTGGAAGGCTCGTTGGCGTATAATGCCGGTGATCCTGCAGATTTATTCAATGATCAAATTGAGCAAGCTGTATTTGGAGGAATCCGTGATATTGGAGCCTTTGAAGCCCAAACGATTTTACTTTCTGTGGATGATATTACCGAAGGAGGAAGTGGAATTGTAATCTATCCAAACCCATCCAGAGGTTTTGCAACAGCTAAAATTCCAGCAACGTTTGGAAACAATTTACAAATTGTAATTATGGAATTAGGTTCTGGAAAAATAGTTCGTGAACTCAGAGGTACTGTCGGTGAAACCGATTTAGATTTCAGTAGTTATGCGAATGGAGTTTATATAATAAAAGTTATTTCTGAGACTTCAACTTCTACCCATAGGTTGATTTTATCAAAATAATTGTTTGTTTGAATTTAATTATTTTGAAAAGCCCTTTCCTTAACAGGAAAGGGTTTTTTAATTTCGCTCCCGATGGTTGAAGCTATACACATAACCAAAGCTGAGCTCTGTAAAGTCTGCTTGTCCCAAATTGGCATTCAGGTGCGCACCCAAATAAAAATTATTTTTCGGGGCCTTTTCCATTCCTATTAAATAATATTTAAGCCCCAAACGGGAAGATATACGATGTTTTCTTTTATAGCTGCCGTCCAGCTCGCCCAAAACCCAAGTTTGTGAAATTTCCCTTGGCGTATTATCCCAGCCTTCGTTTATACGCCATTCCAGTTTATAGGCAGGTTTATGTAGATTGTAACCCAGTTGTAGGTCAATACCCACGTGGTTTAGGAATATTTCACCGTGGAGGCTAATCCCTAAATTTGTAGCGTAGTACCACGGATCACTTCTAAAATAATCAAACTCTCTACCTGCCTGCACCAAGGATTCATTTCCATTTATATAATCGTAATAATGCTGGTAAAAGCGATAATAAAAGCCAAGGCCTATTTTAAATGTATTATTATATACGCGACCATATTCACCAGCAATTGTATATACATTTCTTTTATCGTTAAAAGCCAAAGCAAAAACGTTTTGACCTAATCCCCCACGCACTGCTACATAATTATAAACAGTATTTTTATACACTGGAAGATTTCCTTCAGAAACAATTTCAGGGTGTTTTAAAGGGTTCTTTATAGCTGCCGAAAGACTCACCAAAAATGAATTATATCCTTGGTTTAGCAAACGCGTATGTCCGTTTGAATGGTGTGAATACCCCAGCCCCAATCGCCAATCCAAATTTTTGTTTGAAAGAAATTGATAATAAAGATACATTCGGAATGCCCAGGTAATGTCTGTAGTCACCGCTTGGTTTTGAGGGTTTGTTGCGGCGTCAAATTTTTTCGTGAAATAAGATGCGCCCATTCCTGTCAATACGCTCCATTTTTCACTTTTAAAGGCTTTAAATTCTATAAAAGGCATAGCAGTTAATGCAAACCCCAAACTGTCCAGATTTCCAAAATCCGTTATTCCAATAGAAATACCCGTTTTAGGATTTTTCAAGCGTTGTGCCCATTGTTGCGGATTGTTTATATGATGGCGTCCAAAATTGAAAATTAATTGTTTTTGTAATTCAGTATCGGGAAAGCCATCATTAGCTTCCATCGTAAGGCCCAAAAGAATTTCAGGAGTAAAAGTAAATGCACTTTTTTTCCAATTGCTATCGGTTTGAGCAAAGGAGAAAAAGGTTATGCCAAGAAGCAATAGGGTTAGTTGTTGTTTCATTTGGTGCTGCAAGTAACAATTTCCTACTTAATTTTAAAAATTTAAAACTTACATTCGTTGTAAATCTTCATAATCTCAATGGAAAAAATAGATAATTTTATTAGTGAACTGGCTTCTTTTGCTTGGGGTTTGCCGCTATTAGTAATTTTGATTGGCGGCGGGTTGTATCTTTTAATCAGGATTAAATTTTTACCATTTCGGTATTTGGGTCATGCTTTCGCAGTACTTCGCGGAAAATATGACAATGAAAATGATGCTGGTGAAATTACTCATTTTCAGGCCTTGACCACTGCACTTTCGGCCACCGTGGGAATGGGCAATATTGCGGGAGTCGCTGTGGCCATTGCTATTGGAGGGCCCGGAGCCGTATTTTGGATGTGGGTAAGTGCTATAATTGGGATGTCAACTAAATTTTTTACTGCCACGCTAGCCATTCTTTATAGGGGAAAAGATAGTGACGGAAAAATACAAGGAGGCCCTATGTATTTTATTACTGAAGGATTGGGGAAAAAGTGGATGCCCTTGGCAATTCTTTTCAGTGTGGCAGGACTGGTGGGTGCTTTGCCTGTATTTAATGTAAACCAACTTACGCAGGCAATTAACGATATTCTTTTAAAACCCGCCGGACTTTACCATGGTTTTAAAACAGATTTAATTGTAGGCCTTGTATTGGCCACTCTAACGGCAATTGTAATTTTAGGCGGGTTGTCACGAATTAGCAAAACTGCTTCCAAAATGGTACCTGCAATGGTTGTGCTCTATTTTGCTTTGGTATTGATTATTCTCATCGTTCATATAGAAGTTGTACCATCCTATTTGGGACTGATTTTTACCGATGCATTTTCCGCAAGTTTTTATAAAGGAGATGCTTTTTTGGGTGGAGTTATTGGCGGAATTATTCTTTTGGGAATCCGTCGTGGTGCTTTCTCAAATGAAGCGGGGATAGGAACCGCGCCAATGGCGCACGGTGCGGCAAAAACCAATGAACCCATTCGGGAAGGTTTGGTGGCCATGCTGGGCCCAGCAATTGATACCCTAATAATTTGTACGCTTACTGCCCTGGCGATTTTGGTTACAGGCGTATGGCAAAGCAGTAATGCCAATGGGGTGAGCTTAACATCTTCAGCTTTTGAGGAAAGTATTCCTGTTTTTGGAAAATACGGTTTGTTGGCCTGTATTGCTATTTTCAGCATCTCATCACTTTTTTCCTATTCCTATTACGGCAGCAAGTGTATGTCTTTTTTATTTGGCGCCAAAAATAAGGGGATATATAACTATTTCTACATTTTGAGTATCCTGGTGGGGGCAACAACTTCGCTTAACATGATGATTAATTTGATTGATACTTTCTTTGCCTTAATGGCAATTCCCACGATGACAGCGACAATTATTCTAGCGCCAAAAGTTATAAATGAAGCGAAAATTTATTTTAAAAAATTGAAAGAGTATTAATGCAAACTATCCAATTTTCGGTTCACCAAGGCTGTGAACTTCTTCGCGCCATCAGGATTTAAATGGTTTTCGTTTAAAAAATCTCTTACACTAAATTGGACCGTATCGGTTTCCTTGTCCAAAAGTACTACGTTGTTGTATTTTTTTACAATTACTGAAAGAATGCTATCACGGCGGTGCACAATTTGTGGGTTTCTTTTTTTTAGATAAGTTTTATATAGGGGTATTGTAGAAATTATAACTTTCAAGTCCTTCGCTTTCATATAATCTAACATTTGGAATAGAAAAGTAGTGTTCGTTTTAAAAATATCTAGATTTTCGTGAGTATAAATTTTGAAATATTTATTATTTATTTCAGAAGTGTCATATTTTAATTTATGAAATGAACCATAATAATTATTGATGTTGAAACCAAATTCGTTTAACTGTTCTTGGTTCTCGCTCCCTTTATAAAAATAGTAGTCTTTTAATTTAGAGGAAAAATATCGAGGGTTGGAAAGATAGATGAGTTTATCATTAAAATATGTTTGTCTCTCAAAAGTATTGATTCCATAATAATTCAAGTAAATATTATTTTTCCAATAATTCTGTGAGTGATATGGTAACTCCAAGTGCATATATGAAACCTCGAATAATACATATTTTAGTTTTGGAAGCCTATCAATAACACCTTGTAGAATTAAAAAATCTTCTTTGTGATGCTGTGAGGCTGATGCAAGAGTAATAGCCCGCAACTGTAATAAAGAAGGATTGATACCACCCTTAACTTGGGAGGAACCCAGTGCAATAAATTCTATTTTAGAGGAATTTGATTCTAAATATTCACTCACTATCTTGTACGTTACTGGCAGTTGAAGGGCTAAAATTTCCAGAATACAATACATCACAATAACAGGAGTGAAAAAAAACATACAGTATTTTAAAAACTGCTGCAGTGATTTATTAAAATTGGAAATAGATAAAATCTTCTTTAAATCCGGCATATTGAAAAATTATAAAAATAAATATATAATATATAATCCATCGAAGAGGGCGTTTTATATTTTTATCCAGTTGACTGAATGGAAAATCCTTATTGCGAGTAAATATTTCCAGCGTAAGCATTAAAATTGTAAATGTTAAAAAAGAGCTGTTTACGATTAGACCAATTTCTCCACTTGGAATGAAACTAAAAATTCTATGAAGTATGATCCAAGCCTCGTTTATATTTAGACTTCTAAATAGCACAGCTGAAAAGATAAGTACGAGAATAAAAAATAGAGGTAATAGATAATTGCTTCTCTCTGAATTATGAAAAAGACTCGATTTCCTCTTCTTCGTTAAAGGAGTTCTTTCCAGAACAATCAAAAAGCCTTGAAAAGCCCCAAAAATCACAAAAGTCCAATCCGCCCCATGCCATAAACCGATTAAGCCCATAGTTAAAAAGATAGCGATATTACGGCGGCGGCTGCTACGCAGGTTTTTCTGAATAATAGGGAAGTACACATAATCCGTAAACCACCGTGTGAGCGTGATGTGCCAGCGTTGCCAAAACTCCGTCATGCTTTTTGCCAAATACGGAATGTTGAAATTTTTACTCAAGTTGAAGCCAAAAAGTTTTGCGGTACCTATGGCAATATCTGAATAACCCGAAAAATCGCCATAAATCTGAAAAAAGAAAAGTACTGAAGCATACAGCAATGATAAACTACCGTAGTCTTCCGGACTTGCATACACCATATTTACAACATAGGCGGCATTATCAGCAATTACCATTTTCTTAAAAAGCCCCCAAAGTATTTGGCGCAGGCCTTCTTTAACTTGAACGGTATCAAACGATCTTTTTTTGCTGAACTGCGGCAACAAATCTGAGGCTTTTTCAATGGGGCCTGCTACCAACTGCGGAAAGAAACTGACAAAGCACAAAAAATTTAGTAGATTTTTGGTGGGAGCAATTCTGTTTTTATAAACATCAATCGTATAGCTCATCGTTTGAAAAGTATAAAAACTGAGGCCCACGGGAAGAATCAGATTCAGCGTACTAAAGGCATATTCGCCCTGTTGCATATTAAAGAGAAGCGAAAATTCATCTATAAAAAAATTGTAGTACTTAAATAGAAAAAGAACTCCTAAATTCCAAGCAATACTGCTATAAAGAAAAAGCTTTTGTTTATTATTATTTTCAGTTCCCTTAATGGCCAGGGCTGCAAAATAATCTACTAAAGAGCTCGCAACTATCAAAAAAAGAAACCGCCAATCCCACAGCCCATAAAAAAAATAGCTGGCAGCCAGCAGAATCAAGTTTTGCCCTTTTATTCTTTTAAAGCCAACTGCCCAATAAAGCAAGAGGGTAAAAGGCAGAAACAATCCAAATGAAAAGGAGCTGAATAACAAAGTTTGCTGGATTTTGGGGTAAATATAACAAAAAAGAGACCGCTACAAATTTTAGATTCTAGCGGCCTTTCTTTTGATTCAGGAAAGGGATTAACCTACTGAATTTTCATTTTAATTATTCAAAATAACTAAATGTATCACCATCTTTAATATTCAATAAAGTTTCATAGATAAGTTTTATTACATTTTCCACATCATTCCTGTGGACCATTTCCACAGTGGTGTGCATATATCGAAGCGGTAATGAAATCAAGGCACTTGCCACCCCGCCATTGCTATACGCAAAAGCATCTGTATCTGTGCCAGTGGCTCGGGAAAGGGCTGCACGTTGAAAGGGAATCATTTTCTTTTCGGCGGTTTCTACAATTAAATCGCGAAGTTTTTGTTGTACGGCTGGAGCATAGGCAATAACTGGGCCGCAACCAATTTCGGCCAGCCCCTGTTTCTTTTTGTCAATCATGGGTGTGGTAGTGTCGTGTGTAACATCTGTCACTATTGCAATATTTGGTTTTATGCGTTCGGCAATCATTTCAGCACCGCGAAGCCCAATTTCTTCCTGTACAGAATTCGTTATATAAAGACCAAAAGGAAGTTTCACTTTATTTTTGTGAAGAAGCTTTGCAACCTCGGCAATCATAAAACCACCCATGCGGTTGTCCAAAGCGCGGCATACAAATTTATCTTCATTCAAAATATGAAACTGGTCGGGGTAAGTAATAACACAGCCCACATGGATTCCCATTTTTTCCACTTCATCTTTATCCTTCGCGCCCACGTCTATAAAAATATTTTCAGGTTTGGGAGTTTCCTCTTTAGCTTTATCACGGGTATGGATTGCTGGCCAGCCAAAAACCCCTTTTCTTATACCGTTTTTGGTGTGGATATTCACAATTTTTGAAGGTGCGATTTGGTGGTCACTTCCACCATTTCTAATTACATACAGAAGTCCATTGTCACATATATAGTTAACGTACCACGAAATTTCATCCGCGTGGCCTTCAATAACTACTTTAAATTTAGCCTTGGGGTTTATAACTCCCACGGCCGTTCCATACGTATCCGTAAAAAATTCATCAACGTAGGGTTTCAGATAGTTCATCCATATTTTTTGTCCTTCCCATTCATACCCAGTAGGGGCTGCATTGTTTAAATATTTCTCTAAAAATTCAAGCGATTTGTCATTTAATATTGAAGTAGTCATAAATTGGTTTTTCTGAAAAAATGTGAGTTGGGTAAAATTAGTAAATTCTAATTAAAGGGAACAATGCAATTTGCTTATTTTTGGAACGTTTTTAGATAACACCTAGTTTTTTATAAAACCAAGTTTAATGAAGATTTGCACACCTATATATATACCTTTTTTACTACTCGGTCTAAATGCCGTCAATGGGCAGACCGATAGTGAATTCTTGAAAAAACAGGAAGATTCTACGGAAATCATGTATTATATAATTGAAGGAGACACTATAGCCCGCGAAATAATAGATCTTGACGAAGTGATTCTGCTGGATAAGCTGAAATTTAAATCTGAACAAGACAGGAGACGCTATCTTATACTGCGCAGAAAAACACGTAAAGTCTATCCCTACGCAAAATTAGCCTCTGAGCGGCTGACAACAATGACCGAAAGACTCAAAACCATAGAAAAGAGCAGGGACAAAAAACGATATACCAAGCGTATCCAAAAATATGTAGAGGGTGAATTTTCTGAAAAACTAAAGAAATTGACCCATACCGAAGGGCAAATTTTAGTAAAGTTAATTCACAGACAGACCGGCCGTACCGCTTTTGAACTTGTAAAAGAGCTTCGCACTGGCTGGCGCGCCTTTTGGTATAATACAACAGCCAACCTTTTTGAAATCTCACTTAAGGAAGAGTACAGACCTTTTGAAGTAAAGGAAGATTATTTAATTGAAGATATTTTAGAAAGATCCTTTCAAGAAAACAACCTTGAACGCCAAGAGCCCGCTTTCCCAATCGACTATTTAGACCTCAAGGCTCATTGGAACAAAAAAACTGTTAATAACTAAGATACTCAGATAGTTGTGTAGAACTTTAAAACATGTTATGTTTGTAGTTCGCTCTTTTGTTTTTTGACAACGACCATTATATCAACTACTTGGCTTAATTTTTTTTTTTTGGGCCTTAGTTCAAGAGATGTTTTTTCTAGAAGATTTTTTTTTTGAATACTAAAAAGTTAGTTTTCAAAACGTTATTATTTGTTATTAAAAATTTACTCAAAAAACCTTTCAAATAAGTTTGCGGGAATGCAAAAGGGTTCTATATTTGCACCCGCTTAGCAGGACAGATAGAGGGTTCGGCAGGGCAAAAAAAGCTCTTTAAATTTTTTTTGAAATATTTTTTAAAAAGGTATTGCGGGATTAAAAAAGAGTTGTACATTTGCACCCGCTTAGACAGTGAGTGACTACAGACCACGATCTGTCGGCGAGCGAGAAAGAGACAAAAGTTCATTGAGATATTGAAATTGACAGCGTAGGCCACCGCCCGAAGGGGTGGGTGGTCGACAAAGAAAACTAAACTAAGTGAGAATCCCGAGAATTTTTTTGAGAGTCGGGCTCTTTTGGTGTATGGTCGCAATATTATTGAAGATTATACGATGAAGAGTTTGATCCTGGCTCAGGATGAACGCTAGCGGCAGGCCTAACACATGCAAGTCGAGGGGTAGAGGGTGCTTGCACCCTTGAGACCGGCGCACGGGTGCGTAACGCGTATGCAACCTACCTTCTACAGGGGAATAGCCCAGGGAAACTTGGATTAATGCCCCATGGCCCATACAGATAGCATTTGAAGTATGGTAAAGATTTATCGGTAGAAGATGGGCATGCGTCCCATTAGCTTGTTGGTAAGGTAACGGCTTACCAAGGCTACGATGGGTAGGGGCCCTGAGAGGGGGATCCCCCACACTGGTACTGAGACACGGACCAGACTCCTACGGGAGGCAGCAGTGAGGAATATTGGACAATGGGCGGGAGCCTGATCCAGCCATGCCGCGTGCAGGAAGACTGCCCTATGGGTTGTAAACTGCTTTTTTACGGGAAGAAACACCCCCACGTGTGGGGGCTTGACGGTACCGTACGAATAAGGATCGGCTAACTCCGTGCCAGCAGCCGCGGTAATACGGAGGATCCGAGCGTTATCCGGAATCATTGGGTTTAAAGGGTCCGTAGGCGGGCGTCTAAGTCAGTGGTGAAATCCCGCAGCTCAACTGTGGAATTGCCATTGATACTGGTCGCCTTGAATCAATGTGAAGTGGCTAGAATATGTAGTGTAGCGGTGAAATGCTTAGATATTACATAGAATACCGATTGCGAAGGCAGGTCACTAACATTGCATTGACGCTGATGGACGAAAGCGTGGGGAGCGAACAGGATTAGATACCCTGGTAGTCCACGCCGTAAACGATGGATACTAGCTGTCCGGCCTGCATTGGTAGGCTGGGTGGCCAAGCGAAAGTGATAAGTATCCCACCTGGGGAGTACGTTCGCAAGAATGAAACTCAAAGGAATTGACGGGGGCCCGCACAAGCGGTGGAGCATGTGGTTTAATTCGATGATACGCGAGGAACCTTACCAGGGCTTAAATGTAGTCTGACAGGGGTGGAAACACCCCCTTCTTCGGACAGACTGCAAGGTGCTGCATGGTTGTCGTCAGCTCGTGCCGTGAGGTGTCAGGTTAAGTCCTATAACGAGCGCAACCCCTGTCGTTAGTTGCCAGCATGTAAAGATGGGAACTCTAACGAGACTGCCGGTGCAAACCGTGAGGAAGGTGGGGATGACGTCAAATCATCACGGCCCTTACGTCCTGGGCCACACACGTGCTACAATGGCAGGTACAATGGGCAGCCACGCCGCAAGGCGGAGCGAATCCACAAAACCTGTCTCAGTTCGGATCGGGGTCTGCAACTCGACCCCGTGAAGCTGGAATCGCTAGTAATCGGATATCAGCCATGATCCGGTGAATACGTTCCCGGGCCTTGTACACACCGCCCGTCAAGCCATGGAAGCTGGAAGCACCTGAAGTCCGTCACCGCGAGGAGCGGCCTAGGGTGAAGCTGGTAACTGGGGCTAAGTCGTAACAAGGTAGCCGTACCGGAAGGTGCGGCTGGAACACCTCCTTTCTAGAGAAAGACGACCGAAATTCAACAAGAGAAGGCTCTTATATTGAAAAACGAGGGGTCTTGCTTGGTTTAGCTGTCAATTTTAAAATATTATGGTCAACAGGTTAAGTCTCAGTACATCAAAACTGAATGCTGAACACTGAACATTGGGGCCAATTACAGAGTCCCATAGCTCAGCTGGTTAGAGCGCTACACTGATAATGT